>NZ_CBDRBL010000114.1:0-15262 GCF_965342175.1 Actinacidiphila sp. bgisy167
GGACGGGGGAGCCGGTCCCCGCGGGGGGGAGGACCACGGCCGTGCGTCAGGCGGCCCCGACGCGCCGAGCGACCTCCTTGCCCTTGGCGGCCGCGTCCTCCAGCGCCCGGGCCCACGAGGCCTCGGCCAGCGGGACGAGGTCGGCCATGGCCGGGTTGGACGCCGCCGCGGTCAGCTCGGGGACGATGAAGTCCAGATCCAGGCCCATGTACTCCCCGAGGATGGACCGCAGGTAGTTCTGCACGTACTCGGAGTTCTCCCGCGGGGTGCCCGGCGCGTACGAACCGCCGCGGCTGGCGATGACGGTGACCGGCACGCCCTTGACGGTGGAGGTGTCGCCAGCCGTGCGGCCGACCATGAGCACATGGTCGATCCAGCTCTTGAGGGTCGAGGGGATGGTGAAGTTGTACATCGGGGCCCCGAGGAGCACGGCGTCGGCCTGCTCCAGTTCCTCGATCAGGGCCAGCCGGCTCGCCAGGGCCGCCTCCTGCTCGGGCGTGCGGGACGCGTCGTCGACGAAGGCGGCGGAGAAGCCGTGGACGTCGAGGTGGGGCAGCGGGTCCGCGGCGAGGTCGCGGTAGAGCACGGTGCCGTCCGGGTGCTGCTCCCGCCACGCGTCGCGGAAGGTCAGCGCGACGGTGCGCGAGCGGGAGTCGGAGCCCGGGTGCAGGGAGGAGTCGATGTGCAGCAGCGTAGCCATGTGAAGTTCCAGTCGCGTCAGATGTGTTGGTGCCCTCTGGAGGGGCGGCTCCCCGGCGTCACGGCACCGGGGGCTCGGTGGTCCGCGCCGCCGGGGTCGAGGGGCGCGGGTCCCGCGGATCCACCGTGGAACACCTGGTCGCCGCGAGCCAAAGAAGGGATTAGTCACTAACTTTTTGTAAGTGAGCGGTGGTGGGAGCGGGGCATCGGGAGGCGCTGTGCGGTGTGGGGCCCCGCGCCGCGTGGCCTCGTGCGAGCGGTAGGGGCGAAGGCCCGGGAGGGGCGGTGGTGGGCCGCTCGGCGCATGCGTGCGTGAACACGGCGACGCCGGCACCGAGGGCGGTGCCGGCGAGCGCGGTGGGGTGTGGGCCGCGCGACGGGTCTGCTGACCGGGCGCGGGAGGGCGGCGCCGGCCGGGGTGGTCGGCTCGGCGGCCGGGCGCGTGCGCGCGTGCGGAAGGTTTTCCGGCCCCCGGGGCTCCGGGGAGGGGCGCGGGAGCGCGAGGCGGGGCGCGGCCGGAGGCGGGGCCGATGGCGCGGTTCCCGGCGGGGAGGAGGGTCGGGGCGGGGTCTCGCGAGGCGGGCGCACGCCGACCGTCTACGCGCGTCGGCTCGTCCGGTCGGCGGTGCGCCCGGGCGGAGATCGGCGCGGCTCGGCGGTGCGTCAGGTGTGGGTGCGGACGTGCGTGTGGGCGCCGCTCGGCGGTGCGTCAGTTCTGCGCGGTCGTGGTGTCCGGGGTGGTGGTGTCGTGCGGACGGCGGTGGGCGCCCATGCCGGGTGCGCCGAGAGAGGTGAGACGTTCGGTGGCGGGCCGGCCGCGATGCCGTCCGGTTCCCGGGGCGACGGCGGTCGGGGTCTGCCGGCGGCGCATCGCCACGAAGGCGCTGCCGAGCAGGCCGTTGGGTTTGGGCGTCGGGAGGGTCATGGGCATGGTTCTTCTCCGGGTCTTCGCGCCCGCGGGCGGCGGGGCGTGGGGTTCTCGGGGTGGGGCCGGGGCCGGCCGGTGCCGGGCCGTACGTGGACGGGGCGGCGGGCACCGGCGCGGCTTCCTGCCCAGGCGGTCCGGGGGCGCCGGTCGCCGGGGGGCGTGGTCCGGGCGGGGTGTGCCGGAGCCGGACCGGGGCTCAGCGGACGGGCCCGTGGCCGTAGGACCGCCAGACGGTCACCCAGCGGCCGTGGCTCCAACGCGCCAGGCGGTGGCCGTCGAAGCGGTAGAGCTTGCCGTCGTAGCCGCGCCAGTACTGCACGCGGTGCTGACCGTAGTCGTAGTGGTGGCGGGTGATCTCGTCGTGCCACCGCCAGTCGTTGGTGCCGGGGCGGGCGGGCCCCTGGTTCCAGGCCGTGCTGCCGACGGTCGCGGTCTGCCGGTCCTGGCCGGTGGGCCGGGGTTCGGCGGAGGCGGATCCGGTGGCGCCCAGCAGGGCGGTGCCGGCGAGGGCCACCGAGGCGGCGGAGGTGGCGATGACGCGGGTCCACTTGTTCATGACGGTGTCTCCTTGTGCTGTGCCCCGGGGTGGGGGGCGTCGGGACGGTTCGGCCGGTGTGCCGGTTCCCGTCGGTGGGGCGATCGCGCGGAGCCGGGGTTCGGTGTCCGGCGCGCCGCCGTCGAAATGGAACCTAGCAGATGATTGATGAGCGTCAATCGTTTGTGAGGTGTGACCATCGCCTCGCGCGAGGAATGGGGCGAAGTGGAATAACGAGGGTGGGAAAGCTGCCTGCCGCAGGTCAGATCGTTGAAAGTCACGGATTACCTGTCTTCCGTGATGGTTGGGACAGCGCTACGATCAAGGCATGGCAGCGAACGAGAACACGGTTGAGGGTGCTGCGGGCGCCGACCCGCTGGAGCAGCTCGGTTTCCTGCTGGCCCGGCACGGCGCCATCGCCAACAGCCGCGTCCAGCACGCCTTCGCCTCCTGCGGCCTGGCGCCGCGGGCGGGGGCCACGCTGATGGTGCTCGGCGGTTGCGGCTCCATGGGGCAGCAGGGCCTTGTCGCCGCGCTCGAGGTGGATCCGAGCATCATGGTCGCGATACTCAACGACCTCGAGTCCGCCCAGCTCGTCGAGCGCCGGCGCGACCCCGCCGACCGGCGGCGGCACATCGTCGGCATCACCGACCGGGGACGCGCCGTCCTGGCCGAGGCCCGTGCCGCGGTGGACGAGGTCGAGCGCGGGCTCTTCGGCGACCTGTCGGCGCAGGATGTCGCGACCCTGCGCGGGCTCCTGGCGCGGGTGCGCACCTCGCCGGGCGACCAGGTCTGCTCCGAGCAGTGACCCCCGCCCGGGAACGGGAACAGCACCTCCGGTGGCCGGAGGTGCTGGTGGTTCGAGGGCGGCAGTGACGCGGCGGGTGCTCAGTCCAGGATCACGCCGTTGTTGATGGTTCCGTTGTTGACGTTGGTGGAGTTGTTGTTGCCGACCACGATGATGATGCTGCCGTTGCCGCTGCCACTGCTGTCGGGGCGGTTGCCGTTGTGGTTCCAGCCGCCGCGCCCCCGGTCCCGGTCCCCCCAGTCCCGGTCCCCGCGGTCCCAGCCCCCGCCGTGACCGCCGCCTCGGCCGGCCTTCGCGGCGGCCGCGTGCGACTCGGAGGACGTGTCGGCTGCGAACGCGGTGGTGGGGATCAACGCCCCTCCCGCGGCCAGGGTGGTCGCGGCGGCGAGGGTGGCGAGGCGCTTGGTACCGAGGGTGCGGGCCATGATCATTGTCCTTTGCGAGCGTTGATGGGGGTTCGGGTGGTGTGTGGTGGGCCGCCCCTGGAGGCGCTGACCCGATGACTCCAGTAAGCCGGGGGCGGAGCCCGGCGTCACGTCGCTGCAATTCGGGACTTGACGGGAATCGCCGATCCGGGTAAAAGCGCCCGCGAGGTGCGTCGGCGGTCGCGCGGACCTGCGCGGGCCGGCGAAAGGAGAGGCGCGCGTGAAAGCGCCGCGGGTAGCGTCCCCGGCATGGCAGACGAGGAGTTCCGGCACCCGCGGCTGGCCGCGCTCTACGACGCTCTCGATCCCGGGCGCGACGATCTCGACGCGTACACCGCCCTGGTCCGGGAGTTCGGCGCGCGCCGGGTCCTGGACATCGGCTGCGGGACGGGTGTGTTCGCGCTGCGGCTGGCCGGCCTCGGCGTCGAGGTCACCGCCGTCGACCCGGCCCGGGCGGCCCTCGACGTCGCGAGAGCCCGGCCGGGGAGCGAACGGGTGCGCTGGATCCAGGGTGACGCCGCGGCGCTGCCGCCGCTGCGCGTGGACCTGGTGACGATGACGGCCAACGTCGCCCAGGCGATCGCCGATCCGGAGGCGTGGCGGGAGACCCTGCGGCGGGCGTTCGGCGCGTTGCGTCCCGGCGGTCGGCTGGTGTTCGAGACCCGGGACCCGGCCCGGCGCGCCTGGGAGAGCTGGAACCGCGAGGCGTCGCACCGGATCGTGGACGTCCCGGGCACCGGTCCGGTGGAGTACTGGGCGGACCTGCTCGACGTCAGCGGGCCGCTGGTGACGTTCCGCTGGACCTATCTCATCGGTGCGGAAGGGGAGCCGCTGACCTCGACCTCCACCCTGCGGTTCCACGAGCGGGCGGAGATCGAGGCGGAGTTGACCGCGCAGGGTTACGTCCTCGACGACGTGCGGGACGCCCCGGACCGGCCCGGCAGGGAGTTCGTCTTCCTCGCGCGGCGGCCGGACGGCCCGCCGTGGGCGCCGACGGCCCCGTCCTGACGAGGCGTCACCGAGGGGCCACTCGCGACGCGGGCGCCGCGCCGCCGCCCCGTACGGCTCCCGGCGGACGGGTGGCCGTACGGGGTGGGGCGCCGGATCAGCGCTGCCCGAAGACCTGACGGCGGGAACCGAGGTCCAGGAAGACCGTCTCGCCGGTGGCGTCGGCCAGGGCGTCGTTGTCGGTCACGGCGTAGACGCGCCCGTCGCCGCCCACGGTGAGGCCCTCCAGCTTCTCCTGGGTCCATCCGTTCGTCGCCCGCAGGTCCGGCAGCACGTCGTGCGCGAGCCTCTTGGGCAGCACTTGGAGGGGACCGGACGGGGCGGCGGACTGCGGCATGTCGACGGTGTACACGCGTTTGACCCTCGCGGCGGGGCCGTTCAGCTTGTCCCGCTCGATCAGGGCGAGCTTGTCGCCGACCGCCGTGATCTCGGACAGCCCGATCCAGTCGCCCGGGGTGTCCGTGGTGCCGATCCGGTAGCCGAACCAGCTCCAGGTGCCCGACCGGACGTCGTAGCGGCCGATCCGGACGACCCCGGCCGGGTCGCCCTTGACCTCCCGCTGCAGCGTGGCCCAGACGATCTCGCGGCCGTGGCGATCGGTGGTGGCGGTGACCCCCTCGAAGCCCTGCTTCGCCAGGCCCGCGGCGACGTCCGCTGGGAGCGGGACGATCTCCCGGGTCACTCCGTCGCGGTCCAGCCGGACCAGCTCGTTGCCGTCGCCGGCCGCGCCCTCGACGGCGAGCCAGAAGCCGCCCTGCGGACGGGCGTGGATGCCCTCGGCGTCGTAGCCGACCGGCTTGCCCTCGGCGTCCTTCACGGTGAGGGCCCGGGTGATGACCGCCGGCTTGCGCGAGGTGTCGATCGTCATGATCTTGGTGACGGAGTACGCGGCGTCGGTGACCGTGTACAGCTCGTGCGGCTTGCCGGGGACGGCGGACAGCGCGCCGAGCGCGCCCCAGCCGATCGGCGCACCGGTGGAGTCCGGGGCCGAGACGATGCTCGGGAACGACGGGTCGCCCTGGCCCAGCCGGAACAGGCTCACCGACGCCCGCACGCCCGTCGAGGCGTCGTCCACCTCGCTGGAGACCGCGAGCAGGTCGCGCGACGGGATCGGCAGCAGCCCCTCGGGGCCGTTGGTGGTGGCCAGCATCTGGCGGAAGACCGGGGCGGTCGGGCGGCTGACGTCGTAGACGGCGACGAAGTTGCTCCGCTCGGAGCCGACGAAGGCGTAGCGCACACCGTGGAAGGTGGCGACGACCACGCCCTCCGGTTCGGTGCCCTTCTTGCCCGCGCGGTCCTCGTCGTGCAGTCCGTAGCGGACGGCCAGGCGCTCGAAGCTGTTGCCCGCGTCCCAGGCGACCTTGCCGGTACGGCTGTCGAAGACGGTCCAGCCGCGTGTGCCGCCCTTCCAGTCGCCTTCGTTGGCGGTTGCGAAGTAGCGGTCGTCGATCCAGGTGACGGCGTCGGGCTCGCGCCGCACGTCGGTGATCGAGCCGGTCTGGTCGATGACGCCGTCATCGACGGTGTCGATGCCGCTGACGGTGGCCGTGCCGGCGCTGAAGGCCTTGGTGATCCGGCCCGTCGGCAGGTCGATCAGGACGACGCCGTTGTTCTCCTGCAGCGTCACGGCGAGCTCGTCGCGGCCGTTGACGGCGACGTACTCCGGCTCCGGGTCGGTGGGCTCCACGATCCCGGCGGCGGTCAGCGCGGGCAGCGCGCTTCCGTCGGGCCGGGTCAGCGGCACGGCCCGGGTGCTCCAGTGCCGCGGAGAGGCGCCCTTGAGATCGACGATCTGGACGAAGCCGGCCGGAGCCTGGGGCAGATCGCCCTCTTCACCACCGGGAGGGGTCGCCTCCTCGTCGCGCTCGTTCTCGATGGCGATCGCGGCGTACCGCTTGTCTTTGGTGACGGTGATGGAGTCCGGCTGGCCGCCCAGGTCGAAGCTGGTGACCCGCTCGCGGTCGCGCAGGGATATGACGTCGAGCCGGCCGGAGGGCGTGGAGTAGCCGCTGCTGGTGTTCACCACGACCAGCACGTACGGGCCGACCACGGCCACGGAGGTCGGCTCGTCCTCGGCGTCGCCGAGCTCGGTCAGCGACAGAGTGCCCAGCCCGCGCGGGGCGCCCGGGTCGCTGATGTCGAGGAAGCCGATCCGGCGGGCCAGCGCGTCGGTGTAGACGAGGGTGCGGCCGTCCTCGCTGACCGCCGAGATCTCGGCCACGGTCGCGGCGGCCGGGTCCTCGCCGGCCGGGCGGTTCTGGAAGACGGGGAAGGTCGCGGTGCGCTGGAACGCCGGCGCCGTCTGCGGGTGGTGGGCAGCGGGCGGCGCCGGGCTCGCGGCCACCAGCGTGCCTGCGGCGACAGCCGCGGTCATGAGCGCGGCATGGGTTCTCTTGGGGAGCATCGTCTCTCCGTTGCGCGGACGGTCGGAGAGGCGATCGTCTCGCCATCGGACCAGCACCAGTGGGCGCCCAGGTGAACAGCGGGCGAAGATCCTCTCAGGGTGCTGCCGGAACGCCTTCCTCCACCCCGCCTATCCGCGCGACCTCTAACTAAGACCTCCTCGCCCGGCGCGGCCGGGACCGGGGAGCCGCCCGACAGCTCGTAGGCGCGGCCGATCAGGTAGCAGTCGCCCCCCTCCAGGGCCACCGGCTCCCGGACCCCGGCCACCGCGATCCGGCAGCCGCCGTGCAGCACGGCGCCGAACGTGATGTTCCGGTTGCCTGAGAAGCCGATGGCCCTGGCTCCTCGACCTCCACCCGCGCGAAGTTCGCGGCGCGCAGGTCGAGCAGACCAGGACGCCGGTCAGCGGGTCGCTCACAGATTCTCCGACGCCGTCGGCTGAGGCCGCGAGGGTGGGGGTGCTTCACCCGCTTCCAGGGTGTTTCGGGTGCTTCGGGCGCGTCCAGCGTTTCAGCGGGTGGCGGCGGCGAGCGCCTTCCGGATCTCCTCGGCGGAAGCGGGCGTCGACGCGGCGTTCGGGAAATCGCCCTGGCCGCCCGCGTACGGCAGACCGTAGACGGGGGTGCCCGGCTGGGAACGCCAGCTCTCCGCGAGGGTGCCGTAGCCGACCGCGTCGTAGCCGAGGACGTCGAGGAGTTCCGCCGCGTGGGCGACGGCCGCGGCGTCGTCGCCGGCGATCGGCAGTGCGGTCCGGTCGGGCGAGCCCTTCGGGCGGGCGAGCTCGGCGAGGTGGCGGAAGAAGATGTTGTTGAACCCCTTCACCACGTGGGCGTCCGGCAGATGGCCCTGGAGCAGCTCGCTCTCCGTGCTGGTCCCGTCCTCGAGGGCCGCGATCCGGCCGTCGCGCTGCGGATAGTAGTTTCCGGTGTCGATGACCGTCTTCCCGGCCAGCGGCGCCACGGGTACCTGGGCGAAGGCCTTGAGCGGGATCGTCACCACGACCCAGTCGCCTGCCGCGGCCGCCTCCGCCGGGGTCGCCGCGCGGGCGTGCGGTCCCAGCTCGGCCACCAGGTCGCCGAGGGTCTCCGGTCCGCGCGAGTTGCTGAGCACCACGTCCAGGCCCGCGGCGACCGCGAGCCTCGCCACGGTGCCGCCGATGTGTCCGCTGCCGATGAGTCCGAGAGTAGCCATGTAGAGCGCAACCCCGGCCCCGCGGGTCTGATTCCGCCGGGCCGCAAAAAGACGGCAAAACGGGGGGAAGGCGGGTGACCGTCCCCCGCCCGGGGCCCGCGCCCCGGGCGAGCCCGCCCGGCTGCTCGGCTGCCGCCCGCACCGCGGCTCCGCGAGAGTGCCGTCGGCAGCCGTGCCGCGGGAAAGGGCCTGACAGGGCGTCGTGGGAAGGGCTAGGCTCCCCGTGATGACGAATCACTCTCCTTTCCGATGGGGGGTCCGTTCCGCGCCAGGTGAGTGCTGATGCTCACTCAGATCGCGAACGAGGACGCCCGCCTCTCCCTCTGGCTGAGCGTGCGCGAGTACGCCGTGCCGCCGTCCATGGTCGAGACCGCGACCGCCCGCCGCAGAACCGGTGACTGGGCCGGGGCGTGCGCCGCCGCCGGCATCGACGTCGACCTCGACCTGCGCTCCCTCGCCCGTACCCGCGGCCGGGAACTCGCCGCCCGTATCCGGGCCGACCTGCGCCATCTCGCTCCCGACCTGCTGCGGTGGCACATGCCGAGGATCGCCCCCGACGGTCTGCTGCGCCCGGGCTTGACCATCTCCCTGGCCCGGTACGGAACCCCGGGCTCTGAGGGCGCCGACGACGCGCACCTCGTCGTCCGGACACCGCCCGCGTGGGCGGACGGCGGGCAGCGGTTCAGCCTCGCGCTGTGGGACCCGGAGCGCCCCGCGGCGGGCGCCCTCCACCATCCGCACGCTCGCCCGCACCGCAGGTTCCGCCTCGACCTGCACCGCCATCTGTGGGACGTCCGCAGGACCGGTGACCTGCCGTTCCGCGCCGGAGCCGGCCGCCGGCCCGCCGAACCCCCGGCCCTCCACGACCCGTGGCCGTACGTGCCCATGCCGCCGCTCCAGCGCTGCGCGGTCGACCGGTGGGAGGACGAGGCGCGAAGGGTGCTGCGGGCCGAAGGCCGGACCACCGGCGCCGTCACCGTGCGCCTGAGCTCCCGCCACCGGCTGCTCGTGCGGGTGGCGGCCGACGGCGAGGGAGCGTCCGGGGCGCGGATCACGGATGCGCCCGCGGACGGCGGGGGCGGGCGGCGGCTGCCCGTACTGCCGGACGCCGCCACCTGGGTTCCGCCGGACGTCGAGCTGCTCGATGCCGGACTGATCGGGGCCGACCGGCTCCACCCGCTGGTCGCCGCCGCGCTCGCGCCCGGGTACCGACCGTCGCACCCCTCCCGGCCCGAGGGGAGGGAGGGGCTCGAGGGGCGGCCGCGCCCAGTGGAGTGCCGGGGCGCACTGCACCGGATCGGCCTGGTCGACGGTGTGCTGACCGCGCTGGACCACGACCCTGACGAGATGCGCCGCGAGGAACTGCTGCTCGCGCTGACCGGTGTCCCGCTGCCCTGCCTGCGGGCCGTCGACCGTGCGCACCGCCGTCCGGAATCGCTCGCCGATGTACGGGCACGGCTGGACCACGGCGACGTCGCCGGGGCGCTGGCCGTCGTCGAGGGGCTGCTCGGTCCCGGCGCGGTGCTGCGCGACGGGCCACTGCGGGACGAACTGGAGGCGGCCGCCCGACGGCGCGTGGCCTACGGCCTGTTCAGGGCGGGTCTCGCCGGACCCGCTCCCGGACGGGTGCCGCCGCGCGACCCCGTCCCGGGGCTCCGCGCCCGTTCCCGCCCCGGCAGGCCGCACCCGCGGCAGCGCACCGCCCGCTGACCCGGCTGTCGCGCCGCGTCCCCGCACCCGCGCGTCCCCGCACCCGCCCGCCCCCGCACATCCTCCGCTTCACGAACCCCCGAGGTGATCACCCATGTCCACGCACGCTCCGTCCACCCTGCCCTCCGACCGGAAGGACGTCCCTCAACTCGAGGTCGCCCAAGCTCTGTTGACCCTGCTGCGGCGAAGCGCCACCGAGCCGCGCCCGGACACCAGGCTGGAGGCCCTCACCCTCGCTGTCGCGGCCGATCTGCCGGTGCTGCTGTGGGGAGAGCCGGGGATCGGCAAGACCGCGGCCCTCACCCAGCTCGCCACCGCGCTGGACCTCCCACTGACCACGGTGATCGCCAGCGTCCACGAGCCGTCCGACTTCTCGGGACTGCCGGTCGTCGGGGACGACCCCGCCGAGCAGGGCGTCCCCATGGCTCCGCCGGACTGGGCGGTCCGGCTGGTGCGGGCCGGCCGGGGGCTGCTCTTCCTCGACGAACTGTCCACCGCCCCGCCCGCTGTTCAGGCGGCGCTGCTCCGGCTGGTGCTGGAACGGCGAATCGGCGCCCTTCGGCTGCCGCCCGGGGTCCGCATCGTGGCCGCCGCGAACCCCCGCTCCTCGGCGGCCGACGGCTGGGAACTGAGCGCGCCGCTGGCGAACCGGTTCGTCCACCTCCAGTGGACCCACGACCACGACGTGGTGGTCCGCGGACTGGGCGGGACCTGGCCGCGGGCGACGCTGCCGCGACTCGACCCCGGCAAGCTGCCCGGGGCCGTGGACTTCGCCCGGCGCGCGGTGTGCGGGCTGCTCGCCGCCCGCCCGGGGCTCGTCCACCGCATCCCCACCGACGAGACCCGCCGCGGCGGCGCCTGGCCGTCCCCGCGCAGCTGGGAGATGACGCTGTCTCTGATCGCCTTCGCCACCGCGGCCGGTGCCTCCCGGGAGGCGCTCTCGCTGCTCGTCCGGGGCACCGTGGGGGACGGGCCGGGCCTGGAACTGCTGGCGAGCATGGACCGGATGGACCTTCCCGACCCCGAGGAACTGCTCGCCGACCCGGCAGGCGCCGTGCTTCCCGAGCGCGGGGACCTGCGGCAGGCCGTACTGGACGGTGTGGTCGCCGCCGTCCGCAACCGCCCGGACAAGTCCCGCTGGGACGCGGCGTGGGCCCTGCTCGTCCGGGCCCTGGAGAGCGGGGCCCCCGACCTGGTCGTCGTTCCCGCGACCACGCTCGCCTCGCTGCGCCGCGAGGACTGGGACGTCCCCGCCGTCATCGATCGCCTGGCCGGAGTCGTCACGCTGTCCCGGCGTGCCGACCGCGCGGCGGGCCGATCCGGGACCGTCGCGGCGAAGGCCGGCCGGTGAGCGAGCGGGCGCCGTCGGCGCTGGACCGTGAGAAGCTCTTCGCCGCCCGGCTGCACGCCGCCCGGGTCCGTCCGTATCTGGCGACGGCACTGTTCGCGCTGCACGTCGTGGAGTCACGGCACGTGCCGACGATGGCCGTCGACGCGTACTGGCGGTGCTACGTCTCGCCCGGGTTCGTGGACCGCACGCCGCTCGGGGAACTGGCGGGGGTGTGGGTGCACGAGGTGTCCCATCTGCTCCGCGACCACCACGGTCGCGGGGACCGCCTCGCACAGGAGCGGGGGACGGAGGGTCCGGCGGAACGGCTGCGGATGAACATCGCCGCGGACTGCGAGATCAACGACGACGCATTCGGCGAGGGGCTGGAGACTCCCGCCGGAGCGGTCCTCCCGAGTTCCCTGGGGCTGCCCGGAGGCCTGCTCATGGAGGAGTATGCCGGACGGTTCGGCATCGGACCGCTCACCCGTGACTTCGTCTGGCTGGACTGCGGCAGCGGCGCGGACGGCCTGGCGCGGGAGTGGGATCTCGGCCCGGAGGGCGGCCACGGCCTGAGCGAGCAGGAACGCGACGCTATCCGCTTCCGTGTGGCGCAGGGCATCAACGGCCGTCCGGGGCACGCGCCGAAGAGCTGGCGGAGGTGGGCCGACGAGGCGTTCCACCCGCCGCAGCCGTGGCGGGAACTGCTGGGGGCGGCGGTCCGCTCGGCGGCCTCCGCTTCCGGCGCGGGCGAGGACTACAGCTACGGCCGGCCCTCGCGCCGGTCGGCCGGGGTGCCCGGCGCCGTCCTGCCGAGCCTGCGGCGCAGACCTCCCCGCGTCTGCGTCGTCATCGACACGTCGGCTTCGGTCAGTGACACCGAGCTGGGCAGCGCGCTCCTCGAAGTCGCTGCCATCGCCCGCGCCGTGGGCGGTCGCCGTGACATGGTCACCGTCGTGTCCTGCGACGCCGCGGCACGGATCGCCCACCCCCTGTGCGGCGCCGAGGGCATCCCGCTGGTGGGCGGCGGCGGCACCGACCTGCGCAGCGGTTTCGCGCGCGCCCTGCGCCTTTGGCCCAGGCCGGACGTCGTGGTGGTGCTGACCGACGGCCAGACGCCCTGGCCGCGGTCGCGTCCGGCCTGCCGCACCGTCGTGGGCCTCTTTCCGCGCGAGGGCCGGGGCGGCTCATGGCGCGAGGACGGCCCCGACCATGTGCCGGACACGCCGCCCGCGTGGGCACGGGTGGTCGTCATCGGATCGTCCGGCGCGGCGGCGGGGTGACACCGGGCTCGGGGAGAGTATGCCGCGGACGCCGCCCGCTGACGTGCGGGGGCAGACGGAACGGCGCCGGTGGGCGCCGTGAGCGGAACGGCGCCGGTGGGGACGGCCGCGGTGCGCCACGCCGTCCCCGTCCCCGTGGCCGGGCACGGGGACGGAGGCGGACGGAACGGCCGGGCCGGAGGCGGCGACCGTGGATCAGCCGAACATGCCGAGCTGGTAGCCGCCGGCCGGCTGCTGGTTGATCACATTGATCCGGTTGTACGCGTTGATCACGGCGATGAGCGAGATCAGCGCGACCAGCTGGTCCTCGTCGTAGTGCTTGGCGGCGTTCTCCCAGACCGCGTCCGGGACGCCACCGGAGGCGTCGGCGATCCGGGTGGCCTCCTCCGCCAGCTCCAGGGCCGCACGCTCGGCCTCGTCGAAGACGGTGGCCTCGCGCCAGGCGGCGATCAGGTTCAGACGCACCGAGGTCTCACCGGCCGCGGCGGCCTCCTTGGTGTGCATGTCGGTGCAGAAACCGCAGCCGTTGATCTGGCTGGCGCGGATCTTGACCAGCTCCTGGGTCAGGACCGGCAGCGTGGACTCCGCCAGTACCTTGCTCGCCGAGTTCAGGTGCCTCATGACCTTGCCGGCGAGGGCGTGGCCGAAGTAGTTCACGCGCGCTTCCATGGTGAGCTCCTCTGTCTGTGAGTGCTGTCTGCGGGTGCTGTCTGTGCGTGCGGTTCGCAAGAAGTGACCGGGCTGCCCGGCGAGCTGTGACAGCCGGCGAAGGCGACGGGGCGGGGCTGGGTCAGGCGTCGGGGAACCGGCGGTCAGCCGCCTACGACCGCGCGTCCCGCGGCGTAGACGCGTGCCTGCTCGGCGACCCGCCGGCCGAGGTGCTCAGCGGTCGCGATGTCCGCCTTGTGGACCTCGTCCGCGCCGACGTCGGTGTGCGTCTGGGCGCCCGCGCCGAGGTAAATGCCGAGGCGGTTGAGGTCGTCCTCGGATGAGGCGGTGCTGTTCCAGCCCGGGTGCAGGCCGAGGCTGACCCAGGTCATGCCGTGCTGTGCGGCGAGGATGGCGAAGTACTGCAGCGTGTGGAGCTTGTCGCCGCTCTTGGCGCCGGAGTTGCTGAACCCGGCGGCCAGCTTGTTCTTCCAGGAGTGGACGGACCAGCGCTTGGAGGTGGTCTCCGCGAACTGGTGGAAGGCACCTGACGCCGTGCCCATGTAGGTCGGCGAGCCGAAGACGATCGCGTCGGCGGCGTCGAGCAGTCCCCACTGCTCCTCGGTGATCTCGTCGACCTTCACCAGGTGGACGACGGCGCCGGCTTCCACGGCGCCGTCCCGCACGGCCTCGGCGAGAACGGTCGTGTGGCCGTAGCCGGAGTGGTAGGCGATCGCGACGACGGGTGTGGTCATGGAGTGTCCCTCCTGCGGTGGTCATACGGGCCTACGAAGGGCCCTCACGACCTCGACCGGGCGGCACCCGCCGCTATGACACCCGCCGGCCCGTCTGTGACCAGGAGCACGTCGCCCGGCGGTCCCGAACGGACAGGGGACCGCCCCGGCGACGGCCATCACAGCGGGCCCAGCACCTCACCGGGTCCGGCTGCCAGTTCGAGGGTCTCCAGCACCGTGAGCAGTTGCCGCTCCTCGTAGCGGAAGTGGTTCTCCATGATCGCGGCGATGCCCTCGAGGTGGCGGGCAAGCTCCTCGGGGGGTGCGGCACCGGCGACCGCGGCCTGGAGCCCGCCGAGCAGGTGCCCGATCATCGAGTGATCCTGCTGGAGCGAGCGCAGCACCGGGCGCAAGCGAGGGTGCGAAGCCGCCAGCGCAGGGAACAGGGTGCGGTCCTCCCCCTGGTGGTGGGCGTCGAGAGCCGCGCAGAAGCCGTGGCAGTACAGCAGCAGTTCCCGCGTGGCGGCCTCACCGGGCGTGCCGTCGGCAAGGGCCGCGCGCGTCACGGACAGCGCTTCGCGCAGTCGGTGGTGCACCCGACGGAGTTCCTGGCTCCAGGCGACGAGCCTGGTCGTCTCGCGCTCAGTCACGCGAGAGCGAAGGGTACGACGCGTGCATCGTCGGCCTCCTTCGATCCGGCGCCTCCATGCCTGACACGGTCTGCCACCGGCACGCGACGTTGGCCGAACGATACAGTGCCCGGCGCCCCGCCGGTACTGCTCCGTCCCGCGTGCCGGAAACGACCGGCGCGACGCCTGGTGAGTGCCTTGGCGGGCTGCGAGAGCCGTGCCGCCCCCACGGGCTTCCCCCGCCCGGTCGGGGCGACAGGGGTACGGGCGCGCCCGACACGCGGGAGGCCGCCGGACGGCTCGGGTGGAGGGGGGCGCCGCGATACTGCGGCCATGCGCGTCGACTGTCGGTGTCCTGAACGAGGCGGGCGCTCAGCCCGCTGCGGACCCGGGCGATGACAGTCTCGGGCATCGCCTCCAAAGTGGCGAGCTCGTCGACGTGGGCAAGCGCGGCACGGTTGAGGGTGTCGCGGCCTACCGCGCTCACCTAAAACGCATCCACCGCCGCCGCGGTCCCGCCACCCCTGCCGGAGCGACCCGGTGCGTGCAGCGCCGGTACGCGACCTGCCCACGCGGGTCGGGGTCTACTCTGCCCGCGATGTGTCTGTTTCCGGAGGTCGGATACCGGCTGGTATGGCAGAAGCTGACCGCGCACTGGCGGGCGCCGGGCTGGAAATTGCGTGGCCGTCCACGAAGGCTCTGCGCGACCTGCGTCGCAGGGTTGGTTCGGCGCCTGTCCATCGCTTGTTCGAGGTCCTCGCCGGCCCGCTGGCGCGGCCGACCACTCCCGGCGTGCGGTTCGGGCCGTTCCGGACGGTCTTCTTCCACGGCTGCAGCTCGATCAAGCGCCCCGACAGCGAACGGAACGTGGACCGCTTCGGACCGCAAAGCCGCGGCGGCTACGCGGTGCTGGAGCTGATGACCCCGGTGGAGA
>NZ_CBDRBL010000115.1:0-15038 GCF_965342175.1 Actinacidiphila sp. bgisy167
GCTGTGGGGCGCGCTGAAGCCGGACTGCCGCTCCAGGCGGCGCCAGCCTGCCGTGGAGCGGGGCCGGACGTAGTCGGTCGCGTCCTGGCCCCGGGCCGCGGCGCGGGCGAGCAGGACAGCGGTGAGGGCAGCCAGTTCCTCGTCGCTGGCGTGGCCGCGCTCCACACGCACGAGGGCGGCGGAGGTGCTGTCGGCGGGGGTGCTCACGGGGTTCGTCTCTCCCTTTACTGGGGCGGGTTGCCGTGCTTGCGGGACGGCAGGTCGGCGTGCTTGGTACGGAGCATCGCGAGCGAGCGGATCAGGACCTCGCGCGTCTCGGCGGGGTCGATCACGTCGTCCACCAGGCCGCGCTCGGCGGCGTAGTAGGGGTGCATGAGCTCGGACTTGTACTCCTTCACCATGCGGGCGCGCATGGCGTCGGGGTCGTCGGCCTCGGCGATCTGGCGACGGAAGATCACGTTCGCGGCGCCTTCGGCGCCCATGACGGCGATCTCGTTGGTCGGCCAGGCGTAGGTCAGGTCGGCGCCGATCGACTGGCTGTCCATGACGATGTAGGCACCTCCGTACGCCTTCCGCAGGATCAGCGAGATCCGCGGCACGGTCGCGTTGCAGTACGCGTACAGCAGCTTGGCGCCGTGCCGGATGATGCCACCGTGCTCCTGGTCGACGCCCGGCAGGAAGCCGGGGACGTCCAGAAGGGTGATGAGCGGGATGTTGAAGGCGTCGCACATCTGCACGAAGCGGGCGGCCTTCTCGCTGGCCTCGATGTCGAGGACGCCGGCAAGGGAGGCGGGCTGGTTGGCGATGATGCCGACGACCTGGCCGTCGAGGCGGGCCAGGGCCACGATGATGTTGGTCGCCCAGCGCTCGTGGATCTCCAGGTACTCGCCGTCGTCGACGAGCTCCTCGATGACCTGGTGCATGTCGTACGAGCGGTTGCCGTCGGCCGGGACGATGTCCAGCAGGACGTCGCCGCGCCGGTCGGCCGGGTCCGCGGCGGGGACCGACGGGGGGTTCTCGCGGTTGTTCTGCGGCAGCATCGACAGCAGGTAGCGGACCTCCTCCAGGCAGGTCTGCTCGTCGTCGTACGCGAAGTGCGAGACACCGGAGACCTCGGAGTGGACGTCGGCGCCGCCGAGACCGTTCTGGGAGATCTTCTCGCCGGTGACGGCCTGGACGACGTCCGGGCCGGTGATGAACATCTGGGAGGTCTCCCGGACCATGAACACGAAGTCCGTCAGAGCCGGCGAGTACGCCGCGCCGCCGGCGCAGGGGCCGAGCATCACGGAGATCTGCGGGATCACCCCGGAGGCGCGGGTGTTGCGCTGGAAGATGCCGCCGTAGCCGGCGAGCGCCGAGACGCCCTCCTGGATGCGGGCGCCGGCGCCGTCGTTGAGCGAGACCAGCGGAGCGCCGGCCGAGATGGCCATGTCCATGATCTTGTGGATCTTGCTGGCGTGCGCCTCGCCCAGGGCGCCGCCGAAGATCCGGAAGTCGTGCGCGTAGACGAAGACGGTCCGCCCGTGGACGGTGCCCCAGCCGGTGATGACGCCGTCGGTGTAGGGCTTCTTCGCCTCCAGGCCGAAGCCGGTAGCGCGGTGCCGGCGCAGCGGCTCCACCTCGTTGAAGGATCCCTCGTCGAGCAGCAGCTCGATGCGCTCGCGCGCGGTCAGCTTGCCCTTGGCCTTCTGTGCCTGGGTGGCCTTCTCGCTGGGGCCGAGCCGGACCTGCTCGCGGATGGCGTGCAGCTCCGCGACGCGCCCGCGGGCGTCGTTCGCCGGCTGCGCGGCCTCTTCGGCCCCTTCGGCCCCGGCGGGCTGGGTCGGCACCTCGTCCAAAACGCTCATGCCATCGACCATACGAGCGCAGGGCCGTCGAGATCGGCGTCGACTTCGTACAGTGTCCGGACCCGCTTCATGGAGCATCTGGACAGAACCAACACAAGAAAGGCCCCGCACAGCACGTGCGGGGCCTTTTCTTTGTAGCGGTCGTCCACCCGGACTCCGCGTGAGCGCTATCGACCGGACACCGCCGCGGCCAGGGCAAGGACACGCCGGGCGTCATCCACATGGAGGTTCTCGATCATCCGGCCGTCCACGGTGACGACCCCGCGCCCCTCGGCCAGGGCCTCGTCGAATGCCTCGATGACGCGCCGCGCCCTGTCCACTTCCTCCGGCGAGGGCGCGAACACCTTGTTGCAGATCTCCACCTGCCGCGGGTGGATCAGGGTCTTCCCGTCGAAGCCGAACTGCCGGCCCTGGAGGCACTCCGCCTCGAAGCCGCTCTCGTCGGTGACGTCGTTGTAGACACCGTCCAGAATCGCCTTGCCGGCCTCGCGCGCACCCAGAAGAGCGAGGGACAGTCCCGTGAGCAGCGGGGCGCGGCCGGGGACGTGCGCGGCATGCAGCTCGTTGGCGAGGTCGTTGGTCCCCATGACCAGCACCCGCAGCCGCTCGGAGGCGGCCGCGACGGCACGGGCGTCCAGCATCGCGCGCGGGGTCTCCACCATCGCCCAGATGGCGGTGCGGTCCGGCGCTCCGGCGGCCTCCAGGGCGCGCTCGACGGCGTGCACGATCGCGGCCGAGTCGACCTTGGGCACGACCACGGCGTCCGGCCCGGCCTCGGCGGCGGCCCGCAGGTCGTCCTCGTGCCAGGGGGTGCCGGGCGCGTTCACCCGGATGGCGACCTCCCGGTGGCCGTACTCGCCGGAGGCGGCGGCCGCGGCGACCCGCTTGCGTGCGTCGGGCTTGGCATCGGGCGCGACGGAGTCCTCCAGGTCGAGGATGAGCGCGTCCGTGGGGAGGGTCTTGGCCTTCTCCAGGGCGCGCTCGTTCGCGCCGGGCATGTAGAGGACGGAGCGGCGCGGCCGCAGGATCGCGTCGGTCATCGGTTCGGCTCCAGCTCCTTGTACGCGGCCTCGTACGCCTCGGCCAGCTCCGGGTCGCGGGCGGCAAGGGCCTCCGCGAGGTCGACGACGACACGGCACTGCTTGACCGTGGCGTCGTCCTGCATCTTGCCGTCGATCATCACCGCGCCGGTGCCGTCTCCCATCGCCTCGATCACCCTGCGCGCCCAGGCCACGTCGGCCGGCTCCGGGGAGAAGACCCGCTTGGCGATCTCGATCTGCACCGGGTGCAGGCTCCAGGCCCCGACGCAGCCGAGCAGGAAGGCGTTGCGGAACTGGTCCTCGCAGGCGGTGGTGTCCTTGATGTCGCCGAAGGGGCCGTAGTACGGCAGGATCCCGTGCGCGGCGCAGGCGTCGACCATGCGTGCGATCGTGTAGTGCCACAGGTCCTGCTGGAAGGTCAGCCGCGGCTGTTCGGACTCCCCTTGGGCGTCCAGCGCGCCTTTGGGGTCCTCCCGCACGAGATATCCGGGGTGCCCGCCGCCCACCCGGGTGGTCTTCATACGGCGGCTCGCCGCGAGGTCGGCGGGGCCGAGGGAGATGCCCTGCATCCGGGGACTGGCCCCCGCGATCTCCTCGACGTTCGCCACGCCCGTCGCGGTCTCGAGGATCGCGTGGACGAGGATCGGCCGTCCGATGCCCGCCTTGGCCTCCAGCTGGGCGAGCAGCCGGTCGACGTAGTGGATGTCCTCGGCGCCCTCGACCTTGGGCACCATGACGACGTCCAGCTTGTGGCCGATCTCGGCGACGAGGGTCAGCAGGTCGTCCAGCGCCCACGGCGAGTCGAGGCTGTTGATCCGGGTCCACAGCTGGGTACCGCCGAAGTCGTGGGCCTTGGCCGCCGCGACCAGGCCGGCCCGGGCCGCCTCCTTGCGGTCGGCGGAGACGGCGTCCTCCAGGTTGCCGAGCAGGACGTCCACCGTGGAGGCGATGGCGGGGACCTTCGCCGCCATCCTCTCGTTGCTCGGATCAAAGAAGTGGATCATGCGCGACGGCCGGAACGGCACTTCCCGCACAGGGGCCGGGGCCCCCACGGCCAGCGGTCGGAAGAAGTCCTTCGCGGAACGCATGCGGTCTCCCGGGGTTCGAGGGTGGGGAGCGTACGGCGCTCACCCTATGATCCGCGGGCCTGTCTCGTTACCGGTCGGTACATGTGCCGTTGGTCACCGGGTGTCCACCGGCGCACGACGGTAGGTCAGGTCGGGCTCCCCCTCCTCGTTCGCCATCCCCGCGCTGCCCGGGACCGGGCGGAAGCCCTGCCGTTCGTAGAACGCGCGCGCCGCGGTGTTGCGCTGGAACACGTGGAGCGAGAGTGGGCCGTCCGGGTGGTGCCGCAGGACCTCGTCGAGGAGCAGGGCGCCGATGCCCCGTCCGCGTGCGTCGGGCCGCAGATAGAGGTGCTCCAGCCAGTCGCCGTCCAGGGCCGCGAAACCGAGCACGGCGCCGGTGGCGGCCTGCTCGGCCACCCACACCCGGCACTGGGCGAGGACGATGCCCGCGATCCACCGCCGGGTCTCCTCGTCGCTGTGCAGCCGGGGCAGCCAGGGCATGGCGGCCGCCCGGGAGGCGAGGAAGACCGCGGTGATCACGCCGGCGTCCACGGCCTCGGCGGGCCTGATAGATATCTCGGTGCCATCGGTCACCCGGTGACGATACGTTCGGCTCGGGACGTGGTCGAATGGTTTGACCCGCCCCGGAAGGACGAACCGTATGACCGCCGCAACCGTGCACTCGCTGATCTGCTATCCCGTCAAGGGCTGCGCCGGAGTGCCCCTGGACGGCACGGACGTCACCGCGACCGGCCTGGTCCACGACCGTACGTTCATGGTCGTCGACGCCTTTGACGGCGCCTTCCGCAGCCAGCGCACGCTGCCACGGATGGCCCTCGTGCGCGCGGAGGTCATCGACGACGGCAAGCACGTGGCGCTGTCCGCGCCCGGCGCCGGGGAACTCACGGTCGAGGCGGTGGATGAGGGCCCGCTGCGCGAGGTCAGCATCTTCGACCGGCCCCAGGGCCCGGCGGTGGACCAGGGCGAGGAGGCCGCGCGGTGGTTCTCGCAGGTGTTGGGAGCGCCCTCGCGCCTGGTGCGCGTCCGCCCCGGGTTCGACCGGGACGGCTGGGGCGAGCACCCCGGCAAGGTCAACTTCGCGGACGCCCACGCCCTCTCCGTCGCCTCGCTCGCCTCGCTGGACGACCTCAACCGGCGGATCACCGAGCACGGCGGCACTCCCGTGCCCATGGACCGCTTCCGCCCCAACATCGTGGTCGCCGGCTGGAGCGAGCCCCACACCGAGGACCGGGTGCGGATCATGGACGTCGGCACCACGCGGATCGGCTACTCCGTCCGCGCCACGCGCTGCTCCGTGCCCCTGGTCGACCAGGCGACCGGCCGCACGGCCGGTCCCGAGCCGGTGCGCACCCTGGCCGGCTACCGGAGGGAACCCGAGTTCGGCAACAGGGTGAGCTTCGCGATGAAGGCGGCGGTCCTGCGGCCGGGCGCGATCGCGGTGGGCGACCCGGTGGACGTGCGCTCCTGGGCGCACTGACGCACGTCAGTGTGCGCCGTTTTCGGGCGGCCGTTTTCGGGCGGGCGTTCCGGGCGGGCGTTCCGGGCGACCGCTCCCGGGCGGATGGGCGCCGCGCCCGCCGGTGGCGTCTGCCAGGTCGGCCCGCCGGCGCCGCCCGACGAGGTCCGGGCGATCCCGTGTCGCAGAACACCCGTCCGCACCCATGCGCCTGATCAAGCGTCAGTTCACTGACGGGTCAGTCGTCGTAGGGGCGCACGCCCGGCTGCCTCGCTGTGAGCGTGCGGCGGCCGGGCCGCGTGTCAGTCCTTGCAGGCGACGTTGTAGCCGGCGTTGTACCCGCTCAGGTAGCCCGCCTTGTACTTCGAGTTCGTGGTCTGCGGACTGTAGGAGTCGTAGTACGAGCACGTCCTGCCGTCGAACTTGCCGTCGAGCGCCCCGGCGTTGTAGCCCTGCTGGAACTTGGGGTCCTCCTTTGCGGGGGCCTCCGGCGCGGACACGGAGTGCGGCGTGTCCGCCGGTGCCGCGGTCGCCACCGCGGGCGAGAACGCCAGTGCCACGGCGGCGAGGAGCGGTGTTGCCGACACTGCGATGCTTCGCTTGGCGCGCATGACTTTCTTCTTCCCTGGAATCTGGTACGCGCGGCTGGTGCCTCGACTCGGCCGGCAGCGCGTCACAGCTCGAGGATCGGGCCGGGGCGGCATGGCACTGCGGTCCGCCGGGCACCACCTTGGCCGGACGACACCGGCCCGTACGCCGTCTGATTTGCGGGTCAGTTCATCCCCTGGGCAACGGCGTCGACATCTCGACCGTAACGAGCCGGGCCACGGGTGTCCACTTTTGGCAGCGGCGTCCACCTGCGGGCGCCGTCGCGGGACGTACGACGGACAGCGGCGCGGCGCCGCGGCGCGGCGGCGGGCAGGTCGATCCGTACGCGGCCTGACGGCCTTTCGGGGGTGGGGAGGCGGACCCGGTCGCGGCGCCTCGTCCGGGTCCGGGTCCGTCGTCTCTCCCCGCCTCGGTGTTCGGGAAACGGGTCACCGGCCGACGGCCGGCGGCCGGCGGCCGTCAGTCGTCCCGGCCCGGCTCCACACCGGCGCGCAGCAGCCCGTAGGCGTAGGCGTCCTCCAAGGCGTGCCAGGAGGCGGCGATGATGTTCTCGCCGACGCCGACGGTGGACCACTCGCAGCTGCCGTCGGATGTGGAGACCAGCACCCGGGTGATGGACTCCGTGCCGTGCCTGCCCTCCAGGATGCGCACCTTGTAGTCCACCAGCTCCAGCTTGGCCAGTTGCGGATAGGTCCGCTCCAGCGCGACGCGCAGCGCGCGGTCCAGCGCGTTGACCGGGCCGTTGCCCTCAGCGGTGGCGACGATGCGCTGGCCGTCGGCCCACACCTTCACCGTCGCCTCGTTCGCGTGGCTGCCGTCGGGGCGGTCCTCGACGATGGCCCGCCACGACTCGACGCGGAAGTACCGCAGCGGCCGGCCGTCGACCTCCTCGCGCAGCAGGAGTTCGAATGAGGCGTCCGCAGCCTCGTAGGTGTAGCCCTCGAGTTCACGGTCCTTGACCCGCCCCACCACGCGGCCGATCAGCTCGCGGTCGTCGCCGAGGTCGACGCCGAGCTCCTTGCCCTTCAGCTCCACCGAGGCACGGCCGGCCATGTCGGAGACCAGCGTGCGCATGGTGTTGCCGACGAGTTCCGGGTCGATGTGCTGGTAGAGGTCGGGGTCGACCTTGATCGCCGAGGCGTGCAGCCCCGCCTTGTGGGCGAAGGCCGAGATTCCCACGTACGGCTGGTGGGTGGAGGGAGCGAGGTTGACGACCTCGGCGATGGCGTGCGAGATGCGGGTCATCTCGGCGAGGGAGCCGGCGGGGAGCACCTTGCGGCCGTACTTGAGCTCCAGGGCCGCCACGACCGGGAAGAGGTTGGCGTTGCCGACCCGCTCACCATAGCCGTTGGCGGTGCACTGGACGTGGGTGGCGCCCGCGTCGACGGCGGCCAGGGTGTTGGCGACGGCGCAGCCGGTGTCGTCCTGCGCGTGGATCCCCAGACGGGCGCCGGTTTCGGCGAGCACGCCGCGCACGACGGCGGTGACGTGGGCGGGGAGCATCCCTCCGTTGGTGTCGCACAGGATGACGACGTCGGCGCCGGCCTCGTGGGCGACCCGCACGACCTGGGTGGCGTAGCCCGGGTTGGCCTGGTAGCCGTCGAAGAAGTGCTCGCAGTCGACGAAGACGCGGCGGCCCTTCGAACGCAGGTGGGAGACGGTGTCCCGGACCATCTCCAGGTTCTCCTCGAGCGTGGTGCGCAAGGCCAGCTCCACATGCCGGTCGTGGGCCTTGGCGACCAGGGTGACGACCGGGGCGCCCGACTCCAGCAGCGCCCTGACCTGCGGGTCCTCAGCAGCGCTGCCGCCGGCGCGGCGTGTGGCGCCGAAGGCCACCAGTTGGGCGTGCCGCAGGTCCAGCTCGGCGGCGGCACGGGCGAAGAACTCGGTGTCGCGCGGGTTGGCGCCGGGCCAGCCGCCCTCGATGAAGCCCACCCCGAAGTCGTCCAGGTGACGGGCGATCGTCAGCTTGTCGGCGACGGTGAGGTTGATGCCCTCGCGCTGCGCGCCGTCGCGCAGCGTCGTGTCGAAGACGTGAAAGCTGTCGTCCAGTACGGCCGTCATGGTTTGTTCCAACTCCTGTCGGGTGAGTGGTTCCGGAAGACCTGGCTCCACTTGCCCCCATCATCCCTCGCGCTCCGCCGTCTCCGGCGCGGGTGGGCCGGGAAACGAAAAAACCCCTCGCGGGTGCGAGAGGTCTGCGCGCGGGTCTGGGACACGGTGGTCGCCGCCGCGATGGTCTGCGGTTCTGCGATCACTGAGGACCGGCGCGCCTGTGGCCGATAATCACGGCGAACGAGGACACATCGGCAGTCTGCCACAGGACCCGCGGACGTGGGACACGGTCTCAGGATGCGGGCAACCGGCCTCACGGGTGTCCTCCGGCCGCACGGCACCCGCACCCTCGCCGACCGGCGGCGGCACGAGTACGGCATCGCGACCGCGCTGCTCCCCTGGGCCCGGCGCACCGGGCGCGCCCCGCACCACGGAACGCGCCGGCCGCCATGAAGAGCGGCGGCACACGAAACGATGCGGCGCCGCGGGGAAGTCCCCCTGCGGCGCCGCGTACCTACGCGGGCGGTCAGCCGCCCAGAGGGTGCATCCAGCCGTGCGCGTCGGGGGCCTGGCCGGTCTGGATGTCGAGCAGCGCCTTGCGCAGCTTCATCGTCACCTCACCGGGGCGGCCGTCGGCGACGGTCCAGTCGGCGCGGGTGGACTTCACGGAGCCGACCGGCGTGATCACCGCTGCCGTGCCGCACGCGAAGACCTCGGTCAGCGATCCGTCCGCGTTGCCGTTCTTCCAGTCGTTCACGGAGATACGGCCCTCACTGACCTCGTAGCCGAGGTCGGCGGCGATGCGCAGCAGTGAGGCGCGGGTGATGCCGGGCAGGAGGGAGCCGGTGAGCTCGGGAGTGACGATCTTGTCCCCGTACACGAAGTACAGGTTCATGCCGCCCATCTCCTCGATCCAGCGGCGCTCGATCGCGTCCAGCCACACGACCTGGTCGCAGCCGTGCTCGATGGCCTGGGCCTGCGCGACCAGCGAAGCGGCGTAGTTGCCGCCGGCCTTCGCGGCGCCGGTGCCGCCCGGCGCGGCACGGACGTACTCCTCGGAGAGCCAGACGGAGACGGGCTTGACGCCGCCGGGGAAGTAGGCGCCGGCCGGGGAGGCGATGACCATGAACAGATACGCGTTGGCCGGCCTGACACCGAGGCCGACCTCGGTGGCGAACATGAACGGCCGCAGGTAAAGCGACTGCTCACCCTGGCTGGGCACCCACGCCTTGTCCTGGGTGACGAGCGCGTCGACGGCGGCGATGAAGGTCTCGACGGGCAGCTCGGGCATGGCCAGGCGCCGGGCGGAGGCCTGGAAGCGCTCGGCGTTGGCCTCGGGGCGGAAGGTGGCGACGGACCCGTCCGGCTGCCGGTAGGCCTTGAGTCCCTCGAAGATCGTCTGCGCGTAGTGCAGCGTCATGTTCGCCGGGTCGATGGAGAGCGGCGCATACGGCACGAGCTCCGCGTCATGCCAGCCCCGACCCTCGGTCCAACGGATCGTCACCATGTTGTCGGTGAAGTAGCGGCCGAAGCCGGGGTTGGCGAGGATCGCCTCGCGCTGCGCGTCGGGCAGCGGGTGTGAGGAGGGCTTGAGCTCGATCGTGGGCGTCGTCATGTGTGGTGTCCTTCGCGTCAGGGTCGTAGCGGACCGCACCCGCGTCCCCCAGCTGATAGGACGTCCGAGTTTCCCCTCGCACAGCGGCCCCACCGCCGATTATCGCAGCGGCGGAGCCGGGGACACACATGCGCGGCCCGACGGATCATGGTCAGTCGTGGTCTGGTCGCTGACCGGCCGGGCCGACTGGCGGGCTGACCCGGCGGTCAGCCGGCTACTCGTGCGGCGAGCGCGTCGCCGATCTCGGAGGTGCCGCGCGTCCCGGAGCGCTCGGCGAGGTCCGCGGCGACGGCGGCCTCGATCCGCTCGGCCTCGGCGGTGTATCCGAGGTGCTGCAGCAGCATGCCGACCGAGAGCACGGTGGCGGTCGGGTCGGCCTTGCCTTGGCCCGCGATGTCCGGGGCGGAGCCGTGGACCGGCTCGAACATCGAGGGGAAGGCGCCGCTCGGATTGATGTTGCCGCTGGCGGCGAGGCCGATGCCACCGGTGACGGCGGCGGCCAGGTCGGTGAGGATGTCACCGAAGAGGTTGTCGGTGACGAGCACGTCGAAGCGCTCCGGCTGGGTGACGAAGAAGATCGTCGCCGCGTCGACGTGCAGATAGTCGGTGGTGACGTCGGGGTACTCCGCACCGACCGTGTCGAAGATGCTCTTCCACAGGTGGCCGGCGTGCACGAGGACGTTGTTCTTGTGCACCAGCGTCAGCTTCCTGCGGGGGCGCGCCTGGGCGCGGGCATAGGCGTCCCGCACGACGCGCTCGACGCCGAACGCCGTGTTGAGGCTGACCTCGGTGGCCACCTCCTGCGGCGTACCGGTGCGCAACGAACCGCCGTTGCCGACGTACGGGCCCTCGGTGCCCTCGCGGACGACGACGAAGTCGATGTCCGATTCGCCGGCCAGCGGACTCCTCACACCCGGGAACAGCCGGGAGGGCCGCAGGTTGACGTGGTGGTCGAAGGCGAAACGGAGCTTCAGCAGCAGCCCGCGCTCCAGGACTCCGGAGGGCACCGACGGGTCGCCGACCGCGCCCAGCAGGATCGCGTCGTGCGCCTTGAGCTGCTCCAGCTCCGCGTCCGGCAGGGTCTCACCGGTCTCGTGCCAGCGCTTGGCGCCGAGGTTGTACTCCTTGGTCTCCAGCTTCACGTCCTGGGGAAGGACGGCGGAGAGGACCTTCAGGCCCTCGGCCACCACCTCCTGGCCGATTCCGTCACCGGGGATCACTGCGAGACTGATGCTGCGAGACATGACGGAAACCCTACTCTGCCGTCCATAGAATGACACGCGACGTCCGCATGGCGGACGTGGCGCGTACTCGCCGGGCACCGCCGCGCCCCGCGGCCGCGCCCGATCGGCGCCAACCGTCCGCGCACGCCGGAGCGCGCGCCTGATCCACGGTGACGGGGTGTCGGAGGACGCCGCTCCCCGCCCGCGCCGTCGGACGGAGGCAGCACGACGGCAGGGCGGGCCGGGCCGGCGCGGTGCGCCGAAGGGGCGGCGGGCGGATCGCTCACCACACCATCGCTCGGACGGCCAGATAGGCCAGGCGCCGCAGACGGCTGATCCGCCGGGGCACGACCAGTGCGCTCATCGCGGCTCGTGCCCCGTCGAGCCACCGTTGTCACGGCGGTCCAGCGCGCGCTGGAGGGCCTCCGCGGCGTTCTTGCGGGCAGTCTCGTCCATGGTGAACAGCTCCTGGAGAAGAAGAGGAGGGTTGTGTCGCCATAGAACGGGGCGGGGAGCGGCGCTGCAGGGGGTGACCTGCGTGCGGTGCGCGGCCCTCGTCCGCCGGTCGCTGGTGGAGCGAGACGTTCGGCTTCTACAAAGCTAGGGCAGCGCAGCCGATCTGTCTCCACAATTACTCGGACTTCCTACTATCTGAGACGGCGAAGGCCCGGCGCCCCGCGGATCGCGGGTGCCGGGCCCTGCCCCTTGCGGGCTCGTCCGGGTGACGCGGAGGTCAGCCCATGTGCGGGTAGCGGTAGTCGGTCGGCGGCACCAGGGCCTCCTTGATCGAGCGGGTCGACGTCCACCGCAGGAGGTTCTGCGCGGCGCCGGCCTTGTCGTTGGTGCCCGAGGCGCGGCCGCCGCCGAAGGGCTGCTGGCCCACCACGGCGCCGGTGGACTTGTCGTTGATGTAGAAGTTGCCCGCGGCGAAGCGCAGCTTCTCCATGACGTGGGCGACGGCGGCCCGGTCACGGGCGATGACAGAGCCGGTCAGCGCGTACGCGGCCACCGATTCCATCTGGGTGAGCATCGCCTCGAAGGCGTCCTCGTCGGCGTCGTCGTACACGTACACGCCGAGGACCGGGCCGAAGTACTCCTCGCGGAAGATCTCGTTCTCCGGGTCGGAGGAGACCAGCACGGTCGGCCGGACGAAGTAGCCGACGCTGTCGTCGTAGGTGCCGCCGGCGACGACCTCGACGGTCGGGTCGGACTTGGCGCGGTCGATGGCGGCCTTGTTCTTGGCGAAGGCGCGCTCGTCGATCACGGCGCCGATGAAGTTCGACAGGTCGGTGACGTCACCCATGGTGAGGCCGTCGACCTCGGCCGCGAACTCCTCCTTGAAGCCGTTCTCCCACAGGGAGCGGGGGATGTAGGCGCGGGATGTGGCGGAGCACTTCTGGCCCTGGTACTCGAAGGCGCCGCGGGTCAGCGCGGTCCTCAGCACCGCCGGGTCGGCCGAGGGGTGGGCGACGACGAAGTCCTTGCCACCGGTCTCGCCGACGATCCGCGGGTAGGAGCGGTACTTCTCGATGTTGTCGCCGACCGTCCGCCACAGGTGCTGGAAGGTCCGGGTGGAGCCGGTGAAGTGGATGCCGGCCAGGTCCGGGTGCTCCAGGGCGACCTCGGAGACGGCGATGCCGTCGCCCGTGACCAGGTTGATGACGCCCCTGGGCAGCCCGGCCTCCTCCAGCAGCTCCATCAGCAGCACGGCGGCGTGCGTCTGGGTCGGGGACGGCTTCCATACCACCACGTTGCCCATGAGCGCCGGGGCGGTCGGCAGGTTGCCGGCGATCGCGGTGAAGTTGAAGGGCGTGATCGCGTAGACGAAGCCCTCGAGCGGGCGGTGGTCGAGGCGGTTCCAGACGCCCGGGGCGTTGGCGATCGGCTGCTCGGCCAGGATCTGGCGGGCGAAGTGCACGTTGAAGCGCCAGAAGTCGACCAGTTCGCAGGGGCTGTCGATCTCGGCCTGCTGCGCGGTCTTGGACTGGCCGAGCATCGTGGAGGCGGCGATCGTCTCGCGCCAGGGGCCGGCCAGCAGGTCGGCGGCGCGCAGGATGATGGCGGCGCGGTCGTCGAAGGACATGGCGCGCCAGGCCGGGGCGG
Source organism: Actinacidiphila sp. bgisy167 (assembly GCF_965342175.1). Taxonomy (GTDB): domain Bacteria; phylum Actinomycetota; class Actinomycetes; order Streptomycetales; family Streptomycetaceae; genus Actinacidiphila. The sequence goes on from NZ_CBDRBL010000115.1 coordinate 13,037, forward strand.
CGGCCAGCGCGGCCTCGATCGCGTCGCGGGCGTCGTCCTGGGTGGCGTTGGCGTAGGTGCCGAGGCGGGCGCCGTGGTTGTGCGGCTGCACGACGTCGAAGCGCTCGCCGCCGCCCATCCGCTTCACGCCGCCGATGGTCATGGGCAGCTCGACCGGGTTCCCGGCCAGCTCCTTCAGCTTCGCCTCCAGCCGGGCCCGCTCCGGGCTCCCCGGGGCGTAGGAGTGCACCGGCTCGTTCACCGGGGCGGGGACCTGGGTCACAGCGTCCATGGAAGACATCTCCTTGTGTCCTTGTGGGGTCGTGGGCTCAGCGGGTGGGGAGGAAGGACCGCAGGAAGAAGGCCAGGTTCGCCGGCCGCTCCGCGAGACGCCGCATGAAGTACCCGTACCAGTCTGCTCCGTAGGGGACGTAGATGCGCATGCGCTCGCCCTCCTCGGCCAGGCGCCGCTGCTCGGCGGTACGGATGCCGTACAGCATCTGGAACTCGTACGAGCCCTGCTTGCGGCCGTGGCGGTGGGCGAGCTCCTGGCTGATGGAGATCAGCCGCGGGTCGTGGGACCCGATCATCGGGTAGCCCTCGCCCGCCATGAGGATCTTCAGGCAGCGCACATAGGCGCGATCGACCTCGGCCTTGTCCTGGTAGGCAACGTCGGCGGGCTCCTTGTAGGCGCCCTTGACCAGGCGCACCCGGGAGCCGGCGACGGCGAGGTCGCGGGCGTCCTCCTCGGTGCGGAAGAGGTACGACTGCAGGACGGCGCCGGTGCCGGGGTGGCGCCGGCGCAACTCGGCGAGGATCGCGAGGGTGGAGTCGACCGTGGTGTGGTCCTCCATGTCCAGCGTGACGGTGGTGCCGATCTCGCTCGCCAGCTCTGCGACGGGCCGGACGTTCTCCAGCGCGATGTCGTGTCCGCCGGCCGGAAGGGCCTGCCCGAAGGCCGACAGCTTCACGGAGACCTCGGCGCGGGCGCCGAGGCCCTCGGCCATGAGGGCCTCCAGCAGCCGCAGATAGGCGTCGCGGGTCGCGAGCGCGGTCGCCTTGTCCGTCACGTCCTCACCGAGGTGGTCGAGGGTGACCTCCAGGCCGGAGGCGGTCAGCGAGCGCACGGTGTCCATGGCGGGCGCCAGTTCGTCACCCGCGATGAAGCGGTTCACCACGGGTCGGGTGATCGGTGCGCCCGCGACGACGCGGCGCATACGGTCGCTGCGCGAGGCGGCGAGCAGCACGGGACCCAGCACGGTCTCCTCCTGGATGAAGGGCTGCCGGGGGCAGGCAGCGTCGCCGTGAAATCTAGGATTCACCTACCCCGCCCGCCATCGACAGCTGTCACGCATCCGATCGGCGTCCCTCATACAGATGTATGAGGGACAATGGCGGCGTGCGCGGTGACTACCAGGAGCTGGTCGACGAGGTCTCGGCGCTGCTCGGCGCCCCCGCGACCCTGGAGGACCGCGACTTCCGGCTGATCGCCTTCGGCGCGCACGACAGCGACGACGACAGCGCCATGGACCCGGTGCGCACCCGGTCGATCCTCACCCGCCGCTCCACCGCCGAGGTCCGCTCGTGGTTCGAGCGCTTCGGCATCGCCCGCGCCACGGCACCGGTCCGTATCCCCGCGCACCCGGCCGCGGGGGTCTTTCGGCCCCGGCTGTGCCTGCCGGTGCGGCACGGCGGCGTGGTGCACGGGTACGTGTGGCTGCTGGACACCAGCGGGCCCACCGAGGCCCAGCTGGAGGCGGCCATGTCGGTGGCGGCCCGCATCGGCGCGCTGCTCGCCGCCGAGTCCCGCGCGGGCGCCGACGCCGGCCGGGCGCTGGGCCGTCTGCTCGGCTCCGCCCCCGGGCCCGGCCGCACGGCCGCCCGCGCGGCGCTCGCGGCCGCGCTCGGCCCGGACGCGGACGAGGCCCACGCGGTGGTGTGCGTTCTGCCCTGGTCCGGCGGCGACGGCGACGCCCCGGGGCCGCGCGGCGTGCCGGGCGCCGCCGCGCTGTGCGTGGTGCCG
>NZ_CBDRBL010000116.1:0-13920 GCF_965342175.1 Actinacidiphila sp. bgisy167
AGGAGTGGGGGCGACGGGACCTCCGCACCGCCGACGCGCGCCGTCACCGCCGGGGAGGCCGGCGCGGGGGCCCGGCGAGCAAGGAGCCGGGCAGCGATCTCATCCGCCGGCCGGCGGGGAATCGTGCGGCGGCGTACCAGCCCGCGTGGGCGAGGGCCGCGCCGGCGAGTGCGTCGAGCACATAGTGGTTGGCGGTCAGGACGACGGTGGCGTCCATGGACACGGTGAGCACGACGGCGAGGACCCGGAGCCATATCCGCCGGGTGGCGGCGAGGACCGCGAGCGTCATGAGGAGGTTCCAGCCGACGTGCAGACTCGGCATCGCCGCGTACTGGTTGGTGAAGGCGGGCGGCTGCAGCACCCGGTAGGCGTGGGACTGCTGTGTCACGGTGTCCGTCATGCCGGGTGCCGCCAGCCGTGGCGGGGCCACGGGGTACGCGGCGAAGACGGCGAGCCCGGCCGCGCCCGACGCGAGCATCGCCCCGGCGGTCCGGGTGTACACCTCAGGGTGCCGGGAGAGCAGCCACAGGAGGGTGACCGCGATGACCGGCCAGTGGCCGAAGATATAGATCCAGTTGAGGACCCGTGTGACGGCCGGATCGCCCACGACCAGCTTCTGCAGCGAGGATTCCCAGTCCAGGTGCAGGAACCCCTCGGCGGCCCGGACCCGGTCGGCGTTGCGCAGGGCCGATCCCGGGGAGCTGTCGGTCAGGCCCCGGACGCCGAAGTAGGCGATGACGGCGGCCACGACGACGGCGACGCGCGGGACGAGGCGGGACGTGGCGGAGACCGGCGGCCCGGCATGGGTCGCACGGCAGGAGACGGCGTCGTACGCCAGGTGGCGGGCGCGGTGCGCGTAGGGCGCGATGACGCTCATCGCGAGGCCCGGAAGCCCTGCCGGTCACTCTGGGTGGCCGGACGGGAAGCCGCGCGGCCATCGTCTCCAGCGAGCGGGGCCCGCCACAGCGGGACGACGATCCGGGTGCCGTCGGTGTTTCTGCCACTGCCGTCCGAGGAAGGAAGCGGGCCGTTCATTTCTGCCTCCGGTTCAGTTGCGATCGAACGCATGGCGACAACCGGGAGCCTCGTTCCTTGTATTCCGTCGCGTCGCGGTGGGGAAGATCACAGAAGGCCGCAGCGATGCCCGCGAGGCGTCGGGTCCGGGGATCGGAAGCAGTGGATTCCCTTCCCGCTGCGCTCAGGGAGATCTGACGACCCGTCCGGCACAGCGCGTCGCTCCTGTTGGGGAGTGGTGTGCCGTTGTGGAGTTGACAGGGCGAGACGTTCGGAATTTACTTGATGATGCAAGCAGTTTGGGCGCTCCAGCGCTTTCCGGCGCAGAAAGGCCCCGGCAGCGCCGGGCATTCTCGGGAACTTCCTTTCGGTGACGGGGAATTCACTTCCACCGGCACGGATTCCGCCGTCTTGCCCCGGGCGCGGCGGAATGGCGGGAAGTGCCGGGCGGGAATCCGGCCGTGGGCTGGGCCGCTGTGGCGACACTCGTTGCGCGTCGCACCCGGCGGCGACGGGGCAGGTGCCCGCCACGCGCGCGACCGATGGAATCACTATGAGTGTTTTCTCTTGTCGGCTTGGCGTCCCCGCGGACGCAGGCGGTAGGCGTCCCCCAGCGCGCGACAGGGTCACGCCGCGAGATGCCGGGGCAGGACGAAACGGCCGCCTGCGGGGGCGTACCAGGGGTGCGGGGCTGGACCTCCCGCCCCGCACCCCCGAGGATGGGGTGTCGTGAAGAGTAGCGTGGCCGACGCCGACGCCCTGGCCCGGCAGGCGCACGAGGGCCAGACCGACCGCATCGGCGTCCCCTACATCGAGCACGTCCGGGCGGTCGCGGCGGGGCTCGCCGCCTTCGGCCCGGATCTGCAGATGGCCGGGCTCCTGCACGACGTCATCGAGGACACGTCCTGGACCGCCGGCCGGCTGCGCGCCGCCGGTGTACCGGACCGAGTCGTCGCCCTCGTCGAGCAGGTCACCAACCAGCCGGGCCTGTCCTACGAGGAGAAACTGCGGCGGATCGCCGGCTGCCGCGACGCGGCCCTGGTGAAGATAGCCGACAACGCCCACAACAGCCGTCCGGACCGGGTCGCGCGGCTGGACGAGGCCGAGCGGCTGCGGCTGGCCGCCAAGTACCGCCGCGCGCGGGAGATCCTGTGGCCCGCGGTGCCCCGCCAGGACGTCGCCACGATCCTCGAGGCCGTCAACCCGGCACTGCTGCGCGATCTTCCGCCGGCCGGCGGATCGCGTTGACCACCCGCTGCAGGCTGGCCAGCCAGATCGCGGCGTCGACGGCGTAGTACAGCAGCGGGTCGGGCGCCCGGCCGCCCGAGGCGGCGCAGACGTCCGCGATCACGGTGCGGTCCGTCGGTACGCTCCGGTCCGGAGGCTCGACGGGTGGCGGGCGCATGGACCCCGAGCGCAGGTCGTACGTCAGCGGCAGGGCGGTCAGTCGCAGATGGCGCGCCGCGTCCCGCAGGTGCGCGGCGCTCAGCGGCCACGCCGCGAGGGCGCCGGGCGGACAGTGGTCGGCCAGGGTCTGCCCCATGGTCAGCACCCGGTTTCCGGCCAGCATGATCGCCTGGAAGTCCGTCGGCGGGGGAGGCCCCGCCCCGTCGGTGTCGCGTTCGGAGGCGAACTGCGCGTAGCTCGCCTCTGCGATCAGCTGGGCGAGGCGCGTCCTGTGAAGAACGTCGCCGATCGTGCCAGTGCCGGTGATGCAGTCGGTGATCTCGGTGACGGCCCGGGTGCTCTGGTCCAGCAGCCGCGAACAGGCCCGCCCCAGCTCACCGGTGCCGCCGCGCGGCCAGGCCAGCAGGCCGACGAGGACGCCGGTCAGGGCGCCCGCGACGACGTCCGCGATCCGGAAGGCGGCGAGTTCGGGACCCGCCGGGGCGATCTGGGTGAAGGCGGTGGCCACGGCGACCGTGAAGAACGCCTGCCCCCACCCGAGTCCGAGCAGTGTGCTCGCGGTGAAGGCCAGGAAGAACACCGGCGGCATCGCGACCGCGTACACCGGCGTGTGCTCGCCCGCGAGGATCAGCAGCACCGCCGCGGCGCCGGCCCCCACCAACGTGCCCCGCACCGCGGGGACCACGGTCGTACGGGTGCCGGCGGCGCTGGTGCGCATCACCGTCAGCGTGGTCAGCAGCGCCCAGAAGCCGTGCGACAGGTCGAGCCCGCCCGCGACCAGCCGTGCCGCGGCGAGTGCCAGCGCGATGCGCACGGCGTTCTGGAAGTAGACCGAGCGCGGCGTGAGATGGGCCCGCAGCCGGTGCCCGTACAGCGCGGTGGCCGGCTGCCCCGCGTACCAGAACGGTCCCGGCCGGCCCGCGGGCCGGGCAGGGGCGGGCGATACGGGGGCGCCGAGGGCGATGCGCACGGTGGTGACCAGGAAGGAAGCGGTGTACGTGATGTCGAGCGCGATCGCCCCGTCCCGGACAGTCGTCGCCGAGGACGCCCCGGCCACCGGCCGTCGCACCCGGTGCTCCTCGAAGGCGGCCGCGGCCGCCGCGCACGGGGTGCCCAGGGGCGGCGGGGCCTCGCCCCGCAGGGCCCGCGCGGCGCTGTGGCAGGCGGTGGCCGAGGCCAGCAGCATGCGCGACCGCACGGGGTCGGGAGCCGGTGTGCGGTGCACCGCGTCCTCGGCCAACTGCCCGGTCTGCGCCAGCAGGTGGCGCGCGTAGGCCGCCCCCTGGGACAGCGCCCGGTCGCGCGATCCCGCGGACGCCGGGCGCTCGTCCTGCGGTACGTGGCTCATACGCAGTCGCTGCGCCGTCTCCAGCAGCCGGTCCAGCCGCTCGGACGCCACCGGCGGCTCCAGCGCCAGCGACTGCAGGGCACGCCCCGCCGTCTCGCACGCGTCGGCGAGCCGGTCCTGGTAGCGTCCCGGCGACGGCTGCGGCCACACGCACACCTCGGCCGCCGCCATCAGCAGCACGCCGGCGGCCAGTCCGCACAGGCGCAGCCCCAACGTCTCCGGCTGGTACGGGGGGAAGCACGGCAGGATGTAGAACAACTGCAGGCCGTTGGCGAGCCCCACCAGCTTGGGGCCGCCCACCCCCGCGTACGTCACCGCGAATCCGACCCCGAGCATCCCGAGGGCCGCCGCCCAGTCGCTCACGGCCAGGACCGTGCCCAGGGCCACCATCAGCGCGGCCACCGGCAGCGAGGCCAGCAGCGCCCGGGCACGCTCGCCCGGCGTACCGGGCACATGAGACAGGGCGCCGGAGGCGACGGAGCCGAAGAGGGCGTAGATCGCCGCGATCGGGTCGTCGAAGACGTAGCGCGCCACGTAGAAGCTCAGGCACGCCACCAGCGTCACCCGCGCGGAGCGGCGCACCGCCTGAAGACCGGGATCACGGGCCCGCACCCACTCCAGCCCACCGCGATCGGGCACCCGCGGCCTCCTCGCTGCTCAGGTCCACGCCATGCCGGACCCCTTCAGATCACGGTAGGCCCGGGAGGACCGCCCGGCCACCGCGCCGCCCGGCCGCGGCCGGGCCTCACAGGCGCACGGTGACCAGCGCGATGTCGTCCGTCGTGTCGCCGTATGCCCCGAGCCGGGCCAGCAGCGCGTCCGCGAGCTGCTCCGCGGCGAGCCCGGGCGTCTCGGCGAGCGCGGTGGTCAGCCGGGCCAGACCCGCGTCGATGTCCTCACCGCGCCGTTCGATCAGCCCGTCGGTGTAGAGCGCCAGCGTGTCCCCCGGACGGTAGGGCACCGTCGCCTGCGGCCGGGTGCCGTGGTGGAGCCGGGCGCCCAGGGGCGGGTCGGTGGCCTGGTCCAGCAGTTCGCAGCGGCCGTCGCCGTGGAGCAGCACCGGAGGCGGATGCCCGGCGCTGCTGTAGCTGATGCTGAGCCGTTCCTTGTCGATGAGCGCGCTGACGGCGGTGGTGGCGACCGCGCCATCGACGGAGCGGGCGTACATGCCGACGACCTCCAGGGCCTTCGCCGGACCGCCGACGGTGCGCATCGCCGCGCTCAGCGCGCTGCGCAGCATCCCCATGACGCTGGCGGCCGCCAGACCGTGGCCCACGACGTCGCCGACCGCCACCGCGTAGCTGGACGGCGAGAGGTTGACCACGTCGTACCAGTCGCCGCACACATTGAGCGAGCCCGCCGCCGGCAGGTAGCGCACCGCGATGTCCCCGTGCTCGGCCAGGTCCGGCGAGTGGAGCATGGCCTCCTGCAGCGTCAGGGCGACCTTCCGCTCGCGGGCGTGGGCCTCGCGCAGCTGGTCGTTGAGGCGCTGCAGTTCGCGGGCCCGCACGTACAGCTCGGCCTCCATGGCCTGCTCCCGCCTGCTCAGGTCGCCGCCCTGCAGTATGTGCCGGTGCCGGCGGGCCTGGACGAACGCCGTCACGTCCTCCACCCGGTGGATGATCCACTCCACGGAGCCGTCCGGCCCGAATACGGGGGTGTTGATGGGACTCCACCAGCGCTCATCGAACCTCCCGGGCTCGGCCACCACCGGGATGTCGTACCTCTGCAGCGCCATCGTGTCGGCCTCGCGGGAGGTGAGGACGCGGCGCAGCGAGGCTCTGAGGTTGCGCACCCCGTCGGCCATCGGGTCGGCGGGGTTGTCCGGGAACGCGTCGAAGATGCACTGCCCGATCAGGTCCGGCCGGGTGCGTCCGGTCACCTCCAGGTACGCCCGATTGACGCACACGATGACCAGATCCGCGTCCAGTATCAGGTTGGGAGTGGGCGTCGCCTCGAAAAGCGCCGCGTAGTCGACCGGCGGTGTCACCGCGGTGCGCCGCTCGTCGTCCCCCTTGTCGGGCAGGGTCACCCCACCAATCTATAAGAGGCCGCGCGGATGGGCGGGCCGGCGTCGGGGGTCGACGGCTCTCGCCCGGCGGCGGTGTCGTCGGTCGCCGCAGCTGCGCTGGGTCTGCCTTCTCCGCCGTGCCGGACTCGGCCCTCGCCTCGCTCCCTGCCGCACCCGCCTGTCCGCGCTGCCTCCAAGCCGTCCGGACACCTCACCTGTCGTCGATACGGCAGCCGGGCAGGGCCGGCCGCGCGAGGAGTCGCGCGGCGCGGGGCGGGCGCCGCAGAGCGGCCCGCACGCGTCCGCTCCCGCGACTGCGGCCCCCGCGCCGACCGGGCGGCGACAGCGGCACCGGCGCGGCCCGGCGGCGGCACCGCCCGGGGCGGTGCCGCTCCGGCCCGAGCATGAAGGATCCGGCCGGGGGAAGGCGCGGTCGCGGACAGAAGGACTCGTCAAGGAGGTGCCCATGTCGGCTTCGACGGCTCACGCCGACCCGTCGGGAGCTCTGCGGACCGATGTACCGGCCCGCCTGGACCGGTTGCCGTGGACCCGCTGGCACTGGCGCATCGTGATCGGCCTCGGCACCGTGTGGATCCTCGACGGCCTCGAGGTCACCATCGTCGGCAACATCGCGGGCCGGCTGGCCGAGCGGGGCAGCGGCATCGACATCAGCACCGCTCAGGTCACCACGCTGGCGGCCGCGGTGTATGTCGCGGGAGCCTGCATGGGCGCGCTGTTCTTCGGCAGGCTCACCGACCGCCTCGGCCGCAAGAAGCTGTTCATGGTGACCCTGGCCGTCTATCTCGCGGCCACGGCGGTCACCGCGGTCTCGTGGAGCGCCTGGTTCTTCATCCTGTGCCGCTTCTTCACGGGATTCGGCATCGGCGGTGAGTACGCCGCCATCAACTCGGCGATCGACGAGCTCATTCCCGCGCGGGTGCGCGGCAGGGTCGATCTGATCATCAACGGCAGCTTCTGGATCGGTGCCGCCGGGGGCGCCTTCGCCTCCATCGCGCTGCTCGACACCTCGCTGTTCGCCACCGACGTCGGCTGGCGGCTCGCCTTCGGCATCGGCGTCGTCCTGGGCATGGCCATCCTGCTGGTACGTCGTCACGTGCCGGAGAGCCCGCGCTGGCTGTTCACCCACGGCCGCGCCGAGGAGGCCGAGCGCCTGGTCGCGGACGTGGAGCGCACGGTCGCCGAGGAGAGCGGAAAGCCCCTTCCGGAGCCGGGCGGGAGCATCCTCATCCGCCCCCGCGGCGAGCTCGGCTTCCTCACCATCGCCCGCACCGTCACCCGAGCGTACCCGCGCCGCACTCTGCTCGGCCTCGCGCTCTTCTCCGGCCAGGCATTCCTCTACAACTCCGTCACCTTCGGCTACGCCGTCATCCTCACCACCTTCTTCGACGTGCCGAACGGCGACACCGGCTACTACTTCGCCGTCATCGCGGTCGGCAACTTCCTCGGCCCGCTGATGCTCGGCCGCCTCTTCGACTCGGTGGGCCGCAAGCCGATGATCACCGGCAGCTATGTCGGTTCCGGCCTGCTGCTGTTCGGCACCGCCTACCTGTTCCAGCGTGGCGCCCTCGACGCGGTGACGATGACGGCCTGCTGGACCGCGGTGCTCTTCCTCGCTTCGGCGGGCGCGAGCGCGGCCTATCTGACAGTCAGCGAGATCTTCCCGCTGGAGACCAGGGCACTGTGCATCGCCTTCTTCTACGCTGTCGGCACCGCCATCGGCGGCATCACCGGTCCTCTCCTCTTCAACGGCCTGGTCAGCAGCGGGGAACCCGGTGACACCACCCTCGCCTTCTGCCTCGGCGCCGGTCTGATGACGCTCGCGGGCCTGGTCGAGGCAGCCATCGGTGTCCGCGCCGAGGGCCGCAGTTTGGAGTCCCTCGCCGCCCCTCTCAGTGTCGTCGAGGAACCGGGGAAGGGCTCCGACGCTGTCGGCGCGCGTTCCTGAGGCGCCGCCCCGGACGGCGGGCGGGAGCGCGGCGCGCGGGGCGTCGTGGTCTCCCGCCCGCAGTCTTGTACGGACGTGCCGCGACGCTCACAGGCACCCTTGGGCGTAGAGGTCGCGCGGATGGGCGGGCCGGCGTCGCGGGTCGATGGCTCTCGCCTGGCGGCGTTGTCGTCGGTCGCCGCAGCTCCGCTGCGTCTTGCTTCTCCGCCTTGCCGGACTCGGCCCTCGACCCGCTCCTTTCTCCACCCCGCCTATCTGCGCGACCTCTTGGACCACCGCTACAGTGCGCCGCGTTCCACGCAGCCGCGCAGGAAGGAGGCCTGCCCGGCGTGCTGCAGATCGTCCGACACCACGCTGACCAGGCGTACCGCGAGGGTCACCGGCGGATTCCAGCTGGTGTCGACGATGCGAGGGAAGTCCGCCTCGTGCAGGGTCCGCAGATAAACCAGCGTCCGCTCGTACACGGCGTCGTGGTAGCCGGTCAGCAGCTCGCCCGACTCCACGCGCAGCGCGGCGACGTCCTCGGGGCGATGGCCGTACCCCGTCTCGAGCGGTGCGAACGGCAGGCCGAAGCGGTCGGCCCAGCCGCCGGCGGTCCACTGCTGTTCGGTGCCCGCGACGTCGGCCACATGGTCGTCCTGAATCCGCGTGAGGTGCCAGATGAGCCAGGCGATCGAATTCGCCCCCTCGTCGGGCCGTGCGTGCAAGCCTTCCGGAGACATGCCGGCGACGGCCTCGTGCACGGTCTCCCGAATCCTGCCGAAGGCGTCGGCGAGCAGATCCGCGCTCTTCATGCGTGCTCCCTCGGTTGCTGTGCCAGGTGTCCCGGTGTGCCCTCTCGCCACGGTAGTGCCCGGGCAGCGATCCCGCGGTCGTCGCAACCTGTCCAGGGGCCCGTGGCCGCGGCGGTCATACCGATGCGATGTGGCCGGTGCCGGCCTGGCACAGGGGCGCAGTGGACCTGGGCGGTGCTCGGGCGAGCGGCACTCTGCCGTGGCGGATGTCCGCTGCCGCGGTTGTCGCCCATACGGATCACCGGGCGAGCGCCTGTGGATTCGGCATGGGACAGTGGCGGTGCTGCCGTCGGCGAACGCCGGGGCGCTGCCATCGCCCGTGCTCAGCGGGTCAGCGGCCGAGAAGAAGCCACCTCAGCGGTCCGCCGGGAGGGATCCGTGCAGCCGGCCACGAAGGCCGACGGCGACGATGACCACAGAGCCGCTGTGCGTCAAGGCGCACAGCGGCTCGAGGCCGTCCGGCGGGCCCTGCCGGGCATGTCGGCGAACCTTGGGGCGACCCCGGGACCCGTCACCCTCCTCGATGGCCCGGGTATGACCGGGGCCGGCGTCTCCGGGAACCTCAACATGCAGCACGTGTCGGCGTGTTGTCGCCGGTCGCGGCAGTTCCGCTGCGCCGCCCCAACCGGACGTCGCGCCGGTGGCCCGCCATCCGGTCGGCTCGGCCTCGGCAGCCGTTTCCGGTGCCGTGGCCGCCGTGTGCGCCCGCGGAGGGTCGTGCCGGCGCTGCGGTGCTGCTTCGCGGCCCGTGGCACGAGCCGGGGACGCTTGCGGCCGGCCGAGCCGTACGTCAGCGGATCGCGAGGACCAGGGTCACGACGTACTGCTCCTCCACCATGCCGTCGGGGAAGTGCCGTGCAAGGCGCTCCCGTTCGGCGTCGAGGAAGGCCCGGGCGCGTTCCTCGCCGAGCACCAGGAACGCCGACTGGGTCCCGAGGTTCGCCAGGTGCACCTCGACGGGCACCCGACGGGACCACGGCACCCGGCGCTCGGCGAAATCCGGACCCTCCGGAAGCCGACCCGAGCGGGGGTGGGCCAGTGCTCCGGAGAAGTCGCGCAGCCGCTCCTGCTCCGCGGCGATCCACGGCACCGACAGGTCGGGATCGTTGCGCCACAGCGCGAACGCCCCCCCGGGCCGCAGCGCCCGCAGGGCCTCGGGCACCGACCGTCCCGGATCGGTCCAGTGCCACGCCTGGGCGTACGTCACGAAGTCGAAAGCGCCGGATGCCAACGGCAGCCGGTCGCCGTCCCCGCGGACGAGGGCCACGTCCGGCAGGTTGCGGCGCAGCTCCGCGGCCATACCGTCACCCGGCTCGACGGCCACGACCCTGGCGCCGCGCCCGCGCAGCAGCGCGGTGGCGATGCCCGTCCCCGCGCCCACGTCGGCGAGCAGGGAGCCGCGCAGCGCGCGCCCCGCCAGCTCCTCGACGGCGTCGAAGAGGGCGGGCGGGTAGGAGGGGCGGTTCGCGGCGTAGAGTCCGGCGGCACGGTCGAAGGAGCGGGCACGAGGGGAAGGCGTCATGACCCCATGATCCCTCGCCCCGCGCCAGCGCCGCGGGGCGGTCCCGCCCGGTGTCCGGGCCGGTGCGCCCGGGCGGCCAGTCCGCGGCGGGACGGATCCACCGCGTGGCCGGGAACACGGGGACGCCGACGACGACCAGCGGCTAAGCGGGGCCGAAGTCGCCGCGCCGCCGTCGATCGCTCCCCAGCGACATCGGGTCACTCACGGTGCCCGGGCGGGCACCGCCCGGCCCAGCTGCCGCCTGCACCGACCGCCGCCGCAGCGGCATCGCCCGTCCGTGTCCCCGCCGCCTCGCGCAGGCGCTCAGGCGGAGGCAGCCGCCCCGGGCGGCGCGGGGGCCCGGGCGTTCCCACTTCTCGGGGACCACGGCGAAGCCGCCCTCCGGCCCGCTGATCCGGCCGGCCTGTCCCACCCCACGGGCGGCGGGCACAGGTCACCCGGGTACGCCGCCGACAGCGGACCCGGGTGACGAACCCGGCGGCGGCCGGCAGCGGCATGGCGGCCCGCCGCCGGGAGGATCAGTAGCGGAGGACCGCCGCGATCCGGTCGTGCTCCTTGAGGCTGTTTGGCGCCACGAAGCGGACCTCGGCGCCCTTGTCGAGCGCGGTCTCCACCAGTTCGTCCACGATGTCCTCGCGCAGACCCTCCTCGAAGCCGCCCGTCTCCAGGGTGGCGCCGTCCACAGGGACGAGGTGACCATCGCTCAGCCGCACGGCTCGCTGGAAGTCTTCCTCGACCACGACGAGTTCGGCGCGGCCCTCGCACACGGACTCCCACACCTCGTCCAGACCGGCGGCGAAGGTCCTGCGGCTACGGGCGTCCACCAGCCTGCTGTTGATCCGCTCGGCCTCGTGTTCGGCGAACTCCTTCTGCGCGGGTGCGAGTTCCTGAAGCAGCGTCTGCGCCGGACCGTTCACCAGGCCGCCCTTGTGCACGACGGCCACCGCGGCGTCGATGGCGGTGCCGACCTCCCTGAGCAGGGAGACCGCGTCCGGCAGGCCGACCACGTACAGCGGCCGGCCGTCGGCGGCCAGCACCGAGGCCAGCGCGGTGTCGACGGACCGCAGGAAGCGGCGCGTCTCCTCGTCGCGGAAGGTGCTCGGGTGGTCCCCGACCTGCTCCTGCCGCTCGGGGTCCCACTGCACGGGATCGGGCTCCAGCGGGAATCCCTGCGCGTCGTGGGGATGCAGCGTCTGGCCGCTGCCGCTCCACAGGGTGGCCCGGTCGGCCGACACCGTCAGCACCCAGTACGGGCGGGCCCTGGCCTTCGCCGCGACCAGGTTGCGGGTGAGGAAGCTGTCGCTGAGCACCACGCGCTCCGGCACAGGTCGGGGCAGCGTCCAGACCTGGTGGTCCCGTTCGGTTGCGTACATGATCAGCCCGTCCAGCGAGTGGCGCAGATCGACCTCGGCGGCGGCGGCTTTAAGTTGCGTCTTGAGGGCCATCCGGGCCCGGCGGGACGCCTCGGGATCGTGCTCGATCCGGCGCTCGGCCTCAGCGAGGAGATTGCGCAGCCGTACGGCGTCCTGGGCGTTGTCCGGCTCGCGCCGGTGCGTCGGCATGGTCAGCGACACCGCCGGATACGGCCTGGTCGCGCGCAGTTCTCGCAGGGTGCCGACCGTCAGGGCATCGGTTTCCATGATCGCCTCCCTGAGGGGGCCGCGGTAGCTCCCCGCAGGCGGGGAGACCGACCCATACCCCGAGCCTCGCACACCAGCCGGACCGTCGCCTGCCGGGCGGCCCGGCTGCCGGGACGGCCGTGGACGGCCTGGTGACAGCCCGTGGACGGCCCGGGCGGCACAGCCTTCAGGCGCCGTTGCGGTGGTGCGCGCCGAAGCCGGAGTCCCAGGCCCATGTGTGGGTGCAGCCCGGGCACTGCAGATGCACAACGGGCCCCTTGCTCGCCAGCAAGTAGCGCCAGTGCTCGGGGCAGTTGCGGCCGGCGGCGCAGGTGGCGCAGCCCTGGTGGTCCGCGCAGCGCGGGCACGGCACCCAGGCCCGGCGGCCGGGGTCGGCCGTCGGATCAATCGGAAGGCGCACCGTCGTCCTCCCCGGCCGCCGCACGGGGCGGCAGCACGCCGGCGGCCACCAGCGCGCTGAACGCCGCCTCCTGCTCCTCGTCGAGACCGGAGTAGAGGAGCCGGTACGCGGCGTCCTCTCCGCGGAGCACGGCCACCGGGTCCCAGTCGTCGCCGAGGGCGGCGATGACCTCCGCCCGGCGGCGGTTCTCGTGGCCGGTGAAGTCCAGCTCGAACGCGTGGAGGCGGTCCGGGGTGTCGTCGTCGTTCATGTCGCCCCTCCCGGGGCAATCGGGGATGAATGCCCCCTGTGTAACAAAGCGTCGTGCTCGGGGGGAAGCTTTTGCCGTTCCGGTGTGACGAACCGCATGCGGCTCCGGCGCCGGGCAGGGACGCACCAGCGGCGGAGCGCCGGGGGCCGGGCGCCGCTCAGGAGCGCCGGGAGGCCTTGCGGAGAGCCGTCCGGAAGGCGGGCAACGCCTTGCCGGCCGAGGGCAGTTCGACCGCGGCCCCCTGGCCGGCCCGCGTCGCCCCGCCGCTCCCACCGCGCTTCCCGGCCCTCCCGGCCGCACCGTTTCGACGGCCGCGCGACCACCCCCCGGCCGTCGAAACCGGGTGCCGGGAGGGGGCCTTCGGGCGGACGGCGTGCACGGCCCGGCCGAGACGGCGTCCGAAGAGCAGGTAGCTCAGCAGGGCGCCTGCGGTGTTCATGATCACGTCGTCGACGTCGAAGGCACGGCCCCGCACCACCGCCCCCTGCGCCATTTCCACGAGGACCATCACCAGGCCGGTCGTCACCACCACGCGCAGCGCACCGCGGGCCTTCGGCGCCAGCACCGGGAGCAGGACGCCGAAGGGCATGCCCAGCAGCACGTTCCCGCCGACCTGACGTACGGCGCCCGCCACCGTGTACCGCTCGTAGTACTGGCGCAGCGACGCGCCGGGCTGCAGATTGGCGTGGGCCAGCCCCTCCGAGGCGTACGAGGGGGCGAGTGTCGCCCGGGCCAGCACCGCCCCGAAGGCCACCATCGCCAGGAAGGCCAGGGCCATCGCCGCCCACCGGGCCAGGACGGCCAGTGGTGACCGCCGCCCCTCTGCCGTCCCCTGCCGCGTACGCCCGCGTACCGCCCATCGAGCCACGGACTGCCCCCCTTCTTCGTCGCCCCGCTCCGGTCTGCTCCGGTCGTGGTGTCCCCGTGTCACAGACCGGATACCCCGAGCGCTCGCCGGGATGCCGGGTGACCGCCGCGCCGGCCCACCCCGGCGCACGTCGCCTGGCGCCCGCGACGCGCGGTGCGGCTCGATCGAGGCGGCGGTGTCCCGGCGACGTCAGCCGGGCAGCGGGATGCGCATGCTCACCGAGCCCCGCAGATCCAGCCACGCGGCGGACGGCCCGCGCACCAGGCGCAGGATCACGGCGTCGCAACCGGGACAGCGCGCCACCAGGCCGGGGGCGTGGTCGTACACGTGCAGCGCGGCCACCGGACCGGTGAGCCCGCAGCCCGCGCAGCGGCCCACGGCTGTCGTCATGTCCACCGTGAAGATCTCCCGCAGCGGTCCGGCCAGCGCGTTGCCGTCGGTGTAACCGTCCGTGCTCTGTGCGCTCATCCCAGCCTCCCGTCGGTCCGGCCGTTGCGGCGCCCTCCACCCTACGCAGCCGTCGTCCACCCCGCCCGCCAACGCGGCGCCTCGCTCCGGGCCGCCTGAGCGTCCGCATGGGAGCGGCGGGAGGGGCGTGGCTCGGCCCGGCCAGAGCAGCGGATCGCCACCCCGTCGGTCGTGGCTCGAGTCCCACCCGCCCCACTCAGCTCCTGGTGTACGGCCTGATCCCGCAAGACCA
>NZ_CBDRBL010000117.1:0-13889 GCF_965342175.1 Actinacidiphila sp. bgisy167
TACGCGTCGTACTCGTCCAGCGGCGGGCAGGAGCAGACGAGGTTGCGGTCGCCGAAGGCGCCGTCGATGCGGCGGACCGGCGGCCAGTACTTGTCCGCGGCCGACACACCGGCGGGGAAGACGGCCTCCTCACGGGAGTAGGGGTGCTCCCAGTCGCCGCCCAGGGCCGCCGCCGTGTGCGGGGCGTTGCGCAGCGGGTTGTCCTCCGCGGGCCACTCCCCCGAGCCGACCCGCTCGATCTCGCCGCGGATCGCGATCATCGTGTCGCAGAAGCGGTCCAGCTCCGCGAGGTTCTCGCTCTCGGTCGGCTCGATCATCAGCGTCCCGGCCACCGGGAACGACATCGTCGGCGCGTGGAAGCCGTAGTCGATCAGGCGCTTGGCGACGTCGTCGACCGTCACGCCCGTCTCCTTGGTCAGCGGGCGCAGGTCGATGATGCACTCGTGCGCGACGAGCCCGCCCGGGCCGGTGTAGAGCACCGGGAAGTGCGGCTCCAGGCGCTTGGCGATGTAGTTCGCGCTCAGCACCGCCACCTGGGTGGCGCGCTTGAGGCCTTCGCCGCCCATGAGCCGTACGTACGCCCAGGAGATCGGCAGGATGCCGGCCGAGCCCCAGGGCGCCGCCGAGATCGGGCCGACGCCCGTCTCCGGGCCGGCGGACGGCTGGAGCGGGTGGTTGGGCAGGTACGGGGCGAGGTGGGCGCGGACGGCGACCGGGCCGACGCCGGGGCCGCCGCCGCCGTGCGGGATGCAGAAGGTCTTGTGCAGGTTCAGGTGCGAGACGTCGCCGCCGAAGTGGCCCGGCTTCGCCAGACCGACCAGGGCGTTGAGGTTCGCTCCGTCCACGTAGACCTGGCCGCCGGCGTCGTGCACCGCGGCGCAGATGTCGGCGATGTGCTCCTCGAAGACGCCGTGCGTGGACGGGTAGGTGACCATGAGCACGGCGAGCTCGTCGCGGTGCTGCTCGATCTTGGCACGCAGGTCCTCGACGTCGACCTCACCGTCGCCGGCCGTCTTCACCACGACGACCTTCATGCCGGCCATCACGGCGCTGGCCGCGTTGGTGCCGTGGGCGGAGGAGGGGATGAGGCAGACCGTGCGCTGGGAGTCGCCGTTGGCGCGGTGGTAGGCGCGGACGGCCAGCAGACCGGCGAGCTCGCCCTGGGAGCCGGCGTTCGGCTGGAGGCTCACCTTGTCGTAGCCGGTGACCTCGGCGAGGCGCTCCTCCAGTTCGCGGATGAGGGTCAGGTAGCCCTCGGCCTGGTCGGCCGGCGCGAAGGGGTGCAGCGCGCCGAACTCGGGCCAGGTGACCGGCTCCATCTCGGTGGTCGCGTTGAGCTTCATCGTGCACGAGCCCAGCGGGATCATGCCGCGGTCGAGCGCGTAGTCGCGGTCGGCGAGACGGCGCAGGTAGCGCAGCATCGCGGTCTCGGAGCGGTGCTGGTGGAAGACCGGGTGGGTCAGGTAGTCAACCTCGCGGACCAGGGCGGCGGGCAGCGCGTCCTCGGTGGCCGCGTCCAGGGTCTCGACGTCGGCGGTGACGCCGAAGGCACCCCAGACCGCGGCGAGGTCGGCACGGCCGGTGGTCTCGTCGCAGGCGATGCCGACCCGGTCGGCGTCGACCTGGCGCAGGTTGACCCCGGCCTTGTGGGCGGCGGCCACGACCTCGGCGGCACGGCCTGGCACCCGGGCCGTGACGGTGTCGAAGAAGGCGCCGGTGGTCACCTCGACGCCGCCGGCGCGCAGGCCCGCGGCGAGCAGCGCGGCGTAGCGGTGGGTGCGGCGGGCGATCTGCGCCAGTCCGTCGGGGCCGTGGTAGACCGCGTACATGCCGGCCATGACGGCGAGCAGCACCTGCGCGGTGCAGATGTTGCTGGTGGCCTTCTCGCGGCGGATGTGCTGTTCGCGGGTCTGCAGCGCGAGACGGTAGGCCTTGTTCCCGTCGGCGTCGACGGAGACGCCGACCAGTCGGCCCGGCAGGCTGCGGGCGTAGGCGTCGCGGACGGCCATGTACCCCGCGTGCGGGCCGCCGAAGCCCATGGGCACGCCGAATCGCTGCGTGGTGCCGACCGCGATGTCGGCGCCGAGCTTGCCGGGGGAGGTGAGCACGGTCAGGGCCAGCAGGTCGGCGGCCACGGTGACGACGGCGCCGAGCCCGTGGGCCTGCTCGATAACCGGCCTCAGGTCGCGCACGGCGCCGGAGGCACCCGGGTACTGCAGCAGCACGCCGAAGACGCCGCGCTCGGCGATCTCCGCCGGGATGCCCTGGCTGAGGTCGGCGACCACCACCTCGACACCGGTGGGCTCGGCGCGGGTCTCGATGACGGCGACGGTCTGCGGGAAGGTGTCGGCGTCGATCACGAAGACGCCGTCCTTGACCTTGCCGACGCGGCGGGCCAGCGCCATCGCCTCGGCGGCGGCCGTGCCCTCGTCGAGCAGCGAGGCGCCGGAGGTGGGCAGCCCCGTGAGGTCGGCGACGACTGTCTGGAAGTTGAGCAGGGCCTCGAGGCGGCCCTGCGAGATCTCCGGCTGGTAGGGCGTGTACGCCGTGTACCAGGCCGGGTTCTCCATGACGTTGCGCAGGATGACCGGCGGGGTGAAGGTGCCGTAGTAGCCGAGGCCGAGCATGGGCCGCAGCACCTGGTTGCGGTCGGCGAGCGAGCGCAGCTCGGCGAGCACCTCGGGCTCGGTGCGGGCGTCGGACAGGCCGAGCGCTTCAGCGCTCTTGATGGCGTCCGGGACGGCGGCGGAGGTCAGCTCGTCCAGCGAGCCGTAGCCGACCTGCGCGAGCATCTTGGCTTGCGCACCGGCGTCGGGCCCGATGTGGCGCTGCTCGAAGGGGATGCCGCGCTCCAGCTCGGAGAGTGGTATGCGGTTGGCGGTCATCTGCGGAGGCCTCCTGGTCTGGCGCGACACGGCCTCCCCCTCTGTCATCTGAACCTGAGAGCTTCACCGTCCCGCACACGCCGGGGCGGCTTTCACCGTCGGTGAGGACGCGAACGCGCACAGGGGTGCGGCGCCCGTTCCTGCTTTCCAGAGTGACCTCACCCCTGCGGTACGGATGCCTGAGAGATTCCGGGGAGGGTTTGCTCCTTCGGCGCCCGGCGTGCGGTTCACCGCGTCGCCGGGACTCTCCCGCAAGGGGTCAGCAGCCGCCTTCAGCCTACCAGCGCGGTCCGGTGAGGGGGCATGTGACAGTTGCCACCTTTCATGCCTAAATAGGATTAAACGCGACCAGTTGGAGGGACCGTGCAGACCGGTATCGATCCGCGCAGCCTCATCGGACGCAGGGCCTTCGACCGCAACGGAGTGAAGATCGGCATCATCGACGAGGTGTACCTCGACGATGCCACCGGGGAGCCCGAATGGGCCGCGGTGCGCACCGGTCTCTTCAGCCGCGACGCGTTCGTGCCCCTGGACCCGAGCGAGTTCACCGGCGAGGAACTGCGCGTGCCGTTCGACAAGGCACTGATCAAAGACGCCCCCGATTTCGGCGTGGGCCGGCACCTCTCCCCCGAACAGGAGCTCCAGCTCTACCACCACTACGGCATGAGCGGGCCCTCCCTGTCCGGTCCCGTGCCGGAACCGCCGCCGGACCGCGACTTCGGCACGCTGGCAGGCGACAGCTGACATCGCGACGGCGGCTGATCCGGTGGCACCAGCGGCAGCGGCTCCGACGGCTCCAGCTCCGGATCGCCCACCGCGAAGGTCCGCACGCGCCCCGGCGCCGCCGAGCCCGGCTCCTCGAAGCGGACGGTGACCCGGCCCACCCCGCTGCCCTGCACCCACCCGGCGCCGTACTCGCTGTGCCGTACGTCCTGGCCCGGCATCCAGCGCCGCTCCACGGCCCCCGGCTCCGGGGCGCCCGGCGCCGACGCCTCCGGCGCTCCCTCCGAGGTCCCTTCCAGCGCACCCGCCGCTTCCTCCTCCCGTTCCGCCGCCTGGGCGAAGAGGTCCTCCTGCGTGTAGTCGGCGAGTCCGGCGACGCCGACTCCGAGCAGCCGGACGCCGCCCGTGATGTCGACGGCCTCCAGCAGGCGCGCCGCTGTCTCCCGGACCACGGCCAGGTCGTCCGTCGGGGCGCGCAGGGTCTCCGAACGGGTCAGCGTCGTGAAGTCGTACCGCCGCACCTTCAGCACCACCGTGCGGCCCGAACGGCCCGCGGAGCGCAGCCTGCGCACACAGCGGTCGGCCAGCCTGTCCACCTCGAGCCGGACGCGCACCCGGTCGGTGAGGTCGACGTCGAAGGTGTCCTCGACCGAGATCGACTTGCTCTCGCGGTCGGCGACCACGGGCCGCTCGTCGATCCCCAGGGCCATCTGGTGCACATGGGCCCCGTGCGCCTTGCCGAGCAGCCGGACGAGCTCGGCCTCCCCCGCCTCCACCACCTCGCCGACCGTGAGGATGCCGGCCCGTCGCAGGTGCTCCGCCGTCGCGGGCCCCACCCCGGGCAGCGTGCGCACCTGCAAGGGGGCCAGCAGCTCGCGCTCGGTGCCCGGCTCGATGACCACCAGCCCGTCCGGCTTGGCCCGCTCCGAAGCGATCTTGGCCAGGAGTTTGGAGCCCGCCAGCCCCACCGAGCCGGTGAGGCCGGTCGCCGCCCTGATGTCACTTCGCAGCCGCTCCCCCACCGCACGCGGGTCGTCCGCGATGCCGCCCGCCTCCAGGTCGACGAAGGCCTCGTCCAGGCTGAGCGGCTCGACCAGCGGTGACAACCGCGACAGCAACTCCATCACCACATCGCTGATCTGCCGGTACACGGCGAAGCGCGGCACCAGGTAGGCGGCGTTCGGACACAACCGGCGGGCGTGCGCCATCGCCATCGCCGAGTGCACACCGTGCACCCGGGCCTCGTACGACGCGGTCGCCACCACGCCACGGGGCCCGAGGCCCCCCACGACGACCGGCTTCCCCCGCAGACTCGGCTTCGCCGCCTGCTCCACGGCGGCGAAGAACGCGTCCATGTCCAGGTGCAGGATGGTCGGCGCGCTTCTCACAGTCACCGATGGTGCACCACCGGTCCGACATCCGCCGTACACCTGTACGGCGGACGGACGGGTGCTGCGGACGGGTGTGGTGTCGCGACCGCTCAGCCCGCGCGGTTGCGGCGCCGCGCCAGCTCGTCGCCCGGATTGTGGCCGACCAGCGTCTCCCCCGTGTCGACCCGCTCGGAGTGCAGCTGCGACAGAGCGCCCTCGACGTCCCGCCACACCACGCCCACGGCGATACCGAAGATTCCCTGACCGCCCTTGAGGAGGTCGACGACCTCGTCCGGGGAGGTGCACTCGTACACCGTCGCGCCGTCGCTCATCAGCGTCATGCGGGTGAGCTCGGCCGGCCCGCTGGAGCGCAGGTGCTGCACGGCGGTGCGGATGTTCTGCAGCGACACCCCCGTGTCCAGGAGCCGCTTGACGATCTTGAGGACCACCACGTCGCGGAAGCTGTACAGCCGCTGCGTCCCCGAGCCGTACGCGGGGCGGATGCTCGGCTCCACGAGCCCCGTCCGCGCCCAGTAGTCCAGTTGGCGGTAGGTGATTCCGGTGGCCGCGCAGGCGGTGGGCCCGCGGTAGCCGACCTTGTCGCCGGCCCCCTCCGGAAGCTGTCCCGAGGTGTCCCCCGAGCCCCCTCCGGGGGGCGCCGCGGCGTTGCGGGCCAGGGCCCCGCGCATCGGATACGGGCCGCCGAAGGCCGTACCGTCGCCGGTGCTTCTCACGCCGACCTCCCGTCCCTTCGCACCCCTCAGGGCACGCGCACGTGCCATCGGGACTTTCCCTCTCGACGGTAGGCAGTCACTCCGGGTGCGTCAACGATCGCCACGCTCGGCACGCCGAGTGATATCAGCCCCAAAGGTGGTTTCCCGTGTCCACGGTGGGGGTACGGCTGCTCGGATGGCCCCCGCGGGCCTTCACTGGTTGCTGGTGCCGAAGTCCTCGGGCGAGATCTGGTCGAGGAACTCGCGGAACTTCTCGACCTCGTCCTCCTGCTCGTCGGGGATGGCGATGCCGGCGTCGTCCAGCACACCGTCGCTCCCGTAGATGGGGGTTCCGGTACGCAGCGCGAGCGCTATGGCATCCGAGGGACGGGCGCTCACCTCCACGCCGCTGGCGAAGACCAGCTCGGCGTAGAAGACGCCGTCGCGCAGATCGGTGATCCGGACCTCGGTCAGCGTCTGGCCGACGGCCTCGAGCACGTCCTTGAACAGATCATGGGTCAGCGGCCGCGCGGGAGTCATGCCCTGTTGCGCGAAAGCGATGGCGGTGGCTTCCCCCGGCCCGATCCAGATGGGCAGGTAGCGGTCGCCCCCCACTTCGCGCAGGAGCACAATCGGCTGGTTGGAGGGCATTTCGACCCGGACACCCACGACGTCGAGCTCGTTCACACAGCAACCCTAGGCCGTGCCCGGCAGGTTTGGGTAGTCGGGACGGGCCCGGCCGGTCGCCGAATGGGCGCGTCCGGGCCGTACCGGCTCAGAAGAGCCGCACCCCGAGCGCGGACTGCACCAGCGCCGCGTGCAGCCGCACCGACAGCGCCGCCAGCTCCCGCGCGGTGGCCTCCGCGTGCGTCCTGGTCTGCGGATTGCGGTGCCTGCGCAGGGGCGCGACCACCTGTTCCACCAGCCCGGCCTCACGATCGGCGGCCGCCTTCACCGCGCGCAGATGGCGCGGTTCGAGCCCGAAACGGCCGAGATCGGCCACGATCTTTGCGATGTTCACCGTTTCGGCGTCATAGTCGCCCTCAGGGCCGGCCTCCACCAGGCCGTACGCCTCCCACTGGGCGAGTTCGTCCGCTTCGGCGCCCGTGGCGGCCAGGAGTTCCTCCCTGCCGATGCGCAGCGCCGCCGGCGCCTCCCGTTCCACCGTGCCGACCTCGAGCAGCTCCCTGGACTCCCCGGAGGCCGGGGACGGCAGCGGCAGGGGTTCCCCGCGATCGAGGGCGTCGAGGTGGTCGCGGATCACTTTGAGCGGCAGGTAGTGGTCGCGCTGCATGCGCAGCACGTGCCCGAGCCGTTCCACGTCCCGGACGGTGAACTTCCGGTACCCCGAGGGGGTGCGTTGCGGCTCCACCAGCCCCTCCGCCTCCAGGAAGCGGATCTTGGAGATGGTGACCTCGGGGAACTCCTCCCGCAACTCGTTGAGCACCGCTCCGATGCTCAGCAGCCGGTCGTCCGCGGTGGCGGTGCCGTTGCCGGCACCGCCCGACGGTGTACGAAGCATGAACCTTCCCTCGCGGGTCAGGCGCCCCACTGGCTCGCGTAGAAGACCAGTCGGTACTTGCCGATCTGCACCTCATCGCCGCTGGACAGGGTCACCGAGTCGATCCGCTCCCGGTTGACGTAGGTGCCGTTCAGGCTGCCGACGTCGGAGACGGTGAAGGAACCGTCAGGTGCGCGCCGGAACTCCACGTGGCGCCGCGAGACGGTGACGTCGTCCAGGAAGATGTCGCTCTCCGGGTGGCGGCCGGCCGTCGTCAGCTCACCGTCCAGGAGGAAGCGGCTCCCCGAGTTGGGACCACGGCGCACGACGAGCAGCGCGGAGCCCGGGGGTAGCGCGTCGACCGCCGCCTGGGCCTCCGGGGACAGCGCCGGCAGCGCGGTCTGTCCCGTCGCCTCCGCCTCGTACGCCTCGATCCCCGAGATGGAGATCGTGGACGTGGTCTCGGAGGCGCGCTCGGACGGCACTCCGGCACGCAACGGCGCGCCGCAGTTGGAGCAGAAGCGGCTCGCTTCCGCGTTCTGGAACCCGCACCGCGCACAGACCGGCAAGGACCCTCCACCCGTGACAGAGGCTGATGGTTGCTGGAAACCTATGCGCCCCGCAGCCGCAGGGTCAACAGAAACCGCGCCAGGACCGCCCGAAATGTCACCACCCGGAGCAGCGACGCCGTCACGGAACAGCGGGCGCTCCTCGCTCTGCTCCTCCCCCTGCGCGTGCCGCGGCGCGCGGTGACGCGCCGTGGGGCTGTCACCAGCCGGACGCGAACTCTTGCCGAACCACTTACCGAACAACTTCACGGGCGATTCCCCTTGAACGACACAGACCCGCCCGTGGGGCAGGACGAACCCTCAGTCACGACCAACACACAGTTTCTCTCACGCACCACCCCGGCGGTGCGGCGACCCCCCGCATTCTGCTGCCCTCCCCCGCACACCCCACGCGTCCCGGCCTCACCGGGTTGACGACTGAGCGTAGTCAGGCTGCTCCGACGGCCGCAAGGCATCGACAACGATCTTCTCCGATCGCGCGACATCCGCTGTGGCCTGCTCCTTCTCCAGAGTCTGTACCACGCCTCCCGGGATGTTCAGGGCGGGTTCAAGATCTTGTGGATTACCGATGACCTTGAACCGGTACGGCGCGTTCACCTTGTGCCCGTCGATCCGCACACCGCCCGACCCCTGGGTGAAGTACGTGTCGGCCACGACGCGCACGTCGTTGATCTGGATCGCCTCCGCTCCCGCGGCGCGCAGCTCCTGGAGCGCGTCGAGCAGCATGTCCGCCTCGACCGTGTGGTGGGGGTCCGTGACGGTGAGCGTGATCCCGGGCCCCTCGACGGCGACCGTGCCGGCCAGCACCCCGAGTTGCTCGGCCTTCTGCTCGGTCTGCTTGCGGGCCTCCTCGGCCTGGTCGGAGCTGTTCTCCAGTTCCGTGCGCTGCTCCTCCAAGCGCCGCCGCTCGTCGCCCAGTCGCTGCGAGCGGTTGTCCAGCTCGTCCAGGATGCGCACCAGGTCCTCCTGGCGGGCGCCGCGCAGAGCGCCGGTGTCACTGGTGGAGCGGACCTGGATGGCCAGACCGAGCCCGAGCACGAACAGCAGCAGCGCGACGATCAACTGGGCGCGGGACACCCGCGGCGGCCACAGCCCCGCCGCCAGGCGCTGACGGCCGGTCATGGCGGGCGCTGCGCCCTCGGGTCCCTCAGGTCCCTCGCGTTCCCCCGTGTCCGCCGACGGCTGCCGCCGGCCCTCCGTCGGCCCGACGGCCGGCGTCGGCCCGGCAGCGGGCGGCTCCGGGCGCTGCGGCGGGGAGGGCCGCGCGGGCGGCTCGGGCTCCGCACCCTCGGCCGGCCTGCGCGGCTCGCCGGAGGTTTCCGGGGCACCGGGGCGCGGCGACTCCGGCCGCTCCGGACCGTCCGGCAGGTGCTCAGGCGTCTGGTCGTTCTCGTCACTCATCGTGCTGTCACGCCCGGAAGACATGGCGGCGGATCGCCGCGGCGTTGGAGAAGATCCGGATGCCGAGGACGACGACCACGCCTGTGGAGAGCTGCGCGCCCACCCCCAGCTTGTCACCCAGGAAGACGATCAGCGCCGCCACGACGACATTGGAGAGGAAGGACACCACGAAGACCTTGTCGTCGAAGATCCCGTCGAGCATAGCCCGCAGACCGCCGAAGACGGCGTCGAGCGCGGCGACCACGGCGATCGGGAGGTAGGGCTCGACCACCGTCGGCACGACGGGGCGGACCACCAGGCCCACCACCACTCCAACGATCAGGCCCAGTACGGCGATCAATTCGTACCCTTCCCACTTCCGGATGCGCCCGGCGACGGCCCGGTCGGCGGGACCGGGGTCGCGGAGCGGATGATCAGACTCGGAGCCGCGGGCAGTTCCAGCTTCTCCCGCTCGGAGATGCGCGCGCGGATCCCGTAGTTCTCCTCCAGGACATGCAGGTACTGCCCGTCCGCACTGTCCTGGAAGGACGTGCTCAGCTTCTGGGGAGCCCCGATGGCCAGAACCATGTAGGGCGGTACCAGCGGCCGGTTGTCGACCAGTATGGCGTCACCCGCGGCGCGGATGGCCGACAACGAGGTCAGCCGCTGCCCGTTGATGGAGATCGCCTCCGCCCCCGACGCCCACAGGCCGTTCACGACGCGCTGCATGTCCCGGTCCCGGACGCGGCCGGTGTCGGAGAAGTCGCTGGTCGTGCGCGGATCGCTGCCGCCGCCCGCCGAGGACCCCTTGGCGTCGTCGACCTCCAGTCGGATGCCCGGTCCCGTGACGGGCGTCGCCCCGGCGAGCAGCGCCACGCGCTCGGCGTCGCCGTCCTGGTGTTTGAGCGCCTGCCGCTGCCTGGCCGCCACGTCGTCGCGCAGTTCGTCGACCTGTTTCTGCAGATCGTCGGCGGCACGGGTCTCGGTCTCGATGCGGTCGATGAGCTTCTGCCGCTCCTTGGCCAGTGTGGGGGCCGCCACGCGTGTCTGCGCCGCGCCCACGGTGACCACCACGGCGGCCAGCACCAGCCCCAGGGCGAGCACCAGACGGCCGCGCAGTGTTCCGGGCAGTCGGGAGGTCCCCGTCGCACCCCGGCGGGCGGCGGCCTCGGCGTATCCGTCGTCGAGGCTGTGCTCCATGACGTTGGTCAGCAGCGACATGGAGGCGTCCGGACGGCGGTTCACCGCCCTGGCAGGGGCGCTGCTCCGATCGGGGTGCTGCTGCGACATGCCGCACATCGTCGCACGTCCTCGCCGACGGCCTGGAACGGGCCCCTGCCGACGCGCCGTTCGCCGCGCCGGCAGGGTTCCGTGAGCGGTGGCCGCGCCGGGCTCAGCGGCCCGCGCTGTCCACGATGCCCGACCACTCCTCGATCAGTGCCTGCGCGGAGGCGTCGTCCGGGCCCTCCGCCCACAGGTGCGTCACCGCCTCGGCCGGGTCGGGCAGCACCATCACCCAGCGGCCGTCCGCCTCGACCACGCGCACGCCGTCGGTGGTGTCGACGGAGCGGTCGCCCGCCTCCTCCACCACGCGGCGCATGACCATGCCCTTGACCGCCCACGGCGTCGCCAGGTCCCGCTTGAGGACGTGGGCACGCGGAATGCGCGCGTCGATCTGGCTCAGTGTGAGCTGGGTACGGGCCACCAGGCCGATCAGCCGCACGAAGGCCGCCGCGCCGTCGAAGACGCTGCTGAACTCCGGGACGATGAAACCGCCCTTGCCGTCCCCGCCGAAGATGGTCGAGTCCTGCCGGCCGACCCGGGTCAGGTCATCGGGCGAGGTCGTCGTCCAGTCCACCTGCGTGCCGTGGTACGCGGCGACCTGCTCGGCGATGCGCGTCGTCGTCACCGGGAGCGCCACCCGGCCGCTGCGGCGCTCGGCGGCGACCAGGTCGAGCAGGACCAGCAGGGCCCGGTCGTCCTCGATGATCCTGCCCTGCTCGTCCACCAGCGACAGCCGCTCGCCCACCGGGTCGAAGCGCACACCGAAGGCGGCTCGCGAGGACGCCACGATCTCCCCGAGCCGGACGAGGCCGGCCCGCCGGCTGTCCGCGGTCTCCGTCGGTCTGGCCTCGTTGAGTCCGGGGTTGATCGTCAGTGAGTCCACCCCGAGTCGGCCGAGCAGGCTCGGCAGCACCAGGCCGGCGCTGCCGTTCGCGGCGTCCACCACGACCTTGAGACCCGCCTCGGCGATGCCCGACGTGTCCACGGCCCGCAGCAGCGCGCCGGTGTAGGAGTCGAAGACACTCGACGGGAAGTTCAGGTCGCCGATCTCACCGGGGAACGCACGCCGGTACTCCTGGCGCGCGAAGACCCGGTCCAGCTTGCGCTGCCCCGCGGCCGACAGGTCGGCGCCGCGTTCGTCGAAGAACATGATGTCGACCGAGTCGGGGATGCCCGGGCTCGTCCGGATCATGATGCCGCCGGCACTGCCGCGGGCGGTCTGCTGCCGCGCCACGGGCATCGGCACGTTCTCCAGGTCCCGGACGTCGATCGCACTGGCCTGGAGCGCCGAGATCACGGCACGTTTCAGCGCTCGCGCGCCCCGGGAGTGGTCGCGGGCGGTGGTGACGGTGGCGCCCTTCTTGAGGGTCGTCGCGTACGCGCCCGCGAGGCGCACGGCGAGTTCCGGGGTGATCTCGACGTTGAGGATGCCGGAGACGCCCCGCGCCCCGAAGAGGTTCGCCTGGCCCCTGGACTCCCAGATGACCGACGTGTTCACGAAGGCGCCGGCCTCGATGGTCTTGAACGGATACACCCGGACGTCGCCCGCGATGATCGACTCCTCGCCGATCAGGCACTCGTCGCCGATGACCGCGCCGTCGTCGATCCGCGCCGCGCGCATGACATCCGTGTTCTTGCCGATGACGCAGCCGCGGAGGTTGGTCTGGGGCCCGATGTAGACGTTGTCGTGGACGACGGCCTTGTGCAGGAAGGCGCCCGACTTCACCACGACGTTGGAGCCGATCACCGTGTGCTCGCGCAGCTCGGCGCCGGCCTCGACCTTGGCGTAGTCGCCGATGTAGAGGGGACCGCGCAGCGTCGCCTCCGGGTGGACCTCCGCGCCCTCGGCGACCCAGACCCCTGGCGAGATCTCGAAGCCCTCGATGTCGACGTCGACCTTGCCCTCCAGGACGTCGGCCTGCGCCTTGATGTAGCTCTCGTGGGTGCCGACGTCCTCCCAGTAGCCCTCGGCGATGTAGCCGTAGATGGGCTTGCCTTCCTTCATCAGCTGCGGGAAGACGTCACCGGACCAGTCCACGGAGACGTCGGGCTCGACGTAGTCGAAGACCTCGGGCTCCATGACGTAGATGCCGGTGTTCACGGTGTCGGAGAAGACCTGGCCCCAGGTCGGCTTCTCGAGGAAGCGCTCGACCTTGCCCTCCTCATCGACGATGGTGATGCCGAACTCCAGGGGGTTGGGCACCCGGGTCAGGCAGACGGTGACGAGCCCGCCCTTCTCCTTGTGGAAGTTGATCAGCTCGGTGAGATCGAAATCGGTCAGGGCGTCACCGGAGATCACCAGGAACGCATCGTCCTTGAGCGCGTCCTCGGCGTTCTTGACGCTGCCGGCGGTGCCGAGTGGCTTCTCCTCGTTCGCGTAGGTGAGCTCCATGCCGAGCTCCTCACCGTCGCCGAAGTAGTTCTTGACGAGCGAGGCGAGGAACTGGACGGTCACCACGGTCTCGGTCAGACCGTGCCGCTTGAGCAGCTTGAGCACATGCTGCATGATCGGCTGATTCACGACCGGCAGCAGCGGTTTGGGCATGCTCGAGGTCATCGGGCGAAGGCGTGTGCCCTCGCCGCCGGCCATCACGACGGCCTTCATGTCGGAAGCGTCCTCCTCAAAGAGACGGCTGTCTTGCCGACGTTCACCCGTGCGTGTGTCGCGCGGACGGACCACGCGTTCCCCCGGACCGCCGGTCACACGCGGGGTACCGGCCGGAAGCTCTCCTGCCGCGTACGCGGGCTCAGTCGGCCGTGGCGTCCGCCCTGACAAGTCGGCGGACTTGGACCACGTAGAGGATCCCTGCCCACCAATACAGCGTTGTACCCCATCCGGCGAACGCCCATCCGAAAATAGCAGCGAGCGTGTTCAGCCACCCGTCGCCGTCGCTCAGCAGCAGAAGTGGGAAGGCGTACATGAGGTTGAAGGTGGCGGCCTTGCCCATGAAGTTGACCTGCGGCGGACCCCACCCGTGCCGGCGCATGACCAGGATCATCACGCCCATGACGGCGTCCCTGGCCACCAGGATGGCCGTCAGCCACCAGGGTAGGATCCCGCGCCAGGTGAGGCCGACGAGCGTGGAGACGATGTACAGGCGGTCCGCGGCCGGATCCAGTACCCGGCCGAGGCTGCTGATCTGGTTCCAGCGACGCGCCAGCTTCCCGTCGAGGTAGTCGCTGATGCCGCTCAGGGCGAGCACGAGCAGCGCCCAGCCGTCGACCTTCGGACCGCCGAACTCGGGCCACAGGATGAGCCACAGAAACACTGGCACGCCCAACAGCCGTGCCATGCTCAGGATGTTGGGGATCGTGAAGACGCGATCCGTCTGCACCCTTGTCTCCTGGACCTCCACCGGGGGTCCCTCCTGTTGTACGTACGCTCCGATGATTCCACCCGACTTTACATCAGGGCATGAAAAAGCCCGCCGCCGGGCCTGTAAAAAGGCTCCGACGACGGGCGT
>NZ_CBDRBL010000118.1:0-13705 GCF_965342175.1 Actinacidiphila sp. bgisy167
GGCGCGGGCTCCGGCTCGCTGACCGCCTCCGGTTCGCCGTCGGGGTCGAGCGGGGTCTTGACGGACTCCAGCAGCAGCTGGGAGACATCGACGACCTGGAGCGACTCCTTCGCCTTGCCCTCGTTCTTCTTGCCGTTGACCGAGTCGGAGAGCATCACCAGGCAGAACGGGCAGGCGGTGGAGACGATGTCCGGGTTCAGGGACAGCGCCTCGTCGACGCGCTCGTTGTTGATGCGCTTGCCGATCCGCTCCTCCATCCACATGCGGGCGCCGCCGGCGCCGCAGCAGAAGCCGCGCTCCTTGTGCCGGTGCATCTCCTCGTTGCGCAGGCCCGGCACCTTGGCGATGATCTCGCGCGGCGGTGTGTAGACCTTGTTGTGGCGGCCCAGGTAGCAGGGGTCGTGGTAGGTGATGATGCCCTCGACCGGGGTGACGGGGACGAGCCGGCCCTCGTCGACCAGGTGCTGCAGGAGCTGGGTGTGGTGGATGACCTCGTACTCGCCGCCGAGCTGCGGGTACTCGTTCGCCAGGGTGTTGAAGCAGTGCGGGCAGGTGGCGACGATCTTCTTCTGCGCCTTCGGCTTCCTCGTCGACGCGTCCTCGTCGTCCTCGCCGAAGGCCATGTTCAGCATGGCGACGTTCTCGGCGCCGAGCTGCTGGAAGAGGAACTCGTTGCCCAGGCGGCGGGCGGAGTCGCCGGTGCAGTTCTCCTCGCCGCCCATGATCGCGAACGTGACGCCCGCGATGTGCAGCAGCTCGGCGAAGGCCTTGGTGGTCTTCTTGGCGCGGTCCTCCAGGGAGCCGGCGCAGCCGACCCAGTAGAGGTACTCCACCTCGGTGAGGTCCTCGATGTCCTCGCCCACGACGGGGACCTCGAACCCGACCTCCTTGACCCAGGCCAGCCGCTGCTTCTTGGGCAGGCCCCAGGGGTTGCCCTTCTTCTCCAGGTTCTTGAGCATCGTGCCCGCCTCGGAGGGGAACGCGGACTCGATCATGACCTGGTAGCGGCGCATGTCGACGATGTGGTCGACGTGCTCGATGTCCACGGGGCACTGCTCGACGCAGGCGCCGCAGGTGGTGCAGGACCACAGGACGTCCGGGTCGATGACGCCGTTCTCCTCGGCGGTGCCGATCAGCGGGCGCTCGGCCTCGGCGAGCGCCGCGGGAGGGACGGCGGCGAGCTGCTCCTCGGAGGCCTTCTCCTCACCCTCCATGGTCTTGCCGCCGCCCGCGAGCAGGTACGGCGCCTTGGCGTGCGCGTGGTCGCGCAGCGACATGATCAGCAGCTTGGGGGAGAGCGGCTTGCCGGTGTTCCAGGCGGGGCACTGCGACTGGCAGCGGCCGCACTCGGTGCAGGTGGAGAAGTCGAGGATGCCCTTCCAGGAGAACTGCTCCACCTGGCTGACGCCGAAGACGTCGTCCTCGCCCGGGTCCTCGAAGTCGATCGCCTTGCCGCCGGAGGTCATCGGCTGCAGGGCGCCGAGCGCGACGGCGCCGTCGGCGTTCCGCTTGAACCAGATGTTCGGGAAGGCCAGGAAGCGGTGCCAGGCGATGCCCATGTCGGTCCGGAGCGCGACCGTGATCATCCAGATGAAGGAGGTCGAGATCTTGATCATGGCGACCAGGTAGACCAGGTTCTGCAGCGTGCCGACGCTCAGCCCCCGGAAGGCCGCGACCAGCGGGTACGACGCGAAGTAGGCGGCCTCGTAGCCCTGCACCTCGGCCAGGGCGCCCTCCAGGCCGCGCAGCGTCATGATGGCGAGGCCGATGATGAGGATGACGGACTCGACGAAGTACGCCTGGCCGGTGTTGGAGCCCGCGAAGCGGGACTTGCGGCCGGCGCGGCCGGGGCGGGACAGCTGGCGGATCGTGATCAGTGTGATGATGCCGAGCGTCGTCATCAGGCCGATGAACTCGACGAACACCTCGTACGGCAGCCAATGGCCGATGACCGGCAGCGCCCAGTCGGCCTTGAAGAGCTGGCCGAAGGCGTTCACCAGGGTGAGCACGAGCGAGAAGAAGCCGATGGCGACGAACCAGTGGGCGACGCCGACCACGCCCCACCGGTTCATGCGGGTGTGGCCGAGGAACTCCCGTGCCACCGTGGCGGTGCGTGCTCGCCAGTCGTCCGTACGGGTGCCCGCCGGGACGTCCTGACCGAGTCGTACGAACCGGTGGATCTGGGCGATGGCGCGGCTGAACAGCGCGACGCCCACCACGGCGAGGACCAGCGACACGATGATCGCGGCGAGTTGCATTTCGGGGCTCCTCGGACCTGCGAGAGCGGAGGCGCGGGGCTGATGCCCGGCTGAATACTAAGCAGTAACTTATGTGGTTCTCCTGAGACTACCCAGTATCGGCGTGCGTGCGCAGCCGCGCCGCCGGTGATCTGTGTCGCTGCGCAGGCGCGTCCTCCCGCAACCCCCGGGCTGCCCGGTCCGCCGAGGGCTTCCGCCTGACGCTGCGGCCGTCCGTGCGTGCGGTGCTGACCCATAAGTTGAGCCTCTGCGACTCAGGTCTGTTGACAGGGTCGAAGGTGTGCGGCACCCTTGAGCCAGATCCACTCAAGTAGGCAGCTGGAGGACTCCACCATGGCACGTGCGGTCGGCATCGACCTGGGCACGACTAACTCCGTCGTCAGCGTTCTCGAAGGCGGCGAGCCCACCGTCATCACCAACGCCGAGGGCGCCAGGACCACGCCGTCCGTCGTCGCCTTCGCGAAGAACGGTGAAGTGCTCGTCGGCGAGGTCGCCAAGCGCCAGGCCGTCACCAACGTCGACAGGACGGTCCGGTCGGTCAAGCGCCACATGGGCACCGACTGGAAGATCAACCTGGACGGCAAGGACTTCAACCCGCAGCAGATGAGCGCCTTCATCCTGCAGAAGCTGAAGCGGGACGCCGAGGCCTACCTGGGCGAGAAGGTCACCGACGCGGTCATCACCGTCCCGGCGTACTTCAACGACTCCGAGCGCCAGGCCACCAAGGAGGCCGGCGAGATCGCGGGTCTGAACGTCCTGCGCATCGTCAACGAGCCCACGGCCGCCGCCCTGGCGTACGGCCTGGACAAGGACGACCAGACCATCCTCGTCTTCGACCTCGGTGGCGGCACCTTCGACGTCTCGCTGCTGGAGATCGGCGACGGCGTCGTCGAGGTGAAGGCCACCAACGGCGACAACCACCTCGGTGGCGACGACTGGGACCAGCGCATCGTCGACTACCTGGTGAAGCAGTTCGCCTCGGGTCACGGCGTGGACCTGTCCAAGGACAAGATGGCGCTGCAGCGTCTGCGCGAGGCCGCCGAGAAGGCGAAGATCGAGCTGTCCTCGTCCACCGAGACCTCGATCAACCTGCCCTACATCACGGCGTCCGCCGAGGGCCCGCTGCACCTGGACGAGAAGCTCACCCGCGCCCAGTTCCAGCAGCTGACCGCGGACCTCCTGGAGCGCTGCAAGATCCCGTTCCACAACGTGATCAAGGACGCGGGCATCCAGCTCTCCGAGATCGACCACGTCGTCCTCGTCGGCGGTTCCACCCGCATGCCCGCCGTCGCCGAGCTCGTCAAGGAGCTGACCGGCGGCCAGGACGCCAACAAGGGCGTGAACCCGGACGAGGTCGTGGCCATCGGCGCCGCGCTCCAGGCCGGTGTCCTCAAGGGCGAGGTCAAGGACGTCCTGCTGCTCGACGTCACCCCGCTGTCCCTCGGCATCGAGACCAAGGGCGGCATCATGACCAAGCTGATCGAGCGCAACACCACGATCCCGACCAAGCGTTCGGAGATCTTCACCACGGCCGAGGACAACCAGCCGTCGGTGCAGATCCAGGTCTACCAGGGCGAGCGCGAGATCGCGGCGTACAACAAGAAGCTCGGTATGTTCGAGCTGACCGGCCTCCCGCCGGCCCCGCGGGGCATCCCGCAGATCGAGGTCGCCTTCGACATCGACGCCAACGGCATCATGCACGTCTCCGCCAAGGACCTCGGTACCGGCAAGGAGCAGCGCATGACGGTCACCGGTGGCTCGGCGCTGCCGAAGGAGGACATCGACCGCATGATGCGCGAGGCCGAGCAGTACGCGGAGGAGGACCACAAGCGCCGCGAGTCCGCCGAGACCCGCAACCAGGCCGAGCAGCTGGTCTACCAGACCGAGAAGTTCCTCAAGGACAACGAGGACAAGGTTCCCGGCGACGTCAAGACCGAGGTCGAGGCGGCCGTCGCGGACCTGAAGGAGAAGCTGAAGGGCGAGGACTCCGCCGCCATCCGCGAGGCCACCGAGAAGGTCGCCGCCACCTCCCAGAAGCTGGGCCAGGCGCTGTACGCCAACGCCCAGGCCGAGGGCGGCGCGGCCGGTGCCGCCGGTGCCGCGGGCGGAGCCCAGGCCGACGACGACGTCGTCGACGCCGAGATCGTCGACGAGGACAAGAAGGACGGTGCCGCGTGACGGAGGAGACCCCGGGCTTCGAGGAGGAGCCTGTCGTCCCCTCTGCCGAGGCAGGTTCCTCTTCGCCGGGCGAGTCCTCCGGCGAGGAGGGGCCCGGCGCCGGGTCCGCCGACCAGGCGGGCCCGGCGGCCCCGGCCGGGGACGCGAACACAGACGTCGCTCTGCAAGCCCAGCTGGACCAGGTGCGCACGGCGCTCAACGAGCGCACGGCGGACCTCCAGCGGCTGCAGGCGGAGTACCAGAACTACCGCCGCCGGGTGGAACGGGACCGGATCGCGGTCCGCGAGATCGCGATCGCGAACCTGCTCACCGAACTGCTCCCGGTGCTCGACGACATCGGCCGCGCCCGGGAGCACAAGGAGCTGGTCGGCGGCTTCAAGTCGGTCGGCGAGTCCCTTGAGTCGGTCGCCGCCAAGTTGGGGCTGCAGCAGTTCGGCAAGGAGGGCGAGCCCTTCGACCCGCTGGTGCACGAGGCCCTGATGCACAGTTACTCGCCGGACGTCACGCAGACGACCTGCGTGCAGATCCTGCAGCCCGGGTATCGCATCGGTGAACGCACCATCCGCCCCGCGCGGGTGGCCGTCGCCGAGCCCCAGCCGGGCTCGCAGGGCGCGCAGCAGAACGACGAGACGGCGGACGAGGAGAACGGTGGCCCCGAGCAGGGCTGACGTAGGTGGCGCACGGAAGGAGGGACGCCGGGGATGAGCATCAGCAGGGACTTGTTCGAGAAGGACCTCTACAAGGTCCTCGGCGTCCCGAAGGACGCCACCGAGGCGGAGATCAAGAAGGCGTACCGGAAGCTCGCCCGTGAGTTCCACCCGGACGCCAACAAGGGCGACGCCAAGGCGGAGGAGCGCTTCAAGGAGATCTCCGAGGCCAATGACGTCCTGTCGGACCCCAAGCGCCGCAAGGAGTACGACGAGGGCCGCGCCCTGTTCGGCAACGGCGGCTTCCGGGCCGGCCCCGGTGGCGCGGGCGGCTTCGGGTTCGACCTGGGCGACCTCTTCGGCGGCGCCCCGGGCGGCACCGGTCCCCAGGGCGGCGGCTTCGGCGGCGGCCTCGGGGACGTGTTCGGCGGGCTCTTCAACCGCGGCGGCACCACCACCCGTACGCAGCCGCGGCGCGGCCAGGACATCGAGACGGAGGTGACGCTGAAGTTCACCGAGGCCGTGAACGGCGCCACCGTCCCGCTGAAGATGACCAGCCAGGCTCCCTGCAAGGCGTGTTCCGGCACCGGCGACAAGAACGGCACGCCCCGCGTGTGCCCGACCTGCGTCGGCACGGGCCAGGTCTCGCGCGGCGGCAGCGGCAGCTTCTCGCTCACCGACCCGTGCACGGACTGCAAGGGCCGCGGCCTGATCGCGCAGGACCCCTGCGAGGTCTGCAACGGCAGCGGCAGGGCCCGTTCGGCGCGGACCATGCAGGTGCGCATCCCGGCCGGCGTCACCGACGGGCAGCGCATCCGCCTGCGCGGCAAGGGCGCGCCCGGCGAGCGCGGGGGCCCGGGCGGCGACCTGTACGTCACCGTGCACGTCGACCCGCACCCGGTGTTCGGCCGCAAGGGCGACAACCTCACGGTCATCGTGCCCGTCACCTTCGTGGAGGCGGCGCTGGGCGGGGAGATCAAGGTCCCCACGCTCGGCGGTCCCCCCGTGACGTTGAAACTGCCCCCCGGCACGCCCAACGGGCGTACGCTGCGGGCCCGTGGCAAGGGAGCGGTCCGCAAGGACGGCACGCGCGGCGACCTGCTGGTCTCGATCGAGGTCGCCGTCCCCGCGACGACCGAGGGCAAGGCACTGGACGCCTTGGAGGCGTATCGGGAGGCCACCGCGGATGTCGACCCGCGGGCAGAGCTGTTCAAGGCCGCGAAGGGAGTCTGAGCCGATGGACACGAGCGGCGGCATGCGTGGCGGACGGGGCCGCAACCCGTACGAGCTGACCGATGAATCCCCCGTCTACGTCATCTCGGTGGCGGCGCAGCTCTCCGGGCTGCACCCGCAGACCCTGCGCCAGTACGACCGTCTCGGCCTGGTCTCGCCCGACCGCACGGCCGGGCGCGGCCGCCGTTACTCGGCTCGTGACATCGAACTTCTGCGCGAGGTGCAGCGCCTCTCCCAGGACGAGGGCATCAACCTGGCCGGCATCAAACGCATCATCGAACTGGAGAACCAGGTGGCGGCGCTGCAGGCGCGGGTCGCCGAGCTCTCCGGGGCCCTCGAGGGGGCGGCGGTCGCCATGCGGCAGCGCGAGGCCGCCGTCCACGCCTCCTACCGGCGTGACCTGGTGCCCTATCAGGACGTGCAGCAGACCTCCGCGCTGGTGGTGTGGCGGCCCAAGCGGCCGGAGTGAGCGGTCCCGCCGGACGGCGTAGGCCCGTCGAGCCGCGTAGGCCGGCTCAGGTCGGCTTGGGCAGGCAATGGGACGGCCGCGGGCCTAGGCCAGCAGGTCGGCGGGCCCGTGCGAACGGCGGTGCAGATGGCGGCCGGAGGCGGCCATCGCCTCCAGCAGGCGGTGGCCCTCCGCCGCGGGGACGAGCCCTTCCGCGCAGGCCTGGCGCATCAGGTCGAAGGTCTCCTTGTTGGTGATGCCGCGCCGGCGCGCGAAGTCGCGGGCCGAGCGGTCGTCGGTGATCCAGACCGCGCCCCGGAACTCACGGCGCCGGGTGATCAGCACGCAGGTCTCGGCCTCACCCAGGTGCTTGGTCGGCAGATGGGACGCGCCGCCGAAGACCGCCCGGCGCAGCCGGTCGACCTCCCGCAGTTCGGCGCCGTCGGTGATCTCCACGGGCTCGCCCAGCCATCCGGCCTCCGCCAGCCCGGCCAGCCGCGGCAGGAAGCGCGCGGAGCGGGCGGCCTCCCAGGCCACGGCCTGACTCCAGCGGCCCCGTCCGTCCAGCACCTTCTCCAGCAGGAGCAGCCGGTCGACGGCGGCGAAGTTGCACAGGACGGTGTTGTCGGGGAACCACCACGTGGTCATGGCTGGAAGACCAGATCCCCTTCTTCGGCGTCCTGTTGTTCGACGCAGTCGCCCGGTGGCGGTTCGGGCGCGAGGAGCTCGTGCAGCCGCTCCACGTCGGTGCCCAACAGCGTGGCCAGCGGGCGCAGGGTCGTCTCCCCCGCCAGGTAGGCCTTGTACAACTGCGAGGCGACCCTCGGTGGGAAGCGCTCCGCCGAGGATCGCGAGATCTGCTTCTGGTAGTCGTCGCCGGCGCCGGCGAACAGATGGCAGGCCTCCGTGGTGAGGGCGCGCAGCCTCTTGCGGCGCGCGGCGTCGACGAGTCCCAGTTGGTGCAGCCGGGCCGCCAGGGCACTCGGCGACACCCGGAAGCGCACGACGAGCCGCTCGAAGGCGGCGTCCGAGAGACCGCCCTGAGCCGCGTCCTCCGCCGCGTGCGCCGCGTTCTCCGCCGCGGCCCGCGTCAACTCCGCCGCGGGCATCAACAAGTGCGATGCGAAGACGTTCGCCCGCACCTCGGCCAGGTTCTTCTGCCGACCGGGGGCGACCCGGGACTCCACGACCATGCTGTGCGCGTCCTTGGCGAGGATGTGGCAGAGCTCGTGGGCGAGGGTGAAGCGCTGCCGCGTCCACAGGTCGGTGGGCGCGAGGAGGACGAGCCGGAACGCGTCGGCCTGCCACGCCAAACCGTCCACACCCTGTGGAAGGGCAGCGATGGCGACGTCCACTCCGAAGCGGTCCTCCACCGCCGCGATGAGCTCGTCCGTGCCCAGCTCGGCGGCCGGGAGCACGTCGAGCACCTCGGCCGCCAGCCGCTCGCCCTGCTCGGCGTACCGCTCCGCTGCCGCGCCGACCTCCGGCACCCGCGGCAACTCCTGCGTGCGGCCCAGCACGTCCAGCACCTCGTAGGCGGCGGCGAAGCGCGCCGCGACCTCCTGGGCGCCCACGGGGTCGGCGGTGCCGTCGCCCCTGGTGCGGGCCGCGAGCGCGGGGCGCAGCGGTTCGCTTCCGGTCAGCAGCCAGTCCACGGTCGTGCCGCCCGCCTCCGCGATCAGCGCCAGGTCGAGCGAGGTGAAGCGGCGCACACCGGTCAGCGACTTCGACAACTTGTCGGGCGTCAGCCCGACCGACCGGGCGAAGGCGGCCTTGGTCACCGCCGCCGCGTCCATCACGCTGCGTACGCGTGCGATGACGTTCGGGTCCATGCGCCCAGAGTAAGGCGGGCCTTGCGATTATCGCAAGGCCCGCCGGATGGCCGGTGTGGCCGGTGTGTCCTGCGTGGTCACGGCATGAGGATCACGGAGGCCCCTCCGGGCTGGGTCGGCGTTCCGTCCTGTGCCCAGCGGCTCGGGCGACTTGTGATCACCTCGTGCCCGCAGGCCGCGGGCGGTGTCGGCCGAAGAGGTGGCACGCTGGGGCGGTGCGGGGGTGCGGGGTCCGCGGCGGGGAAGACGGTGCGTATGCCGCACAGAGGCGTCGGAGCCGGGATGGTGGTGGGGCTGGCCGTGGGCATGATGGCCGGCGTGGTGCCGCTCGGGGCGGACTGGGGCGCCGAGGGGCTGGACGTGGCGCTGGCGACCGTGGCGATGTGGGCCGGGCTCCGGCTGGCCGCGCGGCACGAAGGGCCGTGGTGGATCGCCGGGCTGATGGCGCTGGTCCTGGTGAGCGTGGGTGTGGCGGCGTACGGCGACGTGGCCGTGCCCCGCTGCGCGGGGGTGGTTCCCGTCCCGGTGGTGGCGGCGCTGCTGGTGGTCGGCGGCGTCCGGTCCGTGTGGGCGCGGCGCGGGGGCTGGGGCGTGGCGGGCGCGGCGGCCGGGGCGGGCGCCCTGGTGGCGAGCGCGTCGCTGCCGGTGTGGGTGGCGGCGGCGATGTGGGCGGCGGCCCAGGCGGATCCGGCGTCGCGGACCTCGCTGCGGGCGAGGTAGTGCCCCGGCTGCGGCGGCGTCCGACCGCGAGGGAGACCGGCGCCGTCGGCCGCTGCGAGGGGTTCGCCCGCTCACCGGCGGAGTCGGGGAAGTCGCTGGTGGGGCAGCGGGCCGCGATCGCAGGCGGGGGTGGCGACAAAAGCGTTCGAGGAAGCCGCCCCGTCGCCGAACGGCTCCTCGGCCGGGCGTCGATACGCGGGCACGACGCGGAGGCCGGCCGGACCCGGGCGACCGCGGCGCCGGATCGGCGCGGACAGGACGGGGCGCGTCGCGGACGACCGGTGCGGACGACCGGCGCGCTCGATCCGCGCGCACGGGGGCCCGGTCAGGCGCGGCCCATGGCGCGGGTCAGCGTGATCTCGACGACGACCCGGTCCGGGTTGGGAGCGGGGGTGCGGCCGTAGCGCTCGGCGTAGCGCCGCACCGCGTCGGCGACGGCGTCCGGGTCGGTGTTGATCCGGGCCACGCCCTCCAGCGTCGCCCAACGCCCCTTGTCGACCTGGCACACCGCGACCCGGGCGCCTCCCGGCCCGGCCGCCAGCACGTTGGCGACCTTCCGGCTCGCCTTGTTGGTGATCACCCGGGCCAGCCCGGCCTCCGGGTCGTAGGTCACGCCGACCGGCACGACGTGCGGGGTGCCGTCCGGGCGGTGGGTGGTGAGGGTGCTCATGAGGTACTCCCGCCAGAAGGCGAGATAGCCGGGCTCGGGGCGGCGGGGGTCGATGGCCATGGCACCGACCGTACCCGGCCCTGGGTGCGGCCGGGCCGCACCCGACGACACGCACCCCGACGACACGCACCCGAAGACGCGCCCCCGACGACACGCACCCGAAGACGGGGGCGTCCTGTGGGCTCCTCGCCTTGGAAAACCAACCTTGAGTGGAATAGACTCAACTTGTCTCACGCTGGA
This sequence comes from Actinacidiphila sp. bgisy167, assembly GCF_965342175.1. Lineage (GTDB taxonomy): Bacteria > Actinomycetota > Actinomycetes > Streptomycetales > Streptomycetaceae > Actinacidiphila. The sequence goes on from NZ_CBDRBL010000118.1 coordinate 10,227, forward strand.
ATAAGCAGCTTCGATGGTGCCCGACGAGGAGGAGGAGTACGCGGACGTGGACGCCGAGCTGACCAACAAGAGCCGGGAGGCCCTGGGCGCCGCCAACAGCAAGGCGGTGTCGGCCGGGCATGCGGACCTGACCCCCGTGCACCTGCTGCTGGCGCTGCTGGAGCAGCCCGAGAACGACAGCGTGCTGGACGTCCTCGCGGCCACCGGCGCGGACGCCGCGGCGGTGCGCTCCGGCGCCGAGCGGCTGCTGGGCGGGCTGCCCAGCGTGCAGGGAAGTACGGTGGCGCCGCCGCAGGCGAACCGTGAACTGCTCGCTGTGATCGCCGACGCGGCGCAGCGGGCGAAGGAACTCGGGGACGCGTACGTCTCCACCGAGCACCTGCTCATCGGCATCGCCCTCAAGGGCGGGGCCGCCGGTGAGCTGCTGAAGCAGCACGGCGCGACCGGCAGCAGGCTGCAGGACGCCTTCGAGCAGATCAGGGGAGGTCAGCGCGTGACGACACCCGACCCCGAGGGCACGTACAAGGCGCTGGAGAAGTACGGCACGGACTTCACCGCGGCGGCCCGCGAGGGCAAGCTCGACCCGGTGATCGGACGGGACAACGAGATCCGGCGCGTGGTGCAGGTGCTCTCCCGGCGCACCAAGAACAACCCGGTGCTCATCGGCGAGCCCGGCGTCGGCAAGACCGCCGTCGTCGAGGGCCTGGCGCAGCGCATCGTCAAGGGCGACGTGCCCGAGAGCCTGCGCGACAAGCGCCTGGTCGCCCTGGACCTGGGTGCGATGGTCGCGGGCGCGAAGTACCGCGGCGAGTTCGAGGAGCGGCTGAAGGCCGTGCTGGCGGAGATCAAGGCCAGCGACGGCCGGATCATCACCTTCATCGACGAGCTGCACACCGTGGTCGGCGCGGGCGCCGGCGGCGACTCGGCCATGGACGCGGGCAACATGCTCAAGCCGATGCTGGCCCGCGGCGAGCTGCGGATGGTCGGGGCGACCACCCTCGACGAGTACCGTGAGCGGATCGAGAAGGACCCGGCCCTGGAGCGCCGCTTCCAGCAGGTGCTGGTGGCCGAGCCGAGCGTCGAGGACACCATCGCGATCCTGCGCGGACTGAAGGGACGCTACGAGGCGCACCACAAGGTGCAGATCTCCGACGCCGCCCTGGTCGCGGCCGCCACCCTTTCCGACCGCTACATCACCGCCCGCTTCCTGCCCGACAAGGCCATCGACCTGGTCGACGAGGCCGCCTCGCGGCTGCGCATGGAGATCGACTCCTCGCCGGTCGAGATCGACGAGCTGCAGCGCGCCGTCGACCGCCTGCGCATGGAGGAGATGGCGCTGGAGAAGGAGACCGACGAGGCCTCCAAGCAGCGCCTGGAGAAGCTGCGCAAGGACCTCGCGGACAAGGACGAGGAGCTGCGCGGCCTGACCGCGCGCTGGCAGAAGGAGAAGGAGGGCCTGAACCGGGTCGGTGAGCTCAAGGAGCGCCTGGACGACCTGACCACCCGGATCGATCGCGCCCAGCGCGACGGCGACTTCGAGACCGCGTCCAAGCTGCTGTACGGCGAGAAGCCGAAGCTGGAGGCGGAGCTCGCCGAGGCCACCGAGGCCGAGGAGGTGGCCAAGCGGGAGACCATGGTCAAGGAGGAGGTCGGCCCGGACGACGTGGCCGACGTGGTCGCCGCCTGGACGGGCATCCCGGCCGGCCGCCTGATGGAGGGCGAGACGCAGAAGCTGCTGCGCATGGAGGAGGAGATCGGCAAGCGTCTGATCGGCCAGTCCGAGGCCGTGCGCTCGGTGTCCGACGCGGTGCGCCGCTCGCGCTCGGGCATCGCGGACCCCGACCGCCCGACCGGTTCCTTCCTCTTCCTGGGCCCCACCGGTGTCGGCAAGACCGAGCTGGCCAAGGCCCTGGCGGACTTCCTCTTCGACGACGAGCGGGCCATGGTCCGCATCGACATGAGCGAGTACGGCGAGAAGCACTCCGTCGCCCGCCTGGTCGGCGCCCCTCCCGGCTACGTCGGTTACGAGGAGGGCGGTCAGCTGACCGAGGCGGTGCGCCGCCGTCCCTACTCCGTGGTGCTGCTGGACGAGGTGGAGAAGGCCCACCCCGAGGTCTTCGACGTCCTGCTCCAGGTGCTGGACGACGGCCGGCTCACCGACGGCCAGGGCCGCACGGTCGACTTCCGCAACGCCATCCTCATCCTCACCTCCAACCTCGGCAGCCAGTACCTGGTCGACCCGGTGCTCAGCGAGGCGGAGAAGAAGGAGAGCGTGCTGGAGACGGTGCGGGCGTCCTTCAAGCCCGAGTTCCTCAACCGGCTCGACGACATCGTCGTCTTCAACGCCCTGCACAAGGACGAGCTGCGCCGCATCGCCCGGCTGCAGACCGACCGCCTGGCGGCCCGGCTGCGCGACCGGCGGATCTCCCTCGACATCACCGACAGCGCCCTGGACTGGCTCGCCGAGGAGGGCAACGACCCCGCCTACGGCGCCCGTCCGCTGCGCCGCCTGGTGCAGACCGCCATCGGCGACCAACTGGCCCGGGAAATCCTGGCCGGCGAGGTCCGGGACGGCGACACCGTGCGGGTCGACCGGGTCGGCGACCGGCTGATGGTGGGCGCCACCACCGGCAAGACCCTCTGAGGCGCTGCGGGAATCCCCGCGAAGGGGGGCACGGCGGGCCGCGCTTGCACGGAGCGGCCCGCCGTGAGGGAGGATGGGGGTATCCGTACGAAGGGAACTCCAAGGTGAGCATCGACCCGTCCTCGATTCCGAACTTCGGGGGCCAGCCGGACCCCCAGCCCGGCCCTGCCGGGAACGTGGTCATTCCTGACCAGGATCTGGTCAAGCAGCTGCTGGAGCAGATGGAGCTCAAGTACGTCGTCGACGAGGAGGGCGACCTCGCCGCGCCGTGGGAGGAGTTCCGCACCTACTTCATGTTCCGGGGTGAGGAGGACCAGCAGATCTTCGCGGTCCGCACCTTCTACGACCGGGCGTACAGCATTGAGGACAAGCCTCAGCTGCACGAGGCGATCGACGACTGGAACCGCCGCACCCTGTGGCCGAAGGTCTACACCCACACCCACGACGACGGCACGGTCCGTCTGATCGGTGAGGCCCAGATGCTGATCGGCCTCGGCGTCGGCCTGGAGCACTTCGTCTCCAGCACCGTCAGCTGGGTCCGGGCCTCCATCGAGTTCGAGAAGTGGATCCTCGACGCCCTCGGGCTGGAGAAGGACGCGGAGTCCACGGACGACGGCGAGGACTGAGCCCGCCGCCCGCACGGGCGCACCCGCCCGTATGCCCGTCCGCCGCGCGACCGCCGTAGAGCGGGCGCGCCGGGCGGGCTGCGGTCTTCCGCGACGGCTGCACCGCCTCCCGGAGCCGGCGCAGCCGTCCCACGCTCTCCCCGTCGCCCGGGCCCTGCCGGCAGCCGCCCGCGTTCCTCACCCCCGCACACCACCGTGGGCCCGCATCC
>NZ_CBDRBL010000119.1:0-13679 GCF_965342175.1 Actinacidiphila sp. bgisy167
CCCCCCCCCCCCCCCCCCCCCCCCCCCCCCCCGGGGAGGGGTCAGAAGGTCAGGCTCCAGCGGTCGAGGTAGCCGGGGTCGACTGTGAAGATGCCGGGGGTGTTGTCCGTGACCCGCAGCTTCCACGTGCCGTTGGCGGGGACCGCCGAGGCGTCCACGGTGTAGGTGGCGTGCACCTCGCCCTCGCCGGTGTCCCAGTACCAGGGCTTGACCGGGATCTCCGTCCCGTTCTCACTGACCAGGGTGACGACCTGGCCGCCGACCCAGGGGTGGACGAGGTCGATGGTCACCTTGAGGTCGCTGGGCGCGTTGCCCTTGCGGCCGGTCACGATCAGCGGGGACTCGATCGTCTGCCAGTTGGGGATGTCGTAGCGGGCCGGGTTGACGAAGAAACCGCCGCCGGAGGCCAGGACGGGCCACTCGAAGCGCACCGTGCGCTTGGCCTTGTGCTGGGCGGTGTTCTCGACGGTGACGGCCGTCTTGTACGCGCCGGCCTTCTTCGGCGTGCCGCTGATCAGGCCGGTGCGCGCGTCGATGGACAGGCCCTTGGGCAGCCCGTGCGCTGAGTAGGCCAGGCGCCCGGGGACCGAGCCCACCGCCTCGACCTGACGGGTCGTCGGCTGCCCGACGGCCACGGGGCGGGTGGAGGGCGCCGTCACGGCGATGTGGTTGACGAAGCGGGCGCCGACGTTCACGGCGGCCCAGGCGTTGCCGACGGCCTCGTAGGTCTCGCTGCCCTGCCCGAACAGGTCGGCGGCCGCCTGGAGGGTGGCCGCGCGGGCACCGGCGTAGTCGGTGCTGCTCGTCATGTACGTGGTCAGGGCCCGGTACCAGATGTCGGTGGCGTTGGGCAGGCCGATGGGCGCGACCGGCAGGCCGTCGTAGGTCGGGCTGTCGTAGGCGACGCCGTTGATCGTCTTCTTCCCGCTGCCCTCGGAGAGGAGGTAGAAGAAGTGGTTCGCCGGGCCGGAGCTGTGGTGGACGTCCTCCTTCTTCAGGTCGGGGGTCCAGTAGTCCAGCGACGTGCCCTTGACCGGGTCGGCGTCCTTGGAGGGCTGGTCCATGTGACGCAGCGGCTTGCCGGTGCCGCGGACGTCGGCGAGCTCGCCCAGCGTGTAGTCGGGGACGTCGGCGGGGTTGTCCGCGAAGAACTCCACGGCCGTGGCCATGATGTCGCTGGTCGCCTCGTTGAGGCCGCCGGACTCTCCGAGGTAGGTGAGGTTGGCGGTGGCGTAGGTGACGCCGTGCGTCATCTCGTGGGCGGCGATGTCGAGTTCGGTGAGCGGGTGCTCGTTGCCGCGGCCGTCGCCGTACGTCATGCAGAAGCAGCCGTCGTCCCAGAAGGCGTTGGCGAAGTTGTCGCCGTAGTGCACCCGGGAGATGGCTCCGACACCGTTGTCAGCGATGCCGTTGCGGCCGAAGCGCTCCTTGTAGAAGTCCCAGGTCTCGCGCTGGCCGTAGGCCGCGTCCACAGCGGCGGTCTGGCGGTCGGCGAGGGTGCCGTCGCCCCAGACGTCGTCGTCGCCGGTGACCAGCCTGCCGTTGCCGCCGACGCCGGTCAGGTCGTGGGTCCTGTGCCCGCCGCGCTCCGGGTCGGTCAGCTCGTAGACGCCGTTGTTGAAGACGGTGCCGATCTGCACCTGCCCGCTGTACTGGCTGTTGCCGACGCCGGAGCGGATCTCCTCCATGCTCTGGAGCTGCTTGCCGGTCGCGGCGTCGTTGACGACGTTCAGCCGGCTCGGGGTCCCGTCCTTCTGTGTGCCGGTGACGTACGACTGCCACGCGAGGGTCGGCTTGCCGTCGCCGAGGAAGACGACCAGGCGGGGGGCGCCGTCCGCGGCCGGGGTCCCGGTCCCCTCCCTTCCGGCCGCGGCCAGGGCGGACTTCTTCGCCTCGGCGGCGCTGACCGCCGCCTTCGTGCCGGGCACCTCGAGGGGCGCCTGCGACGCCTTGCTGACGGTGCGGCCGTCCGCCCGCTCATGGACGACCAGGTCGCCGCCGATGACGGGCAGTCCGGCGTAGGTGCGCTCGTAGCGCGTGTGCACCGTGCCGTCGGCGTCCTTGATGACGTCCTTGGGTATCAGCGCCTCCTCGCCGCCCAGGTGGAGGTCCCGGGCGGTGGTGGCCCGCCGCTCGGACGCCGCCTCGAGCAAGCGCTCCCGCTGTACGGGGGAAAGGGTGGCCGCGCGCGCCCCGGGCCGGGACTCCGCCGCGATCCTGCGCGGGGCCGTCCCGTCACTCTCGGCCGCGGCGACGGCACCGGTGGCCGGCAGGAGGGGGGTCAGCAGGGCGGCCAGGGTGACGGCGGCGGTCGCCGCCACACGGCCGCGCACGCGGCGGGCGGGAGGGGGGTTCGGCGGGGAAGCGGCGCCCGTGGCGGCGGGATGGTTCGTCACTCGTACAGCTCCTTATACCCGACCGTTCGAACGGCCGCTGGGGGAAGGGGACATCGCCGGCCTGGAGGCCTCGGCAAGGTGACGTGCGAGTGATGCTCGCGCGACGTGCTGGATCGTGTCAGCCTGCCTGTTCCCTGTCACCACTGCGGAGACCAATGTCCGAAAGTCGGTTCGGCGCCTCACCATGGATCGGTTCCAACCCGCCCTCGCCACCTGTCAGTTCATGATCCGAGGCCGCGAAGTGGCACCAGGGGGCGAATAGATCACGCCACGGAAGCGGACACCCCGTCCGGCCCGGAAGATACGGGTCTGGGAGCCTTTCCCCTGATCGGTACGGGCCTGACGGGGTCACCATCGACACCGGGTGGCTCAATACGGTGTCGGAGGCGAGGCATTCGAGCCAGCGGCCGCGGGTGGACGAGGCGCGTGCTACGCGTCCTGGGCGGCCGGGACGGCGTACCCCGCGACGGACGGCCAGCGGACGGTCAGCACCGTCGAGTCCTCCTCCGCCACCCACGAGTGGTCCACGCCCTTGCCCCACACCACGTAGTCGCCCTGGCGGGCCAGTACCACCGATTGCCCGGGGAACTCGACCCGGAACCGGCCGCTGATGAGAATCTGCAGGGCCGTCCGCTCCTCGCCCCGTACCCACTCCCCGCGCTCCTCCCCCGCCGGGTGGAGGCCCCACTTGATCTCCACGGCGTCACTGTGCCGGGGGTCGCCCGCCTCCTTGAAGTGCCCCAGCAGCCACCCCCTGTCGAGCGGTGCGTCCTGACCGGCATTGCCCACGTACACGCTGTCGTCCATGAGGGGACGCTAACACCGCACTCCGGCCGTCCCGACGGCCCGGCAGGACGCCCGCGCCGACCCTCCTCAGCCGTCCTCACCGGGTTCGCCGAGCACCATCTCGGCCGTGACGGCCCATCATTCGTGGCCCCGCCACGCGCCGTCGAGGTACGGGAAGCGCGGGGAGTACCCCTCGCGCTCGAAGCCCAGCCGCTCCACCAGTCTGATCGACGCGACGTCGGCGGGCGGGATGTCGGCCTCCACCCGTGCAGACCGAGGTCGCCGACGGCGTATGCCATCACGAGCCGCAGCCCCTCCGCCAGGTAGCCGCGGCCGGTGGTCGACGCGTAGGCGGCACAGCCCAGCGCACCACTCTGAATGGTGCCCCTGACGATGTCGTCGATGTTGACCGCGCGGACGACGGCGCCCGTCCCGCGGAGGCAGAGCCGAAACCCTCGTACGTCGGGTGGTCGAAGCGCTCGACGTAGGCGGAGAAGACTCCGGGGTGTGCTCCCACCTGAGCACCCAGGGCCCGTCCAGTACGCCGCTCGCCCGGGCGAGCGCGCCGATCTCCTCGTGGTCCCGGACGGTGATCCGGCGGATGGCCCGCCCGGGGACCGTGAGCGAGGAAGGTGTCGTCAGCCCTCGCGCGATCGTCGTACGGCCGGCCCCGCGGAACCGCTTCCCGGCGAACGGCGTTCCCCCGCGGGAGATGGGCGAATGAGCGCGTGCGGCGGGGTCAGAGCGATTCGCCGGGTCGGAGATACCGGTAGCCGTGGTCGGTCTGTTCCGCGAGCCAGCCGTTGACGCTGTCGAGGCCGAACTCGTTGCACTGGCCGTCGTGGACACCGAACGCCCGCCGCGGCGCGACGGCGTTGACGAAGTCGATCACCTCGGTCGTCTTCAGCCAGGACGCCTGGAGCGGCACCATGAGCGTGTCGACCGGCTGCGCGGGCACGTGCAGCGCGTCACCGGGATGGTAGAGGGCGTCGTCGATGACGTAACCCAGGTTCACGCAGTCGGGCCGCCCGGCGTGGATGAGCGCGTGGCGGCCGCCCACCGCGCGCACACGGAAGCCGGCGGCGGTGAACTCCGTGCCGGCGGCGACCCGGACCGACTCCAGCCGCGGGATGTCCGCCCCGGCGGGGGCGTGGACCGGGACGCCGAGCCCGGCCAGGCGGAGCACGTCGACGTGGTCGCTGTGCTCGTGCGTGACCAGTACGGCGTCAGCCCCGTCCAGCGCGGCCGGCTCGCTCCATTCCCCGGGGTCGATGACGAGCACGCGCCCCTCATGCTCGACGCGAACGCAGGCGTGGGTGTACTTCGTGATCCGCATGGCCCCGACTGTAACGCGAGGTGCCGGAGCGCATGGTGGGATCACACCGCACCGCGTCCGAACCCCCTGCGGGAGGGCGCAACGGCGCGCAGTTCTCCCCGCCCTGGACGACACCGCCTCCGCGCACGTCCCGGCCCGCGAGGACGACAACGCGCCGGCCCCTTGTCGTCGAGGAGATCGGGGAACACGCCGTCAACGGAGTCGAGTTCCCCTTGCCGCACGCCATCCTGGGCTGGACCGCTCCATGAGCGGTGACCACCACACCGTCCGCCATGTCGGCGCCGCGCAGGTTCCCGAGGTCTCGGCGGCCCTGGAGCGGCTGGACGGAGCCGGCAGCGCGAGCGGTTCGCAAGGCTCGCCTTCGACGCCGTCGGCCAAGGGCCACCGAGGGTCGCCGCCTCGCCCTCCGAGAACGCCGGCGTGGACAGCTCGGTTGGCAGCGCCCCGCCACGGACCCGTGCGGCGGCGTGTCGGCCTGGCACAGCCGGCCGGCGGCCCGTGCGCCGGGTGAGGCGGCCGCGAGCCGCCTTCTGAAACGTTCTCATCTCGTGGCCCGCACCCACCGCGATGCTCCGGCGCGAACCGCCGGCGATCCACCCCGGCGTCACGGATACCGCCCGCCACCGCCCCCACCACGCCCGTCGAGGTTCGTACCCGCCGGGACCTTGCCCCCGCCAGGGACCCCGATGTAGCCTCCGCATGGATTGAAACGGTTCAATACATTGGGCTCAGCACATCACCGCGTTGCATCTCGGCACTGATCACTCCGGGATGACAGGCACCTCCACCTCTCACTCCGGGAGCTACGGAACCATGCACGACGACAGCAACCGCCCCGAGGGCGGCGGGGTCTCCCGCCGAAGCCTCCTCATCGCCACCGCCGTCGCGGGCACCGCGGTGGCCCTGGCCCCCGCACTGCCCGCTGCCGCCGCCGAGGCGCGGACGGGGAGCGGGGTGGCGGGCGCGGGGGGTGCGGCCGGCGCGTTCGCCGAGCCGGGCAGCGCGGTGCGTCCCAAGTTCCGCTGGTGGTGGCCGGACGGTCTGGTCGACCCCGACGAGATCCGCCGCGAAGTGGACCAGATCGCCGACGCCGGGTTCGGCGGGGCCGAGATCGCGGCCGTCCACCACAGCGTGAAGGACACCGCCGTCCTGGACACCGAGCACCACGGCTGGGGCAGCCCCGCCTGGGTGGCCGGTGTCCACGCCGCCCTGGAGCAGGCCCGCCGGCGGGGCGTCACCATCGACCTGACGATCGGCCCGAGCTGGCCGGCGGCCGTCCCCGGGATCACCCCCGACAGCGAGGCCGCGGTGCAGGAACTCGCCCTCGGCGCCGTCACGGTGACCGCCGGCACGGCCTACTCGGGCCCCGTGCCGCCGCCCGCCGCCGCCCCCGCGTCCGGGGTCACCCGGCAGCGGCTGCTGGCCCTGCTGGCCACCCGGATCGCCCCCGAGAACGCCACCCGCAAGGAGACCGGCCTGGACCGCGCGAGCGTCCAGGACCTCACCGCGCACGTCGCCGCCGACACGGTCGACTGGACCGCGCCCGCCGAGGGCGACTGGGTGCTGACCGCCCTCTGGCAGCGCGGCACCGGGCAGACCCCCGAGGGCGGCCCGCACACCTCGCCCACCGCCTACGTCGTCGACCACTTCAGCGCGGCCGGCACCAGGGCCATCACGGACTTCTGGGAGCGCAAGCTGCTCACCAAGGAGATCCGGGGGCTCCTCAGGTCCGCCGGCGGCGTCCTGTTCGAGGATTCCCTGGAGATCGAGACCAAGGCACTGCCCTGGACCCCCGGGCTGCCCGCCGCCTTCGAGAAGCGCAACGGCTACCCGCTGCTGCCCGTCCTGCCGGTGATCGCGATGAACGGCGGCAACCAGGTCTACGCCTACGACGCCGTCGCGACCCGGCAGATACGCCACGACTTCTGGGACACCGTCAGCGACCTCTACAACACCCACCACCTCACGGCGCTGCGCGACTGGGCGCACGCGCTGGGCCTGGGGATGCGCGCCCAGCCCTACGGACTGCAGACCGACGCGATCAGGTCGGCCGCGCTGCTGGACATCCCCGAGGGCGAATCGCTGGGCTTCAAGAACCTCGACGACTACCGCTGCCTCGCCGGAGGCCGGGACATGGCGGGCCACTCGGTGCTGTCCTGCGAGGCGGGCGCCTACACCGGCTCCGCGTACAGCACCACGTGGAAGAAGTTCCTGGGCACCATGGGCGGCGCCTACGCTGCCGGCGTCAATCAGACAGTCGTGCACGGCTTCTCCTACGCCACGCTGCCCGGGGTGAAATGGCCCGGCTACGCGGCCTTCACCCCCTACAACGGCACCGTCGGCTACGGCGAGTCCTGGGGTCCGCGGCACCCGACCTGGCGGCACGTCAGCGATGTGTCCGGCTACCTGTCCCGGGTGCACCACGCCATGCAGCGCGGCACCTCCCGGATCGACGTCGCGGTCCTCCGGCAGAGCGGCTACACCGCGACGGGGATCGGCGCCTCCTGGTTCACCTCGACGGGCGTGCCGCTCGGCTGGACGCACCAGTTCGTCAGCGGGCCGCTGCTGGACCTTCCGTCGGCGAAGGTCCGCGACGGCAGGCTGGCCCCCGACGGCCCGGCCTACCGCGCGCTGTTCGTCGACGGTGACTTCTTCTCCGGTTCGGCGATCACCCTCACCCTCGAGGACGCACGCCACCTGCTGCGCCTGACGCGGACCGGGCTGCCGATCGTCCTGCTCGGCGACTGGACGACGGTCACGACGACCGGTATGTCGGACGACTCCCGTCTGCAGCAGCTCCGTTCCCTGGTCGCCGAGCTGCTCGCGCAGCCGCGGGTCCGGCAGGTCACCGAGAAGCCCGCGGTGGGCGAGGCCCTCGCGGACCTCGGTCTGGTGCCCGACGTGAGCTACGCCGTCCCCTCGACGCTGCTCACGATGCACCGCTTCGACGAGGGCGTCGACTGGTTCTATCTCGTCAACGGCAAGCACTCCGAGACGGTGAAGCCCCCTGTCGCCGCGATCGACCACGCCGTCACGGTGCGCCGCACCCGCTCGGGCGCGGTGCCCCATCTGCTGGACCCGTGGACGGGTGAGGCCCGGCCGCTGGGCCTGTACGAGCAGGACGGCGACCTGTTCACCTTCCGGGTGGCCCTGCAGCCGTCGGAGTCGATGATCGTGGCCTTCGCGCCGCCGGGACGCTTCCACGGCGAGCCCGGCCGTACGCACGCGGTCACCACGGACGCGGACGACGTGCGCTTCGACGACGGGCGGCTCGTCCTGCGCGCCCGCGCGGCCGGCGCCTACACCACTGCGCTGTCGCAAGGGAGTCCGGTCCGCACCGTGGTCGCCAAGGTGCCCGCACCGCGGGAGGTCACCTCCTGGATCCTTGACGCCGAGGACTGGCGTCCCGGCGCCGACCCGGACCGCACCACCGTCGTGCGGCACCGGGTCGCCCTCGACGCCCTGGCGCCGTGGAACGCCGTCCCGGAGCTCGCCGACGCCGCGGGCATCGGCCGCTACCGCACCACGGTCGAGCTCGACGAGCCCTGGAGCGGCGGCTTCGGCGCCCTGCTCGACCTCGGGGAGGTCACCGACACCTTCCGGGTCACCGTCAACGGGCGCCCGGCCCCCGTCACCAGCCACCTCAACCCCGTGGTGGACCTCGGCGGGCTGCTGCGCCGGGGCGCCAACACGATCGAGGTCGAGGTGGCCACACCGCTGATCAACCGGCTGCGTGTCAGCGACCCGTCCGTGTACGGCGGCGCCGCCTCGCAGCGCACCGGGCTCGTCGGGCCCGTCCGGCTGATCCCGTACGGCGAGGCAGTGGTGGGCCGGGACTGACGGTCCCCCGCCCGCCCCCCCGTCCCCCGCCGTACGCACGGCGGGGGACGGGGGGCACGGGGTTCGACGCCCTCCGAAAGCGGCGACGCCGGGCGCGGCAGCGGCGATCGGCCCCGGCGCGGCGGTGGCAGCAGCATGCCGCTGTCACCGCCGGCGAACGCCTCCCCGCACCCCTGACGCAATCGCGTTGCCGCGGTGCTCGGCCGTGCGCGAGAATCCGGCCCCATGACCTCCGCGATGCGTCACATCACGATCGACTGCTCCGACGCCTACCGCCTGGCGAGCTTCTGGTCCCTCGTCCTGGACCGCCCGCTGCACGAGGACGACAAGCCCGGCGACGCGGAAGCGCTGATCGAGGTCGACGGCAGCCCCGGCCTGCTCTTCGTGACCGTTCCGGACGCCAAGACCGTCAAAAACCGCCTGCACCTCGACATCCAGCCGCAGGACCGCACCCGCGACGAGGAGGTCGAACGCCTGCTGTCGCTCGGTGCGACGCAGCTCGACGACCGGCGCCGCCCCGACGGAACCGGCTGGGTCGTGCTCGCCGACCCGGAGGGCAACGAGTTCTGCGTCGAGCGCAGCGCGGCGGAGCGCTCGGACTGAGCCGGCTCGGCTCCCGCGCTCAGCGCGGCCCCGCCCCGTCGTGGCCGTCCCGCGCGAACCGGTCGTGGTCGCCCAGCACTTCGGCGATGACACGCCGCTCGGTCTCGGCACGGGCCGGGTCGGCGGTGAGGGAGCCGGCGAGCACCAGCAGGGACTTCCACAGGGCCCAGCCGCGGGCACGGGACCAGGTGGCGGGGTCCTGGCGGACCGTGCGGCGGAACGCCTCACGGCTGTCTCCGGAGAACATGGTCCAGGCGATGACCAGGTCGCAGGCGGGATCGCCGACGCCCGAGGTGCCGAAGTCGATGACGGCGGTGAGTTCGCCGCCGCGCACGAGGAGGTTGCCGGAGGCGACGTCGCCGTGGAACCAGACAGGCCGGCCGCGCCATCGGGCGGCCAGGGCGGCGTCCCAGACGGCGCGGGCGCGGGCGGTGTCGACGTGGCCTTCGAGGACCTCCAGGCAGCGGCGGGTCTCCTCGTCGTAGTGGGCGGGCGACGCGCCCCGGTACCAGCTGTGCGGGCCGGCGGCCGGGCCGCCGGACGGGTCGCAGCCCTGGAGCGCGAGGAGGAACTCGCCCACGGCGGCGGCGAAGCGGGGCAGGTCGGGGATGCGTTCGGGGGCGGCCGTCTCGCCCGGCAGCCAGCCGCGTACGGACCAGGGGAAGGGGTAGCCCTCGCCGGGGGCGCCCATCGCCAGGACCGACGGGACGGCGACGGGGAGCGAGGGCGCCAGCTGGGGCAGCCACTCGTCCTCCTTGGCGACCGCGGGGACGTAGCCCTCTGCGGTGGGGAGCCGGACCGTCATGGCGTGGCCGAGGCGATAGGTGCGGTTGTCCCAGCCCTCGGCCTCCACCGGGGTGACGGGCAGGTGGGCCCACTGGGGAAACTGCGCCGCGAGCAGGCGTTCGACCAGTGAGGCGTCGATGCCGGCACGGCCGTCGGGTGGGGTGGTGAGCATCCGGTGATGATCACCCGTCATGTCACCGTGGGCAACGGATTATCGGGCTGTGCGCCGCGGGAGGCCGGCTCCGCGCGCATCAGCGGGGAGCCGCCCGCGCGCAGCCGCCGTGCAGACACGCCCGCTGTCGCTCTGACGGCACGGCAGCACACGGTCCGGGTGGCGTCCCTCCGCGAGCACCGTCGGTGAGCCCTCTGGCCCCCCGCCGGGGCGGCCGTCCGCTTCCGGCGGTCCGCAGGCAGGCACCGGGGCATCGTTCCACGGGCGAGGGTTTCCGAGCAGGTCGGCGACACAAAAGCAACCAAGCGGTCGACGACAAGATGTCTCGCCAGTTCATACGGCTCCCCCGCAGACTGCCCGTCCCGTCCACACCCGCCCATCGGCGGCGGTGGCCGCCTGTCCCCTCGGTCACGGCTGCTCTACCAGGCCGCCCCGTCCGGGGCGGGGCGGAAAGCGGCGGGACCCCGCGGGCCACGGCCCGCGGGGTCCTTGCCGAAGGGGCTCAGACGGCCGCGGCGCCGGCCTGGGCGAGCTCCTGGATGACCTTGATCAGGCCCTCGACGACCTCGGCGTCGTCGGCCGGGTGGGTCTCGGCGAAACGGATCACCGAGCCCGGAATGGAGAGCTTGACGTCCGTGAGGACGGAGGCGCCCGCGATGCCGGCGGCCTTGCGGGCCTCGTCCTGCGCCCACACCCCGCCGTACTGGCCGTACGCGGTGCCGACCACGGCGACCGGCTTGCCCGCGATGACAGCGACTTCGCGCGGGCGGGACAGCCAGTCGATGGCGTTCTTGAGGACGGCCGGGATGGTGCCGTTGTACTCGGGCGAGAAGAGCAGCAGCGCGTCGGCCGCGGCGGCGGCGGTCCGCAGGCGGCCGGCCGCCTCGGGCGCCGCGCCCTCGACGTCGAGGTCCTCGTTGTAGAAGGGGATCTCCGCCAGCCCCTCGTAGAGCGTGATGTCGACGCCCTCGGGGGCGTGCTTCACCGCAGCCTCCGCGAGCTGGCGGTTGTGCGAACCGGCGCGGAGGCTGCCGACGAGGCCGAGGATGCGGACGGTCATGGGTGATCTCCCTGCTGGTGGACGTCTTGAAGCGGACCGCGGTCCGGTTATGTTTGTACCAGCAAAACGGACCGCGGTCCACTTCCACTCCCGGCGCTAGGCTGTGCCCATGACCGAGCCGCCGCGTACCGCCGCCCTCCCCGTGAGCGCTGTCTTCGCCGACTGCGCGCAGCTCTCACTCACGCCGGCGAACAAGCGCCCACGGCTGCGCGCCGACGCGGCGCGGAACCGCCAGCGCCTGCTGGACGTGGCGGCCGAACTCGCCGAAGCGCACGGAATCGCGAACGTGACCATGGAAGCCGTCGCCGTGGCGGCCGGGGTGGGCAAGGGGACGGTCTTCCGCCGCTTCGGCGACCGCACGGGCCTGATGCTCTCCCTGCTCGACCACATCGAGCAGCAGCTCCAGGCGGCCTTCCTCACCGGCCCGCCGCCCCTGGGACCAGACGCCCCGCCGCTGGAGCGGCTGCGCGCCTTCGGCCCCGCCGTCATACGCCACGAAGACGCCCACCGCGACCTCTACATGGCCGTGCGCCGCCAGAACCAACGCTTCGAACCGTCCTACCAGCTCCGGCTCACCCACGTGACACTGCTGCTGCGGCAGATGGGGGCGCCCGGCGACGTCGAGCTGACCGGACACACCCTGCAGGCCTTCCTCGACACCATGCTGATCCAACACCTGCTCAGAACCCGGGGCATGCCCGTCGAGCGACTCGAGGCCGGCTGGTGCGGCCTGGTCGACCGCCTCGCCACCCAGCGATAGCGGGCCGCGGAGTACGCTCGCCGCACAAACCAGGGGGGCATCGATGACACCGCACACCGGCAACGCGGAAGCCGTCACATCGGGGACGGCTGCGAGGCGCCCGGTTTGGGCGCACCCCCGGATGTGGGCGAACCTCGCCATTGGAGTGCCCGCGGTGCTCCCCCTGTCCTGCGCGTGGTGGCTGCTGACGGAGTATCTGCCGATGGACTGCAGGAGCGTGGCGGACTCGTACGCGCCGGGCTTCTCCGGCGACTGCGACTACGGCACACTGGACCACGCGGGCCCCGTCATGATCCTGCTCTTCCTGACCGGCGCCCTCCTTCTGACGGCCGTGCTCGTCGTCGATGTGCTGCTGCCGCACTCCCGGGGCCGCAGCGCACGGCCGTGGCTTGCCGCGACGGTGTTCGTCCCCGTTCCGTACGCGGCACTGGCGGTAGGACTCCACTTTCTGTCGTGATCCCGACAGGCGGCGTGAACCCGCCACCCTCACCGGCCCATCTGAATCGTTCAACTCGCTAGCATGCGGCGGACCTCGGATGAATCCAATGTGAAGGGTCCCCCCTTTGAGACCGCTCTTCCCGGGCCGAACAGGCCTGTCGATCGTCGCGGGTATCGCGGCGACGCTGGTGGCGATCCCACCGACGTTTGCCGCAGAGCACGTCGGCGGCCACGCCACTGCCACCGCCTCGTCGGCGAACGTGGTCCTGACCGGCGGAGCCGCGAAGGCCTCCACCCCGCGCACGGTCACCCTCATCACCGGTGACCGCGTCACCATGACGCCGGGCGGCGACGGCCGCGCCTCCGTCACGGTGGAGGGCCCCGGCGGCCGTCGCGCGGACGCACGCATCGTCACACAGCACGGCGACACCTACGTCTACCCGTTCGCCGCCGAGCGGTACGTGGCGGCCGGGCTGCTCGACACCGACCTCTTCAACGTCACGCGGCTCATCGCCGACGGCTACGACGACGCCCGTTCCCAGGGCCTGCCCGTCATCCTGACCTACGCCTCCGACGCCCACCGGAAGCTCGCGGCGCCCTCCCTCCCCGAAGGGGCCACCGGCGCGCGGGCGCTGACCAGCATCGACAGCACCGCCACCACCCAGAAGCACGACCGGGCGGCGGATTTCTGGGCCGACCTCACCGGCGAGGACGCCCCGCAGACGTCCGCCAGGGCCACGGCGAGCGGACCGGTGCTGACCGGAGGTATACGCAAGGTCTGGCTCGACGGGAAGGTGAAGGCGCAACTCGCCGAGAGCGTCGCGCAGATCGGCGCCCCCGAGGTGTGGGCCAAGGGCGAGACGGGCCAGGGCGTGGATGTCGCCGTGCTCGACACCGGCTACGACCCCGGGCACCCCGACCTGCAGGGCGTCGTCACCGAGTCGCGCAGCTTCGTCCCCGATGAGGACATCGAGGACCACAACGGCCACGGCACCCATGTGGCGTCCACCATCGCCGGCAACGGCGCCGCGTCCGGCGGCAAGGAGAAGGGCGTCGCCCCCGGCGTGCGACTGCACGTGGGCAAGGTCCTCAGCAACGCGGGCAGCGGCACCGACTCGTGGATCATCGCCGGCATGGAGTGGGCCGCGCGTGAGGCCAAGGCCCGCGTGGTGAGCCTCAGTCTCGGCAGCGACCAGCCCTCCGACGGCACCGACCCGATGAGCCAGGCGGTCAACGAACTCAGCGCCGAAACGGGCGCGTTGTTCACCATAGCCGCCGGCAACCACGGCCCCTCCGAGGGCACCGTGGCCGCACCCGGCGCCGCGGACGCCGCGCTCACCGTCGGCGCCGTCGACTCCTCCGACGCCATCGCCGACTTCTCCAGCCGCGGCCCGCGCTTCCGGGACGACGCGGCCAAGCCGGAGATCACCGCTCCCGGGGTCGACATCCTGGCCGCCCGTTCGCGGTGGGCTACCTTCGGGACCGGCCTCTACGCCACCATC
>NZ_CBDRBL010000120.1:0-13624 GCF_965342175.1 Actinacidiphila sp. bgisy167
CCCCCCCCCCCCCCCCGATGCCGAGTCCGTGGTCAGGCGACCGGGCGGCCGCGTCCCCGCCCACGGGTGAGGCTGTAGCCGGCGATGCCCGCGAGGGCGCCGAGCACGCCCCCGGCCGCGGTCCAGATCCAGCGGTCGGACCACCAGCCGCCGCCCCAGCCGTCCTCGGGCTGGGCCAGCCCGGCCGGCGCCGGGGAGGCACTGGGGTCGGCGGCGCCGTCCTCAGCCTCGGCGGAGTCCTCCGTGGTCGCGGGGGACGGCACAGCGTCGGGGTCGAGGGTCGCTCCGGCCTTGGCGACGGGGGTGAGCGGGGCGGCGAGTTCGCCGTCGACGGCCTTCGAGCCGCCCGCGTCCTTCGAGCTGGTGCCGACCTGCGCCTGGACCGGAAGACCGAGGTCCTGGTCGGGGAGCCGCAGCACGGTCAGACGGATGTAGTACGCCCCGGGCAGCGGGTCGTTGGCCCAGGCTTCGGACCACGCGCGCACGGTGCGCAGCCGGCAGCTCAGCTCCAGCCGGCCGTCCTGCGTCGACGCCGTCCTGGTCGGCTGCCCACCGGCGCACGCCTGGCGGCGGCGCAGGCCGTCGTAGACGTCGAGCTGCCAGGTCTGGCTGCCGTGCCGGGTCGCGGACTCCGGCAGGGTCACGGTCGCCGACACCGTGGGCACCTCGCCCGCCGCTGCGGGGAACACCCAGTACAGGTAGTCGCCGGTGGAGGCGCTCGCCGGGACGGTCTGCACCCCCGGCCGCAGTTGCCCCGCGGTGCGGAAGCCGGTGCCGGGCTGGGCATTCTCCTCGGCGGTCGCCGTGCCGCTTGCGTCCGGGCCGGGCGTGGCGTCGTCGGCGGCGGCCACGCCCGCTCCGGATGCGAACAAGGCCGCCCCCGCGAGCAGTACGGCGGCCACGCGGCGGGTCGTTCGGACGGTACGCATCAGTTGGCCCTCCAGACGGCGACGCGCCAGCGCGAGATCCAGCCCCACAGCACACCGGCGAGCAGGCCGGTGACGACCAGCACGGCCAGCAGCCACCAGCCACGACCCAGCCCGAAGGAGGCGACGTCGGACGGCTCGTCGGGCGCGGCGACCAGGTCGATGCCGAGCTCGAGCGGCAGGCCCGGGGTGCGCTTGACGGCGTCGGGCGCGGAGAAGGAGTTGCTGACCTCGACGCAGACCGTGCGGGCGGTCGCGGCGTCCGCGTCGTCGCGCTCCGGCCAGGCATAGCGCAGTCCGGAGGAGATGACGTCGGTGCGTCCGCTGCCGGCGTCCGAGCCGCGCACGAGTTCCCGGCCGCCGCTGGTGACGGCCCGTACGAGGACGCCGTAGTCGCGGTTGACGGCGCGGTCGGCGCCCACACTGACGGAGGCGCGCAGCTCCTGGCCGTCGGTGACGCTCACCCGGTACCAGCGGTGCTCGGAGAACGCCTCGCGGTCGCTGTAGACGCCGGCGCCGAGCAGCGGGGCGTCGGCGCACCGGTCGGCGCCCTGGGTCACGGTGGGGGTGACGACCACGTTGTCGGCGGAGCGGTCGACGAGTTGCTTGATGCGGTCGGAGAGCTGGTCGGCGTGGTCGACGGCGGTGTAGGTGCCGCCGGTGGCCTCGGCGATGCAGCTGAGCTGCTCGCGGATCTTCGTGTTGGGCACCAGGCCGAGCGTGTCGACGACCAGGTGGGTGCCCTCGGCGGCGAGCTCGCGCGCGACCTCGCAGGGGTCGAGCGGCTGACAGGTGTCCTCACCATCGGTGATGAGCACGATGCGGCGGGTGCCGTCACCGCCCGCGAGGTCCTTGCCCGCGGCCTGCAGGGCGGGACCGATCGGCGTCCATCCGGTGGGGACGAGGGTGGCGACCGCGGTCTTGGCCTCGGTGCGGTCGACGGTGCCGACCGGGTACAGGGCCTCGGTGTCCCTGCAGCCGACCTTCTTGTCCTTGCCGGGGTAGTTGGCGCCGAGGGTGCGTATGCCGAGCCTCACCTCGTCCGGTACGGCGTCGATGACCTCGTTGAACGCCTGCTTGGCCGCCGACATGCGGGACCTGCCGTCGATGTCGTTGGCGCGCATCGAGCCGCTGACGTCGAGCACCAGCTCGACCTTGGGGGCCTCGCGCGCCGTCTCCGGCCCGTCGTCCGCGGCGGCCGGCGCCGCGGCCGGGAAGAGCGCGGTGGCGAAGGCGGCCGCGAGGCCGCACAGCCCCGCCGCCAGCCGTTTGCTTATGATCATTGGCGGATCCTATGGAAGTTCCGCCGCTGCACCCAAACTTGCCTGACTAACCGTCACTTTTGTGCGACAGCGGCGAGATGGCGCATTTCGCACGGTGCGATACGTCGCCATCCTGCTGTGCCGCGCCCTGACCGCATGACAAACTACCCGGGATCAGCGGTGTTGGAGGAGAGGGACCGTGACTGAAACGCGGGCGGCAAGCGCTCCCACCGTTCTGCGGGTGGTGCTCGGCAGACGCCTGCAGGACCTCCGCGAGAGGGCCGGACTCTCCTATGAGCAGGCTGCGCAGGCCCTGGACGTCACCCACGCCACCGTGCGCCGCATCGAGAAGGCCGAGGTGGGGCTGCGCATCCCGTACGTGGAGAAACTGCTCCTCACCTACGGCGTCGCCGATCCCGCCGAGGTCGAGAACTTCCTGGAGCTGGCGCGCGAGGCCAACCGCCCCGGCTGGTGGCACCGCTTCCGCGATGTCCTCCCCGAGTGGTTCAGCGCCTTCGTCAGCCTCGAAGGCTCCGCCGAGCTGATCCGCGCCTACGAACCGCACTACGTTCCCGGGCTGCTGCAGACCCCGCAGTACGCCGAGGCCGTGCTGCGCGCGGGCCGGTCGCACGCCTCGCCGGAGGAGATCGAGCGCGGCGTCGCGCTGCGCATGGAGCGGCAGGCGCTGATCACCCGCGCGGACCCGCCGCTGCTGTGGGTCGTGGTGGACGAGACGGTGCTGCGCCGTCCGGTCGGCGGGCCCAAGGTGATGCGCGGCCAGATCGACCGGCTGATCGAGGCGTGCGCCATGCCCCAGGTGCGGCTCCAGGTCATGCCCTTCGCCTCGGGCCCGCACCCCGCGATGTACGGGCCGTTCCACATCTTCCGCTTCCCGCTGCCGGAGCTGCCGGACATCGCGTACGCCGAGAGCCTGATCGGCGCCGTCTACCTCGACGAGCGCGAGGACGTCTCGCAGTTCCGGGAGGCACTGGACAGGATGAGCGCCCAGGCGCTGCCGGCCGGGCCCACCCGGAAGTTCCTGGAGGAGGCCCGCGACCGGCTGTGAGGCCGGCGCCGCGCCGGCTGGAGCGCATGCTCCCTCGCACCGCGGTCAGCGGGGCATCGCCGCCGACTTCGCCGCCAGACTCTCCACACGGTCCCGCCAGACATCCAGAGCCAGGGACGCCGGCACCTCTGGAAGGCCGGTCTGGGTGAGCACCAGCCGCGCCCCCTGCCCGGTCCCGCGCGTCAGCTCCCAGCGCACAGTGCCCTGGTGGCGGCCGTGGAGGTCCCACGGGTAGGCGAGCACCTCCTGCGGGCGCAGTTCGCTCACCGGCCCCGCGGCGAACTCGCCGGCGACGAAGCCACGCGGCACAGGCCCGCCCACCTCGGGCGCGGACACCCCGCCCAGCAGGGTGCGCCACACGGTCGCCGCGGGCTGGGTCAGCTGCCGCTCGAAACGGACCTTCCAGCCGACGGGCAGTTCCTCCGCGGCGCCACGGTCGAGGCCGAACTCCTTGACGTAGCGCTCATGGGCCGCCTTCATGTCGCCCCGCGCGGGTACGGGCCCACCGGCGAGAACGGGGTCGACGCGGGAGATGCAGGCGTCCCACCCGGCCGCGAAACTGGCGGCGCCGGGGCGGTCGGCGAAGGTGTGGGTCAGCACCAGCACGGTGCCCAGGGACTCCGGCTCCAGCTCCCACCGCAGAACGTCGTCGTCCCAGGTGTAGGCGAGGACGTGCGGAGGGTTCCATTCGGCGACCTCTCCTTCCGTGGCCTCCCCCTCGCCGTGCCGGAAGGGGAAGCGCACCTTGCCGCCCGCGCGCGGCTCCATCTCCACGTCGGAGGGGAACCACTGCGTCAGGCGCCCGGGCTCGGTCAGTGCCCGCCACACCATCGGCGGCGGATGTGCGAGCCGCCGCTCCATCCGCAGCGCGGTCCGGCCGTCCACGGTGGTCAGCGTCTCACCGGTGGCGGTGGTCATGGCTCCTCCATCTCGTCGGGTACGGCGTCCAGGCTCCGCTCCAGCCCGTCCAGACCGCCGCCCCGGATCCCGCGCGACGGCGCGAGCCGGGCGCCGGCCTCCCCGGGGCTCGGCGCGTACCCCGGCGCCTCTCGTCGGCCCGCACCCGGACCCGACACGCCGCGCGGAGAGCGCGCGGTTGCGCGGGCGTACGGGCCGGTCGAGGCAGAGGGGCTCGGTGAGCTCGCCGACACGACGCGGGGGCTCCATGAGCGGATCGAGGACGCGCCGCCGCGCCCCGGCACTTCCACGGTAGGGCGGTCACAGCTTCAACGTACGTATGCCGCCGTACGGCCGCAACGGCATGCACGCGCCCATGGTGCGACCGAGCCCGGAGCGCGCCCTGGTGCGCGCCCCCGACGGTGGGTCAGAATGTCCGCCGTGACGATCACCACCGCCGAGGCGGACAAGGTCCTGGCCGACAACTTCGCGCCCTGGGTGCAGGAACTGGGGCTCTTCGTCGAGGAGACCGGGGAGCGGCACGCCGTGCTGCGACTGCCCTGGTCGCACCGGCTGGCCCGGGAGGGCGGCGCGCTGTCGGGCCAAGCACTGATGGCCGCCGCCGACACGGCGACGGTCATTGCGGTGTCGGCGGCCCGCGGCGGCTACGGGCCCATGACGACCGTCCAGCAGTCCACGACCTTCCAGAGGGCGGTCATGGGCACCGATGTGCTGGTCACGGCGCGGGTCACCAAGCTGGGCCGACGGCTGGCGTTCATCGATGTCGAGCTCACTCCCGAAGGCGCCGATGAACCGGCGGCGCACGCCACCACGGTCTACGCCTTCCCTGGCTGAACGGCCGAGCCGGCCGGTCGACCCGGGACGCGACCGGGAACAGCCGGGAACGCGGTCGGGGACGAGCAAGGCGGACCGGGATACCGGGACGGCGGGGCTCCGCCCGGTCGGCGCCCTCCCTCCGCGGTTCACCGCATCGAGTCGGTTCCCGCCGAGCACGGCGTGGTGGTGCGACAACACCGACACTCCAGGCAACGATTGACCTTTCATCAGGTGATCGGACGCATGCTGGAGCGATGTGACTCGACGACCCCGCCGGGTACGCCTGGCGATCTCGGCGGTGCTGGCGTGGAGCGCCCTGCTCGGCGGCACGAGCGGCGCCGCCGCCGCGGTCGCAGGGGACGGACTGCGCTACGGCGCGACCACCGCGCTCGCCCCCGGCGTGGACTACCGGACGTTCACCTACCGGGGTGCCCACGGCACGGCCCGCGGGCACCTGCTGACGGCCGACCTGCGCGATCCGGGCGTCGCGGTGGACCTTCTGCACCCCGGCGTCGTCGCCGGACGCGACAGGATCTCTCGGCTCGCCGACGCCGCCGGGGCGGTGGGGGGCGTCAACGCCGACTTCTTCAACATCACCGAGAGCCAGCACCCCGGGGTGCCCGCGACCAGTGCCCCGGTCGGGCCGGCGATCGCCGCGGGACGGGTCCTGAAGTCGGCGGTACCCCTGAGCCAGCGTTTCGGGCCCAGGCTGCCGCCCGGCACCTCGACCGAGGACGTCCTCGCGATCGGCACCGACAAGGTGGCCCGGCTCGACCGCCTCCGGCTCGCCGGCTCCGTCGGCCTCCCCGAGGGCACGGTTCCGCTCGGCGGCCTGAACCAGTACGCGCTCCCCGTCGGCGGCGTCGGCGCGTACACCTCGGACTGGGGCAGCGCCTCCCGGCTCCGCGCGGCCTGCGGCGACGACACCAAGCGGGGTGCGCCGTGCAGCGACGACACCTACGAGGTCACGGTGAGCGAGGGGGCGGTCGCCGACGTCGCCGAGCACCCGGGGCGGGGCGAGATCCCGCCCGGCACGGTCGTCCTCGTCGGCCGGGAGGCGGGCGCGGAGGCGTTGCGCTCGCTGCGCCCAGGCGACGCCGTGGACGTCCGGCAGCAGCTGCTGGCCTCCGAGTACGGCGGCGAATACCGCTTCGCCGTCGGGGGTTGTCCGATCCTGCGCGGCGGCTACCCGCTGGCCGGGCTGGAGGACGGCGTGGCGGCGACCCGCACGGCGGCGGGCTACGGCGAGGACGGGCATGTGGTGTATCTGCTGGCCCTGGACGGCAGGGCCGAGTCCGGCGCCGGCCTCACGGTCGCCGAACTCGCCTCCCTGATGTCCGGTATCGGCGCCCAGGCCGCCGTCAACCTCGACGGAGGCGGCTCCTCCACCCTCGTCACACGCACCCCCGACGCACCTGGAGTCACCGTCCGCAACCACCCGGCGGGCGGCACGGAACGGCTCGTCGCCAACGGCATCGGCGTGTTCACCGACGGCGGCTGACCATGCCCGCGCTCGCCGCGGTACGCCTCGCCCGGCCCGGCGGCGCCAGGCGCGCGCCGCGGCCCTCCGCCCGGAACGGCGCCGCAAGCACATGCGCCCGTATCGTCACCCCATGCCCACATCCGAGAACGTCCTGCACCTCACCGAGCGCTCCCTATGGGAGAGGCCGGCACATCCGGCAGTTATGTGATGTCGACCCGCGGCCGCACCCTCGAGCAGGAGGGGTTCGTCCATTTCTCGACCCGCGACCGGCTCCCGCGCGTCGCGGCCTTCGTGTACGGCGACTACGAGGCCCCGACGACCTGGTGGTGGTGGTCGTGGACCCGGCCCGACTGGACGTCCCGCTGAGGTACGAGGCGATGCCGCCGGACGGCGAGGAGTTCCCGCACCTGTACGGGCCCGTGCCGGTCGAGGCGGTGGTGGCCGTGGAGCCGTGGGGGTGAGCCGTCTTCGACTTTCGGCTGCCGGGCACGGAGGGGGCGGCGGAGGGCCGGGGACCTCAGCCGCCCAGGCCCGGCGCGCCCCAGACGGGGAACCAACGGGAGAGGTCCTCCTCGAGCCGCAGGTCGTTGCCGAGCAGCGCCTTGACCTGGAGCTCCAGGGCGTTGTCGCGCTTCTCCCCCGGAAGCGGGGCGAACGGGTAGAACGTCCCGCGTTTGTAGAGGTAGACCAGCGCCAGGGAGCGCCCTTGACCATCGCGGAAGCCGACCAGGGAACACAGCAGCTGGGGGCCGAAGCCGTGCTCCTCCAGCGCCGAGTTGACGGCGTGGAGGTCGCCGACGAGAGACGGCAGGTCCTCCGCAGGACGCCGGACGACGAGCCAGGTGTATCCGTACGCGTCGCGTACCGACTCCACGGGGACGTCGCCCTGCCCGGTATCCATGTCCAGGAGCGCTCGCACGTCCTCCTGCACCTCGGCGAAGGCGCCGCCCTCCACCGCGGCGAAGCACACCGAGCCCACCCCGGTCGGCCGGAAACCGGCCGCGGCCTCGAGGGTGACGGCCGCCGAGGGGAGCCCGAACAGCTGGTCGAGGTCGGGTTTGACGGGCTTGCTGCGGCCGAGCAGCGCGTCCAGGAGCCCCATCAGCGCCGCCCAAGCTCGAGGGAGATCCGGCCGAGCTGCTGCAGCCGCTGCTCCAGGGTGGGGTGGGTGGACAGCAGCTGCGCCAGGCTCTGGCCGCCGGCGAAGGCGGGCACGAAGTAGAAGGCGTTGAAAGGCTCGGCCTTGCGCAGGTCCTCGGTGGGGATGCGGGCCATCTGGCCGGAGACCTTGGTCAGTGCCGAGGCCAGGACGGAGGGCCTGCCGGTGAGGAGCGCGGCGGAGCGGTCGGCGGACAGCTCGCGGTAACGGGACAGCATCCGGGTCAGCAGGAAGCTGACGCAGTAGACGAGCGCGCTGACCAGCGGGATGAGGATGACCGCGATCGCGGTGCCGGGGTCGCGGCTGCTGCGCCCGAGGCCGCCCCACAGACCGATGCGGGTGACGACCCCGGCGAGGACGCCCAGGAAGGAGGCGATCGTCATGACGGCGACGTCCCGGTGGGCGACGTGCGACAGCTCGTGGGCGATGACCCCCTCGAGCTCCTCCGGCTCGAGGCGGCGCAGCAGACCTGTGGTGGCGCACACCAGCGCCGCCTTGTCGTTGCGTCCGGTGGCGAAGGCGTTGGGGACGTCGCTGTCGGCGATGGCGACGCGGGGCTTGGGCATGTCGGCCAGGGCGCAGATCCGGTCGACGACCCCGTGCAGCTCGGGGGCCTGCTCCGGTGTGACCTCGCGGGCGCCCATGCTGAAGGCCGCGATGCGGTCGCTGAACCAGAACTGGGCGATGAACAGCCCTCCCGCGATGATCAGGATCAGTGGCCAGGCACCGCGCAGCAGGGCGAGCAGGACGCCCACGAAGACGACGTAGAGCAGCCCGATCATGAACATGGTGACCACCATGCGGGTGGTCAGCCCCCGGTCGGGGGCGAAGCGGGTCCTGTCCATGGCCCCTCCCGATGCTCCGGGCCGCCGCCGCGGCTTTCAGGCTTCTGCCATCGATTGTGCCTCCGCACGAAGACGGACGGCGGGCGCGGCCTGCCCGTGGTGACTCATCCTGCCGGGTCGAGGGTGAGCTTGCCGTAAGTACGCCGGGCCCGCAGGTCCCGGTGGGCCCGGGCGGCCTCGGACAGCGGGTAGCTGCCGCCCTCCTGCGGCCTCAGCCGGCCGTCGGCGGTCATCGCCAGCAGCTCGGCCATCGGCTCGTGGTACATGCCGGGGCGCCCCAGGCAGTGCATCAGCCAGAAGCCGACGACGGCGCGGGAGCGGCCCATCAGCTGCGCCGCCTGCACCGGGGTCGGGGGGACGCGGGAGGCCAGTCCGTAGGTCACCAGGCGGCCGAACGGGGCGAGCGCGGCCAGCGAAGCGTCGAAGACCGGGCCACCGGTCATCTCCAGCACGATGTCGACCTTCCTGCCGCCGTTGGCCTCGACGAGCCGGTCCTTCAGCCCTGCCGCGTCCACCGGATCCGCGTCGATCGCGACGTCGGCTCCGAGCTCCAGCGCCAGGTCGCGCTTCTCCTTGGAGGAGGCCGTGGCGATGATCCGTCCCGCGCCGAACTCCCTGGCGAGCTGTACCGCGAGCGAGCCGGTGCCGCCGGCGGCCGCGTGCACGACCACCGACTCGCCCGCGGCCATGCGGGCGGAGGTACGCAGCAGGTGCCAGGCGGTGAGGCCCTGGACGACCAGGGCGAGCGCCTGGCCGTCGGTGACGCCCTCGGGCACGTCGTGGGCGAGGTGCGCCTCGACGACGGCCTGCTCGGCGTAGCCGCCGTTGTCGGTCAGGGCGACGACGCGGCGGCCGTCGTCGGTGCGGCCGACCACCTCGGCACCGGGCACGAGGGGCAGTGCGGCCTTGGCGAGGTAGGAGTTCTCCACCAGGTGTGTGTCGGCGTAGTTGACGCCCGCGGAGGAGACCTCGACCAGCAGCTGCCCCGGCCCGGGCACGGGTGCGGGCAGCTCGACCTGCCGCAGCACTTCCGGCCCGCCGAACTCGGTGATCTGGATCGCGCGCACGGCGACTCCCTCCGCTTAAGGTGCCTGCGTCGTCCCGGGCCACGATATCCACACCACCGACCAGTCGGTATGCAACCTTCCGCGGAGCGCCGGAAGAACGGGTGCGCACCGAGCACCGAGAACCGCCCGCCGCCTCTCGCCTTCCTGCGTCCCTCGTCCGGCATCACCGCGAGGAGACGGCGCCCATGGTCGGCGGCCGCGCGGCAGGGCACCGTGCCACTGCCCGCGGGGCGCCTGCCTGCCACCCGGTTGGCCGACTCGGCGGCCCACCACGTCCTCCCGGGGGCGTCGACGACAACGCCGTCAACCTGCGTTTCCTGCTGCGCTGCGGTCTGTCCCCCGGCGGTTCCGCGGCCGCGCTGACCGCGCGGGCGCCGGCGGCCCGCGCGGTGCGGGTCGGGCTGCTCGCCGCCTTGCCCGCGGCCTTCCCGCACGCCCTCGACACGCGCAGGGTCGTACCCGGGCGGCCCGGGCTCACCCTGGCGCCGGCGGCCGGGGCGGCGCTCCGCCTGGTCCTGGCCGTCCTGCTCTCGGTGCGCGACGTACGGCGCACGGTCCGCTCGTTCCTCGGCACGGCCTCCACCGACGTCCGGCGCGGTGCGCAGCCGTTCGGCGCGGGCGGCGGGGTTGCGGGCCGGCTCCTTCGCCTTCCCGATGACGCACGCCGCGGTCCCGGTCGCCGTCGTGCGCTCACCGCACACGCCGGTGCCGACCGCGCACGTGGCCGCGGCGTACCCCGCGGGCAGCGCGGCGGCGGCGCTGACGCCGACCCCGGGCGGGCCCGGCTCGCTGGACGTGGCGCTGGTCCTGGCACCGGTCACCGCGGGCGCCACCGGAGTGGCGGCGACCTCCGCGGTGCCGGCGTACCGCATCGTCACCGTATGGTTGCTCTGCTCCCAGGGTGTGCTGGTGCTGGCCGCGCTGGTCCGCCGGCGGGTGCTGTGATCCGTCCGGAAAGGGAACTCCCGTGCGGGTCCTGACCGGTCTTGTCGGCGCACTGGTCGTCGCCGGGACCTTCTCCTCGGTGCTGCGTACCTTGGTGATCCCACGGCCGACCTGGTCGAGCTTCACCCGCATCGCGCACGCGGCGGTCCATCTGCCCTTCCAGTTCGTCGCCGACCGCTGCCGCACGCCCGAGGCCAAGGACCGCGTCCTCGCCCCGGTGGCCGCGGTGGCCATCCTCGCCAACCTGATCGGCTGGCTGGTCGCGTTCTGGGCGGGCTACGCCATGCTGCAGTCCGCGGTCAGCGACCTGGACCCGGTCGACGCGCTGCGAGAGGCCGGTTCGTCGCTGTTCACTCTGGGCTTCGCCAGCAGCCGCCACGTCGACCTCACGGTCATCGACTTCGTCGCCGCGGCGACCGGCCCGATCACCATCGGCCTGCAGATCGGCTACCTCCCGACCCTGTACGCCGCCTACTCCCGCCGCGAGGCGGAGGTGACCCTGCTGCAGGCCCGGGCGGGCAACCCGCCATGGGGGCCGGAGATCCTCGCCCGGTACGCCCAGATCGGGCTCACGGACAGCCTCACCGAGCTGTTCCGCAGCTGGGAGCGGTGGGCGGCCGAGGTGAGCGAGAGCCACACCAGCTACACGGTGCTCAGCCGGTTCCGCTCCCCGCAGCCCGACCGCAGCTGGCTGATCGCGCTGCTCGCGGTCATGGACGCCGCCGCCATGCAGCTCGCCCTCAACCCCGGCCGCCCGCAGGCCGAGGCCCGGCTGGCCCTGCGGGCGGGCTACGTCTGCCTGCGCGACATCGCCGCGATCTGGCGGATCCCGTACGACACCGACCCCTCTCCGGACGCGACCATCCGGCTGCCGTACCAGGAGTTCGCCGCCGCCGTCGCCCACGCCGCGGCCAACGGCTACCCTCTGGAGCGCACCCCGGAGGAGGCGTGGCCGCACTTCCGCGGCTGGCGGGTCAACTACGAGGACCTGGCGTACCGGTTCGCCTACCTCTTCGACGCGGTCCCGGCCCCCTGGTCGGGCCCCCGCCGCACCCAGGAGGAGACACTGACGCCCATCACACCGGTCGACCGCAAGCCGATGGCCGGGCGTTAGGGGCCCGCCGGCCGCCCGCGGCGCACCGCGCGGCGGAGGGCCCGCGCCGGCCGCCGGGGCGGGGGCGTTACGGTGTCCGGCATGCTCAGCAGCCCCCGGCCGACGGCCGTCACCCGCCCCGCGCGACCCGCGGACCTGCCGTATGTGCTCCGGTGGGAGCGCGACTACATCCGTACCGTCGAACCGGCCGCCGAGGCTGCCTGGACCGGCGCGATCGACCGCAACCTCGCCCTGTGGGTGGACTGCCTGGACCGCACCCTGGTCCTCGACGTCGACAGCGAACCAGGCGGCTCGGCGATGTGGATGCCCTCGGACGGAAGGGCGATGCTGATCGGCGTCCACGTGGCACCCGCGCTACGACGCCGGGGCTTCGGCCGCCTTCTCCTCGACGCCTTCGCCGCACAGGCCCGCGCGGCCGGCCATGACACGCTGACGCTCGGCGTCCACCGCGCCAACCCGGCACTCCACCTGTACGAAGGCGCGGGCTACCGCCGCACGGGCGAGGACGGCGACTACATCCTGATGGAGCGCCCCGCGGTGCGCTGACCGGTGCGCGCGACGGTCCCCGGCGTCACGCGGCGGGCACCGGCTGGGGCGGCACCGGGCCGACGTAGCGGGCCGCCGGGCGGATGATCTTGCTGTCCTCGGCCTGCTCCAGGACGTTGGCGCACCAGCCCACGACGCGGGCGCAGGCGAAGGTGGGGGTGAACATCTCGCGCGGCAGGCCGCACAACTCCATGACGACGCCCGCGTAGAACTCGACGTTGGTGTGGAGTTCGCGGCCGGGCTTCAGCTCGGCGAGGATCGCCTCGACGCCGGGTGACGGCCGGCCAGATTGGCCGTCACCCGGCTCAGGCCGCCTTCCGGAACCGCCGCCGCGAATTTCCCGCGCCCACAGCGATGCACGCGGCAGTGGCGCGGATAGGCTCGGGATGTGAGCGACAAGGCGCCTTTCGAGCGGGGTACGGACGGTCCCAAGGTGATCGTGGCGGGACTGGACGGATCGGATTCGTCGTGGCGCGCCGTCGCGTACGCGGCGGGTCTGGCGAGGCGCCAGAACGCGCTGCTGGCCATCGTCTATGTGCAGCCGGTCCTGGCGGCGGGCGCCGCCTTCGGGGCCCCGGTCGCAGAGGCGACGGCCGAGATCGCGGACCAGCTCAAGTCGGAGATAGAGAAGGCCGCCGAACGCTTCTCGGTGTCCACCCTCCGGTGGGAGTTCCACACCTTCGCGGGCGACGCGTTCGCCGGGCTGTCCCAGGCCTCGGACGAGCTCAAGGCCGACGCGGTCGTGGTCGGCGCCTCCGAGAAGGCGGGGCACCGGCTCGTCGGCTCGGTCGCGGTACGGCTGGTCAAAGCGGGCCGCTGGCCGGTGACGGTCGTCCCGTAGGCGCGGGTAGGTGGCGTCCGGTCGGGCCCCGTCGGTGACGTGGGCGGGTCCGCCTATCCGCGGCATGGCTCGGGGTCCGGTACCTCGTGCGCACCTCGGCCTCGTGGACGGGGGGACGCGCCGGAGGCGCGTTCGGAATAGCACAGCGCTGCCTTCGGTTACGGTCAGTGGGTCCCGACCGACGGCACCCGGAAGCAGGTAAGGGAAACATGAGCACTGTCGAGCTCACCAAGGACAACTTCGACGAGGTCGTGGGCAGCAACGATTTCGTCCTGATCGACTTCTGGGCGTCCTGGTGCGGTCCGTGCCGCATGTTCGCCCCCGTCTACGAGGCCGCCGCGGAGAAGAACACCGACCTGGTGTTCGGCAAGGTCGACACCGAGGCACAGCCCGAGCTGGCAGCCGCGTTCCAGATCCAGTCCATCCCGACCCTGATGATCATCCGTGACAAGGTGGCCATCTTCTCCCAGCCCGGCGCCCTTCCCGCGCCCGCGTTCGAGGACCTGATCCAGCAGGCCCGCGCCCTGGACATGGACGAGGTCCGCAAGTCCATCGCCGAGCAGGGCGCCGACCAGGAGGCCCCCAAGGCCTGACGTCCGGCAGACGCCCGTCGGGGGGGGGGGGGGGGGGGGGGGG
>NZ_CBDRBL010000121.1:0-13405 GCF_965342175.1 Actinacidiphila sp. bgisy167
AAGCAGGCGGGAATCCCCGGCCTTCAAGCCCCGGGAGGATGTCAACGCTTGTAGGGGTCTCCGTCGGGCAGCCAGGCGCCCGGAGTGTGGATGCCCGGGTCGCTCACACCCTCGGTGAGGGCGTCCACCACGCCCAGCACCGCGTCCCGGACCTCGTCCTTCCGCCAGACCAGCGACCAGGTCCAGTAGACCTCGGGGCCGAGCACCGGCCGCTTGACCAGATCGGGCGGCAGCAGGGCGGTCTGGCCCTTCGGGCAGTTGACGACCGGACCGCGGCAGCGGCGGACGTGGTCGAAGAACCCGCTGCCGGTGACGCCGCCGTCGGAGATGCGGACCGCCCGCGCTCCCGTCTCGGTGGCGAGGCGCTCCGCGTAGAGGTTCCACGACAGCCAGGAGGTGGTGTCGTCGTCGAGCAGCACCACGGTGTCCTCCGCGCGGACGGCGCCGGTGTCCCCGCCGGTGGAGACCGCGTAGAGGAGATCCGCCCCCAGGAACCGGGAACGCAGGCCCCGCCGCTCCAGGTCCTCGGTCCGCACCCAGCACACCGCAAGGTCCAGGCTGCCGTCGGCGACCCGGGCCGCCTGGGTGTGGGAGGGCGCGACCCACGCGTCGACGTGCAGTCGGGCCACCGCCGACGCGCGGGCCG
Organism: Actinacidiphila sp. bgisy167; assembly: GCF_965342175.1. GTDB lineage: Bacteria > Actinomycetota > Actinomycetes > Streptomycetales > Streptomycetaceae > Actinacidiphila. The sequence goes on from NZ_CBDRBL010000121.1 coordinate 647, forward strand.
CCAGATCGGCGGGGAGCCAGTTGACGTAGCCGAGTCGTACCGCTTCCGAGCCCGCCAGCTGCTTCGCCCGGCGCCCCACGTCGTCCGCGCGCTCCAGCAGCTCCCGGACCGGCGGGAGCAGCGCCGAACCCGCGGGGGTCAGCGAGACCGAGCGGCGGTCGCGGTCGAAGAGCCGGACCCCCAGACCACGTTCGAGTGCCTTGATCTGCTGGGACAGGGAGGGCCCGGCGATCAGGAGCCGTTCGGCCGCCCGCCCGAAGTTCAGCTCCTCGGCCACAGCGACGAAGTACCGAAGTTGACGCAGCTCCACACCGCCATGCTAGGCCGCGGCGGCACCTCCGCGACGGCACCCCGCGTGCCTGGCAGGCCGTAACGCGAGGCCGCGGACCCGGCCTGCCCGGTGAGACCTCGTGTCACGGCTCGGCTGGGAGTCCATGCCTCCCAGCAGGGAGGAACCAGATCCTGGCGGGCGGCCCGCCCTCGCGGCCACGATGGGGGACGGCCGGTCGACCCGGAAATAGTCGATCGGTCGTATACTGCTGCCATGGGACGCACAAGTGACGCCAGGGAGAAGATCATCACTGCCGCGCACACGCTCATCGAGCAGCGTGGCTACTCCGCCCTCGGGGTAGCCGAGATCTGCAAGGCGGCCGGGGTGCCCAAGGGAAGTTTCTACTACTTCTTCGAGTCCAAGGAAGCCTTGGCCCTGACCGTCATCGACGAGCACTGGGCGGTCCAGAGGGGCGAGTGGGCCGGCATCCTGGGCTCCGACGGGGCCCCCTTGGAGCGGCTGCGCCGGCTTTTCCAGGCGACCGAGGAGGTCCAGCACGCGGGCCAGAAGTCCTGCGGGACCGTGTCGGGCTGCATGTTCGGCAACCTGACGCTGGAGATGAGCAACCAGACGGAGTCCATCCGCCGCCGCCTGCAGGAGATCTTCGACGTGCAGGTCGAGATGATCGACGAACTCGTCGCCGAGGCGAAGGAGCGCGGCGACGTCGCCGTCGCCGACACTCGCGCCGCCGCCGTGTCGATCGTCGCCCAGCTCGAGGGACAGGTGCTCTTCGCCAAGCTCTACAACGACACCGGTCGCCTCAGCCCGCTCTGGACGAACTGCCTCGCCATGCTCGGCGCGGCCGCTCCGCAGGAGACCGCGGCGTCGGTGTGACGCGGCGGCGCGAGCGGCCTCCTCCGCACACGGTCCTCGCGCGGCGGTGCGGCGCCGGCGGCGGTGAGCGCCCGGGGGAGGTCGGTCAGCGGCCCGGCAGCCGCTCGGTGATCTCCTGGAACACCCACTCGTTGCCGTCGGGGTCGTTGAACGACGCGTAGGAGCAGTAGCTGCGCCGCTCGGCATCGGGGCCAGGCACGCGTCCTTCGGTCCCGGCGCGGTGGAACACTCCCCCGGCGTCATGGAAGACCTCGCTCACCGCGACCCCGCGCCCCGCGAGTTCCTGACGCGCGGCGACGACGTCCTCCACGATCAGGTGCAGGCCCTGGACGGAGCCCGGCTCGGCCGAGCTGACACCGGTGCCGAAGATCACCGAGCAGGGCGAACCCGGCGGGGTCACCTGGACGACACGGAAGTCGTCACCGGAGGAGACGTCCGCGTCCAGCCGCCAGCCGAGGCCCACGTAGAAGTCCTTGGCCCGATCGACGTCGGAGACGGGCACCACCACGACCTCGAGTCTCATGTCCACGGGTTGTCGCTCCTTGTCCCTTGCCCTGTCCGGCGTGCGGGGTCACGTCGGACGTCCACGGTCCGGGTTCCGGGGGCCGCGGGGAGGATGCATACCCCCTTGCCGCCGTGAGCGGACGGCGCGGACGGCATGGCCACCGCGTTGGCGGTGCGCGGGGACCCTTTGGATCGGCGCCGTGCGCCGGATCCGGCACGGCGCACCTCCGGGCAGGAGGGACGCGGGGACATCACCTGCCCGGAGGGCGTTCGAAGGGGCGTTCGGCGGGCGTCGGCGACGCCCGGCTCACAGCCCGATATCGCGGTTGCGGTAGTCGGCGAGGGATTCGCGCCGGAGCAGCAGCCGGGCCCTGCCCTCGTGGACGGCGACGAGCGGCGGGCGTCCGACGAGGTTGTACGTGGACGCCATCGACAGGTGGTAGGCGCCCGCGACGGGCACCGCGAGCAGGTCCCCGGGCCGGACGTCGGCGGGCAGCGGCACCGCGGAGGCGAGCACGTCACCGGCCTCGCAGTGCCGGCCGACCACGGTCACCAGGACCGGGTCCTCGTCGGAGTGACGGCCGATCAGCCGCGGGGTGTAGCGCACCCCGTACAAGGCGGGCCGGGGGTTGTCGCTCATGCCGCCGTCGACCGCGACGAAGGTCTGGCCGCCGGTGCGCTTGACCGACAGCACGTGGTAGAGCGCGACACCGGCGGGACCCACGATCGCGCGGCCCGGCTCCACCGCCAGGCGCGGCACCGGCAGGCCGGCGGCCGCGCAGCCCTCGGCGAGTTCGGATCGTATACGCGCGGCCAGCGTCGTCAGGTCCATCGCCGCCTCGCCCGGACGGTAGGCGACCGCGTGTCCGCCACCCAGGTCCAGCTCCGGCAGCGTGACGCCGTGCTGCCTGCGCACGGCGGCCAGCAGGCCGACCAGCCGGCGCACGGCCGCCAGATACGGCTTGATGCTGCTGATCTGCGAGCCCAGGTGGCAGTGCAGTCCGACCAGTTCCAGCCGCGGCTGGTCCAGCACGCGCGCGATGGCGTGCTGCGCCGATCCGTCGGCCAGGGACAGCCCGAACTTCTGGTCGTCGGTGCCGGTACGCACCGCGTGGTGGTGACCTGCGGCGATGCCCGGCACGATGCGCAGCAGCACCTTCTGCCGCTCCCCCGGCGGGACGTGGGCGGCCAGCCGGGGGATCTCTCCCGTGCTGTCGATCACGATCCTGCCCACTCCCAGGCGCAGCGCGGTGGTCAGGTCCTGCGGGCTCTTGGCGTTGCCGTGGAGCAGGATGCGCTCCGGCGGGAAGCCGGCGACGACCGCCAGCTCGAGCTCCCCGGCCGAGCAGACGTCAAGGCCGAGGCCCTCCTCGTCCACCCAGTGGGCCATGGCGCGGCACAGGAAGGCCTTGGCGGCGTAAAGGACGTCGCCGTCGGGGAAGGCCGCACGGTAGGCGCGGCAGCGGTCGCGTACCTCTCCCTCGTCCAGGACGTAGGCCGGGGTGCCGAAGCGTTCTGCGATCTCGGTCAGCGCGACCCCGGCCACGGTGACGTCACCATGGGGGGCGCCGACGGCGGAGGCGGGCCACACCGACAGGTCGGCGTCGGGGTACGCGGTCTCCACGTGCTCGGTGGCGAGAGTCATGACGGCGTTCCTTTCAGCCGATCCACAGGGCCAGAGCGTCGACCAGCGCGAACGCGCCGGTGACCCTGAGGACCCCGAGAGTCTGGGGGTCGAGCCGGCGACCGGTCTCCGCCGGTGCGTCCGACACGGCTGGTGCGTCCGACACCGCGGGTGCGGCGAGCTGCGGGTCCACGGTCAGCGCCGTGACACCGAGCGGGCGGGCCAGCGACCGCAACGCGGATTCCGACAGGGTGATCCACTGCTGGTCGTCGCCGAGCGTCCGTGTGAGACGTTCGGGGGTGGTGAAGCCGACGGCCGTACGGCCGCCCAGGGGCGTGCGGAACATGCGCGCGACGCATCCCACGGTTCCCGGCCGGACGGGGACGTACAACGTCTCCCGGTGTCGTCCGACCGGGAACGGATCCGAAGGCTCGGGGTCGTCCCCGTGCGTGAGCTCGGTCATGGCTTCCTCCTGGTGCGGCGCCCTGTTGGTTCCTGAGGCGCCCCGGCCGGGGCCGGCGGTCCGGGACGCACCAGGGACGTTATGCCCGGGACGAGGGGCCGGGCGCGGTCCCTGACGCGACGTTGACGGCGGGCACGGAAACGTTGACGGCGCGGGTCGCCAGGGAGGTTCCGGCGGCGTCAGCGGGGCTACGCCGGGACCGCGTGCGCCGCCCGTTCCGGGCGTGTGACGCAAGGGCGCGAGGCTCCCGGGCCGTGCGTGTGACGGGGGCACCGGGGCGCCCGGGGAGACGTTCGCCCGCGGAGCGGCACCGCATAGGTGAACGCATGAGGCTCCGGGCGGCAAGGGAGCCGAGTGGGGGCTCGCAACTGCGGTCGGCGGTCGTGGCGGTGGGCACCCTGAGCGACCCGCATGCGGGCCCGGAGACACGGGGACGCCCGTTTCCGCCGGGGGCGCACCCGGCGCGGGTACGGCGCGCACCGGCGGGTACGATCTGCCGCGATGCGCAGTGACGGAGAAGCCGGCCGAGGCGGTGCGATACCCGCCCGCCTATCCGCGCGGCCTCTGAGTTGCGTTGTCCTGATCCTGTGCGGGCTGTTCGCCGCGCTCGGGGTGTGCGGTCACAACGAGGCGCCGGGCGGCGCATACGACTCGGTGCGGACCCTCGTCTCCTCGCACCACGCGTACGCCACCGACGCGGTGTGCACGGACGCCCACGACCCCGGCAGGCGCGGCAACGGCTGCTCCCCCGCCGAACACACGCCTGTGACCCTGGGCTCGGCGCCACTGCCGCACCTCGCCGGCGCGGAACTGCCGTCGGTGTGGCCCTCCGCGGTCGCCGCCGCGGGGCTGACCGCGCCGTCCCCCGACACCGTGCGCTCCCTTGATTTGCACGTGCTCCAGATCCAACGGACGTAGAGGGGCCCGAGCGCATCGGCGGAACCGCCGGAGCGCGCCGTACGTCATCCGACCCCTCCATCACCGACCGCCGTGTCGCCGACGCGGCGGGGAATCAGGACACACCATGGGTTCCGTCAAGGCCAAGGCCGCCGACCGCCGCGCACGCGTCGAGGAGATACGCCGCAAGGAGCAGGCTCGTGAACGCCGCAACCGGATCATCACCATCACCGCCTGCACCGTGATCCTCGCCGGGCTGGTCGGCGGCGGCGTCTGGCTCGTCAACTCCGCCGACGACGGCGACGGCAGCTCCAAGGCCGCGGCCGGCTCCGTCAGCGGGGAGAAGTCGTGGTCCGGTCTCACGCAGAACCACGTCGACAAGACCGTCGACTACCCCATGAGCCCGCCTGCCGGAGGCGACCACAACCCGGTCTGGCAGAACTGCAACGGCGACGTCTACGACAAGCCCGTCACCAATGAGAACGCCGTTCACTCCCTGGAGCACGGCGCGGTGTGGGTCACCTACACCGACAAGGCGACGGACGCCGACGTCAAGACGCTCAGCGCCCGCGTCTCGAAGACGCCGTACTCCCTGATGAGCCCCTACACGGACCAGGCCTCGCCGATCACCCTCACCGCGTGGGGCCACCAACTAAACGTCACCAAGGCGGACGACCCGCGTGTGGCGACGTTCTTCGACACCTATGTGCAGGGCAAGCAGACCCCCGAGCCCGGCGCGCCCTGCACCGGGGGCAAGGCCTCGTGACGGCCGCCCGCGGCGCGGGCAGGCCGCTGCTCGCGCTCGCCGGCGCCATGGTGCTGGTCGTGCTCGCGGCCCTGGCCTTCACCCTGCTGACGGCACGGCCCAGCAGCGGGGGCACCCCCGGCACGGAGTCGCCGGACGCGGGTTTCGCACGCGACATGGCGATCCACCACCAGCAGGCGGTGGAGATGTCCTTGATCGTCCGCGACCGCACCGAGGACGAGGATGTCCGTAGGCTCGCCTACGACGTCATCAACACCCAGGCCAATCAGCGGGGCATGCTGCTGGGCTGGCTGGACGTCTGGGGCGTGCCGAAGTCGTCGTCGAAGCCCCCCATGGCCTGGATGGGCCACGAGATGTCCTACCAGCCGCACGACGGGGCGCTGATGCCCGGCATGGCCACCAACGCCGACCTGCGCCGGCTGGAAGGGGCCCACGGCAAGGCCGCGGCGGTTCTCTACCTGCACCTGCTCACGGTCCATCACCGGGGCGGTGTGGAGATGGCGGCTGCGGCGGCCGACCTCGCGCGGACCGACCAGGTGCGACGCCTGGCGGCGGGCATGGTCCAGGGCCAGGAGGCGGAGATCCGCCTCATGGCGGACATGCTCGCCGCCCGCGGCGCGAGCCCGCCCCGCTGACCCGCCTGGGAGGCGCCCGGGAGGCCGCGCGCCTCCCAGGCGCCTTCGGCACGTGCCACCGTCTTCCTGGGTCGTGCGAACGGACGCGATGCGCCCGGTCAACCGAGGCCCGGCACGAACTGCACCACGGCCACGTCGATGAGCTTGATGCCGAGGAACGGCACGACCAGACCGCCGACCCCGTACACCAGCAGGTTGCGCCGCAGCAGGTCGCCCGCCGAGGAGGGGGTGTAACGCACGCCGCGCAGAGCGAGCGGTATCAGCGCCACGATGACGAGAGCGTTGAAGATGATCGCCGAGGTGATCGCGGACGTCGGGCTGTGCAGGCGCATGATGTTGAGCCTGTCCAGGCCCGGGTACGATGCCGCGAACATCGCGGGGATGATCGCGAAGTACTTGGCCACGTCGTTGACGATGGAGAAGGTCGTCAGGGCGCCCCGAGTGATGAGCAGTTGCTTGCCGACCTCGACGATCTCGATCAGCTTGGTGGGATCGGAGTCCAGGTCCACCATGTTCCCGGCCTCCTTGGCGGCCGAGGTGCCGGTGTTCATGGCCACCCCCACGTCGGCCTGGGCCAGCGCCGGGGCGTCGTTGGTGCCGTCTCCCGTCATGGCGACCAGGTTGCCACCCGCCTGCTCCCGCTTGATCAGGGCGAGTTTGTCCTCTGGGGTCGCCTCGGCGAGGACGTCGTCGACGCCTGCCTCATCGGCGATGGCGCGAGCGGTGAGCGGGTTGTCCCCGGTGACCATCACCGTGCGGATGCCCATGCGCCGCAGCTCCGTGAAACGTTCGCGGATGCCCTCCTTCACGACGTCCTTGAGGTGGACGACGCCGAGCACACGCGCGCCGTTCCAGTCGTCGAGGGCGACCAGCAGAGGGGTGCCGCCCGAGGCGCCGATGGCGTTGACGAGGCGGTCGACCTCTTCGGGGACGTGGCCGCCGCGTCCGGTGACCCAGCCGGCCACCGCGCCGGACGCGCCCTTGCGCACGGAGGCGCCGGCGCCGTCCTCCCAGCGCAGGTCGACTCCGCTCATACGGGTGCGCGCGGTGAAGGGCACGAAGCGGCTCTGGCCGAGCTCTCCCTTCGACGGGGCGCGGAGCCCGTACCGTTCCTTGGCCAGGACCACGATGGAACGGCCCTCGGGGGTTTCGTCGGTGAGGCTGGAGACCTGCGCGGCCTGCGCGAGCTGCAGCTCGTCCACGCCCGTGAGCGGGATGAACGCGGCGGCACGCCGGTTGCCGAAGGTGATGGTGCCGGTCTTGTCGAGCAGCAGCGTGGAGACGTCTCCCGCCGCTTCGACGGCGCGCCCCGACATCGCCAGGACGTTGCGCTGCACGAGCCGGTCCATGCCCGCGATGCCGATCGCCGAGAGCAGCGCCCCGATCGTCGTCGGGATCAAGGTGACCAGCAGGGCCACGAGGACGACCGTGCTCTGCGCGGCGTCGGCATAGACGGCCATCGGCTGCAGGGTGACGACGACGAGGATGAAGACGATCGTGAGCGACGACAGCAGGATGGTGAGCGCGATCTCGTTGGGCGTCTTCTGCCGGGCGGCGCCCTCGACGAGGGCGATCATGCGGTCGAGGAACGTCCGTCCTGGGCGGGAGGTGACGCGCACGACGATGCGGTCGGACAGAACCTTCGTGCCACCGGTCACCCCCGAGCGATCGCCGCCGGCCTCTCGGATCACCGGGGCGGACTCGCCGGTGATGGCGGACTCGTCGACTGCGGCGATCCCGTCCACGACCTCGCCGTCGCCCGGCACGATCTCCCCCGCCTCGACCACGACGACGTCGAAAGGCTTCAGCTCGGCGGCGGGGATCGTCGCCTCGGTGTGGTCGCGGCCGTAGGGGCGCCAGCCGGTGAGGCGGCGGGCCACGGTGTCGCTCCTGGTGCGGCGCAGCGAATCGGCCTGGGCCCTACCGCGGCTCTCGGCCACGGCCTCGGCCAGATTGGCGAAGACGACGGTCAGCCAGAGCCAGACACTGATCACCCAGGCGAAGACGCTCGGGTGCACGACGGCCGAGGCGGTGGTCAGGGCGGCGCCGGCCTCGACGACGAACAGGACCGGTTTGCGCACCATGCGGCGGGGGTCGAGCTTGCGCAGCGCCTCGGGCAACGACTTCACGAGGAGTCGGGGCTGGAGCAGCCCGGCCGGCACCTTGCGCCTGCCGCCGCGGTGCAGAGGCGGCCGTGCGTAGGTGCGCGGGTTCGGGGAGCGGTCGGTCGCGGAAGCCGGGGGCTGCATGCTGGGGGTGCCTTCTGAAGTGCTGTTCGCCGGTGGACGACCACCAGCACACCGGCGCCGCGAGGCCGAGCACACCGCCCTGACAGGTCCTTGGCGGTGCAGGAGACGGATCCTGACGCGGTGTTGACGGGAACGCCTGCGCGGCAGCCCGGACGCGGCCTCGCAGACGTCGCTTCGGGCGCGCGGTGAGGCGGAGAGCGCGCCGCGCCGGGCGGCGTCACCGGGCAGGCGCGGGCGCGCTCAGGGCTCGAAGCGGTAGCCCATGCCCGTAACGGTGATCAGGTGGCGCGGGTGGGCGGGATCGGGTTCCAGCTTGTGCCGTAGCGTGGCGAGGTAGACGCGCAGGTAGTTGGTGCGCTTCTCGTTGCCCGGGCCCCACACCTCCCGCAGCAACTCACGCCCGGTGATCAAGCGGCCGGGGTTGCGCAGCAGCGGGGCGAGGAGCCGCCATTCGGTGGGAGTGAGCCGTGGGGCCTCGCCCGTGCCGGAACGGTGCCGGACCGTGAACGCGCCCAGGTCGACCCGCCAGTCCGCGATGGCGATCGCCTGCCGCGCCTCCGGGACGGTGGGTGGGCGGCGCAGCACGGCGCGCAGCCGGGCGGCCAGTTCGTCCATGGAGAACGGCTTCGTGACGAAGTCGTCCGCCCCCGCGTCCAACGCCTCGACCTTGTCGGCGGGAGCGGTCCGCCCGGACAGCACGATGATGGGCAGAGGGCTCCATGCCCGTACGCCGTGGATGATGTCGGTGCCCTGCACATCGGGCAGGCCGAGGTCGAGGATGAGGGCGTCGGGCGGCTGCCGGGACACCAGGAGCAGCGCGGTGGTCCCGTCGGGGGCGGTGGAGACGGCGTAGTGGCGTGCCGTCAGGTCGATCTCCAGCGCCCTCAGGAGCCGCCGCTCGTCGTCGACGACCAGGACGCGCCTCATGTCAGCGCCTCCTCCCCGCCGGCAGGGGCGGTGGCCCCCTCGACGGGGGCGTCGGCCGCGGGCAGGGACAGGACCATGGTGAGACCTCCGCCGGGGGTGTCCTCCGGGGTGAGGGTGCCGCCCATCGCCTCGGTCAGGCCGCGGGAGAGGGCGAGGCCGAGGCCCAGGCCGGTGGTGTTGTCGGTGTCACCGAGCCGCTGGAAGGGTTCGAAGACCCGCTCACGGTCGGGGGGCCGCAGTCCTGGGCCGCGGTCGACGACGCGCAGCTCGATGCGCCCGCCAAGGGCGCTGGCGCTGAGCAGGACCGCGGTTCCCTCGGGTGCGTACCGCCGGGCGTTGGTCACCAGGTTGGCGATGACGCGTTCCAGGAGCGGCGGGTCGGCCAGCGCGAAGGGTACGTCCTCCAGGCCCCCGGTGGTGACGGGGATGGTGCTCTCGGCGAGGCCGTCGAGGGCGAGCGAGGCCACCTCCGCCACGGAGGTCGGCTCCAGAGCGAGGCTCAGCGCCCCGGCCTGCAGCCTGCTCATGTCGAGGAGGTTGTCCACCAGCCGGTTGAGTCGGTCGAGGGACACCTCCGCGGTGGCCAGAAGCTCCTCCTGGTCCTCGGCCGAGAACTCCACCTCGCGGCTGCGCAGCGAGCTGACGGCCGCCCAGGCGCCGGCGAGCGGCGTGCGCAGGTCGTGGCTGACCGCCGCGAGAAGCGCCGTCCGCATCCGGTCGGCGGCCTTCACCGGCTCCACCTCGGCGGCGGCCTCGGCCAGCCGGGCGCGTTCCAGTGCGGAGGCCACGTGGCCGGCGAAGGCGATGAGAACACGCCGCTCCGAGGCCGCGAGGCGCCGCCCGCGCAGGACGAGGGCGTCGTCCGGTCCGACGGGCACGGCGACCACGCCCTCCGCGAGGTCGTCCACCCCGGCGCCGTCGCCGCGGCTTCCGTGGACGAGCTCCGCGGACTCCATGCCGAAGGCTTCCCTGGTGCGGTGCAGCAGCGCCTCGACGGCCTCGTCGCCGCGGAGGATGCTACCGGCGAGGGAGGACAGCGTCTCGGCCTCGGCGGTGGCGCTGGCCGCGCGTCTGGACAGCCGCAGCGAGCGGTCCACGACCGTCGCCACCGTCACGGCGACGAGCGCGAAGACGGCCAGCGCGAGGATGTTGTTGGTCTCGCCGATGGTGAACCGGCCGATGGGCGGTATGAAGTAGTAGTTGAGCAGCAACGAGGCCGTCACGGACGCGAGCAGCGCGGAGGCGACGCCGCCGATGCAGGCGACGCCCACGACCGCCAGCAGGAAGAGGAGCGCCTCGCTGGTCAGGTTCAGGTGCCCGCGGGAGTTCGCCAGCACCGTGGTGAGCAGTGCCGGCAGGAGGAGTCCCGCGAGGGGGCCGGCCACCTTGCGGGCCCGGGGCAGACTGCTGGAGGGGACGGGCAGGAGGCGTCCGCGCCCGGCGCGTTCGTGGGTGACCATGTGGACGTCGATGTCGCCGGAGCGTTCGACGATGGTCTCGCCGACGCCTCGTCCGGTGAGGAACCGCGCGAGCCGGCCGCGTCGGCTGATGCCCAACACCAGTTGGGTGGCGCTCTCGGCCCGCGCGAAGTCCAGCAGGGCGTCGGGGACGTGGTCGCCGACGACCGAGTGGAAGGTGCCGCCGAGGCTCTCGGCAAGGGTCCGCTGCCGGGCCAGGGCGGCCGGTGAGGCGTCGGCAAGGCCGTCGCTGCGGACGATGTGCACGACGAGCAGGTCCCCGCCCGCCGCGCGGGCGGCGATGCGGGCGGCACGGCGGATGAGGGTCTCCCCCTCCGGGCCGCCGGTCACGGCGACGACCACGCGTTCCCGGATCTCCCATACGCGTGCGATGCCGTGCTCGGAGCGGTACTTCTGCAGCGCCTCGTCCACGCGTCCGGCCACCCAGAGCAGGGCGAGCTCGCGCAGCGCGGTGAGGTTGCCGACCCGGAAGTAGTTCGACAGGGCGGCGTCGACCTTCTCCGGGGCGTAGACGTTGCCGTGCGCCATGCGGCGGCGCAGTGCCTCGGCCGGCAGGTCGACGAGCTCGATCTGGTCGGCGCGGCGCACGACCTCGTCGGGGACGGTCTCCCGCTGCGGGACGCCGGTGATCTTCTCGACGACGTCGTTGAGCGACTCCAGGTGCTGGATGTTCACGGCGGTGACCACGTCGATCCCCGCCTTGAGGAGCACATCGATGTCCTGCCAGCGCTTGGCGTGGCGGCCGCCGGGGACGTTGGTGTGCGCCATCTCGTCGACGAGCGCCACCTCGGGTGCGCGGGCGAGGACGGCGTCGAGGTCCATCTCGGTGAAGACGCCGCCGCGGTAGTCGCGTTCGGCGCGGGGCACCATCTCCAGGCCCTCGAGCTTCTCCTCGGTGTGCGGGCGCCTGTGGCACTCGACGTAGCCCACGACGACGTCGGTTCCGCGGGCGGCCCTGCGGCGGGCCTCGTCGAGCATGCGGTACGTCTTGCCGACTCCCGGGGCCGCTCCGAGGAAGACCTTGAGTCTGCCGCGCCGCCCTCGGGGGTGGGCGGCCGGGGCTGGGACGGCTGGCTCAGTCACCGGATGTCCTCCTTGTGCGGTGTCACGCCGTCCGGCGGCGCAGGTGGTCCCTGCGCCGCCGGACGGCGTGGTGCGGATGGTTCGCCGGCCGTGGCCGGAGGTGTCACTTCAGTGCGGTGAGCGCCTCGTTGAGTTCCACGACGTTGACGCGCTCCTCGCCGAGGAAGCCGAGGATCCGGCCCTGGACGTGGTCGTCCACCAGCTTGCGCACGGCGGCGACGTCCAGGCCCCGCTCGCGGGCGACCCGCGCGACCTGCTCACGGGCGTACGCGGGCGAGATGTGGGGGTCGAGGCCGGAGCCGGAGGCCGTGACCGCGTCGACCGGCACGTCCTCGGGGGCGACGCCGTCGAACTCGGCGACCGCGGCCCGGCGCTCCTTGATCGTCTTCACCAGGCCCTCGTCGTTGGGACCGAGGTTGGAGGCGCCGGTGACGAGCGGGTCGTAGCCGCCAGGGCGCGGCTGGAACCACTTGGGGTCCGGCTGGGCGACCTCCTCGGGGTCGTCCGGGTTCTTCTTGGGGAGGGTGAAGTTCTGGCCGATGAGGCTGGAACCGACGGTCTTGCCGTCCTGGGTGATCCTGGAGCCGTTGGCCTGGCCGGGGAACGCCGCTTGGGCGACACCGGTGACGGCCAGCGGATAGGCGATGCCCAGGAGCACCGTGAACACGAGCAGCATCCGCAGGGCGGCCGCGTGGTTGCGGACCACGGCGGGCAGGGAGCCGGACATGATGGATCGCCTTCTTCTGTCAGCTGAGGCCGGGGATGAACTGGATGATCAGGTCGATCACCTTGATGCCGACGAACGGCAGCACGAGACCGCCCAGGCCGTAGACCCAGATGTTGCGGTTCAGCAGCGCCGCGGCCGACAGCGGCCGGTAGCGCACGCCGCGCAGGGCGAGCGGGATCAGCACCACGATGATCAGGGCGTTGAAGACGATCGCCGAGGCGATGGCCGACTGCGGGCTGTG
>NZ_CBDRBL010000122.1:0-13403 GCF_965342175.1 Actinacidiphila sp. bgisy167
GTAGGTGAAGGTGATGCCGTTGCTGGTGCCGCCGGGTGTGGTGACGGTGACCGGGACGGTGCCCGCGCCGGCGGGGGCGACCGCGGTGATCTGGTTCGGTGAGACCACGGTGAACGAGGTCGCCGGTGTGGCACCGAACCTGACCGCTGTGGCGCCGCCGAGGCCCGTGCCGGTGAGGGTGACGGTGGTGCCGCCGGTGCTCGGGCCCTGGCTCGGCGAGAGGGCGAAAAGCGACGGCTGCGTCGTGTAGGTGTAGGTGACGGCGTTGCTGGTGCCGCTGGGCGTGAGGACGGTGACGCCGACGGTGCCTGTGCCGGCGGGGGCGAACGCGGTGATCTGGGTCGCCGAGTTGACGGTGTACCCCAGAGCGTTGGTGGCGCCGAACCTGACCGCGGTGGCTCCGGTGAGGTTGCTGCCGGTCAGAACGACGGTGTTGCTGCCCGCCTGAGGCCCGGCGCTGGGGACGGCCGAGGTGAGGACGGGTGTGGCGGCCACGGCGGTCGGCTGTGCCGCTACCGCCGGGGGTGCTGTGTCTTTCACGGGATCTCCGTACGTGTCGGACCGGCCCGAAGGCCGGTCGTTGTCCTTGCGCGGGGCCCGCACGAGCCGGCGTGTCCCGTCCCGTCCGGTCGACGTCCGGTCGACGCGGCGGTCCGGGCCGGCTCGTGGGGCGTCCGGGCGCTAACCCGGGGATGCTGAGACGGGATCAGATGCCAGGACCGGCGACGTAGGTGAACCCGCCCACCGCGGTGGCGCTTCCTCCGTCGGTGGTCACGATGACGTCGACGGCGCCGACGGCGCCGGGAGGAGTGACCGCCGAGACCGTGCTGCTGTTGATCACCGTGAAGGGCGCCGGATTGCCGTCGAAGGTGACCGAGGAGGTGCTGGTGAGCTCGGTGCCGGTGAGGGTGACCACGGTGCCGCCGGTGGTCGGGCCCTGGTTGGGCACGACGGTCAGCAGCGTGGGGGTGTCGAAGTAGGTGTACGAGAGCCCGTTGTTGGTGCCGCCGGCGGTGGTGACGCTGACGCTGACCGAGCCGGGCGCAACGCCTGCCGGCACGACGACCGTGATCTGCCCGTCGGACACGATGGTCGGCACGGCGGCGTTGCCGCCGAACGAGACGCTGCTCGCGGTGGACAGGCCGATGCCGTTGATGGTGACGACGTCTCCGCCCGCGAGCGGCCCACTGGTCGGACTGAGAGTCTGCTTGAACGGCGCCCCGACGTAGAAGAAGGAGAGCGGATTGCTCGTTCCGCCCGGCGTGGTGACGGTGACATCGACCACCCCGTTCCCGGCGGGGGAGATGACGGTGACACTCGTGGGCGTGTTGCCGGTGATGGTCGCGTTGCGCGTGCCGAAGCGTACGGCGGAGGCGTTCGAGAGGTTGACGCCGGTGATGGTGACCACGGTGCCGCCGCCACTGGACCCCTGATTCGGGCTGATGGGCATGTCGGATTCCTTTCGCTCGGAATGCGTTGCATCGCCGAGCAGTGCTGTGGGCTTTCGGTTCGCACACGAACCTGGTGGTGCGAGTCAGCTCTCGTGTCCACTGGCCGGGTGGTGAGCCGACGGCCCTCGCATGCGCGATCGCTCGAGCGCTGGGGCCTGTCGGGGAGAACGGCCTGTCCGGTGTCGTACGCCTGAGACAGGGACTCGCCCACGTCCGTCTGCACAATCGAATGCCGCTGGTACGGACACTCGAAGTAATCCAGAAGGGTGATTGAACGACAAGGATTCCGTCTGGAAATCGTCCGTTCAGGTGAGCGCCAGGGCGTGAAAGGCGGCGCGAGATCGGCGTATTTACGATTTACGATGGGATTCTTATATGCCGATCGATCGAAGAGGCCGTCAGCGAGCGCTGTGAGCCGGTGCGTCGGGCTCCGGCCGCCCCTCGCGGAGGTCGCCCAGGAGTCCGGCCGCCCGCGGTGTCGAGGTCAGACCGCGACCCGATCCGGCGAGCACGCCTCCATCAGATGCGCCGCGGTGTCCGGGGCGAAGAGCGCGGCCGCGGCGGGGGAGGGGGCACGGCGGGAGCGGCGGGGCCGGGTGAGGCCGTCCAGGACGTCGATCAGCGTCCACGGGTCGGGGGCGAAGCGGGTCAGCCCGAGCGCGGCCATCTGGTGCGCTCCTGCCTTTCCGTGGCCCGGGATGGGGCGGTAGCCGACGACGGGCAGTCCCATGGCCAGCGCCTCGAGAGCGGTCTGCCCGGCGGCGTTGTCCACCAGGGCGTCCGCCGCGCTCATCAGTCCGGGCATGTCCCGTTCCCAGCCCAGCGCGAGCGTCCCGGGGACCCGGGAGAGCCGGGCGCGCAACCGCTGGTTCCGACCGCACAGCGCCACGGGCAGGAAACCGGCCCGTGCCAGCAGGAACGCCGTGTCCGCCAGGTGCGAGCCGGCTCCCCAGGCGCCCGCGGAGAGCAGCACGGCCGGCCGGTCCGGCGCCCGGGTTCGGAACACCCGGTGCCAGCGCCCGTCGTCCGGGGCCGGCGCCAGGAAGCGGGACGCCACCAGGGGGCCGGTCGCCTCGGCCGGGCGTCCGGTGGCCTCGCGCACCCGTCGGGCGGCGTCCTGCGTGAGGCAGCAGTACAGGTCGTTGCCGGGGTGCAGCCACTGGCTGTGCACGTCGAAGTCCGTGACCACGACAGCGCTGCGCACCGGCAGTGTTCCACGCGCCCGCATCCCGCCGGTGAGCTGCGCCGCCAGATGGAACACCGGGACGACCAGCCCCGGCCGCTCGCGCCGGACGAGTTCCGCCAGCCCGCGCTCGGCGAGCGCGGCGAGTCCGCCGGGGCCGGGCGTGCGGCGCGCGCCGCCCGGGCGCAGGAACGCCGCGTAGATGCCCGCGTAGAGCAGCGGGGCGTGCAGGACGGTCGTGCGGTAGAAACCGCGCAGCGCCGAGCCGACGTGGGCCGGAAGGAGATCGAGGACGTCGGCCCGGTGGGTCTGCCCGCCGAGGGCGGTGAGCCGTGCGACGAGTTCGCCGGCGACCGCGTCATGGCCGGCGCCCATGGCGGCGCTGAGCACGAGGAAACGCCGGGGCGCGCGGGCCGTTCGGCCGGTGTCCGTCACCGCCGCACCCCGTTCCGCCGCGGCGGGACGGGCAGGGCTGCTGCGAGCACATCCGGCACGTGATCACCTCGTACACCAGGGGCGGACTACTCGGGTCTAACCGATTTGGCCCGCCTTGAAACGAACCGTCCGCATGCTGTCCCCACGCGTCCGCACCCCGTTCGGGCCGCTTCCGGGCGTCCCGCGCCGCCCTCGGGGGCGGGTCGCCCGCAGAGCCGGTCCGGCGATCGGGCGGTTTACTGAGACCGGAGGGGGACGAGCCCCGGGAGCCGCACCGGCCATCCCGGGCGGCAGCTGCGGCGGCAGGGACAGAAAGCGATGCCATGACCTCTCACCCTCCCCAAGCGGTCTCCGGCGGCAAGGCGGTACACGGCGAGCCCGTGCGCGGCCCCGCGGACCCGGCCGGCGGACCGGCACCGGTCGCGCTGGTCACCGGCGCGTCCTCGGGCATCGGCGCCGCGATCGCCGACCGGCTCGCCGCCGACGGATGGCGGTTGCTGGTCAGCGGACGCGACCCGGAACGCCTGCGGGCCGTCGCGGAGCGCACCTCCGGGACCGCGCTCCCGGCCGACCTGGGGGACCTCGAGGGCGCCGGCGGCCTGATGCGCGACGCCGCGCTCGTGACGGGCGGCCGGGTCGACCTGCTGGTCGCCGGGGCGGGCGTCGGCTGGGCGGGCCCCTTCGCCTCGACACCGCACGGCGTCATCGAACGGATCTTCATGGTGGACGTCGTCTCGGCGATGGAACTGGTGCGCCGGGTGCTGCCGGACATGCTGGCCCGGCGCAGCGGCCACATCGTGCTGATCGGCTCCTTCGCGGGCAGTGTCGGCGTCCGTGAGGAGGCCGTCTACTCCGCGGCCAAGGCGGCGCTGGGAACCTTCGCCGACTCGCTCCGCTACGAGCTGGCGGGCAGCGGGGTGCGGCTCACCCACGTGGTCCCCGGCGTCGTCGACACGCCGTTCTTCGCGACGCGCGGCGTGGCCTACACCCGCTCCCGGCCCCGCCCGCTGCCGGTCGAGCGGGTCGCCAAGGTCGTGACGGACGCGATCCGCCGCGGACGGGACGAGGTGTACGTGCCCCGCTGGCTGCGCATCCCGGTCGCCGTGCGCGGCGTCATGCCGTGGGTCTACCGGCGCCTCGCGGGCAAGTACGGATGACGCGGTGGCCGTACTGACCGTCGTCCTGGCGCTGCTGGCGGCCCTCGCCAACGGCGCGGCCTCGGCGCTGCAGCGGCGCGCGGCCCTGCAGCAGGAGGAGCAGGAGGGGGACGTCCACGGTGTACGCGGGCGGCTGCTGCGCCTGCTGACGCTCGTCCGGCGCCCGTTCTGGGTGGCCGGGATGTCGGCGCTCGCCGTCTCCGGGATCCTGCAGGCCAGTGCCCTGGCGGTGGGGCAACTGTCCGTGGTGCAGCCGCTGATGGCCACCGAGCTGCTGTTCACCCTGATGGCCGGAAGCCTCGCGTTCTCCCGGCGGCCCGACGCCGGCACCTGGGTGTGGTTCCTCGCGCTGGCCGGCGGACTGGCCCTGTTCCTCGGCGCGGCGACCCCGTCCGGCGGCCTGGCGGAGGCTGTTCCGGGAGGCTGGCTGCGGGCCGGTGTGCCGCTCGCGCTGCTGGTGCTCGTGCTGTGGCTGGTCGGACGGGCGCTGAAGGACGGCGCGCGGGCCTGCGTCCTGGGCTGCGCCACGGCCGCCTGCTTCGCCTGCACCGCGGCCCTGATCAAGGACGTCACGGGGCGTTTCCCGGACGGCCTGTCCCGGGTGTTCGCCTCCTGGCAGCTGTACGCGCTGGGCGCCGTCGGGCTGCTCAGCGTACTGGTGCTCCAGGTCACCCTGCGGGCCGGCAGCCTCGCGGCGTCGCAGCCGGCGATGACCATCGGCGACGCGGTGGTCAGCGTGGCGCTGGGCTGGGTGCTCTTCGAGGAGCGGATCGAGCTCGGGGCGCACATCGTGCCCGAGGCGGCCGGCGTCGCCCTGATGGCCGTCGGCGCCGTCGGGCTGTCGCGCTCTCCCGCCGTGGCCGGCGGCTGGGACGTGCCGCGGGGGCACCGCCGCGGCACGTCCGACGACCGGCCCCGAACCGTCCGCGGGGGGCCGGGATGAGGGGCGGCCGCGAGCTCCGGCGGGCCGCGCTCGCGGGCGGCGTCCTGGCGGCCGGCCACGTCGTCCCGGCCGCGACCTGGCTCCCGGGCCTGCGCCGCCGGGCCTTCCCCGCCCTGGCCGGCCTCGGGCGGCCCGACCATGTGGCCCTCACCTTCGACGACGGGCCCGACCCGGTCTCCACCCCGCGCTTCCTGGACGCCCTGGACGAACTCGGCGTCCGGGCCACCTTCTTCGTCCTGGGCGCACAAGTGGAGGCGCACCCCCGGATCGTGCGCGATGCCGTCCGGCGCGGCCACGAGATCGCCGTCCACGGTTGGACGCATGACCGCCCCTGGCTGCCCGAGCCCGCGCGCGAGCGGGCCGGCCTGGCCCGTGCCGTACGGGTGGTCCGCGACACCTGCGGCGTCGCGCCGCTCTGGTACCGCCCCCCGTACGGCATCCTCACCGGCGGCCGCTGGGCGGCGGCGGGCTACGCCGGCCTCACGCCGGTGCTGTGGAGCGCCTGGGGCCGCGACTGGACCTCCCGCGCCACCGCGGAGTCGGTGCTGGAGACGCTGCGGCCCGATCTGCGCGCGGGCGCCACCGTCCTGCTCCACGACAGCGACCACGCCGGCGCCGCGGGGTGCTGGCGCGCGACCCTCGCGGCGCTGCCCGCCCTCACCGCCGTGTGCCGGGACGCCGGCCTGAGGGTCGGCACCCTGGCGGAGCACGGGATCGGCCCGGGCCGATCCCGTACTCCGTCGCGGTCCGTTTGACGGTCGGACGGACCCGATGGAGACTCGAAAGATAGGTGCTCGATACATGTCACGCAGCGTGGCAATCGCGCCGCGGATCCTGCTGGAGCCGACCCGAGCCGACCCCCGAGCCGACCCGACCCGACCCGGTCCGTGACGCGGCGGAAGACGGTCGGGCACAGCCGGAACCGGAGGCATGGCATGTGCGGAATCGCCGGATGGATCTCGTTCCGCAGGGACCTGGGGAACGAGCGGGCCGCAGTCGACGCGATGACCGAGACGATGGCCTGCCGCGGGCCGGACGACCGCGGCACCTGGGTGGACGGGCCGGCGGCGCTGGGACACCGCAGGCTCGCCATCATCGACCTGGCGGGCGGCCGGCAGCCGATGAGCGCCGAGGCGCCCGAGGGCGGCACGGTCGCGATGGTGTACTCGGGCGAGGTCTACAACTTCACCGAACTGCGCGAGGAACTGACCGCGCGCGGCCACCGTTTCACCACCACCTCGGACACCGAAGTGGTGCTGCGCGGTTACCTGGAATGGGGGGAGGCCGTCGCCGAACGACTCAACGGCATGTACGCCTTCGCCCTCTGGGACAGCCGCGAGCAGAAGCTGGTGATGATCCGCGACCGGATGGGGATCAAGCCGTTCTACTACTTCCCGACCGACGACGGCGTGCTGTTCGGGTCCGAGCCCAAGGCCATCCTGGCCAATCCGCTCGTCTCCCGCCGGGTCACGCTGGACGGGCTGAGGGAGCTCTTCGCCTTCGTCAAGACACCCGGTCACGCGATCTGGGACGGCATGCGCGAGGTCGAGCCCGGCACGGTGGTCACCGTCGGGCGCGGCGGCATCCGTACCCACGTCTACTGGTCGCTGCGGACCGAGCCGCACACCGACGACAAGGAGACGACGATCGCCCGGGTACGGGAGCTGCTCGAGGACATCGTGCGCCGCCAGCTCGTCGCCGACGTGCCGCTGTGCACCCTGCTCTCCGGCGGTCTGGACTCCTCGGCGATGACGGCGCTCGCGGCGCGGCAGCTCGGTGAACAGGGCGAGAAGGTGCGCAGCTTCGCGGTCGACTTCGCCGGCCAGACCGAGCACTTCGTCCCCGACGCCGTACGCGCGACACCCGACACCCCGTTCGTGCACGACGTCGCCGAGCTCTGCGGAACCGAGCACCGGGACATCGTCCTCGACTCCCGCGAGCTCGCCGACCCCGAGGTGCGGGCCCGGGTGATCGGCGCCCGTGACATCCCGGCCGGGTTCGGCGACTTGGACTCCTCGCTCTACCTGCTGTTCAAAGCCATCCGGCAGCAATCCACCGTCGCCCTCTCGGGCGAGTCCGCGGACGAGGTCTTCGGCGGCTACCGCCAGTTCTTCGACGAGGACGCGCGCCGGGCCGACACCTTCCCCTGGCTGGTGCGGTTCACGGGCTCGTTCGGCGACGAGGGCAGTTTCCTCGCCGAGACTGTGGCCAAGGCCCTGGACCTGCCGGGCTACGTCCGCGACAGCTACCGCGACGCGGTCGCCGGCGTCGACCGCCTCGACGGCGAGAGTGACTTCGAGTACCGGATGCGGGTCATCAGCCACCTCCACCTCACCCGCTTCGTGCGCGTCCTCCTCGACCGCAAGGACAGGGCGAGCATGGCCAACGGGCTGGAGGTCAGGGTCCCGTTCTGCGACCACCGCCTGGTCCAGTACGTCTACAACGCCCCCTGGTCGCTGAAGTCCTTCGACGGCCGGGAGAAGAGCCTGCTGCGTGAGGCCACCGCCGACCTGCTGCCCCCGTCGGTCTACGACCGGGTCAAGAGCCCCTACCCCTCCACCCAGGACCCGAAGTACCTCCTCGCGCTCCAGGAGAACGCCAGGAACCTGCTGGCCAAGCCCGCACATCCGGTGTTCGACCTGGTCAGCCGGTCGTGGCTGGAGGACGCGGTCAGGCCCGGCGCATCGGACGGCGCCCGTACCGCCCGATTCGGCCTGGAACGCGTCCTCGACCTGGCGCTGTGGACGGACCTGTACGCGCCCACCCTCGAACTCGCCTGACCCGGCGCAGGGGCGCCGGAGCACGAGGGAGCGGATCCGGAGGGAGAGCGATGCCGGAGGTCGGCGAGGACGACGCCCTGGAGTTCGTGGTGGCCCTGCACCGCCTGGTCCGGCTGCTGCGCCGGGCGCGCCCCGAACCGGGCATGCGGCCGACGCAGCTCATCGTCCTCGCCGCGCTGCACCAGTACGGCCCCTCGCGCGTCGGCGCCCTCGCCGAACTGGCCGCGTGCACCCAGCCCACGGTCACCGCGGCGGTGCGGCAGCTGGAGGCGGCGCGGCTGGTCCGCCGCGAGCCCGACCCGGCCGACGGACGCGCCACCCGGGTGGCCCTGACCGCGCAGGGCAGGTCGGAACTCGTCAGGACGGCCCGCGCCGAGGCCGAAGCACTCGTCCTGCGCCTCGCCACCCTGCCTCCCGAGGACGTGCGCAGGGTCCTCGAGACGGGGCGGCTGCTGAGGCACCTCACCGACGGCGACTGACACCCCGGCACCACGGGCCGGGACACGGCCGGCCGACGACCGCAGGTGAGGGCCCGGCGACCTGGAGTACGCTCCCCGCGAACGCGCCCTCGCGGCGGGCGGGCCCCGCCGCTGCCCACGACGCGACGGGGAGGAGGCACCGTGACCGGTACGGACGCCCGCCGGCGCGCCGACGCGCTCCGCAACCGGGAGCACATCCTGCGGGTGGCCCAGGACGCCTTCGCCGAATCAGGGACGGCCTCGCTCAACACCATCGCCAAACGGGCCGGCGTGGGCGCGGGCACGCTCTACCGGCACTTCCCGACCCGCGAGGACCTCGTTCTGGCCGTCTACCGGCACGATGTCCAGCGTCTGGCCGACTCCGTGGGCGACATGCTGGCCGTGTACCCCCCGATGGAGGCGTTCCGCGCCTGGTTCGCGGCGCTCGCGGACTGCGTTCGCGGCCGGGAGGGGCTGGGTGAGGCCCTGCAGGGCGCGGCGGCCCGGGAGTCAGCCGTCCACGAGGCATGTGTCCCCGTGGTCGGCGCCGTCGGCACGCTGTTGCGTGCCTGCGAGGCGGAGGGCAGTGTCCGTGCGGGGCTGGCCCCGTTGGACGTGCTGCTGTTGATGGGTTTCCTCTGGCGTGTCGGCGGCGACGCCCCCGGCCGGGCCCGCGGCGACCGTGTCACCGACCTCGTGGTCGACGGCCTGCGTCCGGCACGGTGAGCGCGGGGCGGCCCGGAGCCGGACGGGCGGACGCGCCCGCGGTGCTCAGACCTCGTCCGGCGTGTCCTCGGGGAACCGCACCGTGCGCAACTGCCGCCGTCCGGAGATCCCGAGCTTGGCGAAGACGTTGCCGAGGTGCCACTCCACCGTGCGCGGGCTGATGAACAACTTGGCGCCGATCTCGCAGTTGGTGTGCCCCTCCCGGGCGAGGGCCGCGATCTGGGCCTCCTGGCCGGTCAGCCGGTCCGCGGTGGCGGGCGTCCTCTTGCGTACGGTCTCCCCTGTCGCCAGCAGTTCGCGCCGGGCGCGCCCGGCGAAGCCGTCCGCCCTGATCGCGTTGAACGCCTCATGGGCGGCGCGCAGTCGGGCGCGCGCCTCCTGCCGGCGGTTGCGGCGGCGCAGCCACTCGCCGTACAGCAGGCGGGCGCGGGCCAGATGGACGGCGACGCGGCAGCGGCCGAGGCGGTCGACGGCCTCCCGGTAGAGCGCGTCGGCGGCGTCGTCGCCGCTCAGCAGCGCGCGGGCACAGGCCTCTACGCCCAGCGCCCACTGGGTGCCGCACGCGCGGGTGCGTTCGGTGAGCCGTTCCAGCGCGGTGGCGGCCGCCTCCGGCCGGCCGCCGCGGGCAGCCGCCTCGACTAGCTCGAACAGCGTCCACCCCAGGAAGCCCAGGTCCTCGTACCGGCACGCGCGCGCCGCCGCCTCCAGCGCGGCGTCGTAGCGGCCGAGTCCGTTGTAGAGCACGGCGGTCGCGTACTCGGCGAGGCTGAGAGCGCGTCCTTCGCCGCGGTCGCCCACCTCCCGGATGTGGTGCTCGATCAGCTCCAGGGCCCGGGACTCCTGCCCCCGCCAGGCGGCGAGCAGCAGCGGGGTGTACATCATCGGCGCGCTGCCGGTGGCCTGCGAGATCGCGGTCGCCTCGTCGATCAGGGCCTGCGCGGTGCCGAACTCTCCGGCGTGCACGTGGAAGCAGGCCTCGTAGCTGAGCGCCATCGGGAGGGCGGCCAGCGCGCCCCCCGCCCGGGCGACGCGCACCGCGCCGGACGCCAGTTCGTGCCATGCGTCGTCGTCCCAGAGCTCCAGTGCGAGGGGCTCGGGCGTCACCGGGCAGGCCAGCCACAACCAGAGCCGGTCGTCGTCCGCGCCGGGGGCGCCGGAGCGCAGTTCCCCGCGGACGCGGCCGAGCGCGTCCCTGAGGGCGTCCACGCTCGCAGTGAAGCCGTCGAGGACCAGAGCGGCCACGCTGTCCAGGAGCACGTCGACCGTCCGCGCTACGGGGGGCGCGGGTACCGCGCGGGCCTCCTGCGCCACCTCGCGCAGCCCCGGCCCCGCGCTGAGTCCGCCGGCGAAGACCGCTGCTCCGACCGCCTCCAGGAGGGTCTCGCGGGCGAGGGCGGTGTCGAGCGGCGCCATCCGGTGCGCCGCGTCGAGCAGGAGCAGCGGCGCGACGTTGCCGCGCACCTGCGCGAATTCCAGGCGGGCCCGCAGCCGCTCCAGCCGGGCCCGCTCGAGCTCGCCGAGCGGGCCGGCCTCGGCGGTCGCCAGCAGGGCGCGGGCCCGGTCCACCCCGCCGGCGTCGATCGCGGCCTGGGCGGCAGCCACCGCGCGGCCGGCGCGCCGCGCGGGATCGGGGGTGAGCTCGGCCGCCTGGCGCAGGAACGCGGCAGCGGCGGCGGCGCCGCCCCGGCCCTGCGCCCGGCACGCCGAACGTTCCAGATCGGCGGCGACGCCCTCGTCGGGCCGCGTGGCGGCGTGGGCGCGGTGCCATGCCCGGCGGTCGGGATCCAGGCCGGGGTCGGTGGCCTCGGCCAGCGCGTGGTGCGCCGCCCGGCGCTCCGGCGCCGAGCTCCGCTGGTAGACGGCCGAGCGTGCCAGGGGATGGGGAAAGCGCACCGTTGCGCCGAACGCGACCAGGTCCGAGGCCTCCGCCGCGGCAGCGGCCTCGGCGGGTATCCCCTGTGCCGCGGCGGCCCGCCACAGCAGTTCCGCGTCGCCGGTCGGCTCGGCCGCCGCGGTCACCAGCAGCCTGCGGCTCTCCCGCGGCAGCGACAGGAACCGCTGGTGGAAGGCACTCTCCACATGGCCTGCTGCCGGACGCCGGCCGGGGAGCCAGAAGCCGCCCGCGAGCTCGGACGGGGTGAGGGTGCTCGGCAGATGCAGCAGGACCATGGGGTTGCCGTGGGCCTCGGCGACGATCCGGTCCCGCACCGGCGGGTCGAGCGGCACGCGGACCGCCGAGTCCAGCAGGGCGCGCGCGTCGGGCTCGTTGAGGCCCTCGACGGCCAGCGCGGGAAGTCCGGCCAGACCCAGGTCGCCGTCGGGCTCGCGTACGGCCAGGACCAGAGCCACCGGTTCGGCCATCAGCCGTCTGGCGACGAAAGCCAGCACCTGCCGGGATCCGGCGTCGAGCCACTGCGCGTCGTCGACGAAACAGGCCAGCGGCCGTTCCTCCGCCGCGCCCGCCAGCAGGCTCAGTGCGGCCAGAGCCACCAGGAACCGGTTGGGCGCCGCGCCCTCGCGCAGCCCGAACGCGACGGCGAGCGCGTCCCGCTGCGGTCCGGGGAGCCCGTCGAGCCGGTCCAGCAGGGGCGAGCACAGCTGGTGGAGACTGGCGAACGGCAGCTCCATCTCCGCCTCGACGCCCGCGATGGCCGCGGTGCGGAAACCGGTGGCCCGGGCCGCCGCGTGGTCGAGGAGCGCGGTCTTGCCGATCCCCGGCTCGCCGCGGACGACCAGCACCGCGCTGCTGCCGGACCGCGCCGTCGAGAGCACGCGTTCCAGCGCGGCCAGCTCCCGTTCCCGGCCTCGCAGCCCGAGCCGTGCGTCGATGGCGGGCACGCCCATGGTCGATCTTCCTGATCACCTGTGTGACGTGGCCATTTTATTCCTTTCGCGCCTTATGGGTGAGTGAGCGGTTGGGGGTGAGGCCGTCGTGCGTCGAGGGCGTCCGCCGTGTCCCGGGGTGCGGACCCGGGGTGTCCCGGGACGATCCCCGGGGTTCTCCCTGGGGCGATGCCCGCCCGCTTCGGGCGATTTTGGGGGAGCCGGCGACGCAGGGTCGCCGCACACGACGAGGAGACACAGATGTCCTTGACTCCGCAGAACACGGAGATCCGTCCGTTCACGTTCGAATTCTCCGACGCGGAACTCGCTGACCTGCGCGCACGCATCGAGGCGACGCGCTTCCCCGAGAAGGAGACCGTCGGCGACCAGTCGCAGGGCACCCAGCTCGCCACCATCAAGGAGCTCGCCCGCTACTGGGCGGAGGAGTACGACTGGTGCAAGGTCGAGGCGAGGCTCAAGGCGCTGCCGCACTACATCACCGAGATCGACGGGTTGGACATCCACTTCATCCACGTGCGGTCGAAGCACGAGGACGCGCTGCCGGTGATCGTGACGCACGGCTGGCCGGGCTCGGTCATCGAGCAGCTGAAGATCGTGGAGCCGCTCACCGACCCCACGGCCCACGGTGGTGACGCCTCCGACGCCTTCCACGTGGTGATCCCCTCGATGCCGGGCTACGGCTTCTCCGGCAAGCCCACGGCGAAGGGCTGGGGCCCGGAACGCATAGCCGCCGCCTGGGGCGAGCTGATGAAGCGCCTGGGCTACACGCGGTACGTCGCCCAGGGCGGCGACTGGGGCGCGGTCGTCACGGACCTCATGGGCGTGCAGGAGCCCGAGGGTCTGGTCGGAATCCACACCAACATGCCCAAGGTGATCCCGCCCGCCATCGAGGAGGCGATCGTGGCCGGCAACCCGCTGCCGTCCGACGTCGTCCTCGCCAACGACGAGGAGAAGGCCGCGGTCGAGCAGCTCGACTTCGTGTACCGGCACGTGTACTACGCGTACATCATGGGCTCGCGCCCGCAGTCGCTGACGGCCCTCGCGGACTCCCCGGTGGGTCTGGCGGCGTTCATGCTCGACCACGACAAGGCCAGCCTGGAGCTGATCACCCGCTCCTTCGACGGCGTGAGCGAGGGCCTGTCCCGCGACGACGTCCTGGACAACATCACCTTGTTCTGGCTGACGAACACCGCGATCTCCGCGGCGCGCCTGTACGGGGAGAACACCTCCCCGTTCTTCGGCGCCAAGGGCGTCAAGCTGCCCGTCGCGGTCAGCGTCTTCCCTGACGAGCTGTACCAGGCGCCCAGGAGCTGGGCCGAGCAGGCCTACCCGAACCTCGTCCACTACAACCGGCTTCCCAAGGGCGGGCACTTCGCCGCCTGGGAGCAGCCGGAGCTGTTCGTCGGCGAGGTGCGGGCGGGCTTCC
>NZ_CBDRBL010000123.1:0-13228 GCF_965342175.1 Actinacidiphila sp. bgisy167
GTCTTTTTACAGTCCCAACCTGTCACCCAAAGCTGCAGCAGACCCCCGCCTGCTGCGGTTGCTCTCGCTTCCCTCAAGGGGAAGCTTCATCACATTGGTGCGGGGACCGCTGCCCAGCGGGCCCCGCACCAACGCGCTTTCACTTCGATGAGGGGCGTGTGAGCGTCGCGATCGTGCGCACCAGGAGTCGTATGTGGTGGCCGGTGTGAAGGTGGTTGGCAACGAGCGCGGCGCCGGCTCCCACGGCGGCGGCTGCTGCGCACGCCAGTACTTCGATGGCCAGTGAGTGCGAGGGTGAGAGTGTGCTCGGTGCCACGGCATCTCCTTCATGGCGGGGTTCGGACGGAGGGTGAAGACAGGGCGAGATGGCGCGCTGTCCTTTGTTTCTTCTCAGGCGGCTGCGGCCACGTCTTCACACACCGGAGCGTCGGGAGAGGTGGCGATGACCTGCGAGGTCACCAGGGCACGGTAGGCGTCGCAGCGGTCCATGAGCGTGTGGTGAGGGCCGGCGTCGACGACTTGGCCTTGGTCCATCACGACGACGTGTTCCGCGTGCTGGACGGTGGACAGCCGGTGGGCGACGACGATCACGCTGCGCTCTTGGGCCAGGTCGTCGACCACGGCTCGGAAGCGCTGTTCGTTGATGCCGTCGAGCTGGCTGGTGGGTTCGTCGAGCAGGACGATCTCGGCCTGAGAGAGCAAGGCTCGGGCCAGGGCCATGCGCTGGCGCTGCCCTCCGGAGAGGTTGATGGCGCGTCCCAGCATCGTGTCCAGGCCTTGTGGCAGGCGGGCGATGTCCTCGTGGAGGCCGACTGCTTCCAGGGCGTGCTGAATGTCCTCTTCGGCGATCGGGGTGGTGCGTCCCAGTTGCAGGTTCTCGCGGGCTGTCGCCTCCAGCAGGGTGAAGCTCTGGTCGACGTAGGAGATACGCGAGCGCAGGGCCTCCAGTGGCCATTGGTCGATGTCGTGTCCGAGGACGGTGACGTGGCCGCTGTCCGGTGTGTCGAAGCGGTCGATCAGCGAAAGTGCTGTGGTCTTTCCGGCTCCCGAGGCGCCGACGATTGCGGTCAGGCCGCGCTGTTTCGTCGTGAAGGAGGTACCGCGCAGTGCGGGACTCGTCGCGCCCGGGTGGGTGTAGGTGACCTCGTGCAGGGCGATGGCGTCGCTGCCGGGGACGGCGTCCGGTTCGGGCAGGTTCTTCGTGGCTTCCGCTTCCTGAGGCAGCGCCAGGAGTTCGTTGCAGCGGTTACGTGCGGCCAGGCCCGCCTGGATGCGGCCGAAGCCCTGGGTCAGGGCTGTGGCCGGGGGGATGGCCTGGAGGATGTAGAGGATGAAGGCAGCGAAGTCGGCGATGCTGAGGTCGCCGGCGGCCATGCGTGAGCCGCCGGTGAGGATTACCGCGATCATGGCGAACTGGTTGCCCAGGGCGGTCACCGGCGGGATCGCGGTCTGCAGCTTGGCGCCCTCCACGGAGACGGCCCGCAGTTCGTCGGCGTCGTGTGACAGGCCGCGCAGGGCCAGGCGCTCGGCGCGGTAGGCCTTGATGGTCGTCAGCGACTCCAAGCTTGCCGTGAAGCGCTGCGCGATGCGGCCGATGGCGTTCTGCTGGCCGGTGACGTTGTCCTTGACCCGGCTGATGATCATGGTGAGGACGATGGTGACGATGGCCAGCGAGGCGACGGTCACCAGGGTGAGGACCCAGTCGATCCAGGCCATCACGCCGAGGGTGAACACGACGGTCAGGGCCGAGAGGGGCATCTGCGCGCCGACGTCGACGACCTGTCGCATGAGGAGGGCGTCGGAGGTGATACGGGTGGTGAGGTTGCCGACGCCCTCGGCGCGCATTCGCGCCATGGGAAGGCGCAGGGCGTGGTCCATGACGCGGGTGCGGATGCGGTAGATCATCTGCTCGCCAGTGCGGGCGAGGAGGAAGCCGGAGGCGGCCTGTGTGGCGGCTCCGACCACTGCCGCGACGCACATCCAGGTGATGGGGGTGGTCAAGGACTGGTCGGTGGCGAAGCGGGTGATGATGTCCTTGACCAGCAGGGGTACTGACAGACCGGCGGCGGTGGCGACCAGCGCCAGCAGGACGGCGGCCGCCAAGGGGCCAGGCTGCGCCAGCAGTTCGCGCCGCAGCTGGAGGGTGGCCGAGGGCGCGGCCGGAGACGGGGAGGCTTCGGATGGTTTTCTGCGGGACATGGTTCTCCCTGAGAGTGTGGTGGCCAGCCGCGGGCGGGCGAGAGATGGTCAGCGGGCGTTGAACATGCGGCGCGTGGAGGTGGCGCGCAGGGCGAGGTGGGCCTCGCCCAGGGCGGTTTTGAGGCCCTTGATCTCCCCGAGGAGCTCCCGCTCACGGCGTGTGGCGGTCGATTGCTGGGCGGGGGGCTGGAGCCCTACGTGGCCGGCCTCTATGAACTGGCGGCGCCAGACAGATATGGACTGTGCGGACACGCCGGCGTGGAGGGCGGCCTGCGACAAGGTGATGCGTCCTGCGAGCAGGTCCAGGACGATGCGCGCTTTCTCCTCGGCCGGCAGCACAGGTACTCGTGGCATGACTGTCCCCTCTGCGGGTGGTCGGTGCGGTGTCGGGCGGTTTAGTAGGTGCTGGTGAGCGCGGCGTGTCCGTCGTTCTCGAGGAGCTCGGCCAGCATGGGTATGTAGCCGTGGAGCTGGTCGTTCCAGCCATGGAAGGCGGCGACGGCCAGGGCGTGGGTGGCGATGCGGACGATGCAGCCTGCGGCGAGGGTGGCGTCGTCGAAGTTATCGCCGTAGGCGTTGAGGAGGGCCGTGCGCAGGCGGTCGGGCAGGGGCCAGTCGAGGCCAGCGTGACGGGCCGCGGCGGTGTACTCGATCAGCTCGCCCAGCAGGCAGGACAGGTCCGTCTCGCGGTGGCCTGCGGCAATCTCGCTGCCGGTGAGCAGGTGGGCGGCGGGCGGTTGGGGGGCGGTGTCCGGCTGCAGGTGGGGCGGGTCGGGTACGACGAGGCTGCCCAGGGAGCACCATCCGTGCAGCAGGACGGTGCTGTGCGGGTCCGGGCGGGTGCGCATGTGCTCGGTGTAGTCCTGCAGGGTGGTCCAGCGTGCGGTGCCCAGTTGGGTGCGCAGCCGGTAGTGGAAGGCGGCGGCGGCGCGCGGTCCGCGGCCGCTGGTGAGGTAGTGGTGCAGGCGTTCATGGCTGCGCGGGGGGCCGAGGTCGTCGCCGGTGCCGGCCGAGGTGTCGTGCAGTGTGCGCAGTCGGCTGCCCAGATTGGTGATCAGGCAGGTGAGGCGGTCGTCGCTGTCGTTTTCGGCGGGCACCATCAGGGCGGCGAAGCTGTAACGGCCGTGCACCTGCCAGGTGTGTTGGGTGGGGGTGGCGTGCAGGGGCGCGGCGAAGCGCAGGGTCGGCGTGTCAAGCGCGGTCAGCCGGGCGAGGGCGCTTGCGGGGATCGGTGGGTAGGTTTCGGGGTTATCGCGGCCCGGGCTGCGCTGCCACAGCAGCCGTCGGTCGGGGGTCTGCAGGACGCGGGTGATCTGGTAGCCGGTCCCGGACTCGTTGATGACGTTGCTGTCGGCCAGGAGGGGGAGGGTCATGCGGCAGCCTCCTGCTGCCAGGAGCGCAAGTCTTCCAGGGCGGCCACGGCGTGGGGCAGGAGGGCGGCGGTGCCCAGGCCCTCTTCGCCGGTGGACATGCTGACACCGCTGATGGGCGGGAGGACGCTGACGTTGTCGCGTTCGGCCAGGGCGATGACGTGTTGCTGGTAGGTGGGGTTGAGGTGGCCGCCGGGCGGCAGGGCCGGGCACACCACGAGCGGGGCCTGGGTGCACTGCAGTGCCAGCAGTGTGGGGGTGTCCGCCAGGCCCAGGGCGAGGCGGGCGGTGAAGTGGAGGGTCGCCGGGTGGACGAGGATCGCGTCGGGCCAGGCGGCCAGCTCGACGTGCAGGGCGCTGTGCGGCTCGTCCGGCCAGACGTCGATCATGGGCGGTTGGCCGCCGTTGGCGGCGGCGACGGCGGTCACTCCGGCGAAGCGCCGGGCTGATCGGGTCATGACGCAGCGGATGTCCAGCTGGGGGTAGCTGTTGTGCAGCCACCGCAGCCACATGGGCACGAACATGGTCTGGACGCCGCCGGTGGCCACGTACAGCAGACGCGTGGCGTTCAGGGCGGGGGGCGTGTCGGGGACGAAGGGCTGGGCGGAGGTCATCGCTTCTGCTCCCGTTCCTCGACTGCGCTGAGGATGGCCGAGAGGTCGTTCAGTGCGGCGCCGGCGCCTTCGGCCAGGTGGACGCCGCCGACGTTGACGATGACCTCGTCGACGCCGGCGGCGTGGAAGTCGGCGAGCCGGTCGGCGATCTGCTGTGGGGTGCCGTGCACCAGGACGTTGTGCTCCACCAGCAGGCGGGCGCCCTTGTCGGGGTCGGCGGCGTCGGCCGGTACGCCCGCCTGCTGCAGCATGTCGGTGTAGTGGGGCGCGGAGAGGTGGGTGCCGGCGGCGCGTTGGGCGATGTGGACAAGGTCGCGGCCCGGGCGTTGGACGGCGCACTGCACGACCGCGGCGAGTTTGGGCAGCGGGCGGGAGGCATCGGCGCGTGCGTGGCCGGCGCGCAGGGCCGGGGCGATGCGGTCGGCGATCCAGGACGCGGGGGTGAGCCAGGTGATGGCCCAGTCGGCGATCTCGCCTGCCAGGCGGGCCATAGATTCGCGCAGCACGCCCAGGCCCACTTCGACGGGCGGGGTCTCCAGGCCGGGCAGGTTGATGCCGCTGGTGGCCCAAGGGCCCTCGCTCGCCTCGGCGACGCCGTTGTTGGCAAGGGTGCGCAGCATGGTGGCGTATTGGCGAGTGGTGCGCACGGGATTGTTGTAGGGCGAGCCCAGCAGGCGCTCTTGCAGGACTGCGGCGCCCGGCCCGATGCCGGCGACGAACGGCCGCTGGGAGAGGGCTGCGGCGGAGCGGGCGTTGAGTGCGGCGGTGAGCGGATGGCGCATGGGCATGACGGAGACGGCCGTGCCGTAGGCCAGGTCCAGTCCCAGTGTGCTCAGGGCGGCGAAGAGGTGATGGGTCTCCATGGTGAGGGTCTGGCCGCACCACAGGCGGTTGCTCGAGGTTTGTTCGGCCAGGCGGGCGTAGGAGACGACGCTGCCCAGTTCGGTGGGCATGGCTGCGTAGATGACGCTGGTGGTTGGCATGGTGTGAGTCCTTCTGGCCGACCGTGTGCGCGCTGGGGGCGCGTTGTCGGGCGGTCTGGCAAGGGGTCAGGTCAGGGCGGCGGCGTGGGGGTCGGCGGACAGGTCGCCGCAGAGAAGGCCGTGCATGCGGGACGGGTGCCAGAGGCGGGCGATGTCGGTTACGTCGGCCCGGGACAGGGCGGCGATCGCCTGTGGGACTTCGGTGACGCCTGCCGGGCCGAGGCCCGAGGTGAGGTAGGACATCAGGCAGGCGGCGCGGGTGGTCTGTTCGCCCAAACCGAGGGTGTACTTGCCGACGGTGTGGCGTACTGCCGTCTGCAGTTCCTGGTCGGTGGGGCCGTCCTGGGCGAACGTGGTCAGGATCTGCTGCAGCCTGTGCCAGGCGGTGAACGCGTGGGGCGGGGCCACGTCGGCTTCGATGACGATGACGTCGCTGTCCAGGTGGTCGGTCAAAGTCGCGGACGTGCGGTAGGCCAGGCCGTGGCGTTCTCTGAGGTCGGTGTTGATGCGGGAGGAGAAGTTTCCGCCCAGGAGCAGGGAGGCCACCTGGGCGGCCGCGAACCGGGGCAGGTCGCCTCGCGTGGTGCAGGGGGCGGCGAGGCGCAGGTGTGTCTGGGCCCAGCCGGGGCGGTGCTGCAGGTGCGGGCCGCGGTCGTGCGTCGGCGCCTGGGCGCTTGCCCGGTGCTCTTCGGTGTTCGAAAGCGGGTCGGGCCAGCAGGCCAGCACGTCTTCCAGGCGGGTGGCCAGTTGTGGGGAGGCGAGGTCGCCGACGACGACGAGGTGCGCGCGCTGCGGGCGCAGGTCCTTGTGGGCGCGGCGGACGTTGGCGGCGGTGACGCTCCGGATGTGGGTGGCATCGGCGACGGGATCCGCGTAGGGCGGGAGGTGGCCGTAGTAGTTCTGCCACAGTCGGCGAGTGGAGTCGACGGCCGGGACGGACGCCACCAGGGCGGCCTGCTGTGCGGCCTTGGTGCGGGCCTGGTGGATGGCGTCGTCGGTGGCGTCGAAGGCCAGCACGCCGGCCAGGGCGTCTGTCAGCGGGCCCGTGTGCGAGCCGGCGCAGGTGAGGGAGACCATGAGCCACTGCTGGCGGCGGGTGACGGCGACCTGCCCGCCCACGGTCTCGAAGGCGGTGCAGGCGGGCAGGGCGGGCAGGGTCGCCGCCAGCACGTCCCAGACGGCCGTGTCCGCAGCGGTACGCAGTGGGACCTCGAGGGCCAGGTGGGCCTGGAGCAGGGGGACGGTGGGCAGCGGGGACAGAACCAGGTTCGCGCCGTTGCCGCAGGGATGGTCGACGATGTCGATGGGCGGCAGCATCAGGTCGATCGGGGGTGCTAGGGACGTCATGCCGCTGCCTCCTCAGGGCGCGGGGCGGGCAGCAGGTCGACCACGGCGCTGCCGTCTTCTTGGGCCAGGTGGGATGCGGTCCGGCGCACGGTGTCGGTGTCCACGGCCGTGATGGCCTGCGCCAGGTCTTCGATGATCAGTGGGCGGGAGAAGAGCAGCTGGCCGCGGGCGAGCGCGCGGGTGCGGTAGGCCAGGGAGTCCAGGGACTGGTAGAGCGTGCGCTGCACGGCGTGGGTGGCCTGCTGCACGGTGGCAGCCGGAAGGTCTGCGGCCAGGGTGCGCAGCTCGTCACGGATCAGGTCGACGGCGGTGGCCGACGGCAGTTCGTCGGGGCGGTGAACCACGATGACGAAGGTGTCGGGATCGGTGGCCATGAGGGGGCCGAAGAACCCGACGCTTGAATCCACTCGGGCCGCGTGGGCAGCCAGGCGTTGCGTCAGCCGGCCGGTGGTGCCGCCGGTGAGGATCTGGGAGAGGACCAGATGGGCGGCGTAGTCGCGCAGGTCATCGGTCACCGGTGGCATGCGGTGTCCCAGGGCAAGGGCGGGGCGGGGGGCCAGGGCGTCCCGGCGGGTGGTGTGCTGTGGTTTGCGGATCGGCTCCTGCAGCGGGGCGGGGCGAGGCGCCGGGCGGGCCGGCAGGTCGGTGAAGTGCCGGGTGGCGGCGTCGAGCAGGCCGGTGGCGACGGTGTCGGCGCACAGGGCCACGACCGCGTTGCCCGGGCCGTAGTGGGCGGTGTAGAAGGCCTGGCAGTCCTCGACGGTGCCGGCATCGAGATCGGCGAGTTCTCCGTAGCCGTTGTGCGCATTGGCCCACAGCTCGTACAGGGCCTGGGGCAGGACGGTCCAGGGGAAGCCGCCGTAGGGCTTGCCGTCGACCTGCAGCGCGATCTCCTGCTTGACGACGTCGCGCTGGGTGTCGAGGTTGCGCTGGTCGACGCGCAGGTGCGCCATGCGGTCGGCCTCCATGGCCAGCACCTGGTCCAGCTGGTGGGCGGGCACCACTTGGTAGTAGTCGGTGTGGTCGGGGAACGTGTGCCCGTTGACCGTCCCTCCCCATTCCTGAATGCGCGCGAAATGCTCACCGCGCGCGACGTTGAGCGAGCCCTGGAACATCATGTGCTCGAACAGATGGGCAAAACCGCTTCGCGACAGCGGCTCGCTGCGAAATCCCACCCGGTAATGCACTGATATTCCGACACCGGAAACACCCGGTGTTCGCTGTGCCACGACCCTTAGACCGTTCGGCAGTTGACGAGTCCTCACTTCGGCCATGGCACCGGATTCAAGAAGAGTCGAACCGGTGTGGCAACCTTTTGTTGCGCCCCACACACAGTCTTGAAGCCACGGAGCAGGGTTTTCAAACCTGAGCGTCAACTAACGGGGAAAGTTGAGCGTTGCGGCCGCTTCGGGGGCGTCCTTATGGTCCATGGCATGGCGAAAAGCATCGGCATTCGAGAACGGGCCCCCCGTTTCCAGCCGGTCGACCTCGCAGGCGTGCCGCATGTGAACGCGCTGCTGAGCCGGCTGAATCTGGGAACCTTCGACCCGCACACGGTCACCAGTCCCCGCGGCCGCAATGACAACTGGGCCGGCACCACCGAAAACGGGGCTCACGTCTTCGTCAAGCAGTTCGGCACCGCGACCGACACGACCCGCTCCGCCCGCATGCACCGCACCCAACTGGTGTGGGAGGCCGGCCGTGACCGCCTGGCCACCCCCGAGGTGCTGGGCTGCGATGTGGACAACGGCCTGGTCGCCTTCGCCTATCTCGAGGACGCCGAGAACGGCGCCGAGCTGCTGGCCGACGACGCCTTCGACGAGACACTCGCCGAGCAGGCCGGCGCCCTCGTGGCGCGGCTGCACGGGCTCGATCCCACCGGCTTCGACACCGACGAGCACCCGCTGCCGCCGCTGGGCCTGCTGGCCGCGCTGCCGCTGCAGCGCTACGCCAACGCCTCGTTCGCCGAGCTGGAGATGTGGCGGCTCCTGCACGCCGACACAGCCCTGATCGAGGCGCTGCACACACTGCGTGCGGCCGACAGGGCAGGCACGGCGGCCGCCCGGTGCCCGGTCCACGGGGACCTGCGCGTCGACCAGTTCCTGCGGGCCGGCGACCGGCTGTTCTTGACCGACTTCGAGGAGACGCGCCTGGGCGACCCGGCCCGGGACGTGGGCGCCTTTGCCGGGGAGTGGCTCTACCAGGCAGCCACCCGCATCCCCGGCGCGCTCGCCGAGGCCTCCCCCGTCGGCCACACCGTCACCCACGAGGAGATCGTGTCCACCGGCGCGGTGGAGGTCGAACGCTGCGCCCCGCTGGTGCGCGCCTTCTACCGTGCCTACCTCGCCGCCGCGCCGGAAGCGGTGCGCGCGGACACGGCTTTGGCCTCTCGCGCGGCCGCCTATGCCGGATGGCACATGCTCGACCGCATGCTCGCCGCGGCGCAGTCCTCCGCACGTCTGTCGCCCATCAACAAGGCTGCGGCGGGCATCGGACGCACGGTCCTGCTGTCCCCGGCCGAGTTCACCACGACTCTTGGTTTGGAGGCCTGATGCCCACCACGTTGAATCTGGCTGCGCGCGTTGCCGGCCTGCTGGATGAGGTGAAGGTCTTCGATGGCGGGCACCGGGCCGAGACCGGCGGGGAGGTCTACGAGAGCAGCAGCCCGCAGGCGCTTATCTCCCAGCTGGCCTCGGTGCTGTACCAGACCCTGCACACCGGGCGCAGCACGCCTCTGGAGGCCACCCCCCGCACGTGGCGGGACGCGGCCTTCGACGCACGGCTGAGCCAGGTGCTGGAGGGCCGCACGCTCACCCGTGAGGCGACGGTGGTGGGCAGCGGCGCGGAACACACAACAGTGATCTTGGACGGGCTGCGGGTCTCCGTCCCCTCGTCGTCCCTGTGCGAGGGCGGGCAGACGACTGCTCAGGTTCTCGTCCCGGCAGCGCGCCCGGGTCTGTCCCCCGGCTTCTTCCTCGCCGGCTCCCAGGCTCCCACCGGCACCGGTCCTTCGCTGCGGCTGTATGCCCACCTGACCGACCCAGAGGCCGCCGTGCCGGTGTGGCGCGAGACGGTCGGCTTCCTGGACCGGGCCAGAACGCCGTGGCGGGCGAAGATCTCCTCCTCTCCGCTGCTGTACCCGCGCACCGACGCACTCGTCATCTATCTGCCGCGCCCGGGCTGGAAGAGGGCCCGGGCCTGCGCCGAGCATCTGCAGTCCACCGGGCTCCTTGCCTCTGGCACCTCTCCGTTCGCTCGTCCGCTGACCGAGTCGGTGGCGTGTGCCTTCGAGCCCAACGACCAGCGCCCGGCACGCCGCGGCATGAGCTTTGGCCAGCACCGCACGCACGTACTGGCCGAGGCGCTGGTGCGGCACGCCACGCTTCCGCCCGGGTCGACCGAGTCGCTTGAGGAGTGCCTGGTGGCGGCGTTCATCGACGCCGACATCGATCCGGCCGAACCCGCCCGCAACCTGTCCTCGCCGCTCGTGGACGTCCTGCCCACCTTCTGACCCCGCCTCTCGACGAAAGGCACTGCTCATGTCCGAGGCATCCCAGTTCGACGTCATCGTCATCGGCGGCGGCCCCGCCGGTGCCACCCTGGCTGGCCTGCTGGCCAAGCGCGGCCGCAACGTGCTGGTCCTGGAGCGGGAGTCCTTCCCGCGCTACCACATCGGCGAGTCCATGGTCACCGGGATGATCCCGGTCATGGAGGAGCTTGGTCTGGTGGACGAGCTCGAGGCCCGCTTCCAGCGCAAGACCGGCATCAACCTGGTGTGGGGCGCCGACCCGCAGCCCTGGCGCACCGACTTCAGCGCCACAGGCGGCCTGTACGACCACTCCTGGCACGTCAAGCGTGACGAGTTCGACCAGCTGCTGCTGGATAACGCCCGCAAGCTCGGGGCCACGGTCCTGGAGCAGGCGCACGTCAGCGACGTCGTCCAGGACGAGCAGGGCACGGTGACCGGCGTCGTCTACAAGCACGAGGGCATGACGCATCGCGCCAGCGCGGCCTACACGGTCGACGCCTCGGGCCAGAACCGCACCATGACGCGCAAGCTCACCGAGGTGACCTTCCAGGAGGACCTGCGCAATGTGGCGGTGTGGACCTACTTCCAGCGGTTCACGCCGCTGGAGGCGCCTGACGACATTCTGGTGGAGGCCATCGAGGGCGGCGGCTGGATGTGGGGCATCCCGCTGTCGGAGACCGAGCTGAGCCTGGGCTACGTTCTGCCGGCCAGCCAGCTCGCCGATGCCACCGCCCAGGGGCGCTCGCGCACCGAGGTCTTCCTGGAGGGCTTGGCGGCCAGCCGTATAGCCAAGACGATGGTCGATCCTGCCGATGCCGGCGAGATGCGCACCGCCCGCGACTGGTCGCACGTCAGCGCGCGCTTCTTCGGGCCGGGCTGGGTGGCGGTGGGGGACGCGGCGTGCTTCATCGACCCGCTGTTCTCCTCCGGCGTGTGGCTGGGGACCTCGGGCGCCTGGCTGGCCGCCCGGGCGCTGGACGCGGTCCTGGACGATGCGAGCCTCGGGGAGCAGGCGCTGGGCCGGTTCAACGACGTCTACCAGCAGCTGTACCGCGACATCCTGGCCTATGTGCGGTACTTCATGGACCCTACGCGGCTGCGGGAGGAGTACATGGAGCGGGCCCAGGCCATCGGGCGCACCTACATCGAGAACTCCCGGGTGGGCTTCATCAGCCTGATCTCCGGCATCAAGTCGCTGCCCGAGCTCGTGAGCTTCGACCCCATGGGCATGGAGGGGATCCAGGAGGTCATGCAGGAGCGCGCCGAGCGGGTCGCGGCGGCCAAGGCCGCCCGGGAGGCCGGCTGAGTTCCGGCATCAACTAACCGGCGAAAGTTTCTCTTGAACGGCGAACTCCGAAGGTAGAGCGGATTTTCGGTCAAGCACCGTGGAAACGGCTCTCGACCGGCTGATCGCCACAGTGGTGAACTCTTCTCGTCAGCAACCGCAGGCCGAAAGAAAAGCGGCCAGGCTGCTGGCACCAAGGAGAACAAAACACACTGGGAGTTGAAATGAACGAGAAGCTCATCGCTGGCTACGCCGCCTACACCACCGCGGACGAGTACGGCACCGCCGCCACCGGCGAGGCCCCCGCGTCCGCGGAGACCGTGGGCATCTCCATCGCCTCGGTGGCCCTCTCCATCATGTCGGTTGTCGACAAGTGCTGATCGCCTGGATTAGTCCTGCTTGACCAACTGACATTCGCTGGAAAGGGTTCCGAAAATGAACGAGAAGCTCATCGCTGGCTACGCCGCCTACACCACCGCGGACGAGTACGGCACCGCCGCCACCGGCGAGGCCCCTGCCTCGGTCGAGTCCGTCAGCTGGGCCGTGTCCGGCGCGGTTGTGGGAGCGAGCATCTCGCTGACCGTGCAGAACGGCTGCTGATCTGGCTTCAGCAGCCATGCGTGAAGGATGTGCCGATCGTGAAAGAGAAACTTCTCTCCGGGTACATGCACTACCTCGGCGCCGATGAACTCACCGAGTTCGTTGCCCCGTCCGAGGAAGCGGTATGGGCTCGCGTGGCGACCGCGCCGGCAAGTCGTGACAGTGGACTTGCGGTGAGCATCCTGCCTGTATCGGTCATCTCCTGATGGCCACCCGTGGTGCGGCCCCCCGGCGCAATTGCCGGGCGGCCGCGCCGCAGCCGTGTTTGCCCACCCGCCGGTGCAGTCGTTCAGGCGCGGTGGTCGTTGCCATGCCGTGCTGCGGTGACGGCGATGTTCTGCAGTTCGGCCAGGTGGCCGGCCAGGGCGGCGCGTCCATTGTCGGTCAGGGTCAGCCAGGTGCGGGGGGTCTTGCCGACGTGGCCCTTGCGGACTTCCACATAACCCGCGCTCTCCAGGGCGGCCGCGTGTTTGGACAGGGTCGGGGCGGTCAGTTCGCAGTACTCCTGTACGGCCCGGAACTCCGCCTCGTCGCACCCGGAGAGGAACGCGGCGATCCTCAGCCGGGTCGACGAACGGAAGGCCTCATCGAGGCCGTCCATTACCTGCGCACCTTCTTCGCCAGCGACACCCAGACGATGGCGCCGACGACGGCGCCCATGGCGAGGAAGGCCCAGCGGGTCTGCGGAGTGGCGTTCATGGCGCCGATGACGTATGCGGCGCCGGCGATGACCAGGGTGGACTGGGTACGGGCGGCCGGTCCGCGCACGCCGACCACGCCGCGGCGGGCGCGGATGCGGTTGAGCAGGACGCGCGCGCCGAGGGCCAGGCCGACGCCGACCAGGACGCCGGCCACACGCACCCAGGCGCTCTCGGCGCCGATGCCGGCCACGGCCACTCCGGCGCCGATCATCAGCGCACAGACCGGAGGCGCCCAGGCGGGCAGGGCAGGTGTGACCGAGGCCTCGTAGGAGGTGCGGGCGGCGGCCAGGTTCTTCTGTGCTTCCTCAGCGTCCATGTTTCCATCCTGGCATGCAGTTTCCATTTCGGCAAGTACTTCCGACGAGGAAAGGCCGGCGCCTCGTCGGCCGACCTTCAAGCCCCATCAGCAGGAGAAGTCCCCGTGACAGCACTCAAAATCGACAACCTCACCAAGCACTACGGCTCCCACATCGCCCTGGACGCCCTGTCCTTCCAGGTCGACGGAGGCGACATCTTCGGCTTCGTCGGCAGCAACGGCGCCGGCAAGACCACCACGATGCGCATCATCGTCGGGCTTCTGGCCGCCGACAGCGGGGTGGT
>NZ_CBDRBL010000124.1:0-12889 GCF_965342175.1 Actinacidiphila sp. bgisy167
CACAGTGTGGTGCTGCCGCTGCTGCTGCCCGACGCCCCCGTGGTGGTCTGGTGGCCGGTCGACGCCCCCGCGAACCCCGCGACCGACGCCCTCGGCGCACTGGCGCAACGCCGGATCACCGACGCGTACGCGGTCGAGCAGCCCCTGACGGAACTGGAGGCCCGTGACGCCGGGTACGCCCCCGGCGACACCGACCTCGCCTGGACCCGGCTCACGCCCTGGCGCTCCATGCTCGCGGCGGCGCTCGACCAGGCCAGGGCCACCATCGCCTCGGCCGCCGTCGAGAGCGAGGCCGACAACCCCAGCGCCGAACTCCTCGCCCGATGGCTCGGTCTCCGCCTCGGCGTGCCCGTCGACCGCGTCGTCACCGAAGGCCCGGTCGTGACCGCCGTCCGGCTGCGCACCGCGGACGGCGAGATCACCATCGACCGCCCCGAAGGCCCGCTGGCCACCCTCGCCATCCCCGGCCAGCCCAGCAGGCACCTCGCGCTGAAGGTCCGGCCCACCGCGGAACTCATCGCCGAGGAACTGCGCCGGCTCGACCCCGACGAGATGTACGCCGCCTCGCTGCGCCACAGGGAGGCGGCACAGCCGCGTCGGCAGGAGAAGAGCACCGCGCGGAAGACCGGGAAGCGGTCCGCCCCGGCCGGCGGCGAGGCGGCCGGGTAGGCCGCCGCCGCTCACAGCCGGCCCGGCTCCGGCGCCCCGGCCGGCGCCCCCGTGCCGAGGGCCCCGTTCAGGAGAGGGTGAAGGGGCCCTCCGTCGCCTTGCGGTGCTGCATGGCCGTGAGCTTGCGGACGAACACCATGGCCAGCACCGCGGCGGAGATGTCCAGGGCGTCCGCCGCGATCATCATGCCGGCGGCCTCACGGACGTCGCCGGCGTAGCGTGACATGTCGTCGGTGACGGCCCCCGAGACCATCTCCAGCAGGTTGGAGGCGATCCACGCGGCCCACCAGTACGAGACCGGACCCGAGCCGGAGGGCCGCAGGCGGCCCTCCGGCGTCGTCTGGGAGCTCGCCACCCAGGTCTCCCGGGCGATTCGGAAGGGGATCCAGTAGAAGGCGATGGGGATGAACCAGCCGCCGATCGCCCAGCCGCGCCCCTTGTCGAACCCGTTGGGGGCGAACACCTCGGCGTTGGAGCGCACCCGGTGGAACCACACGATGAACAGGACCGCGGTCGCCACCAACGCGAGGAGTTGCAGCGCCGCCGCAAGACCGACCAGCACGTCCGAGGTGTCGAGCGCTGACGGGTCGACAGTGGCGAGCCCGTCCACCGTCGTTGTGCCGACGAGGGCGTAGCGGCCGGCCTCCGCGGCGATGGCGAGAACATCGGCCGCGATGACCAGCGACAGGAGGACCACCACCGCGGTCGCCAGGCCCAGGGGCGAGCGGAGCACGGCGGTGGTGGCCGGAGGGCCGGTGGGCACGGGGTACGGGGGGCCGGGCGGCGGCCCGACCGGAGTGAACGACATGAGATCCCCCCAGGGACTACGAAGAGCGGGCGCCCGCCGGGCGGCGGGCAGGAGGACAGTACGGCAGCGGATCTTGTCGAGTCCACATCATCGCCCCTGGCCCCGCCGTGGCCGGGGTTCCACCGTCGGTGAAGAGGGGTCTGCCGAGCTGCGCAGGGGTAAGTAATGCGAAGGTCGAGATTGCACCGGGAGTCGCGTGCTCGACCGGGCCGCGTGGCCCCAGCGGCGCCCATGTCGACACGTTCGCCACTGTTGGCGTCGCGCGCGCGACCGCGGTCCGTATGCTCGTTCACGCCAGCTGACCTGGACATAAGCGCCGCACCGGTAGAGGTGCGAGGAGCGCGGAGCGCGGACGCGCAGTGATGACACCGTGCGGGCAGTTTTCGGGGGCGCGGACGCATTGCGTCTGTCACCACGCCGCGGCGCGGCGGGAACCGACGCGGTGTGCTGCCGATTTGCCGCTCGCGGTCAGCCGCGCGGCCCGGGGGAGCGCGGGCACGGTGGTATGGGGGAGTGACCCCGTGCCCTGGATACGTCGCCACGGCTTTTGCGGACTCCACATGTACACAGACCGGTTGATCGCACATCAGAAAATCTCGAGGGTGTGGTGTCGCGAGATGCGGCAGTCGGCGGCGCGGCAGGTGGGCGCGGCCCGGCTGCCGCCCCGGCTCCTCAAAGGCCGCAGCCGTGGGCCGGTGTTCGTCACCGACCGCCGTCCAGGTCCGGGCAAGGTCGTAAGCCCCCGCGACGTCTGTCCGGACACCGGCCTGGCGCGCCTGTCG
This sequence comes from Actinacidiphila sp. bgisy167, assembly GCF_965342175.1. GTDB lineage: Bacteria > Actinomycetota > Actinomycetes > Streptomycetales > Streptomycetaceae > Actinacidiphila. The sequence goes on from NZ_CBDRBL010000124.1 coordinate 2,260, forward strand.
TACGGGCAGGCCCGCGGGCTGCTGGACGAGCACACCGCCCTGCGCGGCTTGGGACCGGGCTGGGACCTGCACGAGTACCGCCGTTCTGCCTTGACCCACCTCGGCGAGCAGGGCGCCTCGCTGCTGATGCTGACGGCGAAGTTCCGGCACAAGAAGCCGGGAGAACGTATGCGGCCTCGGGGAACATCGGTACAGCGGTTAATACTGCAACCGCATGTGGCGTGACGGAGTGCCGTGTTGGTCGAGGAGGACCGGCAGTTCCGGGGCCGGGGCGTCCTGGTCGACGGCCGTGTATTCGGGCAGGAGGTCGGCGACGGCCGTGCGGATGTCGCCGCGGCTGACGTCGTGCTCGCGGGCGAGGGCGGCGATGGAGCGGCCTTCCAGGTACGCGGTGCGCACGTCGGCGGTCTTGTCGGCCGGGACCGCCGGGCGGCGTCCGCCTTTATTGCCCTTGGCCTCGGCGGCGCGCAGTCCGTCGTAGGTCAGCTCGCGCTGGAGGTCGCGCTGGAGTTCGCCGGCGGCGGCGAGGGTCTGCACCATGAACTGCACGGTGGACAGCAGTTCTCCGGTGCGCGGGTGGCGGGCGGTGAGGTCCATGCCGGAGAACGCGCCGTCGTGGATGCGCAGGGCGACCTGACCGCGGTGCAGGACGTCGAGCACGTCGAGGATGTGGCGGTGCCGCGCACCAGGCGGAACATCTCGGAGATGTGGACGGTGTCGCCCGGCCGCGCGTAGGTTCGCCGGCCAGGACGAGGTTCTGTCGGTCGGTCGACTGCTGGTCGGTCGACACCCGCTTGTAGACGAGATTGGCCACGCTCTTCCCCCGCTTCGTCGGCGCATCAGAACCCGGGTGTCATCTAACCCTGTCGTCAACCGGCATCGGATCTCATTCGACCGGAGCCGTCGTCAGGCCCCAGGGCAGGTTGGGTTCATTAGACGCCCGCTGCGCCTGTCGTCATTCGATCGTTTGACGACAGCCAGGCGACGACGGCGGGGCTGCCAAACCAGTACCGCGCCGCCACGGTCTACGACGGGCCTGTCGCCTCGCAGCCGCTCCCTTCGTACTCGCCGTCCGAGCCGGCCGCGGGCGACGGTGTCGCGGTGCCCGTGCCGCGACGCGCGCGGGCGATGCCCCAGCCCACCAGTGCCGCGGCCACGGCCGTGAGCAGGAGGCCGGCCAGGGTGACAGCCTCGCCGAACTCCGCTGTCTGGTCGGCGCTCCAGTTCGAGGTGGCGATGTTGCCGGTGAAGAGCGCTGCGAGGATGGTCCCGCTGACGGCGATGCCGATTCCCGTGGCGACTTCGCTGGAGGTGTCGACGAGCGCCGCGCCGATGGTGGTGCGGCTGGCCGGCAGGCCACGCATCACGTTGGTCCCGGCGACGACACCCACCACGCGCATCCCGGCGGCGACGAGCACCAGCGCGGGGGCGACCCACACGTATCCGAAGCGGCCCAGCAGGGCGTAGACGGCGAGCCCGCACGCGACGGATCCCGCACCGAGCCAGGCTGCCTTGTCGAAACCCACACGCTTGAGCAGCGGGCCGATGAGAGAACCGCCGGCGATGAGTACGACGACCTGCGGCAGCATTCCCAGGGACGCTTGAGCCGGCGTCCAGTCCCAGTCGAGCTGCAGCTGGAGGGTAACGAGGTAGCCGAGGCCGGCGACGGCGAGGCCCGAGGCGCCCTTGAACGCCAGCCCGCTGGACACGAGCGGGCGGCCGACGAGCTTGAGGTCGAGCAGCGGATGGCGGGCGCGGCGCGCGCGGACGACGAACAGCACGGCCATCACGACGGCCGCTGCTGTGGTCAGCCAGGGAGCAAGGGATGCGGCGCCCGTGACGACGAACAGCGTCGGAACGACCAGCGCGGACACGATTGCCGCCGTGCCGAACAGAGCACCAAGGCCGTCGACGGGGTCGCGGTGCAGCTCGTCCTTCCGGTCGGCGGGAATGCCGCGCCGGATGCCGAGGAAGGCGAGTACGGCGATCGGCACGTTCACCAGCAGCAGCGCCTGCCACGGAGCGAACGCGAGGACGAAGCCGCCGGCCGTGGGCCCGATCGCGAGTCCGACCAGACCCACGGTCGAGATCAACGTCGTCGCACGGACCCGGAGCCCGTCCTCGTCGAACAGCCGGAACGCCAGGGCGAGGGAGCCCGGCGTCGTCATCGCGGCCGCAACACCCGTCGCCGCACGGACCGCGATCAGCTGCTCCGCCGTGGTGACGAACGCGGTCGCCAGGCTCGCAGCACCCAGCAGCACCAGCCCGACCAGCATGATCTTGCGGCGTCCGACCCGGTCGGCCAGCGCGCCGAAGGCCAGCATCAGTCCGCCGAAGACGACGGCGTACACGCCCGTGACCCACTGCAACGCTGTCGTCGATGCCGAGAGCCGGCGGCCGATGGTCGGCAGGGCGACGTTGAGGATCGAGTTGTCGAGCATCTCGAACAGGAACACCGCCGCCAGCCCGGCGAGGGCTATCCACGCTTCCCGCAGGGAACGAGGTGAACGAGAGGGCTCGGGGGGAGCGTCGACCTCGTCGACCGTTTCAGTACGTCGGACATTCACTGCGCACTCCTTCGAGGGGAAGAAGTGGCGGTCCGTCCGGCACCGCGTACGAGCCCCCGGCCCTGCTCATCGACAGTGTCGATGTCCAGCAGTAACCACAGGCTTTTACTTCGAGTGCTCCCATGCTACGACAACAATCGGAGGTCACGTTGCGGCACAGCGCCGCTACCGGAGTTCGCTCGACACATGCCCTCTCAGGGGCGCGGCCCTCGCAGTCGCGCACCCGTATACGAGAGTCACCCGTTGTCCGGGAGCGCGCCCGTACAGGAGATGCGGCCCACGGCGCGCCGTTGGCCGCAGGCGCCCGCAGGCGGACAGGAGCCGCGCAGGCGACAGGCCATGAGGCGTGCGCGGGTACGGGGTCCCGCGGTGGCGGACGAGTGCTCCGGCGTAGGTTGCGGGGGTGTGTCGCGGAGGAAACACACGAGGCCCCTTGACGTGTCGTGAGGGCCGGTGCAAACATCGCCCATCGAATGTTTGCGTAAACGTGCACGACTGCGGTCGATGATGTTTGCGCAACCATTCCGCGCCGCCCCATTGCGGCGGAACCCCCGCACGACGAAGTGAAGGATGGGATTCATGGCTGCCATGTCGCCGCCACCGGCTACCGGCCGAGCCGCGCCTCCCCGAGGACGCCGAGGCCGGCGCTGGCTCGGATGGGGCTTCGTGGCACCGTTCATGATCGTCTTCGCCCTGGTCTTCCTGGCGCCGATCGGCTACTCGATCTACCTGAGCCTGTTCCGCGACCGCCTCATCGGCGGCACCTCCTTCGTCGGCCTGGACAACTACGCGCAGGCCCTGCAGGACAGTCAGTTCTGGTCCGGCCTCGGCCGGGTCGCGCTCTTCCTGGCCGTCCAGGTGCCGATCATGTTGGGGATCGCGCTGCTGGTCGCCCTCGCGCTGGACAGCGGACGGCTCCACGGCCGGAACTTCTTCAGGATCTCGATCTTCCTGCCCTACGCGGTCCCGGCGGTCGTCGCGACGCTGATGTGGGGCTTCATGTACGGGGACCGCTTCGGCTTCGTCGCCAACATCAACGACGCCCTCGGAGTCTCGCTGCCGAACCCCCTCTCGCCCAGCCTGGTGCTGGCGAGCATCGGCAACATCGTGACCTGGGAGTTCGTCGGCTACAACATGCTGATCTTCTACTCGGCGCTGCACGTCATCCCGCGGTCCCTCTACGAGGCCGCCGAGATCGACGGCGCGAGCCAGCTGCGCGTCGTGACCTCCATCAAGATCCCGGCGATCCGCGGGGCCCTGGTCATCGCGACGATCTTCTCGATCATCGGCAGCTTCCAGCTGTTCAACGAGCCCAGCATCCTCAAGCCCCTGGCGCCCAACGCCATCACGACGTACTTCACGCCGAACCTGTACACCTTCTCGCTGTCCTTCTCCGGGCAGCAGCACAACTACGCGGCGACCGTCGCCATCGTCATGGGGGTCGTCACGATGATCATCGCCTACGTCGTGCAGCTGCGCGGCATGCGCAAGGAGGCATGACCATGGCACAGGCGAGCATCGAGGGGGACGTCCTGACCCCCCAGAGCGAGCGCCGCGGCGCCGCACTCTCCCGGCGCTCCGCGGGCCGGCGCCGCTCCTCCGACCGCCCCCGGCGCAGTGTCCTGCTCACCGTCCTGACCGCGCTCGTCGCGATCTACACCCTGATCCCGCTGGCCTGGCTGCTGATCAGCGCGACCAAGACGCAGAAGAGCCTGCTGGACTCCTTCGGGCTCTGGTTCAGCGGTGACTTCGCGCTGTGGGACAACATCCAGCAGACGCTCACCTACAACGACCACATCTTCGTGCGGTGGCTGCTCAACACCCTGCTGTACGTGGCGCTGGGCGCGGGCGGCGCGACCTTCCTCGCCGTCCTGGGCGGCTACGGGCTGGCGAAGTTCCACTTCCCGGGCAAGCGTGCGGTCTTCGCCGTGGTGATCGGCGCGGTCGCCGTGCCGGGCGCCGCGCTGGCCGTGCCGACGTTCCTGATGTTCAGCAAGATGGGCCTGACCAACACCCCGTGGGCGGTCATCATCCCCTCGCTGATCTCGCCGTTCGGTCTCTACCTGATGTGGGTCTTCGCCTCCGAGGCGATCCCCGACGAACTGCTGGAGGCCGCGCGGGTCGACGGCTCGGGGGAGATCCGCACCTTCTTCAGGATCTGCCTGCCGCTGCTGGGGCCGGGCATCGTCACCGTGCTGCTGTTCACCGTGGTCGCGACGTGGAACAACTACTTCCTGCCGCTGATCATGATCAAGGACCCGGACTGGTACCCCCTCACCCTGGGGCTCAACGCCTGGAACGCCCAGGCCGCAACCGCGGGCGGGCAGCCGGTGTTCAACCTGGTGGTCACCGGCTCGCTGCTGACGATCGTGCCCCTGATCGCGGCCTTCCTCCTCCTCCAGCGTTTCTGGCAGTCCGGTCTCGCCGCCGGCAGCGTCAAGGAATGACCCCCGGCGCCGGGACGGCGCCGCACCCCTCCTCCTGCGGTCCTCCGCACGGCACCGGTGTGCCGTGGCGACGGGTGGTGCCGCGGACCACCTCCACAACGAAGTGAGATGCGATGACGAACAAGCCAGTGCGCCGCACGGCGCAGGCACTCGCGGTGCTCTGCGCGGCGGCTCTGTCCCTGACCGCCTGCGGTTCCTCCGACGACTCCGCCTCCGGCGCCAAGGCCGCCGACGCGGGCAGCGTCGAGGCGGCGCTGAACAAGGGCGGCTCGCTGACGGTGTGGGCGTGGGAGCCGACCCTGAAGCAGGTGGCCGCCGACTTCCAGGCCAAGTACCCCAAGGTCAAGGTCAAGCTGGTCAACGCGGGTACCGGCAACGACCAGTACACGGCGCTGCAGAACGCCGTTCAGGCCGGTTCCGGTGCGCCGGACGTGGCGCAGATCGAGTACTACGCGCTGAGCCAGTTCGCGCTCGGCAAGTCCGTCACCGATCTGAGCGCGTACGGCGCCAAGGACCTGTCCAAGGCATACTCGCCGGGCCCGTGGAACTCCGTCGCCCTCAACGGCGGCGTGTACGCCCTGCCGATGGACTCCGGTCCGATGGCGATGTTCTACAACACGAAGGTCCTCGACAAGTACAAGATCAAGGTTCCCACGACCTGGGACGAGTACCTCACCGCGGCCCGCGATCTGCACAAGGCCGACCCGAAGGCGTACATCACCAACGACACCGGCGACGCGGGCTTCGTCACCAGCATGATCTGGCAGGCCGGCGGCCACCCGTACACGGTGGACGGCACCAAGGTGAAGGTGGACTTCGGCGACGCGGGCACCAAGAAGTTCACCGAGGTCTGGCAGAAGCTCATCTCCGAGAAGCTCCTCGCGCCCGTGGCCTCATGGAGCGACCAGTGGTACAAGGGGCTGGCCGACGGCACCATCGCCACCTTGAACACCGGCGCCTGGATGCCCGCCAACTTCGCCTCCGGTGTTCCCTCGGCGTCCGGTCAGTGGCGTGTCGCCCCGCTGCCGCAGTGGCAGGCCGGACAGACCTCCAGCGCCGAGAACGGCGGCAGCTCGCTGGCGGTGATGGAGGCGTCCAAGGACAAGCCGCTGGCGTACGCCTTCGTGAAGTACGCGAACAAGGACGCCGGTGTCCAGGCCCGCATCAAGGGCGGCGCCTTCCCGGCCACGACCGCGGACCTGCAGTCGAAGGCGTTCCTGGACACCCCCTTCCCCTACTTCGGCGGGCAGAAGGCCAACGAGATCTTCGCGAAGTCGGCTGAGGACGTCGCCAAGGGCTGGTCGTACCTGCCCTACCAGGTCTACGCCAACTCGATCTTCAACGACACCGTCGGCAAGGCCTATGTGTCCGGCACGCCGCTGTCCAGCGCCCTCGCCACCTGGCAGCAGGCCTCGGTCAAGTACGGCAAGGACCAGGGCTTCGACGTCACCGGCTGAGCTTCGCCGCGCCGGCGGCCGGCCCCGGCGGTCCTCCCCATGAGGACCGCGGGCGCCGGCCCGGGCGAACCGCGCGGTGCCTGAGCCGCGCGGTTCGCCCCTAGACTTCTGACCATCAACGGCACTGGAACGTAAGAGGTGTACGACGCAGGTGGACGGGACCGGACAGCGCCCGGCGGTGGGCCCGCAGCGGCGTCGGCGCGGTGCGTCGATGGCCGACGTGGCCAAGCTCGCGGGCGTCTCGGCGCAGACCGTCTCGCGGGTCTCCAACGGCTTCCCCGGGGTGCTGGAGGAGACCAGGCAGCAGGTGCTGGCCGCGATGAAGGAGCTCGGCTACCGGCCCAACAGCGCGGCCCGCGCCCTCAAGCGGGGCGAGTTCCGCACCATAGGCGTCATCCTGTTCAACCTCTCGAGCACCGGCAACATGCGCACTCTGGAGGCGGTGGCGTCCTCGGCGGCGCGCGAGGGCTACGCCACGACACTGCTGCCGGTCACCGTGCCGACGCAGGACGGGGTGCGGGGCGCGTTCACCCGGCTCGGTGAGCTGGCCGTGGACGGTGTCGTCATGATCATGGAGGTCCATCTGCTGGACGCGATGACGGTGGCGCTGCCGCCGACCGCGCCGGTGGTCGTGGTGGACTCCGACGCGGGCGACCAGTACTGCGTGGTCGACACCGACCAGGCCAGCGGCGCCCGGGCGGCCGTGCAGCACCTGCTCGACCTGGGCCACCGCACCGTGCGGCACGTCGCCGGCCCGAAGGAGTCGTTCGCCGCCGAACGCCGCGTGAGCGCCTGGCGGTCGGCGCTGGAGGAGGCGGGCCGTGAGGTGCCGCCGCTGCTGCGCGGCGACTGGTCCGCGGAGTCCGGCTACGAGGCCGGGCTGCACATCGCCCAGGACCCCTCATGCACCGCCGTGTTCGTCGCCAACGACCAGATGGCGCTCGGGCTGCTGCGCGCGCTGAGCGAGCACGGCCGGCGGGTGCCGGAGGACGTCAGTGTCGTGGGCTTCGACGACATCCCAGAAGCCGCCACATATGTGCCGCCGCTGACCACGATCCACCAGGACTTCGCCGAGGTCGGCCGGCGCTGCGTCGAAGGGGTGCTGCGGCAGATCCGCAACGACGAGGCGGAGCGGGGCACCACGCTGGTGCCCACCAGCCTGGTCGTGCGCGGCAGCACCGCGCCACCACCGAGAGGCCGCTGATCGCGGCTCCGGCCGCAGGTCTCCTCCCCGTCCGCCCCAACCCCCAGACCCCCGGCAGGCCATCGCACACTGAGATGGCAACGCAAACATCACGTCGCGACGGTGCCCGCCCCACACGGACGAACACCCCCGTGACCGCACCGAACGCACCAGAACTACTCCACTGGAGGAGCACGGCCCATGCCCGTACTGCGGATCGAAGGGAACGAATTCCGCCTCGGCGGCGAACCGTTCCGCATCATCTCCGGTGGCCTGCACTACTTCCGCGTCCACCCCGCCCAGTGGCGCGACCGGTTGCGCAAGGCACGGCTGCTCGGACTCAACACCATCGACACCTATGTGCCGTGGAACCTCCACCAGCCCCGGCCGGACACCTTCCGCGCCGAGGACGGCCTGGACCTGCCGGCCTTCCTCGAGCTCGCGCAGGAGGAGGGCTTGCACGTGCTGCTGCGCCCCGGCCCGTACATCTGCGCCGAGTGGGAGGGCGGCGGGCTGCCGTCCTGGCTGCTCGCCACGCCCGACATCCAGCTGCGCACCAGCGACCCGCGCTACCTGGCGGCCGTGGACGACTACCTCGACCGGCTGCTGCCGCTCGTCGTGCCGTACCTCGCCACCAACGGGGGCCCCGTCCTGGCGGTGCAGGTGGAGAACGAGTACGGCGCCTACGGCGTGGACCCGAGCTACCTGACGCATCTGCAGGACCGGCTGGTGCAGGGCGGTGTGGACGTCCCCCTGTTCACCTGCGACCAGCCCGCAGACCTCGCCCGCGGCAGCCTCCCGGGTGTCCTGAGCACCGTCAACTTCGGCAGCCGCCCGGCACAGGGCCTGGCAGCGCTGCGCGAGCACCAGGGCGACGGGCCGCTGATGTGCACCGAGTTCTGGAACGGCTGGTTCGACCGCTGGGGCGGCGTGCACGTCGTCCGCGACGCCTCCTCGGCCGCCGCCGACCTCGACGAGCTGCTCTCGGCAGGCGCCAGCGTCAACCTGTACATGTTCCACGGCGGGACCAACTTCGGCTTCACCAACGGAGCCAACGACAAACACACCTACCGCCCCACCATCACCTCCTACGACTACGACGCGCCCCTGGACGAGGCCGGCGACATCACCCCGAAGTACCTCGCCTTCCGCGAGGTCCTCGCCCGGCACACCACCGTCCCCGACGAGCCCCTGCCCGAGCCGTCCGAGAAACTCAGCCTCCTCGGCGTCTCCCTGCCTGGCAGCGCCCCGCTGCTCGGTTCCGCCGACCGCCTCGGCGAGGCCGTGGCCGGGCCGCGTCCGCTGACCTTGGAGGAACTCGGCCAGGACTTCGGCTTCGTCCTGTACGAGACGGCGCTGCGCGAGCCGGGCCCGACCCTGCTGCACTTCGCCGGCATCTCGGACCGGGCACAGGTGTTCCTCGACGGCGCGGCCGTCGGCGTGCTGGAGCGTGAACTGCACGAGACCGCCCTCGCCGTCACCGTGCCGGCGGGCGGGGCCACGCTGGCCGTCCTCGTGGAGAACCAGGGCCGCGTCAACTACGGGCAGGGCATCCACGACCGCAAGGGCCTGACCGGCACCGTCACCGCGGGCAACGCCGAACTGACCGACTGGACGAGCCGACCCCTGCCCCTGGACGACCTGTCGGGCCTCACCTTCACCACCGGTGGCCCGCAGCCCGTGGGACCGACGTTCCACCGCGGCGAGTTCGAGGTCGACGAGCCCGCCGACACGTACCTGGACCTCACGGGCTGGACCAAGGGCAACGCGTGGGTCAACGGCTTCCCCCTCGGCCGCTACTGGTCGCGCGGCCCGCAGCGCCGCCTGTACGTCCCCGGCCCCGTGCTGCGGCCGGGAACGAACGAGGTCGTCGTCCTCGAACTCCACGCCACCGCCCGCGCGGTGGCCGACCTGCGGGACACCGCCGACCTCGGACCGATCGAGGAGTGAACCGAGGAGTGACCGGACCGCACGGTGACCGGGTGACCCCCGGCGCCTGAGCGCACGCCGCACCGCCCCGCATTCCGGGGCGGCGCGGTCGTTCGTGGCCGGTGCGCGGCGAAGACGTCACCTGACGCGGGTCGGGCGCAGCGCCACCCGATGGTCGGCGGACTCGGCGCACGACCTGACGCGGCGGGCGAGGCGGCGGACGGTGGAACGGCGCAGGGCGCACCGCCGAAGAACAGCGTCGCCATCGCCTCCAACGAGTCGTTCGCCAAACCGCACATGTTCCTTCGAACCCGTGCCAGGTGCTGCCGAGACTTCACGGGTTCGTCGGTGTCGAGGAGGTTGCTCAGGCGCCCCGATGTTCGCGCCACGCGTCCTGAGGGCTTCGAGCTAGGCTCGGGGGAAGTGCTCACCCCATTTGCTGCGGTATGTGCTCTCGCCGTGCTCCCTCACGACCTCGTCGAAGCAGCGGATCATTGCTCGGGCAACGACGTCGATGTTCTGCTGGGTGGACCGGATCTCGGTCCCGTGTTGTCGTGGGCGCTACCTCGGTCGGCTTGAGCAAGCGGGGATTTACACGTTCGTGCGTTCACGGTGGAAGATCCTGCGGAAGGCGGTGGGCTCGGCCTCGAACTGTGCTCGGCATTCTGTGGCCCCAGGAACGGGATACGGCCAGGTGGCAGCGGCAACCCTTGTGAGGGACCAAGTGCCGGCCCCAGATGGCTGGACCAAGACCTTCACCGATCCCCGCCTCTGCGCGGCCAGGGTCGACCGCCTCATCTTCAACGGCGCCATCATCGAGGCTGGCACCGACTCCTACCGCCTCGTCGGCACCCGCGCACGCGTCGAAGAATCCGTTTGATCGTTCTGAGTCGTCTCTTCCATAATCGCGGACTCGGTCAGGCAGGCGACGCTGCTTACAGGAAGGGCACGTACCCATGCGCACTCTCTACGTCGTCACCCATCCGGAGGCGACGCACCACGTGGAGGAGTTGTCGGCGGATGGCACGATTCGCAGCTGACGCCCGC
>NZ_CBDRBL010000125.1:0-12574 GCF_965342175.1 Actinacidiphila sp. bgisy167
AGGTCCGACAAGCAGTGCCTAGCGCTGGGGGAAGGTGTACGTGTAGCCGGCCGCGTCGAGTCGGTCGAGCAGTACCGCCAGCGCCCGCACGGTCTGGCTGCGGTCGCCGCCGCCGTCGTGCATGAGCACGATGGAGCCCGGCTTCAGCTCGCGGTTCACCGTCGCGAGAATGGCGTTCGTGCCGGGGCGGCGCCAGTCCTCGGAGTCGACCGTCCAGCCGAGCGGCCGCAGCCCGTTGCCGGCGGCGATGGCGCGGATCGCGGGGGAGAAGTCGCCGCCGGGGGCGCGGTAGTACCAAAGGGGCGCGCTGCCGGAGCCGGCCGCACTGGTTATCTCGTCCCGGGCGTCGAGTATCTCGTGCTGGTTGTACACCTGCGATTTGCGGCTCTGCGCCTCGTCGTGGTGGACGGAGTGGTCGCACAGCCGGTGGCCCGCCGCGACGATCCGCCGGACCAGGTCGGGGTGGGCCTGGGCGTTGGGGCCTATCTCGCAGAAGGTCGCCTTGGCGTGGTGCTGGGCGAGCAGGGCGAGGATCTTGGGCGTCCACACCGGGTTCGGGCCGTCGTCGAAGGTGAGCGCCACCGACTTGCCCGGGGCCTCCACGCCGTGCTGGATGGTGAGCCCGGTCACGGCCGTACCGCGGGGAGGGGCCTGGGCCCCCGCGCCGGTGGGCTCGCCCGCACCCTGTCCGGGGGCCTGCCGCCGGTCGGTCGCCCCCGGGGCGGCGGGGCCGTCGTGGCCGGTGCCGTGCGAAGCGCTGCCGTCGAGCCGCCTGCTCTCGTGCGTGGTGCCGCCGGCGCCGTGACGCGCCGCGCCTGCCGGACGGCCGGCATCGCCCGGCGTGCCGGACGAGGCGCCGGTCCTCGGGGCGGGTGGCGCGGCCGGCGCGGACGGGGGAGCCGTGTGGACCGGGGGCCTGGAAGGCGCGGCGGACCCCGTGGGGCGGACGGAGGGCGCCGAGGCGGCCGTACCGGCGTTGTCCACCATGTGCTCGGTGCCGCAGGCACCGAGCGCGGCGCCGGCGAGCACCACCGCGGCGACGGCTCCGAAGGCCCGATTCGAGCGGATGGTCAGTGCCACGGTGGTACCTCCTGGGGCCGGCCGCGACGGGCCGGGCATGCGGGTCAGCCCCCCACCCTAGGCGGCGCGGCGCGGCGTGCCCTCGGTCTTTCGGGCCGCTGCGGGTCCTGCGCCGAGGGGACTTTGGTCCTCCCGGAACCGCCCCCGCCTGCCGCCCGGAGCCGCCTGCCGCGCCGGGGTTCCGTCCGGCGGCGCCCCCGCCCGCCGGACGCGGCGAAGAACCCTGCCCCGTCGCATCCGGATGTACTCCGGGCGGCCGGTGTGACGTGGCGCACGCCACCCCCGTGTTGCGCGGCAGCCCACGGCGCGTGATCGTGGGCCACGGAACAGTCCCGCCCGCTCGAGCCTCCGCACCGTGGTCCACACAGGGGTCGCCGCATGAGCACACACTTCGACGTCGTCGTCCTGGGCGCGGGCCCCGGCGGGTACGTCGCCGCCATCAGGGCCGCCCAGCTGGGTCTGCGCACGGCGATCGTCGAGGAGCGCTACTGGGGCGGGGTCTGCCTCAACGTCGGGTGCATCCCCTCAAAGGCCTTGCTGCGCAACGCGGAACTGGCGCACATCTTCACCAAGGAGGCCAGGACCTTCGGCATCCGGGTGAACGGCGAGGTCAGCTTCGACTACCGCGAGGCCTTCGCGCGCAGTCGCAAGGTCGCCGACGGACGCGTCAAAGGCGTCCACTTCCTGATGAAGAAGAACGGCATCACGAAGTTCGAGGGGCACGGCACCTTCACCGACGACCACACCCTCCATGTCGCACTCGGCTCCGGCGGCAGTGAGACCGTCACCTTCGACCACTGCATCATCGCCACCGGCGCCACGACCAGGCTGCTCCCCGGCACCTCGCTCAGCGAGCGGGTCGTGACGTACGAGGAGCAGATCATGACGGACACACTGCCGCGGAGCATCCTGATCGCGGGCGCCGGCGCGATCGGCGTGGAGTTCGCGTACGTCCTGCACAACTACGGGGTGAAGGTGACCCTCGTGGAGTTCCTGGACCGGGTCGTGCCGCTGGAGGACGAGGAGGTCTCGGCCGAACTCGCCCGCCAGTACCGCAAGCTGGGCATCGACGTGCTCACCTCGACCCGGGTGGAGGCGATCAACGACTCCGGGGACTCGGTGAAGGTCATGGTCACCACCGGTGGCCAGCGGCAGACGCTCCAGGCCGACAAGGTGCTCCAGGCGATCGGCTTCCAGCCGCGGATCTCCGGCTACGGCCTCGAGCAGACCGGGGTCAGGCTCACCGAGCGCGGCGCCATCGACATCGACGAGTTCTGCCGCACCAGCGTCCCGCACATCTACGCGATCGGCGACGTCACCGCGAAGCTGATGCTGGCGCACGCCGCCGAGGCCATGGGTGTGGTGGCCGCCGAGACCATCGCGCAGGCCGAGACGATGTCACTCGACTATGTGATGATCCCGCGCGTCACCTTCTGCCAGCCGCAGGTCGCCAGCTTCGGGTGGACGGAGGCGCAGGCCCGCGAGCGCGGCTTCGACGTGCGCGTGGCCAAGTTCCCCTTCACCGCCAACGGCAAGGCGCACGGCATCGGCGACGCGACCGGCTTCGTGAAGCTCATCAGCGACGCGAAGCACGGCGAACTGCTGGGCGGCCATCTGATCGGCCCGGAGGTCACCGAACTGCTGCCGGAGCTGACGCTCGCCCAGAAGTGGGACCTCACGGCGACCGAACTGGCCCGCAACGTCCACGGCCACCCCACGCTCAGCGAGGCCGTCCAGGAAGCGCTCCACGGACTCGCCGGCCACATGATCAACTTCTGAGTGCCGCGACGGACGGCGGTGTGCCGGCTGCTCCGGTGCGCCGGTGGTCGTCAGGCGTCCCTGACGACCACCGGCAGTCCCGCCGCCCCGCCCCGACGTCGTGCTCTCAGCGGCGCCGTCGCAGGATGACGACGACCGCCGCGCCGACGGCCGCGGCCAGCAGCCCCGCCACCGCGGCGCGTTTGGCGACCGGCGCGCCGGCGATCCTGAGCAGGTCGAGCGGCTCCTCCGCAGGGTGCTCCGGCGGCGCGGGGGACGTGTCCTCGGCGGTGTCCTCGCTTCCCGCAGCGGGCTGCGGCGCCGTCAGCCGCCCGGCCAGGCAGTCGGCGAACTGGCCGATGACCCGGTCGCCGACCTCGGCCATCACGCCCCGCCCGAACTGCGCGGGCCGGCCGGTGACGGCGAGATCCGTCGTGACCGAGACGACCGTCGCGCCGTCCTTCTCCGTCAGGATGCCGGTGACCGTCGCCCGTGCCGTGCCCTGGCCGCGCACCTCCTTGCCGCGGGCGGACAGCACGACGCGGTGCGCGGTGTCGTCCCGCTCCTCGAAGACCGCCGTGCCGCGGTAGGTCACCGTCACCGGACCGACCTTGACCTTCACCGTGCCCTTGACGGTCTCGCCGTCGTACTCCTCCACCGTCGCGCCCGGCATGCAGGGTGCGACGCGCTCGATGTCCAGCAGCGCCCGCCATGCGTCTCCCACCGGGACGGGGACTCCGAACTCGTGGTGCAGTTCCATGTGTCCTCCTTCCTCGTCACACCGGCCTGAGCACCGGAGGATGGATCGCGCCAGCCGTGGCCGACAGCGGGGCGCCGCTGCCGCCCCAGCGCAGCGCGATGATCTCGGCGGCGATCGACACGGCGACCTCCTCGGGGGTGCGCGCCCCCAGGTCGAGCCCGATCGGCGAGCGCAGCCGGGCCAGTTCGGCCGGCCCCAGCGCCGTGTCGCGCATCCGCTTGAGCCGGTCCTCGTGCGTCCGCCGGCTGCCCATGACCCCGATGTACGCGGCGGGGCGGCGCAGCGCGACCTCCAGCAGCGGCACGTCGAACTTGGGGTCGTGGGTGAGGACGCACATCACCGTGCGGTCGTCGGTCTCCGTGCCGGCCAGGTAGCGGTGCGGCCAGTCGACGACGACCTCCACGCCCTCGGGGAAGCGCTTGGGCGTCGCGAACACCGGGCGCGCGTCGCAGACGGTCACCCGGTAGCCGAGGAACAGCCCGATGCGCGCCACCGCCGCCGCGAAGTCGATCGCGCCGAACACCAGCATCCGCGGCGGCGGGGCGAAGGACTGCAGGAACACCGTCACGTCGTCCTCGCGCCGCTCGCCGTTCCGGCCGTAGTGGCGCTGCGCGGTGGCGCCCTGGGCGAGCTCGCCGCGGGCGTCGTCGGTGACCGCCGCGTCCAGGCCCTCCGAGCCGAGGGTGCCGGCGACCCGGTCCGGCCGGACCGTGAGGGTGGCGCCGCGCGGTGCGGGACCGTCCAGCACCGTCGCGGTGGCCACCGGGCGGTGCGCGGCGACCGAGGCCGCCACCTCGCCGAAGCCGGCGTCCGTGGCCGGGGAAACCGGGCGGACCAGCAGGGTTATCTCACCGCCGCAGGTCAGCCCGACCTCGAAGGCGTCGGCGTCGCTGTAGCCGAAGGTGTGCAACCGGGCCTCGCCCGACTCGACGACCTCCTTGGCCAGTTCGAAGACCGCGCCCTCCACGCAGCCGCCGGAGACGCTGCCGACGACCTCGTCGTCCGGCCCGACGGCCATGGCCGCGCCCGGCCCGCGCGGCGCGCTGCGGCTCACCGCCACCACCGTGGCCAGCCCGAAGGGGGTTCCGGCGGCGTACCAGTCGTTCAGCGCCGGAAGGATCTCACGCACCGTCGGCTCCTCTCACCACGGCGGCCAGTCGTTCCAGCGCGCCCAGACTGTGGCCCTCGACGAAGGCGTCGACGCTCGGCAGTGCCGCCGCCATCCCCGCTGCCAGCGGAGCGTACCCCGGAGCGGCCTTGCGCGGGTTGGCCCACACGACGCGGTGCGCCAGCCGAGCCAGCCGCCGCATCTGCGCGGCCAGCAGGGTCGGGTCGCCGCGCTCCCAGCCGTCCGACAGCACGACGACCACCGCGCCGCGCGCCGTCCCCCGCGCTCCCCAGCGGTCCAGGAACGCCCGCAGCGTCTCCCCGAGCCGGGTGCCGCCGCTCCAGTCGGGCACCGCCGCCCCCACCGCGGCCAGCGCCGCGTCCGGGTCGCGGCGCGCCATCTCTCGGGTGACCCTGGTCAACCGGGTGCCCAGGGTGAAGACCTCGGTGGGCGGGCCGCCGCGGGAACCGTGCGCGGCGGCGTGCGCGAAGCGCAGCAGCGCGTCCGCGTAGGGGGCCATCGACCCGCTGACGTCCAGCAGCAGCACCACCCGGCGCGGTCGGCGGGCCCGGGCCCGCCGCGGCAGCACGGCCGGCTCGCCGCCCCGGCGCAGCAGCTCGCGGACGGTGCGGCGCGGATCGACCTCACCGCGGCGCGCCGGGCGGCGCCGGGAGCTGCGACGCGGCTCGCCGTCCAGAGCGAAGACCGCGAGGATGCGGTGCAGTTGGTCGCGCTCGGTCGCGGAGAGCACGGCCACGTCGCGATGCCGCAGCACCTCCGTCGCGCTGGCGAGCGCGGTCGCGACGGGTTTCCCGTCCGACCCCTCGGCGGGGCGCTCCCCGGGCACGGCGCACGGCACCGCGGGCGGGCGCACCGGGCGGACGGCCGGCCGCGTCCGGCCAGGCGGCGGCCGCTCCCCGTCGAAGTAGGCCGCGAAGACCCGGTCGTAGCGCTCCAGATCGTCCGGGTCGCCGCAGAGCGTCAGACGTCCCGCCCAGTACACGTCGCGCCGCAGCCCCGGGTCGAGACGGTCGAGCGCGGCCAGGAACGCCGCCACGCGGTCGGGGCCGGCCGGCACCCCGGCGGCGCGCAGGGCGCGGGCGAAGCCCACCAGCCCCGTTGTGCCGTCCGCCGTCGCCGTGCGCATCGTGCTCACCGGGTGCCGCCCGCCCCCGCGGCGAGGATCTCCGGGAGGTCGAGCGACCGCGCCCGCTCCGCGTCCTCGCGGTACTTCAGCACCGAGCCGAGGGTGGTCACCGCCAGGTCCGCGTCGAGCTCCGTGGCCCCCAGCGCGGCCAGCGCCTCCGCCCAGTCGATGGTCTCCGCCACCCCGGGCGGCCGCACCAGGTCCTGCTCCCGCAGGCACTGCACCACGGCCGTCACCTGCGCCGCGAGCCGCGCCGCCACCTGCGGCTGCCTGCGCCGCACGATCGCCAACTCCCGATCAAAACCGGGGTGTTCGAACCAGTGGTAGAGGCAGCGCCGCTTCAGGGCGTCGTGCACCTCGCGCGTCCGGTTGGACGTCAGCACCACCACGGGGGGCGACTGCGCCCGCAGGGTGCCCAGTTCCGGCACGGTGACGGAGTACTCCGAGAGCAGTTCCAGCAGGAAGGCCTCGAACTCGTCGTCCGCGCGGTCGATCTCGTCGACGAGCAGCACCGAGGGACTGGTCTCCAGGGCTCGCAGCAGCGGCCGTGCCAGCAGGAACCGCCGGCTGTAGAGCTCGCCCTCCAGCGTCCGGACGTCGCCGGCGCCCGCCGCCTCGGCCGCCCGCAGGTGCAGCAGCTGCCGGGGGAAGTCCCAGTCGTACAGGGCCTGCGACGCGTCGATGCCCTCGTAGCACTGCAGCCGGATCAGCGGTGCGCCGAGGGCATCGGCGAGCGCGTGCGCCAGCGAGGTCTTGCCGACGCCGGCGTCGCCCTCGCAGAAGAGGGGACGATGCAGCGTCACCGCCAGGTAGCAGGCGACCGCGAGGCCGTCGTCGGCCAGATAACCGGTCGCCTCCAGGCGGGCCCGCATCTGCTCAGGGCCGGTGAACGCCGGTGTCGTCGTGCGGTTCGCTGTTCCTTGGGCTGTCCCGTCCGTCGTGCGGTTCGCTGTTCCTTGGGCCGTGCCGTCCGTCGTGCCGTTCGCCGTCCTGTCCGGGGAGGCGGCCGACCCGGTGCCGGCCGACCCGCTGCCGGGCGGTGCGGGAACGGCACCGGCGGAACCCGCCGGGGCGGTCCGCCCCGGTGCGGTTCCGTGCGCCGACCGGGTCATCGTCCGCCTTCACCCCTCATGCCAGGTCCGCCGCCGCGACGACCGCCCTGCGGGTCAGGACCCGCGCCAGGTGCTCCCGGTACTCGGCGGACGCCGACAGGTCGGAGGCCGGACGGGTGCCCTCGGCGGCGTGTTCGGCGGCCGGGGCCACCGCCTCCCGTGCGGCGTCGGCACCCGCGAGAGCCGTCTCGCACGCGGTGGCGCGCACCGGGGTGGGCCCCATGTTCGACAGCCCTACTCGGGCCTCGACGATGTGGCCGTCGTCGCGCCGCACCATCGCGGCCACCCCGACCACGGCCCACGCCTGCGCGCTCAGCTGGAACTTCTCGTAGTGGAAGCCCCAGGCGTCCGCCTTGGGCACCCGCACCTCCACGAGCAGTTCGTCGCCGCGCAGCGCCGTCTGCAGGTAGTCGGTGAAGAACTCCCGGGCCGGGAGGGTCCGCCGCCCGTCCGGCCCCTGGAGGACCAGTTCCGCGTCCAGGGCGAGGACGGCGGCGGGCACGTCCCCGGCCGGGTCGGCGTGCGCGAGGGCGCCGCCGATCGTGCCGCGGTGGCGCACCGCCGGATCCGCCACCGTGGCCGTGGCGGCCGCCAGCAGCCCCGCGTGCCGCCGCACCAGAGGGTCGCGCACGACGTCGTGGTGCGAGGTGAGGGCGCCGATGACGAGGGTGTCCCCGTCGAGCCGCACCCCGCGCAGGACGGGGATGCGGCCGACGTCCACGACGAGTTCGGGGAAGGCGAGGCGCATCCGCAGGATCGGCAGCAGGCTCTGGCCGCCGGCCAGCACCTTCGCCTCGTCCCCGGCGAGGGCGAGCTGCCGCACCGCCTCCTCCACCGTGCGGGGCCTGGCGTAGTCGAACGACGCGGGAATCATGAGCCGCCCTCCTCCGGCCGGGCGGTCCGCGCGTCCCGCAGGGCCCGCCAGATCCGCTCCGGTGTGCACGGCATCCGCACGTCCGTGACGCCCAGCGGCCGCAGCGCGTCGACCACGGCATTGACCACCGCGGGGGTCGAGGCGATCGTCCCGGCCTCGCCGACGCCCTTGACGCCCAGCGGGTTGGTGGTCGCCGGCGTCTCGGTGCGGTCGGTGAGGAAGTCGGGCAGGTCGGCGGCGCAGGGCACCAGGTAGTCGGCCATGGTGCCGGAGACGAGGTTGCCGTCGTCGTCGTACACCGCCTCCTCGAAGAGGGCCTGGGCGATGCCCTGCGCGAGTCCGCCGTGCACCTGGCCCTCCACGATCATCGGGTTGACGACCGTGCCCACGTCGTCCACGCACACATAGGAGCGGATCCGCGCCCGGCCGGTCTCGGTGTCGACCTCCACCGCGCACAGGTGCGTGCCGTGGGGGTAGGAGAAGGCCTCCGGGTCCTCCACGTGCTCGGCGTTGATGGTCGGCTCCAGCCCGTCGGGCAGGTCGTGCGAGGTGAACGTGGCGAACGCCACTTCCTGGATGGTCTTGTGGACGTCCGGCGAACCCTTCACCGAGAAGACGCCGTTGGCGAAGTCCAGGTCGTCCTCGCTCGCCTCCAGCAGGTGCGCGGCGACCTTGCGGGCCTTGTCGACGACCTTCCGCGCCGCGCGGTGCACGGCCACGCCGCCGACGACCAGCGAGCGCGAGCCGTAGGTGTCCATGCCCTGCGGCACCGTGCGCGTGTCGCCGTGCAGCACCTCGACGTCCTCGAAGGGCACGCCCAGCACGTCCGCCGCGATCTGGCTCCAGCTCGTCACATGGCCCTGCCCGTGCGGGCTGGTGCCGGTCAGCACCTCCACCTTGCCGGTGGGCAGCATGCGGATGGACGCCGCCTCCCAGCCGCCCGCGCCGTAGCGCAGGTCGCGCAGGACGCGGCTGGGCGCGAGCCCGCACATCTCCGTGTACGTCGACACGCCGATGCCGAGCCGCACCGGGTCGCCGCGCCGCTCCCGCTCGCGCTGCTCGGCGCGCAGGTCGTCGTAGCCGAAGAGGGCGAGCGCCTTGTCCGTCGCCGACTCGTAGTCCCCGCTGTCGTAGGTGAGCCCGCCGATGGTCGTGTACGGGAACTCGCGGTGGCCGATCCAGTTGCGGCGGCGCACCTCCACCGGGTCCATGCCGATCTCGGCGGCGAGCTCGTCCATCATGCGCTCGATCGCGAACGTCGCCTCGGGGCGGCCCGCGCCGCGGTACGCGTCGGTGGGGGTTTTGGTGGTGAAGACGCCCGTGCAGGTGAAGTCGTAGGCGTCCATCTTGTAGATGCCGGGGAACATGAACGCCCCGAGCAGCGGGATGCCGGGCGTCACGATCATCAGATAGGCGCCCATGTCGGCGAGCAGCTCCACCTTCAGGCCGAGCAGCCTGCCCTCGCGCGTCGCGGCGAGTTCGAGGTCCTGGATCTGGTCGCGTCCGTGATGGGTGGCCAGATAGCCCTCCGACCGGGACTCCGTCCACTTCACGGGACGCCCGAGCCTGCGGGCGACGGCCAGGCCGAGCGCCTCCTCGGCGTACACCTGCAGTTTGGAGCCGAAGCCGCCCCCGACGTCCGGCGCGACCACCCGCAGGCGGTGCTCGGGGATGCCGGTGACGACGGACATCATCACGCGCACGATGTGCGGGATCTGTGTCGCCGAGTACAGGGTGTACTCGTCCGAAGCGCCCGGCGGGACGGCCACGACGGCCCGCGGTTCCATGGCGTTGGGGATGAGCCGCTGCTGCACGAAGCGGCGCCGCACCACCACGTCCGCCCGGGCGCGCACGCTCTCGTAGGGTTCGCCGGTGGCCAGCGGCCAGGTGTAGCAGCGGTTGGTGCCCTTGTCGGCGTGGACCAGCGGGGCGCCCTCGGCGAGCGCCGCCTCCATGTCGAGCACCGGGGGCAGCGGCTCGTAGTCGACGTCGATCGCCTCCAGCGCGTCGGCGGCCGCGTAGCGGTCCCGGGCGACGACGACGGCGACCGGGTCGCCGGTGTGGCGTACCTCGTCGACGGCGAGCGGCGGGTGCTCGGGCAGCACCATGTCCTCGGTGACGGGCCACGCGCACGGCAGCGACCCGAGCCCTTCGGCCAGGTCGCGGCCGCTGTACGCGGCGACGACACCCGGCCGCTCCAGGGCGGGAGCGACGTCGATCCGCTCGATCCGGGCGTGCGCCATCGGGCTGCGCAGGATCGCCATGTGCAGCAGGCCCGGGACGGTGATGTTGTCGGTCCAGTTGGTCCGGCCGGTCACCAGCCGGGCGTCCTCCTTGCGGACCCGGGCGCGGCCGACCTCGGGTTCGTGTCCGATCAGCTGGTCGGTCATACCGGCGCCCCGCTCCCCGCCGTGCTGGGCGCGGCGTGCTCGGCCTCGGCGCCGGGCTCGGGCGCCCGGCGCCGGCGTTCCTCCGCGGCGGCCGCGAGGACCGCGCGCACGATGTTCATATAGCCCGTGCAGCGGCAGAGGTTGCCCTCCAGGGCCTCGCGGACCTCCTCCGGCGTGGGGTCGGCGTTCTCCTTCAGCAGGTCGCGGGCGGCCATGATCATGCCGGGGGTGCAGAAGCCGCACTGCAGCGCGTGCTGCTCGCGGAACGCCCGCTGCAGCGGGTGCCACTCGCCGTCCGCGGAGGCCAGCCCCTGGATCGTCGTCACCTCGCAGCCGTCGGCCTGGACGGCGAGCACGGAGCAGCTCTTCACGCTCTCCCCGTCGAGGTCCACCGTGCAGGCTCCGCAGTTCGTGGTGTCGCATCCGACGGGGGTGCCGGTCAGACCGAGCCGGTCGCGCAGGTAGTGGACGAGCAGCAGACGGGGCTCCACCTCGTCCTCGTAGGCAGTGCCGTCCACCGTCACCGAGATGCGGGTCATGCGCCCTCCCAGAGGTGCTGTGAGGCATTTCCCCCGTTCTGCCCTGATATGCGCAACTGTAAGTCGCGCCAGGGGACAATGCGACGCCTCAGACGCGTCTTCAAGGGCACTGCCCGCCCCGGGGCGGGGAGGCGCGGCCCCCGCCGAGCGGAACCCCGAACGCGCCCGGCCCGGCCGGGAAGGCGCCTGCGCCGGTGCGTCGTACGGGCTAGATTCGGACGCGTGCTGCGCATCGTGGACGGCAGGAGCGGCGAAGCCGTGGAAGTGGACCCGGGGCGGCGCGTGCCGCTGCGGGTGGTGGCCCACACCGGCGCCCAGGGCGGTGCGACGGCGCTGCGGGTGCTGCTGCTGGCGGACGTACTGGCGCGCACCGCGGAGGGCTGGGGCGGGCAGGTGCTGGTCGCCGTGGCCGGCCCGGCCGACCCCGTACGGGACGCCGCCGCGGCGGCGATGGGCATCAGGCCCCGCGCGGCCCGCGGCGCCGACCTGCGTGAGGCGGAGAAGGCGCTCGCCGGGCCGGCCCGGGTGCACGTCGTCCCGGCGGACACCCGCACGGACACGGGCACGGACACCGGGGCCCTGCGCCTGGACGTCGGGCCGGTCGCCCCGCACGAGGCGGCCGCCGGTCCGGCCCTGCGGCTGGCGCTGCTCCGTCTGGACCGCCGGGACCGTGCGGAACCGACCCCGCGCGCCCTCGCGGCGGCGGACGCCGACCTGAGCCGCTGGCGCGGCGCGGTGGCCCGCTGGGCCGAGGCGCCGTCCAGGCCGATGAGCGCCGAGTACGCCGAACGCCTCCAAGCGGCCCTGGACGCGGATCTCGACACCGCCGGCTGCCTGGCCGTCCTCGACCGGCTGGAGGAGGAGGCCGCACTGCCGGACGGCTCGCGTTTCGAGACGTTCGCCCATGCGGACCGCGTGCTGGCCCTGGAACTGACCCGTGAGATCGGCGGGGCGGGATCGTGAGGCGCCGTACCGGTACGCAAGCCCCGCGACGGCTGGTCGTGCTGCGGCACGCCAAGTCCGCCTGGCCCCCGGACGTCCCCGACCACGACCGCCCGCTCGGCCCCCGCGGCCGCCGCGACGCCCCGGCGGCGGGCCGCTGGCTGCGCGAGGCGGGGCACACCCCCGACCTGGTGATCTGCTCGACCTCCCGGCGCACCCGGGAGACCTGGGAACTCGCCGCCGAGGCCCTCGCGGCCGCACCGCCCCCGCCGGTGCGCCTCGACGAACGGGTCTACGCGGCCACCGCCCGCGCCCTCCTCGACGTCCTGCGCGAAGCTCCCGACGCCGCCGGGACCCTCCTGCTGGTCGGCCACAACCCGGGGGTGCAGGACCTTGTCCTCCGCCTGACGGGCGAGGCCCGCGCCGACGCCCTGCGCCGCGCCGCCGACACGTTCCCGACCGCCGCCCTCGCCGTTCTCACCTGGCCCGCGCCCTGGTCCGCGCTGGCCCCGGAACACGCCCGTCTCGAGGACTTCGCGGTCCCGCGCGGCTGAGCGGAACGGGCCGGGGTCGGCGGTCCGCCGGACGGCGGCAGCGGCCACCAGCCGACGCGGGCCGCCACCGGCAGGTGGTCGCTGCCCGTGGCCGGCAAGGTCCACGCCCTCTTCGGGTCCACGCCCTCTTCGGGTGCACGCCCTCTTCGGGTCCACGCCCCTGACCGGGATCTGATCGATCCGCGCCACGGGGAAGGATGCCTCCGGTGCGGCGCTCCGGGCGCGGCGTTTCCCGCGTGGCCGCGATTCACCGCGGGGAGCCGGCCCTCAGGCCGGGCATCCGCGCCTCGGCCACCCTCCCGGGACAGAA
>NZ_CBDRBL010000126.1:0-12311 GCF_965342175.1 Actinacidiphila sp. bgisy167
GGCCGGGGCATCCTCGGAGGCAACCGATGACCACCGCGTATCCCGTCAACGGCAGCGAGCTGACGGTCAAGCACCGCCGCACCACCGCTCTGGACGCGTTGGACCTGCGGCTCGGCCGCGGCGTCCACGGCCTGCTCGGCCCCAACGGGGCCGGGAAGACCTCCCTCATACGCGTGCTGGCCACGGTGGCCCCGTACCAGGGCGGGCGGCTGGAGCTGCTCGGCCACGACCCGACGACACATCGGGGGCGGACGGCCATCCGGCGGCGGCTGGGCTATCTGCCGCAGGAGTTCGGCTACTACCCGGGGTTCACCGTGCGCGAGTTCGTCGCCTACGCGGCCTGGCTGAAGGAGATGCCGGCCGCCGAGGTGCCCGACGCCGTCGAGCGGGCGGTGGCACGGGTCGGTCTGGAGGACCGGATCGACCGGCGGATCAAGACCCTCTCGGGCGGCATGGTGCGCCGGGTGGGCATCGCGCAGGCCATCGTCAACGACCCGGACGTGCTGCTGCTCGACGAGCCCACGGCCGGTCTCGACCCCGAGCAGCGGGTCGACTTCCGCGCCCTGCTGCGGGAGCTGGGCGCGCACGCGACCGTGCTGGTCTCGACCCACCTCGTGGAGGACGTGGCCGCCGCGTGCACGGAGGTGACGCTGCTGTCCGGCGGACGGGGAGCCTTCCGCGGTACGCCGCGGGAACTGGCGGCGGCGTGGGACGGTGAGGCTGCCGGGGACAGCCCGATCGAGCGCGGCTACAGCGCGGTGCTGAGGCGTCACCGCCTCCGGACGGGCCAGGGGGTCACGGCATGACCGCCCTCGCTCTGCGCCCGCCGGTGTCCCTCGCCCGAACCGAACTGCGGCGCGGCACGGGACCGTGGGCGGGCGCCGTCATCGCGGCCGTGGTGGCGTTCAACCTGTTCGTCCAGCGCTACCGGCTGGGGGACAACTGGACCGACGCGCAGCAGATGCTCCGGCACTTCAGCGTGCTGGCCGGCGGAGCGGTCGCGCTGGCCGCGGGGTGCTGGCAGGGCGGGCGTGAGCGCCGCTGCGGGACGGGCGAGCTGTTCGCGTCGGCGGCCCGGACGCCGCTTGCGCGGGCTCTGGCGGCGTGCCTGCCCGCCGTGCTGTGGCCGGTCTGCGGTTACCTGCTGCCGGCGGTGGCGGCCCTGGGGGCGATCTGGCCGTACGCCGGTTTCGGGCAGCCCTCCTGGAGCATGGTGTTCCAGGACGTCGTGTCGTTCGGCGCCCTGGGGGCGCTGGGCTTCGCGGTCGGCGGGGCGCTGCGGTGGCGGATGGCCGCGCCGCTTGTGGGCCTGGTCGGTTTCGTGGCGCTGGGCTACACCCAGAACGCCGATGGATCGGTCAAGTGGCTCACTCCGGCGGGCTACGGCTTCGGAGAGCGCCCCACGTGGGCGTTCGGGCTGCTGTGCGCGGTGTGGATGGCCGGACTCGCGGTCTGCGCGATGCTGGCCGGTCACGCACGGCGGCGGACGGTCGCCCTCGTGCCTCTGCTGGCGGCTGCCGTGGCGGCGGCGTTCCTTTGCCGGGGCGGCGAAGACCTGTGGCGGCCCGTGCCGGCCGCCTCCGCCCAGGTCTGCGGCTCGGGCACACCGGTGGTGTGCGTCCGGGCCGAACACGCCTCGGCCCTGCCCGCCGTACAGGCCGTGGTGGCCCGGATCGACGCCAGGCTCGACGGCGTGCCCGGCGCGCCCGTCCGCTACCGCGAGAGCGCTGCCTCGGAGAGCGCACCGTCACGGGAAGTCAGGTTCCAGCTTTACGGAGGGCTCTTCCGGAGCCGCCTCGGCGACAGCGACATGCTCTACCGCGACCTGGCGTACTTCGTGGCCTTCCGGAACTGCCCAGCTCGGTACACCGACCGCCCCGGCAACCCCGCCGCCGAGCATGCGGCGCTGAGCTGGCTGGGTGTGGAGCGACCCGTGACGGCAGCGGCGGAGACCCGGGCGGCCGACCGCCTGCGCGCCGCGTCCGCCGAACAGCGCCGGGCCTGGCTCGGACGCTATCTGCGCGCCGTCGGCTCCTGCGACACCGGCGTGGTCGAGGCGCCCTGAGCGCGGACCCCGCCGCGGCCCTCGCCCCACCCGCCCGAACCGATCGAGGAACCGTGAACCCCAGACCGACCCTTTTGTGCCTCTACGCCCGCTCACGCGGTCTGCCGGGAGCGGCGACCGCCCTGGCCGTGCTGCTCATCGCGAACTCCTGGATCGCGGGCTGGGTGATCGACCGCCCGCTCTTCGAGCGGACCAGCGGTGTGCCCTTGTTCGTCCTTCTGCCGATCCTGACCGCGGCGATCACCGTGGGCAGCCTGCACAGCCCCTCCGTCGAGCTGGACCGCTGCGCGCCGCTTCCATGGTGGCGCTGGCGCGCGGCGCACATCCTGACCGCCACCACCGCGTCCTGCTGTCTCGGCCTGGCGGCGCCGAACGCGGCATACGGCTTCGGCGCCGAGACGGCGATCCGGGGAGTCCTGGGCTTCACCGGCCTGGCCTGCGCCGGAGCCGTCCTGCTCGGTGCCCGCCTGA
Source organism: Actinacidiphila sp. bgisy167 (assembly GCF_965342175.1). GTDB lineage: Bacteria > Actinomycetota > Actinomycetes > Streptomycetales > Streptomycetaceae > Actinacidiphila. The sequence goes on from NZ_CBDRBL010000126.1 coordinate 2,537, forward strand.
GCTGGGCGCCCCCGATGGTCTACGGATTGGGTGTCCTTCTCGCCGCCCCCCGGACCCCCGGCGGAGCGGCCGCGGTGTGGGCCTGGTCGATGCAGCCCGGCGCGCAGTCCGCGCCATGGGTGACGGCCGGCGCCCTCTTCGTGGGCGGGGTCGCCCTGGTGACGGTCCGGGGACCGGCCCGCGCCCGCGGGCACTGACACCCGGCCCGCCCCTCCCGCGGGACCGCCTCGTTACGCTGGGTCCATGTACGCGAACGATGAGGCACGACCCGTCACGCTCGACCGGCGTGACGGGCCGTACGGCGAGGTCGCACTGCGGCGCAGCGGCGGACGGTACGAGATCATCGCCAACGGCACCTTCCTGATGGACACCTCCGACGGACGCTCCGAGCGCCTGCTGGTCGACGCTGCGCTGGGCGCCCTCCCCGCGGGCCGGGCCGACCTGTCGGTGCTGATCGGCGGCCTGGGGGTGGGCTTCTCCCTCGCGCGGGCGGCGGCCGAGCCGCGGTGGGCGCGGATCGCGGTCGCCGAGCGGGAGCGGGCGGTGGTCGAGTGGCACCGCACGGGCCCGCTGGCGGAGTTCTCCGAGCACGCGTTGCAGGACCCGCGGGTGAGCGTGGTCGAGGGCGATCTGGTGGCGTATGTCCACGAGGCGGACGTGACGTACGACGCACTCTGCCTGGACATCGACAACGGCCCCGACTGGACGGTCACCGAGGGCAACGGCGGCCTGTACGGCCCGACGGGACTGGCGGCCTGCCGGGAGCGGCTCGAACCCGGCGGCGTACTGGCGGTATGGTCGGCGCAGCCGTCCGCCGCGTTCGACGACGCGTTGCGGGCGGCGCGGTTCACGCAGGTCCGGACCATTGAGATCCCGGTGGACCGGGGCGTTCCGGATGTCGTGCACCTGGCAAGAAAGCCCGCGTAGCCGCGGCGTCGCCCCGCCTCGTACGCTGCTGCGCAACGCACACGACCATGGGGGACCCCACATGGACAGCACACAGCCGACGACCGCCGACGCCGCGGCGGTGGCGGCCACTCCCGGGGCGCAGCGCCGCGTACTGGTGGTGGAGGACGACGCCACGATCACCGACGCCATTGCGGCGCGGCTGCGGGCGGAGGGCTTCCAGGTCCGCAGCGCGAGCGACGGCCCGGCCGCCGTGGAGACCGCCGCCTCCTGGCAGCCCGACCTCCTCGTCCTCGACGTCATGCTCCCCGGCTACGACGGCCTGGAGGTCTGCCGCCGTGTGCAGGCGTCGCGCCCGATCCCGGTGCTGATGCTGACCGCACGCGACGACGAGACCGACATGCTCGTCGGCCTCGGCGTGGGCGCCGACGACTACATGACCAAGCCCTTCTCGCTGCGCGAACTGGTCGCCCGGGTGCATGTTCTGCTGCGCCGCGTGGAGCGCGCCACGATCGCCGCCCGCGACCCGCGCGGCGCCAACATGCAGCTCGGCGACCTGGAGATCGACAACGCCCAGCGCCGGGTCCGGGTCCGGGGCGCCGACGTGCATCTGACCCCGACCGAGTTCGACCTGCTGGTCTGCCTGGCCCAGCAGCCGCGCGCGGTGCTCTCCCGGGAGCAGCTGCTCGCCGAGGTGTGGGACTGGGCGGACGCCTCCGGCACCCGCACCGTCGACAGCCACGTCAAGGCCCTGCGGCGGAAGATCGGCGCGGAGCGCATCCGCACCGTGCACGGCGTCGGCTACGCGCTCGAGACGCCCACGCCGTGAGCCCTTACAGCGCGCCGCGCCCGCCGAAGCTGCGGAAACGCGTCTGGGCCGCGCTGAGGCCGTACGACCCCTTCCGGTCGATCAAGGCGGCACTGCAGTACCTGGTGCTGGCCTCCGTGCTGATCACCACGGGCCTGATCATCGTCGCGATGCACTCGGCGACCGAGATCCGGATCATCACGATCTTCTCGATCATCGCCTCGCTGCTGATCTCGCAGCTGGTGGCGCACGGACTGACCGCGCCGCTGCGCGAGATGACCTCGGTGGCCAGCGCCATGGCGCGCGGCGACTACAGCCGGCGGGTCACCGCGGCGCGCCGCGACGAGGTCGGCGAGCTCGCCGAGACCTTCAACGGGATGGCCGCCGACCTGGAGGCCGTCGACCGGCACCGCAAGGAGCTGGTGGCGAACGTCTCCCATGAGCTGCGCACCCCGATCGCGGCGCTGCGCGCGGTCCTGGAGAACGTCGTGGACGGGGTGAGCGACGCCGACCCGGAGACCATGCGCACCGCGCTGCAGCAGGCGGAGCGGCTGAGCCTGCTCGTCACCCACCTGCTCGACCTCTCCCGGCTGGACAACGGCGTCGTGCCGCTGGACGCCAAGCGCTTCGAGGTCTGGCCCTATCTGTCGGCCGTCATCAAAACCGCCGGCCTCGGCCTGCAGGGCTCCCCGGCGCCGGGGAGCCGGGCGCGCAAGGACGTCCACCTGCACCTGGACGTCTGGCCGCCGGAGCTGACCGCGTACGCGGACGCCGAGCGGCTGCACCAGGTGGTCGCCAATCTGATCGACAACGCCGTCAAGCACAGCCCGCCCAGCGGCCGGGTCACCGTGCGCGCCCGGCGCGGCACCGGGCCGGGCAGCCTCGACCTGGAGGTCCTGGACGAGGGCCCGGGCATACCGGAGTCCGAGCGCACCCGCGTCTTCGAGCGCTTCAACCGCGGCACCGCCGGACCGGGCGACGGCGGAACGGGGCTGGGGCTGGCGATCGCGCGATGGGCGGTGGACCTGCACGGCGGACGCATCGCGGTGGCCGAGTCCCCCCGCGGCTGCCGGATCCGCGTCACCCTTCCGGGGTCCGCCCCGGCGCAGGCTTGACACCGGAGGCCGGGCCGGACGCAGGCCGAACGCAGGCCGAACGCCGCCCGCACACCGCCCGGGTATGCGGGCGGACGTTGCCAGAGGCAACCGGAGTAGTCGATTCAGCACCTCATTCCCGCCAAACTCCGCCTCGAAACCGTCTTTTCGATGTGACTTAGGCGACGACTGGGCTCCCCGCCTGCAGGAAACGCCCGGGTAGGCGTAGCCTTTATTTCCGCTGTCCATCACCTTGTGAAGCGGAAGAGGGCGGTTGCCGCCGTGTCGCCACACCCGAATAGCTCGAGCTCCCCCGACCTCCGGTCGGGCGGTACCCCCGGGACCGAAACCGATGGGCAGGGCCAGGGCCCTGCCGCCGGATTCGGGCCCAACGAGTGGCTTGTCGATGAGATCTACCAGCAGTACCTCCAGGACCCGAACTCGGTGGACCGAGCCTGGTGGGACTTCTTCGCCGATTACAAGCCGGGAGCGGATACGGGCTCCGCAGTCGCCTCGGGCCAGCCTCAGCCGGCCCCCTCAGCGCCGCCTGCCGCCCCTCCGGCCGCACCCGCTGCCGCGGCGCCCGCCGCGCCGCCGGTGACGCCTGCCGCCCCCGCGCCGGCGCCTGCCGCGCCCGCCGCTCCGGCCCCCGCCAAGCCCGCCGTGGTGAAGCCCACCCCGGCGCAGCCGCAGCCGACCGCCAAGGCGGCCCCGGCCACCGAGGCGCCGCAGGGCCCGGAGTACGTGACGCTGCGCGGCCCGTCCGCGGCCGTGGCGAAGAACATGAACGCCTCCCTGGAGCTGCCCACGGCCACGTCCGTGCGCGCCATCCCGGTGAAGCTGCTGTTCGACAACCGCATCGTCATCAACAACCACCTCAAGCGCGCCCGCGGCGGCAAGGTCTCCTTCACCCACATCATCGGCTACGCCATGGTGCAGGCGCTGAAGATCATGCCTGCGATGAACTGGTCGTACACGGAGAAGGACGGCAAGCCGACGCTGGTCAAGCCCGACCACGTCAACCTGGGCCTCGCCATCGACCTGGTCAAGCCCAACGGCGACCGCCAGCTGGTCGTCGCGGCCATCAAGAAGGCCGAGACCCTCAACTTCTTCGAGTTCTGGCAGGCCTACGAGGACATCGTCCGCCGCGCCCGCGTCGGCAAGCTGACGATGGACGACTTCTCGGGCGTCACGGTCTCGCTCACCAACCCCGGCGGCATCGGCACCGTCCACTCGGTGCCGCGCCTGATGCCCGGCCAGTCGGTGATCCTCGGCGTCGGCTCGATGGACTACCCCGCCGAGTTCCAGGGCACCTCGCAGGACACCCTGAACAAGCTGGGCATCTCCAAGGTCATGACGCTGACCAGCACCTACGACCACCGGGTCATCCAGGGTGCCGCGTCGGGCGAGTTCCTGCGCATCATGAACCAGCTCCTGCTGGGCGAGAACGACTTCTTCGACGACATCTTCAAGGCGCTGCGCATCCCCTACGAGCCGGTCCGCTGGCTCAAGGACATCGACGCCAGCCACGACGACGACGTCACCAAGGCCGCCCGCGTCTTCGAGCTGATCCACTCCTACCGGGTCCGCGGCCACGTCATGGCCGACACCGACCCGCTGGAGTACAAGCAGCGCAAGCACCCGGACCTGGACATCACCGAGCACGGGCTCACCCTGTGGGACCTCGAGCGCGACTTCGCGGTCGGCGGCTTCGCCGGCAAGTCGATGATGAAGCTGCGCGACATCCTCGGCGTGCTGCGCGACTCGTACTGCCGCACCGTCGGCATCGAGTTCATGCACATCCAGGACCCGCTGCAGCGCAAGTGGATCCAGGACCGCGTCGAGCGCCCGCACACCAAGCCCGAGCGCGACGAGCAGCTGCGCATCCTGCGCCGGCTCAACGCCGCCGAGGCCTTCGAGACGTTCCTGCAGACCAAGTACGTCGGGCAGAAGCGCTTCTCCCTGGAGGGCGGCGAGTCCGTCATCCCGCTGCTCGACGCCGTCATCGACGCGGCCGCCGAGTCGCGTCTGGACGAGGTCGTCATCGGCATGGCCCACCGCGGCCGGCTCAACGTGCTCGCCAACATCGTCGGCAAGTCGTACGCGCAGATCTTCCGCGAGTTCGAGGGCAACCTCGACCCGAAGTCGATGCACGGCTCCGGCGACGTGAAGTACCACCTGGGCGCCCAGGGCACCTTCACCGGTCTGGACGGCGAGCAGATCACCGTCTCGCTGGCCGCCAACCCCTCGCACCTGGAGGCGGTCGACCCGATCGTCGAGGGCATCGCCCGCGCCAAGCAGGACGTCATCGGCAAGGGCGGCACGGACTTCACCGTCATGCCGGTCGTCCTCCACGGCGACGCGGCCTTCGCCGGCCAGGGCGTCGTCGCCGAGACGCTCAACATGTCGCAGCTGCGCGGCTACCGCACCGGCGGCACCGTGCACGTGGTGATCAACAACCAGGTCGGCTTCACCGCCGCCCCGGAGTCCTCGCGCTCGTCGATGTACAGCACCGACGTCGCGCGCATGATCGAGGCGCCGATCTTCCACGTCAACGGCGACGACCCGGAGGCCGTGGTCCGCGTCGCGCGGCTGGCCTTCGAGTTCCGCCAGGCGTTCAACAAGGACGTCGTCATCGACCTCATCTGCTACCGCCGCCGCGGTCACAACGAGGCCGACAACCCGTCCTTCACCCAGCCGCTGATGTACGACCTCATCGACAAGAAGCGCTCGGTGCGCAAGCTCTACACCGAGTCCCTCATCGGTCGCGGCGACATCACCCTGGAAGAGGCCGAGCAGGTCCTGCAGGACTACCAGGGCCAGCTGGAGAAGGTTTTCACCGAGGTCCGCGAGGCGACCGCGCCGGCCGCCGCGCAGCAGCAGCAGACCCAGGCCGCCGGTCCGGAGTTCCCCGTCCCGGTGGACACCGCGATCAGCCCGGAGACCGTCAAGCGGATCGCCGCCTCGCAGGTCAACATCCCGGAGCGGATCACCGTCCACCCGCGTCTGCTGCCGCAGCTGCAGCGCCGCGCTGCCATGGTCGAGGACGACACCATCGACTGGGCCATGGGCGAGACCCTCGCCGTCGGCTCCCTGCTGATGGAGGGCACCCCGGTCCGCCTCGCCGGCCAGGACTCCCGCCGCGGCACCTTCGGCCAGCGGCACGCCGTCCTGGTCGACCGGGAGACCGGCGAGGACTACACCCCGCTGCTCTACCTCTCCGAGGACCAGGCCCGCTTCAACGTCTACGACTCGCTGCTCAGCGAGTACGCGGCGATGGGCTTCGAGTACGGCTACTCGCTGGCCCGCCCGGACGCGCTGGTCGCCTGGGAGGCCCAGTTCGGCGACTTCGTCAACGGCGCCCAGACCGTCGTCGACGAGTTCGTCAGCTCGGCCGAGCAGAAGTGGGGCCAGACCTCCGGCGTCACCCTGCTGCTGCCGCACGGCTACGAGGGCCAGGGCCCCGACCACTCCTCCGCCCGCATCGAGCGCTTCCTGCAGCTGTGCGCGCAGAACAACATGACGGTCGCGGTCCCGACCACCCCGGCGAACTACTTCCACCTCCTGCGGTGGCAGGTCCACAACCCGCACCACAAGCCGCTCATCGTCTTCACCCCGAAGTCGATGCTGCGTCTGAAGGCGGCGACCTCGAAGACGGCGGAGTTCACCTCCGGCCAGTTCCAGCCGGTCATCGGCGACCCGCACTTCACCTCCGGCGCCGGCCGGCCCGAGGACGTCCGCAAGGTCGTCTTCTGCTCCGGCAAGGTCTACTACGACCTCGTCGCCGAGCGGGAGAAGCGCGGCGCCTTCGACACCGCCTTCATCCGCATCGAGCGCCTCTACCCGCTGCCGGGTGCGGAGATCCAGGCGGCCCTGGCCCCCTTCACCAAGGCCCAGAAGTACGTCTGGGCCCAGGAGGAGCCGGCCAACCAGGGTGCCTGGCCGTTCATCGCCCTCAACCTGATCGACCACCTCGACCTGGTGCTCGGCGCCGCGCCCGACAACGCCGACCGGCTGCGTCGTGTGTCGCGTCCGTCCTCCTCGTCGCCGGCGGTCGGTTCCGCCAAGCGGCACCAGCAGGAGCAGGAGCAGCTGGTGCACGAGGTCTTCGAGCTCTGACGCCCGAAGCGCCCGACGCCGTACGCGGGGGCCCCGCACTCGTCGAGTCGAGTGCGGGGCCCCCGCGCGTCCGCGGACCGCGGGGCGCGGTCCGCGGGGGCAGCCCCGGGAGCGGTCCGCGGGAGTACCTATCCTGGCCTGGTACGTCACCCTTCGACCCTGACCGGAGCACCCCTTGTACTTCACCGACCGCGGCATCGAGGAGCTGGAGAGCCGGCGCGGCGAGGAGGAGGTCACCTTCGAGTGGCTCGCCGAGCGGCTGCGGGAGTTCGTCGACCTCAACCCGGAGTTCGAGATCCCGGTGGAGCGGCTGGCGACCTGGCTGGCCCGGCTCGACGACGAGGACGAGGAGTGAGCGCACACCCCGCGCCCCTCGCCCATCCGTCCCTCGCCCGTCCGTCCCTCCCCCAGCCGGTCGTCCGGCCGCGGTGACCTCGGGGGGCGGAGGCCCGGCGCGCGGGGTTCCCTTGACTTCCGCGTCACGCGATATATCGTGTCTATCGAGAGACGCGATATGTTGCGTTGTCGGCGGTGTCCCGGGGTGCCCGGGTGCCTCGGAGGAGGGCGAGATGAGCGGAACACCCGACTCGCGGGAGTGGACGGTCACCGAGCCGCACAAGATGGTGTTCGACGGGAGCGTCGACACCCTGCACGTGCGGATCGTCAACGGGGCCGTCAACGTGGTCGGCGTCGAGGAGGGACCTGCCCGGCTGGAGGTGAGCGAGCTCGACGGCCCGCCGCTGATCGTGTCCCACGAGGGGGGCACGCTCACCGTCAGCTATGAGGACCTGCCTTGGAAGGGCCTGCTCAAGTGGCTCGACCGCAAGGGCTGGCGGCGGCACGCCGTCGTCTCGCTCGCGGTCCCGCAGCGCACTGATGTGTCGGTCGGCGTGGTCGGGGCGAGCGCCGTGGTCTCCGGTATCTGCGACCGCGCCACCGTGCGGGGCGTCAACGGCGACATCACCCTGGTCGGCCAGGCCGGACCGGTGACCGCCGAGACGGTCGCGGGGAACGTGGAGGCCCAGGCGGTCTCCGGCGACCTGCGCGTCAACACCGTCTCGGGCGACCTGACCGTGGTCGAGGGCAACGGCGCCAGCGTCAAGGCCGACTCGGTCAGCGGCAACATGGTGCTCGATCTGGACCCGCGCAGCGGCGCCGACGTCCGCCTGACCTCCGTCTCCGGTGAGATCGCGATCCGCATCCCCGACCCCGCGGACGCCGAGGTGGACGCCAACACCACCAGCGGCCACGTCAGTTGCGCCTTCGACGAGCTGCGGGTGACCGGGCAGTGGGGCGCCAAGCGGATCTCCGGCCGGATGGGGACCGGCGGCTCCCGGCTCAAGGCCACCACCGTGTCGGGTGCGATCGCGCTGCTGCGCCGCCCACCGCGGGAGGACCACGGACCCACGGACGCGGACCCGTTCCGGAAGGACGTCTGATGGCCCCCGTCTTCGCCCACGGCCGGCTCCGCCTCTACCTGCTGAAGCTGCTGGACGAGGCGCCCCGCCACGGCTACGAGGTGATCCGGCTGCTGGAGGAGCGCTTCGACGGCCTGTACGCCCCCTCCGCCGGAACCGTCTACCCGCGGCTCGCAAAGCTGGAGAAGGAGGGCCTGGTCACCCACTCCACCGAGGGCGGCCGCAAGGTGTATTCGATCACCGACGCGGGCCGCGCGGAACTCGCCTCGCGCAGCGAGGAGATCGTTGATCTGGAGAACGAGATCCGCGACTCCGTCTCCACGCTGGCCGCCGAGATCCGCGAGGACGTCCGCGGCGCGGCGGGAGACCTGCGGCGCGAGATCCGGGCGGCAGCGCAGCAGGCGGCGCACAGCCGGCCCGCTCCCTCCCCGGCCGACTGGAAGGAGCAGGTGCGCCGCTCGAAGGAGGAGATCCGGCAGGCCCGCGAGGAGGCCCGCTCCGCCAAGCGCGCCGCCCGGGAGGCCCAGGACGCCGCCAGGGTCGAGATGCAGCGCATCGCACGCCGCGTCCAGGAGGAGGTCCAGGACCACGTACGGCGCGGCGACTGGCAGACCGGCGTCCGGGAGGGGCTGGCGGAACTCACCCGCGAGCTCGGCCAGTTCGGCCGCGCCGCCACCTGGCCGCCGCAGGGAAGGCCCGAACCCGCGCAGGCGCCCGAGTGGGCGGCCGAGGACGCCGCCGCGACCGGGGAGCCGGCCCGCGACCTGGAACGCCTGCTGGACCGCTTCCGCGACGACGTCCGCGACGCCGCCCGCGACAACGGCGTGGACGCCGAGCAGCTGCGCGAGGTACGCCGCCACCTGTCCACCGCGGCGGCCCACATCGGTGTCGTCCTGCGCGGCGGGCGCCAGGACCACCGGTAGCCCGGCGGAGCGCCGCCCCACCCGGTGCGGGGCGGTGCCGCACGCGGAACGCGCGTCACCGCAGCCCTTGCGCGCCGGTGTCGCGGTGCGAGCCGGACCCGTGCCCCGGACCTGTACCAGGGGCGGGTACGCCCCCCTTGCGCCGCCCCGGCGCACCGTCTGGCCGGAGGGCGTGGGGAGCACCGGCGGCACCGCCTCTGGCGCCGCGGGCGCACGCGGGTACATGATTCGCCGGTGAAGATCGCCATGTGGGCCCTGGTGTGCCTTGCCCTGCTGTGGACCGTCATCCCCGGCGTGGCGGCCCTCACCGCCGGTCGGGTGCTCGCCTTCCGGCCCGACCGGGTGCTGCGCCCCGCGCTGTGGGGCACAGGGCGGCTGTGCCTGGCCGCGGGCGCCGTCCTGGCCGGTCTGATGAGCCGCTTCACGGTGGCGGTCGGGGACGTCCTGGGTGGTGCCGTGCTGGTGTGCCTGCTGGCCCATGCACTGTTCTCCCGGCGCTCGAGGCAG
>NZ_CBDRBL010000127.1:0-11963 GCF_965342175.1 Actinacidiphila sp. bgisy167
AAGCTGACCTGCGGAAACGATCTTCGCCGCCGCCCCGGAGCAGGCCTCGGGCGCCCGCCTAGACCGGCGGTCGCCGCACGTACCACCGCCCTCCCGGCGGAGCGCCCCCCAGCGGGTTCGTAGACTGCCCGTCATGCGAATGGACCCCGCGGTCGAAGTGACGGGACTCGTCAAGCGGTACGGCGCCAAGACCGCGGTGGACGGTCTCGACCTCGCCGTCGCCCGGGGCACCGTGACCGCCGTGCTCGGACCCAACGGAGCCGGAAAGACCACCACCGTCGAAACCTGCGAGGGATACCGCCGTCCGGACGCCGGCCGGGTGCGGGTGCTGGGGCTCGACCCCGTGCGGGAGGCCGCCGCGCTGCGGCCCCGGATCGGCGTCATGCTGCAGTCGGGCGGCGTCTACGCCGGCGCCCGCGCCGAGGAGATGCTGCGCCACACCGCGAAGCTGCACGCCGCCCCCGTCGACCCGGCCCTGCTGATCGAACGGCTCGGCCTGGAGTCCTGCGGCCGCACCCCGTACCGCCGGCTCTCCGGCGGCCAGCAGCAGCGCCTGGCGCTCGCAATGGCCGTCGTGGGCCGCCCGGAGCTAGTGTTCCTGGACGAGCCGACGGCGGGACTGGACCCGCAGGCCCGCCGCGGCACCTGGGAGCTGGTCCGCGAGCTGCGCGCCGACGGCGTCACCGTCGTCCTGACGACGCACTCCATGGACGAGGCCGAGCAGCTCGCGGACTACGTCGCGATCATCGACAAGGGCCGGGTGATAGCGAGCGGCACCCCCGAGGAGCTGTGCCGCGGCGGCGCGGAGAACACTCTGCGCTTCTCCGGCCGTCCGGGCCTCGACCTGACCTCCCTGCTCAAGGCGCTGCCCGACGACTCCGCCGCCGTCGAGCTCACCCCCGGCGCCTACCGGGTCGAGGGCAAGGTCGATCCGCAGCTGCTGGCCACCGTCACCTCCTGGTGCGCCCAGCACGGGGTGATGCCGGACCGCCTCGCGGTCGAGCGGCGCACCCTGGAGGACGTCTTTCTGGAGCTGACCGGCAAGGAGCTGCGTTCGTGACCGCCACCGGCACTTTCACCCCTGCCCCCGGCGCGGCTCCGCTGCTGCGGATGATCGGTGCGCAGACCGCGCTGGAGACCCGGATGCTGCTGCGCAACGGCGAGCAGCTGCTGCTGACCGTCGTCATCCCCACCTTGCTGCTGGTCCTCTTCAGCTCCGTCGACATCGTGGACACCGGCGCCGGTGAGGCCGTCGGCTTCCTCGCTCCCGGCGTCCTCGCGCTGGCGGTGATGTCCACCGCCTTCACCGGCCAGGCCATCGCCACCGGCTTCGAGCGGCGCTACGGCGTCCTGAAGCGGCTCGGCGCCACCCCGCTGCCGCGCTGGGCGCTGATGACCGCCAAGACCGGCTCCGTGCTGGTCACCGAAGTCCTGCAGATCGTCCTGCTCACCGTGATCGCGTTCGCCCTGGGCTGGTCGCCGCACGGCAATCCGTTCGCGGTGCTCCTGCTCCTCGTCCTGGGCACGGCGGCCTTCTCCGGCCTCGGTCTGCTCATGGCCGGCACACTGCGCGCCGAGGCCACGCTCGCCGCCGCCAATCTGGTCTTCCTGCTGCTGCTCGTCGGCGGCGGGGTGATCGTGCCGTTGGACCGGTTCCCGGACGCGGCGCGCTCCACCCTGGAACTGCTGCCTATCTCGGCCCTCTCGGACGGCCTTCGCGACGTCCTGCAGCATGGCGCGGGGATGCCATGGGGCGACCTCGGCATCCTCGCCGTGTGGGCCGCGGTGGGGCTCGGAGCGGCGGCGCGCTGGTTCAGGTGGGAGTGACGCAGTCCACGAAGCGGGCGAAGCCGGTGCCCTGGCCCTCGTCCAGGGCGAGGAAGCCGCTTTCCGGGCCGTGGCTGGCCAGCAGGCACATGTCGTAGCGCACCGTGGTGGGCAGCTCGGTGGAGCCGTCGGTGCGGTAGCGGTGGGTGCCCGTGAGCTGGCAGGAGTCGTAGCGCACGAGCGGCCCGCGCGGACCGAGCGTGTAGCGGTGGGCGCGCAGCCCGGGGGCGAAGGGCTTGAAGGCGTTGGCGGTGTCGTCGCAGTCGTTGAAGTGCACCGTGCCGCCGCCCCACTCGCAGTCGATCACCACGGTGTCGGCGTTGCGCAGCTCGAAGCGGATGTCCTCGGCGTGGAAGCGCTGCACGGAACTGAAGTGCCGCCTGCGCGGGAAGCGGAAGAACGTGCTCTCGTAGCCGTAGTCGGGGTGGGGCGTGGGGCGGCGCCCGGTGACGATGTAGCTCCCGGCACGGCAGGTGACCGAGCCGCCGTAGGGGAACTCCAGGAAGTTGCCCCACTCATAGGTGACGTTCATGTCCGTGAACCAGTAGTTGAGGAACTGGTCCTGCTGCTCCGGGTTCTCCGAGCGCTTGGACAGGCCCGAGTAGAGGAACGCCTTGCGGTAGGCGCCGCCCACCCGGCAGGCCTCCCAGCGCATCTCGGAGTTGGTGTTGGTGCCGTCCAGGGCGATGCCGTACTCCCACTCCCCCATCCACTCGCAGTCGGTGAAGCGGTAGTTCGCCGCGCCGCCGGTGGAGTAGGAGGAGAAGAAGGAGGCGCCCGGGGTGCCGGAGGTGAAGCGCAGCCCCTCGAAGGCGATGTTCTGCCACATGTCGTCGTTGCGGCAGAGGAAGGCGCCGGCGGGATCCCGTGGCGCGAAGACGATCTCGCTGATGCGCAGGCCCGCGCCGCGAAAGCGCAGTCCGTTGGCGGCGCCCGACGGGTTGTCGCCGTCCAGCAGCGCGGCGGGCCGGGTGATCAGGTACTTGCCGGGTGGGACGTCGATCACGGTGCGGCCCGTGTGGTCGTCCAGCCGGGACTCGGCGTAGCGGTAGGCGTCCGCGAAGGCCTCGCTGTCGTCGGTGGTGCCGTCTCCCTTGGCGCCGAAGTCGGCGACGACGTCGACGACGCCGGGATGCGCGGCGCGCCTGGGCTGCCGCACGGCCTCGGCCGCGGGCGTGTCGGCGGCCGAGTAGGCGGCCGCGCCGATCCCCGTGAGCGCCGCCGCTGCGCCTCCGTAGAGCAGTTTCCGCCGGTCGACCTCGGCCATGTCGCCCAACCCCTCCCCTGGGTGTCCCCCTCGTGAAGGATTGCACAAGGAGACGCCTACGATGGTGGCCGTGCCGAATCTCAGCCAAGCAGGCCAAGCAGTGCGAAACCCCCTGGCCTTCGTCGCCCAGCGTTGGACCCCGTCCCCGGCGACGGTCCGGCGGGCCGCGCTGGCCGCGCTCGTGATGAGCGTCGTCATCGTGGTGACCGGCGGCGCCGTCCGGCTGACCGGTTCGGGGCTCGGCTGCCCGACCTGGCCCAAGTGCACCGCCGACAGCCTCACCACGACCAGTGAGATGGGGCTGCACGGGGGCATCGAGTTCGCCAACCGGATGCTCACCTATGTGCTGTGCGCGGCCGTGGGCTGGGCCATCGTCGCCGCACGGGCCGCAGGGCCGTGGCGGCGGGGGCTGACCCGTCTCGGCTGGGCTCAGTTCTGGGTCGTCATGGGCAACGCCGTCCTCGGCGGCATCACCGTCCTGACCGGTCTCAACCCGTACACCGTCGCCGGGCACTTCCTGCTCTCCAGCGCGCTGATCGCCGTCGCGCTGCTGACGTGGCACCGGGCCGGCGAGGGCGACGCGGGGCCGCGCCCGCTGGTCGGCAAGCCCGTCAGGCAGCTGGCGTGGGTGCTGACCGCCGCCTCCGGGGCCCTGATCGCGGTCGGCACACTCGTGACGGGGGCCGGGCCGCACGCCGGCGACAGCAGCGACGTGCCGCGTGTCCCGGTGAAGTGGGAGACCATCTCGCAGCTCCACGCCGACCTGGCGTGGGTGGTGTGCGGGCTGACGATCGCCCTGTGGTTCGTGCTGCGCGCCGTCGACGCCCCGGCGGGACCGCGGGCCCGGGTGCGGGACCTGGTGCTCGTGCTGCTGGCACAGGGCGTCATCGGGTACGTCCAGTACTTCACCAAGCTGCCGGAGGTGCTGGTGGGCATGCACATGCTCGGCTCGACGCTGGTGTGGATCGCGGTGCTGCGGGTGCTGCTCTCCCTGCGCGAGCGGCCGGCTACCGAGCCCGGCGCGGAGCCGCTCCCGGCGCCCGCGTCCGTCCCGGAGCCGACCGCGGCCGCGTAGGGCTCCGCCCGTGAGCGGTGCCCCGCCTTCCGCGGACCCGGAGCCGACCACCGGTGACCTTGGAGCCGAGGCGCGTGGGCAGCTGTCTCCCCGTCTCGCGCCCTTCGGGCGCACAGCGGCGGGCTGCGGACGCCCGAAGGGCGCGAGACGAACCCGCACCCGAGCACCGGCCGCGGCACGCATACCCGCCCGCGCCACACCCGAGCACCGGCCACGGGTCGAACCCTCGGGTGAGCCGCCCCCCGAGGATGCCGCTCAGGGGAGCCCGTACAGCCGCCGCGCGTTGTCCGCGGCCACCATGGCCGCGACACGCCGAGCGTCGGCCGCCGACCAGGCGCCCTCCGCGACCCAGCCGCCCAGCACCTCGTCCACCGCGCCACGGAAGGCCGCGGCGCCGGTCACGAACAGCTCGGGCAGCCCGTAGGCGTCCGTCGAGAACAGCAGCTTGCCGAACGGCGCCAGCTCCAGGAACTCCGCGAGGACCGCGCCCGCCCGGGGTCCCACATGGGTGAGGGCGAGGCCGACGTCGGCGTGCACATGCGGGAAGACGTTGGCCAGGTACGCAGCATGACGGTGGTACGGATAGCAGTGCAGCAGCACCAGGTCGGCCCCGGTGCCCCGGGTCGCCCGGGCGAAGTCCGTCAGCAGCGCCGGGTCGGCGTGGTCGAGCCGCAAATCCGGATCGCCGAAACCGGTGTGCAACTGCAGCGGCAGCCCGGTGGCGACGGCCGTCCACAGCAGGTGCCGCAGCAGGACGGGATCGCCGAGCCGCGCAGGGCCCGCCCGGCGCGCCCGCAGCCATGACCCGGCGGCCTGCCGGACCTCGTTCGGCGCCGGGGGCCGCGGGTCGAGGCCGAGTCCGTGGCGGTAGGCCGCGATCGACTTGAAGCCCGCAGCGCTCCGCGCGGCGCGGTGGACCGCCTCGGCGATGCCCTCGACCAGGGCCCCGGCCGAGTCGCAGGCCCCGGCGACGTCCTCGGCGATCCGCTCCAGCCTCACGATCTCGCGCTGCGCCGCGGAGCCGGCCGCGGCCGGCTCCGCGGGCGTCGCCAGGTCTCCGGGGAGTCCGGTGTCGACGAGGTACATACCGATGCCGCTGCCCCGCAGCAGCCGGCGCGCGGCCTCGCGGACCCCGAGTTCACGGCGCCGCGAAAGGTAGACATCCGGGGGGCAGTGCGGCTCCAGGCCGAGCAGCGGCGGGCACCAGCGGCGGACGGCGAAGCCGGTCTGGGTGTCGAAGAAGCTCGTGCCGGGCGCCGCGGGTGCGTCGGACTCCGTGAGATACCTCTCAAAGTCCGCGGCGTCGAGCTCGCGGCGGACGACGCCGTGGCAGTGGTGGTCCACCAGCGGCGGCAGCTCGATCACCACCGCCACCGGGTGGCCTCCGCGAGCTCGGCGGGGCCGTGATCGGCCAGCGCCTCGGACTCGGCGCGCCGCACCGCGACCACAGCGCCGAACAGCGCCTCCCCCAGCGCCTCCTTCAGCGGCGCATCGCGCACGAGGTGCGCGACGGCCTCACTGAGCGAGGTGGGCAGCCGCTTCTGGTCGCCGTGCCCGGCCGGGTCCCCGCTGACCGCGGGGGGCAGCGTCCGACCGCCGTCCCGCAGGCCGGCCAGGCCCGCGGCGATGACGGATCCGACCAGCAGGTAGGGGTTGGCCGCGGCGTCGAAGGGCTTGAGTTCGGCGTGACCGCCGTCGGGGTCCTCGGCCTCGCCGGTCACCAGGCGCAGCGCCGCCTCGCGGTTCTCCACGCCCCAGCAGCGGTAAGCGCCGGCCCAGTGCGAGGGGACGAGTCGCAGGTAACTGGCCGGGGAGGGGGCGCCGATGGCGCACAGCGCGGGCAGGGCCTCGAGCACCGCCGCCAGGAAGGTGCGCGCGGCAGGCGCCAGGCCGTACGGGTCGGTGGGATCGCGGTGCAGGTTGCGGCCGTGCTCACGCAGGCTCAGATGCAGGTGGCAGCCGTTTCCGACCTGCCCGGCGACGACGACCGGGGCGAAGCAGGCGCGCAGGTGGTGGGCGGCGCTGACCGCCCGTACGGTCTCCCGGACGAGGACGACCTCGTCCGCGGCGCCCACCGGGTCGGTGGGCGCGGTGGACACCTCGAACTGGCCGGGAGCATACTCGGGGTGCACCTGCAGGACCTCGAGGCGCTGGGCGGCCAGGGCGTCGTGGAGGTCGAGCAGATAGTCCGAGAGTTCCGTCACCCGTGTCAGCCCGTAGGCCGGGCCGCGGGAGGCCCAGTCGCCGCTGCCGTCGTCCTTGACGGCGACCCATTCGGTCTCGAAGCCCATGCGCAGCTCCAGACCGCGTTCGGCGGCGCGTTTGACCATGCGCCGGGCGAACAGCCGCTGGCAGCCGGGGTGGGGGCGGCCGTCCTGGTCGTAGCGGTCGGCCGGCGCCCAGGCCCAGCCGGGCCGGGCGGCCAGCGCGGTCAGACGGTCCAGGTCGGGGAAGAGCCGCAGGTCGCCGTCGGGACCGCCGATCAGCGGGGAGGATGTGCCGGCGTCGTCGGAGGTGAAGACGTCGAAGACCGGCGACATGCCGACGCCCCCGTGCGCGGCGTGCGGCAGCCGCACGGTGGGCACGGTCTTGACCCTGCTGATGCCCGCGTTGTCGACCCAGCTGAGGGCGACGGCGCGCACGCCCTCCGCGGACAGCCGTGCCGCTTCCCTGCGGGCCGTCAGCCGCCGCTCGTCGCGTTCCTCGGTCTTCACCGACGCCTCCTCGTTCCCACCCGTGATGCGGACCACTTGCATGGTCCTAACGGGCAGGCCCGGCGTCAGGTGTTGGCGGGGCCGCCGATCTGGATTCCGGCCATCCGCGACCACTCGTAGGGTCCGGTGCGCACC
Source organism: Actinacidiphila sp. bgisy167 (assembly GCF_965342175.1). Classification (GTDB taxonomy): domain Bacteria; phylum Actinomycetota; class Actinomycetes; order Streptomycetales; family Streptomycetaceae; genus Actinacidiphila. The sequence continues at coordinate 7,019 of NZ_CBDRBL010000127.1, forward strand.
TTGGCCGCGAGACCGCCGTCGAATGACTCGTGGACGGTGATGCAGGAGCGTTCGACGGCCTCGCGGGCGATGTCGTAGGTGGGAGCGACCAGGTCGCCCCACTCACCGTTCTCGCCGACGAGCACGATGCGGGCGCCGGCCTCGCCGACGTACGCGATCTGGCCCTCTGCGCCGCCGCCGTGGCTTCGGGCGAACGCGGTGATCTGCTTGGCCAGGCGTGCGGTGCGACGCTCGGCTCGGGCCGCGGCCCTGCGCTCCGCGTTCGGGGTGACTGCTTCCTGGATCTCTGCCATGGAAGGAATACTACCCGCCGGTAATCAGCGCAGGAAGGGATCCACGGCGACGGCGACGAACAACAACGTCGCGTAGGTGATGGACCAGTGGAACAGCCGCATCTCCTTGAGCTTGGCCCCGACCACACCGGCCTTCGCCCGTCCGTACAGGGCGTGGGCCTCGACCAGCCAGAAGGCGCCGAGCAGCACGGCGGCGGCCGCGTAGAACCAGCCCGTCGCTCCCAGCGGCCACCACAGAGTGAGGGAGACCAGCACCATCGCCCAGCTGTAGATGACGATCTGCCGGCCCACCACGACGTTGCCCGCCACGACCGGCAGCATGGGCACGCCGACACGCTCGTAGTCGTCCTTCACCTTCATCGACAGCGGCCAGTAGTGCGGCGGCGTCCAGAAGAAGAGGACGAGGAAGAGGACGAACGGCGCCCAGGCCAGCTCGTCGCGCACCGCCGACCACCCGATGAGGACCTGCATGCAGCCCGCGATGCCGCCCCAGACGATGTTCTGGGCGGTACGGCGCTTGAGGCCGAGGGTGTAGACGAAGACGTAGTAGAGGATGGCCGCCACGGACAGCGCCGCCGACAGCGGATTGACGAGCACCCAGAACCAGGCGGTGGAAACCACCGAAAGCGTGACGCCGAAGACCAGGCACTCCCACGGCGCGACCATGCCGGTGACCAGTGGACGCTGCTCCGTGCGGTGCATGAGCGCGTCGATGTCGCGGTCGATGTACATGTTGAGGGCGTTCGCGCCGCCCGCCGACATGTAACCGCCGATCATCGTCGCCGCGACCAGCCAGAGGTCGGGAACGCCACCCGCCGCCAGGAACATCACGGGAATCGTCGTGATGAGCAGCAGCTCGATGATGCGCGGCTTGGTCAGCGCCACGAACGCCACCACCCGGGCACCGAACGGCCGGTGGCGGTGGCTCGACCCGATGGCTCCGGCGGGCCGGGATTCGACGGCCGTCACGAACACCCCTGAGGAAAAGTCCAGCAAGCGGCTCCGCTTGCGCGTACCACGCCACTTTAGACGTAGCGGATACTCCGCCCGCGCCCGGGGTGGCACGTGTTGACCTCCCTGGCGCAAGAGAGGTGCGACCTGGAGGCGTTCCGCCTCGACAGGCGAAGAGAAGCCGACCGGGGGACGCTGGTGACAGCACCGGTAGCGGGGCGGGAATGCCGCTGCGCGGGGAACGGTTGCCGCTGGCGTCGGGCCCACACTCGAAAAGGTGCACGCACGTGCAGGGGTAGGCTCGGCAACGCCCGGTGTGCACTTCGTCACCGGCGTCATACATGTGGAGAGGAGCCCTCTCAGGTGAGCACCGAGCCGACCACCTCCGAGCTGGAGTGGAGCGAGCTGGACAAGCGTGCGGTCGACACCGCCCGGGTTCTGGCGATGGATGCAGTACAGAAGGTCGGCAACGGCCATCCGGGTACGGCGATGAGCCTCGCTCCCGCGGCCTACCTGCTGTTCCAGAAGCTGATGCGGCACGACCCGTCGGACGCCGCGTGGACCGGGCGGGACCGCTTCGTCCTCTCGCCGGGACACACGTCCCTGACGCTGTACACGCAGCTCTTCCTTTCGGGCTACGGGCTGGAGCTGGAGGACCTCAAGGCCTTCCGCACCTGGGGCTCGCGCACCCCGGGCCACCCCGAGCACGGTCACACGACGGGTGTGGAGACCACCACCGGCCCGCTGGGCCAGGGCATCGCCAACGCCGTGGGCATGGCGATGGCCGCCCGCTACGAGCGCGGCCTGTTCGACCCGGACGCGGCGCCGGGCGAGTCGGTCTTCGACCACACCATCTGGGCGATCGTCTCCGACGGCGACCTGGAGGAGGGCATCTCCGCGGAGGCGTCCTCGCTCGCCGGGCACCAGAAGCTGGGCAATCTGATCGCCCTGTACGACGACAACCACATCTCCATCGAGGGCGACACCGCGACCGCCTTCTCCGAGGACGTCCTGGCGCGCTACGAGGCGTACGGCTGGCACGTGCAGCGCATCGAGCAGGACCCCTCGGGCGACTTCGACGTCCAGGCCCTGTACACCGCCTTCCAGAAGGCCAAGGCCGTCACCGACCGCCCCTCCATCATCGCGGCCCGCACCATCATCGCCTGGCCTGCGCCGAACGCACAGAACACCGAGGCCGCCCACGGCTCGGCGCTGGGCGACGCGGAGGTCGCGGCCACCAAGAAGGTGCTGGGCTTCGACCCCGACCAGAGCTTCGAGGTCGCCTCCGAGGTGCTGGCGCACGCGCGCAAGGTCGCCGACCGCGGCCGTGAGGCCCACGCGGAGTGGACCAAGCGGTTCGAGGAGTGGCGCTCCGCCAACCCGGAGCGCGCCAGGACCTTCGACCGGATCCAGGCCGGCGAGCTGCCGGCGGGCTGGGAGGACGCGGTCCCGGAGTTCCCCGCGGGCAAGGACGTCGCCACCCGCAAGGCCTCCGGCGAGGTGCTGAAGGCCCTGGGCGCCGTGATCCCCGAGCTGTGGGGCGGCTCCGCCGACCTGGCCGGCTCGAACAACACCACCATCGACGCCTCGTCGTCCTTCCTCCCGGCGGACAACCCGCTGCCCGAGGCGAACCCGTACGGCCGCACTGTGCACTTCGGCATCCGCGAGCACGCCATGGGTTCGACGATGAACGGCATCGCGCTGCACGGCAACACCCGCGTCTACGGCGGCACCTTCCTGGTGTTCTCCGACTACATGCGCCCGGCGGTGCGCCTGGCCGCACTCATGAAGCTGCCGGTCTCCTACGTGTGGACGCACGACTCCATCGGCCTGGGCGAGGACGGCCCGACCCACCAGCCGGTCGAGCACCTGTCCGCGCTGCGCGCCATCCCCGGTCTGAACGTGGTCCGGCCGGCCGACGCCAATGAGACGGCGATCGCCTGGGCGGAGATCCTGCGCCGCCACACGGCCAAGCCCGCCCCGCACGGCGTGGCCCTGACCCGGCAGAACGTGCCGACCTACCCGGCCAACGAGAACGCGGCCAAGGGCGGTTACGTGCTGTTCGACGCCGAGGGCGGCCAGCCGCAGGTCGTCCTGATCGCCACCGGCTCCGAGGTGCAGCTGGCCGTCGAGGCCCGCGAGCAGCTGCAGGCCGAAGGCATCCCGGCGCGCGTGGTCTCCATGCCGTCGGTGGAGTGGTTCGAGGAGCAGGACCAGGCGTACCGCGACAGCGTCCTGCCGCCGAACGTGCACGCGCGGGTCGCCGTCGAGGCCGGCATCGGGCTCACCTGGCACCGCTTCGTCGGTGACGCGGGCCGGATTGTGTCCCTGGAGCACTTCGGGGCAAGCGCCGATTACAAGGTCCTCTACCGCGAGTTCGGTCTGACCGCAGAGGCCGTCGCCGCCGCCGCACGCGACTCGATCGCCGCCGCTGGTCGCTGACGCACAGACCCATACGACGTACCGAGGAGATGCAGAACCCATGACAGACGCACTCAAGCGCCTCTCCGACGAGGGCGTGGCGATCTGGCTCGACGACCTGTCCCGCAAGCGGATCACCTCCGGCAACCTGGCCGAGCTCATGGACCAGAGCCATGTGGTCGGCGTCACCACCAACCCGTCGATCTTCCAGAAGGCGATCTCCGGCGGCGACGGCTACGAGCAGCAGCTCACCGATCTGGCCGCGCGGAAGCTGACGGTGGACGAGGCCCTGCGGATGATCACTACCGCGGACGTCCGCGACGCCGCCGACGTGCTGCGCCCGGTGTACGACGCCAGCGGTGGCCAGGACGGCCGGGTGTCCATCGAGGTCGACCCGCGTCTGGCCCACAACACCCTGGCCACCGTCGCCGAGGCCAAGCAGTTGGCCTGGCTGGTGGACCGGCCCAACACCCTGATCAAGATCCCGGCGACCAAGGCGGGCCTGCCGGCCATCACCGAGGTGATCGGCCGCGGCATCAGCGTCAACGTCACGCTGATCTTCTCGCTGGAGCGCTACCGCGAGGTCATGGACGCCTACCTGGCGGGCCTGGAGAAGGCCCGGGCCGCGGGCCTGGACCTCTCCCTGATCCGCTCGGTGGCCTCCTTCTTCGTGTCCCGCGTGGACACCGAGATCGACAAGCGTCTGGAGAAGCTGGGCAGCGACGAGGCCAAGGCCCTCAAGGGCAAGGCCGCCGTCGCCAACGCACGGCTCGCCTACCAGGCCTACGAGGAGGTCTTCTCCTCCGACCGCTGGCAGGCACTGGAGCGCGAGGGCGCGCACAAGCAGCGTCCGCTGTGGGCCTCCACGGGTGTGAAGGACCCGGCCTACCCGGACACCCTGTACGTGACCGAGCTGGTCGCGCCGGGCATCGTCAACACCATGCCCGAGGCCACGCTCGACGCGGTGGCCGACCACGGTGAGGTCACCGGCGACACCATCCGCGGCACCTACGAGCAGTCCCGGGCGGAGCTCGACGCGATCGCCGCGCTCGGCATCTCGTACGACGACGTCGTCCAGCTGCTGGAGGACGAGGGCGTCGAGAAGTTCGAGGCGTCCTGGAACGAGCTGCTGGCCTCGACCGAGGCCGAGCTCAAGCGCCTGGCGCCGAAGGAGGCGTAACACGTTGAGCAGCGCCAACCCGCTGCGTGACGCATCGGACCGACGGCTCCCGCGCATCGCGGGGCCGTCGGGCCTGGTGATCTTCGGCGTCACAGGCGAT
>NZ_CBDRBL010000128.1:0-11347 GCF_965342175.1 Actinacidiphila sp. bgisy167
CTTCGGAGGGGAGGTCGCCGGGGAGGATGAATGAGCCGAACTTCTCCATGAGCTCCGGGTTGATGTTCGGCAGGTTGTCCATCATGTGCGGTGCCGGCTTGCCGTGTTCGGCCTTGGGCGCTCCGTCGAAGAGGAGCTCTTCGTATCCTCCGGGGAGGAACATGAAGATCATCTTGGCGGCGTGGAGGCTCCTGTTGAAGAAGCCGTGCCGCGTGTCGCTGGGCACGTAGTAGAAGGAGCCGGGTCCGGCGGTGATGGTGTCGTCACCGTTGACGAAGTCCAGTTCGCCGGAGATCAGGTAGAACGCCTCCTGATGCTTGCTGTGCACGTGCGGGTAGGCTCCGGCCCCGGCAGGTACGGTCGCCTCCACGAAGGTGAGCCGTCCGCCCGTTTCCGGGCCGCCGACCTTCAGGGTGTAGGTGTCTCCGACAATCCACCTCGTGTCGCCCTGCCCGGGCGGCACAAAGATGCCGTTCCTCTTCATGTAGCGCGAATCGTCCTGTACAGCAGGGTCGTTCTGGCTCGGCGCGACGATACTCAAGGCTGCTCCTCGTTTGGGCCGTCACCTGATGGGGCGACAGATGCGAGGACAGTAAAGTGGCAACATGCTTGACGAGTCAAGGATGTTGCCCCATTCCTGGGCTTCGCCGAGCGCGGCGCCGCGCGCTCCACGGGCACCCTCGGGCCGCAGTGGCAGCACGTGTGGCGCTTGCCGTGGTGGCGCGTCTTTGGTGGGCAGGCGAACGGGACGCTCGGCTTCGTCCTCGCCACCGTTCTCCTGGGAGGCGGTCCGAGCGCCCCGTCCGCACCACGGTGACGAGACGTCCTGCACCCTCGACGGCGAACCGGGCATCCCTGAAGGGCGACCAGGCCGGAGCGCTGGTCAAGCCCTTCGTGGACGACGCCGTCTTCGTCGAGTCACCGGGCGCCGGTCACTTCCTCGCGGAGGGCGTCCGGGAGTTCGTGTGCGGGGCCGTGACGGCCGTGACGGCCTGACAACCGCCCGCCCGGCAACGGTGGATGGGCGTCGCCGGCCTCGCCCTCCACCACCGGGCCGGGTTGCGGCCCGGTCCGGCCGGGCTCCGGCCCTTCGACCCGGCCGCGTCCTACCCCAGCGCCCGCAGCTGGTCCAGGAACCACTGCTGCGGGGGAAGCGCCGTCGAGGCCGCCGCGAGGCGTTTGGTGGCCTCGGCGCGCTCGCCGTGCGACAGGGTCAGCGCCCGGTGGAGCGCGTCGGCGGTGGCCCGGATGTCGTAGGGGTTGACCACGAACGCGTCGTCGCCCAGCTCCTCGAAGGCGCCCGCCTCGCGGGACAGCACCAGCGCAACCCCGTCGTCGGAGACGACCGGGATCTCCTTGGCCACCAGGTTCATGCCGTCGCGGATCGGGTTGACCAGCGCGACGTCCGCCAGGCGGTAGGCGGCCAGGGAGCGTGCGAAGTCGTCCTTGACGTGCAGGATCACCGGCTGCCAGTCGGGTGTGGCGAACTCCTCGTTGATCTCCTCGGCCAGGTCGGAGACCTCGTCGGTGTACTCCCGGTAGACGGCCAGGTCGTGCCGGGAGGGATAGGCGAAGGCGATGTGCACCACGCGCCCGTGCCATTCGGGGTGGTCGCGCAGGAGCTGCTCGTACGCGAGCAGGCCGCGCACGATGTTCTTCGACAACTCGGTGCGGTCCACCCGCACGATGATCTTGCGGTCCGGCCCGCCCACCGCGTCCCGCAGCGCCGCCAGGCGCTCGTCGACGTCCGGCTGGTGCGCCCGCTCCCGCAGGAACTCGGCGTCCGCGCCCAGGCCGTGCACCCCGATCCGAGTGGTGCGGCCGCGGTAGGTGATCGTGAGGCTGCCCGCGTCGCGGATGACGGACGCGCCCAGCACATCGGCGCAGCAGGCGGCGAAGGCGTCGGCCCAGCGGCGGGTCAGGAAACCGGCCCGGTCCGAGCCGAGGATGCCGCTCAGCACCTCCGCGGCGACGTCGTCGGGGAGCAGGCGGAAGTAGTCCGGCGGGGCCCACGGGGTGTGCGAGAAGTGGCCGATGCGCAGGTCGGGGCGGCGCGAGCGCAGGAGCTGCGGCACCAGCGCCAGGTGGTAGTCCTGCACCAGCACGGCCGCGCCCTGGCCCGCCTCCTCGGCGAGCGCGTCGGCGAAGGCGGCGTTGTAGGCCACGTATGCCGCCCACTGGTCGCGGAAGTCCTCGTCGAAGACGGGCTCGAAGGGGGTCTGGAACAGCATGTGGTGGACGAACCACAGGACCGAGTTGGCGATGCCGTTGTAGGCGGAGGCGAAGGTGTCCGCCGGGATGTCCAGCATCCGCACGTTCTGGCCGCCGGTGTCGGCGGTGGGCAGCCGGCCCGTGCCTCCGGAACCGCGCAGCACGGCCGCCCGGTCCCCCTCGCCCAGGGCCGCACAGACCCAGACGGCGTCCGCGTCCGGCCCGATCGCGCTCAGACCCGACACCAGTCCGCCGCCGCCGCGGCGGACGGCGAGCGTGCCGTCCTCGCGGAGGCTGTACGACACGGGGCCGCGGTTGGACGCGACCAGAACGCGCGCGGCATGCGAAGCGACCATGCGGCCAGCCTAGCCACGCATCCCCGGGCGCAAACGTACGGGCTAGCCCAGCCGGGGGTTTTCGGCCCGGCGGTGGCGGCCGGGGCGCCCCGAGCCACCGGCGTGCACACGCCGAAGAGACCGTGCGTGCCGCACAGGTCCGGTTCCTCCCCGGCTCCGCCGGCGGTGCCCGCGGGCCCGGTGGTGGGCTTGCGGGCGCGTGCGTGAGGCCGGCGTCCGAAGCGCGGTCGGATGGCGGGGGTACGGGGTGCGCGAGGCGGCGGCGCGCCGGCGCCCGGCGGTGGGGCGCGGTCGCCTGCCCGCGAGGGGGCGCCAGGCCATCGCGCGATGGGCTCGAAACCGCCCCGGAAACGCGGTCGAACGAGGGGAGGACGGTCCGCCGCACGAGGTGGCCCGCGCGCCCGCGGCCGGCGGTGGGGCGCCCCCGGTCCGCGGAACGGGGACGGAGGCCTATGCCACCGCGCGGTGGGCGTACTCGGGCACCGTGCGGATCGGGGGGCGCTCCTCCGTGGCGACCTCGTGGACGCGCGGTTCGAAACCGCCGTCCGGGGCGCGGTCGAACTGCGTGAGCACGGGCCGCACGAGGTGGCCGCGCGCCTGCGGCCGGCGGTGGGGCGCCCCCGGTCCGCGGAACGGGGACGGAGGCCCTATGCCACCGCGCGGTGGGCGTACTCGGGCACCGTGCGCATCGGGGGGCGCTCCTCCGTCGCGACCTCGTGGACGCGCGGCTCGAAACCGCCGTCCGGGGCGCGGTCGAACTGCGTGAGCACGGGCCGCACGAGGTGGCCGCGCGCCAGCCGGATCTGCGCCGTCCGGTAGATCGCCGCCGCCATGCGGCCCAGCGCCTGGCCGTCCTGGTGGCGGTGGTGCCGGACGCCCACGTCGACCTGGGCCAGCGCGTCGAGCCCGACCGTGCCCAGGGCGTCGACCAGCAGCCCGAGCTCCACTCCGTAGCCCACGGGGAACGGCAGCCGCTCCAGCAGCGAGCGCCGCGCCGCGTACTCGCCGCCGAGGGGCTGGACGAAGCCCGCCAGCTGCGGCCAGTGCAGATTGAGCAGCGGGCGCGCGACCAGCTCCGTCACCCGGCCCCCGCCGGCCGGGACGACGGTGCCGCCGGTCTCCAGCGGCCGGTCGTACATCGCCTTGACCAGGTGCACGTCCGGGTCCGTGAGCAGCGGCCCGACGATCCCGGAGACGAACCGCGCGTCGAACTCCCGCAGGTCGGAGTCGACGAAGCAGACGATCTCGCCGCGCGTGACGAGCAGCGAGCGCCACAGCACCTCGCCCTTGCCGGGCAGCGCGGGCAGCCGGGGGAGCACCTCGTCCCGGTGGACGACGACCGCGCCCGCCGCCGCCGCGACCTCGGCCGTGCGGTCGGTGGAACCGGAGTCCATCACGACGAGTTCGTCCACCAGCGGCACCGCCTCGCTCATCAGCTCGCGGCGGATCGTGCGGACGATCTCCCCGACCGTCGCCTCCTCGTCGAGAGCGGGCAGCACGACGCTGACCGTGCCGCGCGCACCCGCCGCGCGCTTGGCGGCGAGCAACTGCGGCAGTGGCCTGTGAGCGGCGGTGAAGGACCGCCGCTGCAGCCAGCGGGCCACCTCGTCGAGCACTGCGTCGCTCCGTTTCTGCCCGTCTCGAAGGACGGACGGCCTATGACCGGGTTCGAGGTTGTCGGTTACAGTCGTGAACACGAGGCACGGCCATCGTATGTCCACGGTGATCGCGCCCCGTCCGACAAATGCCCGGGCAGTCCGCCCGGCGCCATACCGCTCATCCAGAGGGGCAGAGGGAACGGCCCGTTGAAGCCCCGGCAACCCTCCCGCCGACCGCGAGGTCCAGGTGGGGAAGGTGCCAATTCCGTCTCGCGGCGAGATGCGCCGCGAGGAAGATGAGGAGAAAGGGCCTCGCCTGACATGGCTGCGCAGAATGCTGCACCCGCGTCCACCGACTCCGCCTTCGGACCCGCGTCGGCGCTCTCCTGCCGCGAATGCGGCGAGCGCTTCCCGCTGGCTCCCCTCTTCGCCTGCGAGGTCTGTTTCGGCCCGCTCGAAGTGGCCTACGACCTCCCGGACGGCGACCCGGAGACCCTCCGCAAGCGGATCGAATCCGGGCCGGACAACATCTGGCGCTACGCGCCGCTGCTGCCCGTCCCCGCCGACGTGGCGGCGAGGCCCAACCTCAACCCGGGCTTCACCAAGCTGGTCAAGGCCGACAACCTCGCCCGCGAACTGGGCGTCACCGGCGGGCTGTACGTGAAGGACGACTCCGGGAACCCCACCCACTCCTTCAAGGACCGGGTCGTCGCCATCGCCCTGGAGGCCGCCCGCACCTTCGGCCTCACCACCCTGTCCTGCTCCTCCACCGGCAACCTGGCCGGCGCCGTGGGCGCCGCCGCCGCCCGGGCGGGCCTGCGCTCCTGCGTGTTCATTCCGCACGACCTGGAGGAGGCCAAGGTCGTCATGGCCGCGGTCTATGGCGGCGAACTGGTCGGCATCGAGGGCACTTACGACGACGTCAACCGCTTCTGCAGCGAGCTGATCGGCGACCCGATCGGCGAGGGCTGGGGCTTCGTCAACGTCAACCTGCGCCCCTACTACGGCGAGGGCTCCAAGACCCTCGCGTACGAGATCTGCGAGCAGCTGGGCTGGCGCCTGCCGGACAACATCGTCATCCCGATCGCCTCGGGCTCGCAGCTGACGAAGATCGACAAGGGCCTGCGGGAGCTGATCAAGCTCGGCCTGGTGGAGGACAAGCCGTACCGCATTTACGGCGCACAGGCCGAGGGCTGCTCCCCCGTCTCCACCGCCTTCAAGGCCGGTCACGACGTGGTGCGCCCGCAGAAGCCGAACACCATCGCCAAGTCGCTCGCCATCGGCAACCCGGCCGACGGCCCGTACGTCCTGGACATCGCCCGGCGCACCGGCGGCGCCGTCGAGGACGTCACCGACGAGCAGGTGGTGGAGGCCATCCAGCTGCTCGCCCGCGCCGAGGGCATCTTCGCCGAGACGGCGGGCGGCGTGACCGTCGGCGTGCTGAAGAAGCTCATCGAGACCGGGCAGCTCGACCCGTCCGAGGAGACCGTCGTCCTCAACACCGGCGACGGCCTCAAGACGCTGGACGCGGTCGCCCCGAACGCGCGCCCCACGGCCACCATCCGCCCCAGCCTCGAGGCGTTCCGCGCCGCCGGCCTGGCCGGCTGACCCCGTCGCACCGGCTGACCCAGACTGAAGGTGAATCACGCATCATGAGCGCCACCGTCCGCATCCCGACCATCCTCCGCACCTACACCGGCGGCCAGGCCGAGGTCCCCGCCGAGGGCGGCACCCTGGCCGAGGTCATCGACTCGCTGGAGCGCGACCACCCCGGCATCTCCGCGCGAGTCCTGGACGACACGGGCAAGCTGCGCCGTTTTGTGAACATCTACGTGAACGACGACGACGTCCGCTTCTCCGAGGGCCTGGGGACCGCGGTGGGCGAGGGCGCGTCCGTCTCGATCATCCCGGCGGTGGCCGGAGGCTGCTGAGCCGCACGGCCCGCGGGCGACAGGGGTGCCGGACCCTCCGGCACCCCTGTGTGCGTGGCGGGTAGTTGAAGGCCTGTACAGTTGCCCTGAACGGCTCGCAACTCCCTGCAACGCTCTGCGCAACCCCCCGTCTCCGGGGCGGTCTTGTCGACGATTTATCGCCACTTCCGCGCGGCGATTGCCGCGTTGGCCCTTTATGTCCGGTCCGAGTTGCCCCGGATTCCTCACCGATCAGATCTTCTTCCGCTTTGTCGCGCCCGGAATTCTCGTCCACTTGACCTGTTGCAGACCGCGTCCGGGCAGATACATTCAGCCGCGGTCGACGCGTTCCGGCGCACGCCCCCTTGGCTGTAGGGGGTGAGGTCTGACCCGGGTCCGCGAGGTGCGGGTCTGCGAAGGGCCAGCAATAGGGGAGTAAGGAATGGCTCAGGGCACCGTCAAGTGGTTCAACGCGGAGAAGGGTTACGGCTTCATCGCGGTCGACGGTGGTGCGGACGTCTTCGTGCACTACAGCGCGATCCAGATGGACGGCTACCGCACCCTCGAGGAAGGCCAGCGGGTCGAGTTCGAGATCTCGCAGGGCCAGAAGGGTCCGCAGGCGGACATGGTCCGTCTCGCCGGCTGACGCGCCGCGCACCGGCCACGGAGCACTCTCGCGCACGTCCGCTCACCGTGCGTGTCAAGGCCCGCCCCGCAGGGGGCGGGCCTTCGTGCTGTCCCGGGGCGGCGCGCGGAGAGCCACCCCGGACCTGCGGGTTGTCCACGGACCCGGCCAAGCGGCTTGCACTCTCCTAGGGCGAGTGCTAATCATTGGCGTTAGCACTCTGACGTTGAGAGTGACAAAGGACCGAGTGGGTGAGGCCCGCACGACCGCCGGAAAGGAACCGGTGGGAGGGCAGGCCGTCCGTCGCGGGCGCCGGCGCGGTCCTGGAGTAATCCTTCCCCGCAGCCCTGTGCCGCGGGGGGACCCCAAGTCCGGGAGGACCACTTCACATGGCCAAGATCATCGCGTTCGACGAGGAGGCACGGCGCGGTCTCGAGCGCGGGATGAACCAGCTCGCCGACGCCGTCAAGGTCACCCTTGGCCCCAAGGGCCGCAACGTCGTCCTCGAGAAGAAGTGGGGCGCCCCCACGATCACCAACGATGGTGTGTCCATCGCCAAGGAGATCGAGCTCGAGGACCCGTACGAGAAGATCGGCGCCGAGCTGGTCAAGGAGGTCGCGAAGAAGACGGACGACGTCGCCGGTGACGGCACGACGACCGCGACCGTCCTCGCCCAGGCGCTGGTCCGCGAGGGCCTGCGCAACGTCGCCGCCGGCGCCAACCCGATGGCCCTGAAGCGCGGTATCGAGAAGGCCGTCGAGTCTGTCTCCGCCGCCCTGCTGGAGCAGGCGAAGGACGTGGAGACCAAGGAGCAGATCGCCTCCACCGCCTCCATCTCCGCCGCCGACCCGCAGATCGGCGAGCTCATCGCCGAGGCGATGGACAAGGTCGGCAAGGAAGGCGTCATCACCGTCGAGGAGTCCCAGACCTTCGGTCTGGAGCTGGAGCTCACCGAGGGTATGCGCTTCGACAAGGGCTACATCTCGGCGTACTTCGCCACCGACCTGGAGCGTATGGAGACGTCCTTCGACGACCCGTACATCCTGATCGTCAACTCCAAGATCTCCGCGGTGAAGGACCTGCTCCCGCTGCTGGAGAAGGTCATGCAGTCCGGCAAGCCGCTGCTGATCATCGCCGAGGACGTCGAGGGCGAGGCCCTGTCGACCCTGGTCGTCAACAAGATCCGCGGCACCTTCAAGTCCGTCGCGGTCAAGGCCCCGGGCTTCGGCGACCGCCGCAAGGCCATGCTCGGTGACATCGCCATCCTCACCGGTGGCACCGTCATCTCCGAGGAGGTCGGCCTCAAGCTGGAGAACGCCGGTCTCGACCTGCTCGGCCGCGCCCGCAAGGTCGTCGTCACCAAGGACGAGACCACGATCGTGGACGGCGCCGGCGACCAGGACCAGATCCAGGGCCGCGTGAACCAGATCCGTGCCGAGATCGAGAACAGCGACTCGGACTACGACCGCGAGAAGCTCCAGGAGCGCCTGGCGAAGCTGGCCGGCGGCGTGGCCGTCATCAAGGCCGGTGCCGCCACCGAGGTCGAGCTCAAGGAGCGCAAGCACCGCATCGAGGACGCGGTGCGCAACGCCAAGGCCGCCGTCGAGGAGGGCATCGTCGCCGGTGGTGGCGTGGCCCTGCTCCAGGCGTCCAACGTCTTCGAGAAGCTCGAGCTCGACGGCGACGAGGCCACCGGTGCCGCGATCGTGAAGCTGGCCCTGGAGGCCCCGCTGAAGCAGATCGCCGTCAACGCCGGCCTCGAGGGCGGTGTCGTGGTGGAGAAGGTGCGCAACCTGACCCCGGGCCACGGTCTCAACGCCGCCACGGGCGAGTACGTCGACCTGATCGGTGAGGGCATCATCGACCCGGCCAAGGTCACCCGCTCCGCGCTGCAGAACGCGGCCTCCATCGCCGCGCTCTTCCTCACCACCGAGGCCGTCATCGCCGACAAGCCGGAGAAGGCCGCTGCCCCGGCAGGCGGCGGCATGCCCGGCGGCGACATGGACTTCTGATCCTCCGGGATCAGGACTCCGCACCAGGGCTGAAGACCGAGGGCGGCACCCCGCAGGGGGTGCCGCCCTCGGGCGTTTCGGGGCGTTTCCCGGTACTGCCCCGGCGACGCCGCGGGTCGGCGGAGCCTGGTCAGTGGACGGCGGCCGGTGCGTCCAGCAGCTCCCGCCAGGCGCGCACCGACTCGGCGTCGACCGGCCCGGCCCAGCCCCCGGGACGGACCGCGCCCCCGACGTGGAAGGCGTCGATGCCGGCCGCCAGCAGCCGCGGCAGGTGCTCCGCGCGGAGCCCGCCGCCCACCATGAGCCGGGGCTCGCCGGGCCGCCCGGCCTCCGCGAGCAGGCGGGTGAGTCCGTCGTCGACGCCGCGGGCCGAGCCGGCGGTGAGGAAGGTGTCCAGCCCGGGCAGCCCGCGCACCGCCGAGCGCACGGCCTCCCGGTCGGCGCAGTGGTCGATGGCGCGGTGGAAGGTCCAGCGGGCGCCGGGACCGATCGCGTCGACGAGCAGGCGCACGGCCGCCAGGTCCGGGGCGCCCGAGGCGTCGAGGAAACCGAGCACGAACTCGTCGGCGCCCTCGGCGCGCAACGCCGCGGCGGCCGCGCGGAGCGAGTCCGCCTCGCGGCTGCCGCCCACGGCGAAGTCCGCGCGGGCCCGCAGCATCACCCGGACGGGAAGGTCCACCGCGGCCCGGACGGCGGCGAAGGTCTCGCGCGAGGGCGTCAGCCCGTCCGCCGCCATCTCGGTGACCAGTTCGAGGCGGTCCGCGCCGCCCGTCCGGGCCGCGAGGGCGTCGTGGGCGTCGAGCGCGATCACTTCGAAAATTGGTCTAGACATGTCTCCAGGGTGGCACATGCCCGCGCATGCCCGCGACCCTCGTGGCCCATGGCACATGCCCGCGCATGCCCGCGACCCTCGTGGCCCATGGCACATGCCCGCGCATGCCCGCGACCCTCGTGGCCCACAATGACCTTCATGGCTGACACCGTGCCCGAACCCGGCTCCGCACTCCTCGCCCGCTGGTGCGACCTGCTGCGCCGCTGCCAGACGAGGTCCGTGGACCCGGTGCCCTACGGCAAGGACCTGCTCTCCCGCTGGGCCGAGCCGCACCGCCGCTACCACACCACCACCCACCTGACCGCCGTCCTCGACCACGCCGAGGCACTCGCCGGATACGCGCGGGACCGGGACGCCGTACTGCTCGCCGCCTGGTTCCACGACGCCGTCTACCGGCCCGACCGCTCCGAGAACGAGGAGCGCAGCGCCCGGCTCGCCGAACGCGCGCTCCCCGAGGCCGGTGTCCCCGACACGCTCACCGCCGAGGCCGCCCGCCTGGTCCGGCTCACCGTCACCCACGACCCCGCCGAGGGCGACCGCGACGGCGAGGTCCTCTGCGACGCCGACCTGGCCGTCCTCGCCGGCGACCCCACCGCCTACGCCGCGTACGCGGCCGCCGTCCGGGAGGAGTACGGCTTCGTCCCCGACGACGCCTTCCGCGCCGGCCGCGCCGACGTCCTGCGCGGGCTGCTCGGCCTGCCCCGGCTGTTCCGCACACCGGAGGCGTACGGGCGCTGGGAGGCCACCGCCCGCCGCAACCTCACCACCGAACTGGACCTGCTCGCCGCGGGGGAGGCGGGCGACGCCCGTCGATGACTCCGGCGCCCGGCGATGAGTCCGGCCACCGCGGGTGGTTCTCACCTCCGTGGGGAGCCGCCCGCGGTGCGAGACGAAGGGGTACGACAGCGATGACCGACGACGACACCGAGGTGCAGGCCGCCGCCGCGGCCGAGTTCCGGGCCCTGGCCGACCTGCTCGACGGGGCTCCCGGCGCGTGGTGGGACACCCCCTCGCTGTGCGAGGGCTGGCGGGTGCGCGAGGTCGTGGCGCACATGACGATGGCGGCGCGCTACTCGCGGGAGGCGTTCATGGCGCTCCTGGCCGAGCACGGCTTCGACTTCGCGCGGCTGTCCGACGCGGTCGCCGAGCGGGACGGCGCACTGCCCACCGGGGAGCTGGTCGGCTGCCTGCGTTCCGAGGTGATGCAGCGGTGGAGGCCCCCGGGCGGCGGCGCCCACGGCGCGCTCAACCACGTGGTGATCCACGGGCTGGACATCACCGTGCCGCTCGGCGCGGAGCGCCGCGTCCCGAGGGAGACCCTCGGCATCGTCCTTGACGACCTCACCGCGGGCGGCGGGCACGCCCGTTTCGGCGTCGCCGTCGAGGGCCGCCGGCTGCGGGCCACCGACCTGGACTGGTCGTACGGCTCGGGGCCGGAATTGCGGGGCACCGGCGAGGACCTGGCCCTGGCGATGTGCGGGCGCCGGCTGCCGGCGGGCCGACTGGAGGGCGAGCCGCTCCCCGGCTGACGCCGGGAGGTGCCACGAGGCACGGCGCTCCTCCGGCCTTCGCCGGGGAATGCCGCCGCGCTGCGCTGCCGAACGCCGGAGCGCTCCCTTACGGGGACGACTCTCCGTAAGCAGCTCCTGGCCGACCTCGGCCTGAGCCCGGGGCCGGGGCCGAGGGTGGTGAAGGTGGCGAGCTGGCGGTGGAGCCAGCGGCCGATCTTGACCGGTGCGACGCACCGCAGGCGGGGGCGCCTCGCAGCGGTAGGGGGCGGAGCTCCTCTGACGACACGATCCG
>NZ_CBDRBL010000129.1:0-11332 GCF_965342175.1 Actinacidiphila sp. bgisy167
CGAGCGTGGCGCTCCCGTGATCCTTCGGGGAGCCGCCGAGTTCACGGCGCGCGGCGGCGGTCGGCGGGGTGACCGTCCAGTCCGGGTGGCCCGGCATCCGCGGGGTCTTCGTGCCGTACAGCCACTCGGTGAGGAAGCCGGTCAGGTCCTGCCCCGAGACCTCGGAGGCCACGGCTATGTACTGTCCGGTGGAGGCGCTGGAGTTGCGGTACCGGTCGAGGAAGGTGTGCTCGATACGGCTGAAGACCTCCTCGCCGACCAGTGTCCACAGCGCGTACAGCACCAGCACACCGCCCGTGTAGCGCTGGCTGTGGAAGAGGGTGGCCACCGTGGGCGCCGCGACGGGACCGGCGTCCTGACGCCACTGGTCGCCCCGGGAGTAGACGTCCTTCATCCGGGCTTCCATGCTCGTCAGACCGAGCGAGTCGGGCCATCCCCGTTCATACCGGTACAGCAGCCCGTAGTAGTCGGCGTGGCCTTCGTTGAGCCAGAGATCGGCCCAGGTGGCGGGCGACACGAGATTGCCGAACCAGGTGTGTACCAGCTCGTGCATCATGTGCGAGCCGATCAGATTCTCCGTCTGGAGCAGGTAGTTCGGCTTGTAGATGGTGAGGGTCTGGGTCTCCAGGCCGGTGAAGTCGAAGGCGTTGGGGTCGTCGGTGTTGGCAGGAAGGATGCCGTATGTCTCGAAGGGGAAGGCGCCCAGGCGCTGCTCGAGCCAGGCGAGTTGTCCGGGCGTCAGGGCGAGGGCCGGCTCCAGTGCCGCCGCGCGTGCGGTCGGTACGACGTCGCGCAGCCGCAGTCCGCTCGGGCCCGGTCGTTCGACCACCCTGTAGTCGCCCACAGTGATCTGCACCAACTCGGTGGCGAGCGGGTCACGTGAGCCATAGGTGGCGGTGGTGACGCCGTTCGCCGTCGTGGTGGAAACCAGCGAACCGGTCGCGACGGCCGTCAGTCCGTCGGGCGCGGTGATGCGGAAGGTGAAGTAGGCCTTGTCGCTGGGGTGGTCGTTGCACGGGAAGACCGTGCGTGCGAGGTCCGGCTGCCCTGCCACGGCAAAGCCGTCGGGGGTGGGAACCCAGCCGTTGTACGGGAACGGGAGTTTGCGCGGATCGGCCGTGTAGTCCACCTGTACGGTGAACTTGACCCCGTTCGCCAGCTGGCACGGCGGGGTGACGACCAGTTTCTCGGTCTGCTGCTCGAAGACCGCCCGTCGGCCGCCCACCCGGACCCCGTGGACCACGAAGCCGATCGCGTCGAGCGAGAAGCGGGAGAGCTTCTGAGTGGCGTGGGCGGTGATGGTGGCCCTCGCGTCGACGAGCTTGGTGTCGGCGCGGTAGGTGAAGTCGAGCAGATAGGAGGAGACGCGGTATCCGGTGTTGCCGAGCGCCGGATAGACCGGGTCGCCCAGGCTTTCGCCCCCCGGGGTTCCTCCAGTCAAACGGTCCCGGACGCCCCGCCCGTCGGCGCTTTGCGCCTGCGCGGACGGGGAGAGGGTGAGCGCTGCTGCTGTGCCGAGGAGTGCGGCCCCCGGGGCTGTCACTCGGGTGCGGTATCGCATGGTTCTCCTTGTGTCCGTTCCGTGATCACATTGTTTCCGACTGCCAACAGTCGGGACGTGGCAGCCTCATGGCCGGTTCCGACAATCTCGGAGCGGTTCCCGGAACGGCTCCCCCCGGTCACGGAGCAGGCTGTGCTGCGCTCACGACGGCGCCCGTCGGGCGGCCACCGGCCCGCGAAACGGTGGTCCGGCCGGCCCCGGGGCCGCCGGACCACCGCCTGTGCGCATCAGGCCGAACCCGTGCG
Source organism: Actinacidiphila sp. bgisy167 (assembly GCF_965342175.1). Classification (GTDB taxonomy): domain Bacteria; phylum Actinomycetota; class Actinomycetes; order Streptomycetales; family Streptomycetaceae; genus Actinacidiphila. Next base: position 1,807 of record NZ_CBDRBL010000129.1, read on the forward strand.
CCCCCCGCGCTACGCGTGCGCCTCGTGCCCGTACGCGTGCCCGTGGGGCCCGTGCCCGGCGGGGCGTATGCCGGAGAGGTCGCGCCTCACCATGGAGTTGCGGTGGGCAACGCTTGCACCGAGCGCGAACTGCGGCCAGTAGCCGAGGATCTCTGCCGGCTGCGCTCGCTCCAGCGCCGCGCCAGCTCACCGCGGCTCTTGGACGAGGTGATCCGAACGCGACATATGCCGCAGCATGCGGAAGAACCCTGGGTGCCCGCCGACGCTTGATTCCGGGCCCGAACGGCCCGCCGCCGGGCAGACCCCCGTCTGCCCGCCCCGGCAGGGCACGACCGCGGAGCACCGCCGCCACGCCGGCAGGGCCGGGACTCCGGGGCCGACACGCCGGATTCGCCGTGGTGCGGGGAGCCTTGTGGCGGGCGCCGGGACGGCAGAATCGGAGGCAGGGGCGCCAAGACGAAGGAGGTCCGGTCATGCGCAGCCGTGCCGATGTGACGCGCGCGTCCGTGCACCACCCGTTGTTCGCCCGCTTCTACGCCCGCTGCGGTCCGGTGATGGACGCCCGCGCGGGCTTCGCGGTGCACCGCCGGACGGTGCTCGCCGGGCTCACCGGCCGGGTCATCGAGATCGGCGCGGGTCCGGGACTGAACTTCCGTCACTATCCCGCGGCCGTCGCGGAGGTCGTGGCGATCGAGCCGGAGCGGCGGCTGCGCCGGCTCGCCCTCGACGCGGCGCAGCGCGCCGAGGTGCCGGTGGACGTCGTTCCGGGGGTCGCCGAGGCGCTGCCGGTCAAGAGCGAGGCCTTCGACGCGGCGGTCGCCTCGCTCGTGCTGTGCTCCGTACGCGACCAGGAGCGTGCCCTGGCCGAGCTCCACCGGGTGCTGCGCCCGGGCGGGGAGTTGCGGCTGCTGGAGCACTGCAGGGCCGAGGAACGCGGGTGTGCCGCGCTGCAGTGGGCGGCGGACCGCACGGTGTGGCCGCTGCTGTTCGGCGGCTGCCGGACCGGGCGGGACACGCTCGCCGCGGTCGCGGCGGCGGGTTTCGAGCTGCTGGAGGTGCGGCGCTTCCGCGTTCCCGAGGGCGCCGGGGGCATCGCCCTGCCCGTGCCCAGCGCCCCGCACGTGCTGGCCTCCGCACGCCGGAGCGGCTGACGGCGCGTCGGGTAAGGCCGCTGGCCGCCCTCCTTCTGTACCTACTGGTATGTACACTGCTGTCGTGGAGACGACGCCGGAACGCCTGATCGAAAGCACCCGCGAGCTGCTCTGGGAGCGCGGCTACGTCGGCACCAGCCCGAAGGCCATCCAGCAGCGCTCAGGCGTCGGCCAGGGCAGCATGTACCACCACTTCTCCGGCAAGCCGGAGCTGGCGCTCGCCGCCGTGCGCCGCAGCGCCGAACGGATGCGGGCAGCCGCCGAGCGCGAACTCTCCCTCCCGGGTTCGGCCGTCGAGCGGGTCTCGCGTTATCTGCGCCGCGAGCGCGACGTGCTGCGGGGCTGCCCGATCGGGCGGCTCACCCAGGACCCGGAGGTGGTCGTGAACCCGCAGTTGCGGGCGCCGCTCGACGAGACCTTCGAGTGGCTGCGCGGGCGGATCGCCGACGTGCTCGCCGAGGGCCAGGCGCGCGGCGAGATCGCACCCGGCCTCGACACCGACGACATCGCGGCCGCGCTCGTCGCCGTGCTCCAGGGCGGCTATGTGCTCGCCCGGGCGTCCGGCTCTGCCGCGCCCTTCGACCAGGCAGTCAGCGGCGCTCTGTCGCTGCTGGCGCAGCGGGCCTGAGCGGAGTCGCACGACCAGCACTCCCAGGGGGAGACCAGCACATGTACGCGATGCAGTACGAGATCACCTTGCCCGCCGACTACGACATGAAGATCATCCGCGACCGGGTCGCGGGACGGGGCCGGCTCACGGACGCCTACGAGGACCTCGGGTTCAAGGCCTATCTGATCCGTGAACGCGGCACGGAGGGCTCCCCGGTCAACGCGTACGCCCCCTTCTACCTCTGGAAGGACACCGGCGGCATGAACCGGTTCCTGTGGGGCGGGGGCGGTTTCAGCGGCATCGTCGACGACTTCGGGCGCCCTGACGTCAGCCACTGGACGGGTGCCGCGTACCGGCCCGGGCCCGCTTCCGGTGCCGCGCCCCGCGCCGCGAGCCGTCTTGTGCGGCGGCTCCCCGCCGGGGCCGACCCGCGCGAGCCGGTCACCCGGGCCCTGGAGGAGTGGGAGGAGCGCGCCACCGCGGCCGGCGTCCACACGGCCGTGCTGGCCGTGGACCCCCGCCGTTGGGAGACCGTGCTCCTCACGCTCTGGGAGCGGACCCCGCCCACCGCGGTCACCGACCTGGACCGCTACGAGGTGCTGCACCTGTCGGCCCCGCACCTGGCCGAGGTGCCGGTCGGCCGCCGGTGGCCGTAGCCGCAGCGCCGCGGGGGTGAACCCCGTGCGCGTCGCCGGCTCCGCCCTGGCCGACCGGTAGCACGCGCATCGCACAGGGCGCGTCCCACGAGGTCGCGCGAGCCCGCCCCGCGCCGGCGCATCGGCGGTGGGGCCGGCGGGGGGACGCATCCGCCCCCGGCCCGTGCGTCCCAGGCCGGGCGGGCCCTACCGAGTGTTAGGGCTGCGGCAGAGCCGCGGACGCACCGGATCATGCTCAAGGTGGTGGACGAACCGGCTGAGACTGATCAGGTCGGTTGTGGCTCTGGCCGATTCGATCCACTGCGGGAGATAGTCGCCTTGCAGGTGGGTGACCATGTGGGCGAAAGAGCGCACGTGCTCGACGAGGGTTGTCAGCTCAGGGCAGTTCGCCAGCGTGGCTTGGAGCTGGAGCCGGTCATTTTCGGTCAGGGCGTCGGGGTGCGTGAGGATCCAACGCGTGACGGCACGGGCGGATGGGGGCCGAGGCCCGACCGGCTGGGGGTGTTCCGACTGACCGGGGCCCCGAAGGTGTCCGTCATCCGGGCGCAGGCCCGGGCCGCGAGCGCGAGACCGACCGAGACCAGAGTCGACCTCAGCCGCTCGGTTCGCCGGCCGAACCGACGCGTCAGACCGGACACCTGCTCGGCGAAGGTCTTGCGCGGACAGGAGTCCTGCGTGCAGACGAACCCACGCACCCGTAACGACACCACGACAAACCTGCCCACTGCTGGTAGATCTCGGGGAAACCGCAGGTAGGAGCCGTGTATTCGGCCTGACGAGCATCCGCATCCCGAGCAGGCCGCCCGACTGGAAGTCGTACGAGCCTCGATCCGTACGACCGTGTCGGTCACCTCGACCGACGCCATGGACACACCGTCGATCGAGGAGAACAGCAATTCATCCAGCTGCGGCGGCACTTCGTTCACGGCGAAGGACTGTCGACCACACCGCATTCCAGCCGGGCGATTCCAAGCCCCAGGCGGCCGCGTTCATCACCCACGCCCGCTCCTCATCGCGTACCCTGCCGACGAGATGAATCCTCCGTGTCATCACCACCAGCCCGTCCTCGAATTCCTGCCCCTTGTACCACGACCACTGGTAGCCCACATACGTCCGCTCGCCGGCATCCGGATCCCTTAGCACCCGCCGCGGCGAGCGCCGGGCGGGAGCGGCGGAAGCGTTCTCGTTTGACACTCACGGTGGGCGGCGCGTTCCGAACGGCAACCACCGCTCGGAACGGACCACCCCTGAACCGAGCAGCTCCAGCTCCGAGAAGGGCAGGGCCCCTGGCCCGCAGTCGCGCCACCCGCATGAGTGGCGGCGTTCATCGCCTTCACCCACGGCTCCTCAGAGGTAACGGCGACTTCCGTGTTCTCTGCCTCTGGCCAGCCCTCGGGCAAGCCAGGCGCCCGGTCCCCCGCACGACCGCTCGACGTAGCCTCGCCGGAAACAGCACCCGCGACAACGCCACCCAGCGTCTGGCCGTGCCCGTCGAATCGTTACAGCGAATGCGATCGAGGACATCAAGACACGCTTTGGCCAGAGATGTCCTGTTGAAACGTCTCGCGGGGAACCGTTCGCGTTTCCTTGTAATCTGCTTGTTTTCCGCTCCATCTGTCACGATAGGAAAAATGGACTGTGAATACCCGACCAATTGCCAGGATTTGCTTCGATCTGCCCTCTACGGTGAGTGATGTCTTGTCCGGGAGCGGCCTCCTCCAACCTGCCGCCTTTGATGAATTTGTGAAGCATGTCATTGATGCGGCATCGCTATACCGGGAGATCGTCAATGATCCGCCTGGGGGTATGACCTCCGAGGAAACGCTGCGAGCGCTGACGGATATCCCCTCTCATCGACTCACCAGTAGTAACCGCGAGGAGCGTGACCGCCTTCTCAAGTCCTCCAATATACGTCGCACACCAGAAACTCGCGGTGAAGCCCTCACTACGATCCCTCACCGCTTTTCGGAATCCTCCCCGGAGGAAATTCTTTCCCCCACCCGACAGGGAATGCCGCGTAATGCAGAACTCGCAGCAGGCCACGCAGAGCTGCCCACCCCTCCGGTTTTCCTGGCAGAACCCAGATCTGCTGTCAAACGGTTCTCTCCGGTAAGCGAGCCGACCCAGACCGGTCTGCCCATGGACCAGCCGAAGGCGAGTCGGGGTGGCGACCCCCTTACGGCAGAGGAACTTGACCTGGAACCGACGGAAATCAACCAGAGACGAAGCGGGAGCAACACCACCAGCGACGTGCGGCCCCAGTCGGCGGCCAGGTCCCCTTATATCTCCAGCCCAGGATCGCCGCGACACCAGGCGAACCCCTCTCCGACTAAGGCTGGCAAGGTTCGCGATGCCGGAGAGGACAGATGGAGTGCTGAGCTCAAAGAAACGATGGTGAGCTATGCGAAGGCGGCAGCAAGGCTCACCATGGCCCTCAATAACCGGACTGCTCTCGCCGCGCGCATCGAGAACGATGGAGATTCCGGCAGCGTCTCTCGTCTCGAGGAGAGCGAAAGAGAACTCGCCGAGGCCGAGGAGTTCTTTGATGCCGCAGAGCGGCGTATGGTCGGCATGGGACTGGGTGATCTATCAGGCAGAGACGACGAGAGTTTGCCAGCTGAACTTCGATCACTGCCCGGCGCGAAATTCCACGATGTCATGGAACGCGCACGGGAACTTCTTGGGCCGAATATAATGATCGGAAGTGACCAGGAAGCGCTTGCGGCTCGCGAGTCATACGAGGCGGCGCGGAACCGGGTAGCGACGGAACTCTCGCTCGGCCGCGAGGACACCGCCAAAAGACTTGCTGCCGAGTTTTCTTCAAGCCTTGGGAAGAAACGCGAGAGAATCCTCGGCGGCGCACTGAAAATCGGCAACCTGGATTTCACGGCAAGTTATGCGAGCCACGCAAAAGATATACAAACACAATATCGAGAGCGACTTGCCGAAGCCGAGGAAAATCTGTATCACCAACTTGAAATAAACACAATCCTGCGCGACGACACGGAATCCGAGGAGGAGATTGAGGCAAAATATCTCCGCGCACTGCACGAACTACGGACGGCGAATAGAGAGAGTGAAATTAAAGACCTGCAAAAGGTTCTCAGAGCGCACGTTGAGCTCTTCTTCACGGCTCTTAGAAAAGAGCAAAACGACCCCACTCGCGATAGCCGCGACAGAATGAACACAAAGGAGGCGGAGCATTTTAAAAATGAATCAAGAAGGTTTGTACGAAAGCTGGCCAAGCTGATTGTGAACCCTGTAGGATACAGCGGTGATCATGATGTTCTGGGAATGCGGATCGGAACGCATCCGAGCTTTGGTACGAAATCCCATTCTTGGCGATACGAAAGTGTGGTCGACGCCTCGCGAGGATTGCTCGGATGGGTTGCGGCGAAAGAGAACAGGCACGCAGAGAAGGAACTTGCCCGGAAAATCGAAGACGAGGGCCACGTCGAGGCTCTACTTGACGTTCTGTTCACCCGTCTTCATGCGAGGTTGAGAGCTTTTCCCAATAACTCGGGGATCTTGGAGGAGTTGAAGTCAGGCCGCACCCTCCTTGATGACCGACCGTTTGCTGTTTATCTTAACTGGTTTTCCGCAAATGAACCACTTGAACATTTGCGCACGGAAGTCTGGGAGCGTGGCGGGATTTTGGAAGTCCTGGAAACGCCTCATATGTTCGGATTCCGTGACAAAATGATGGTCATGCACGATTTGAGTGACTATTTCCGAGAGAAGGTTTCTCGTTCGCCGGTAACGCAGGGCACCGGCCGGCTCCCGTTGCCCAAAGCATCGGATGTGATGAGCACGACGGGAATCGATGATTCGGGTCGGCGGACGGCAGCGAACCCAGAGCGGGGACAGAACATAGTCCGAGATAGAGAAGGTCGTCTCAAAGAAGCGCCTTCCACGCGAAATGAGAACGCGCGGTCGACGATACTGGCTCGTTCCCTCAACATACCGGTCTGGTCCGGTCAATCACACACCGCGCTACGAATGTTCCATATGGCGAGGTTCTTCGGAGCATCACGGCATGAGGTAGCAGCATTGGCCTGGGGCATCTTTGCATTCTGGCGGCTTCACTACGACCACACCTCCGAACTCGCCTACCACACGCTGCACGAGACGCTCGACATAGCGCATAATTTCGGCGTGCCCTATTCGATGAAAAATCAGGCTGCCGGGCTTCCGGAGGTCAAGCTTGAAAATATCCTGAACAGGTCATCATATACAGCTGGGCATCTTGAGGGAGCTGCGAAGGATGCATTCGCTGCGCTTTCGATTACTGCGGCCAGTCCTTCAAGTAGCACCGAAGCCGAGAAGATGAATGCGCTCGCGGCCGCCATTAGAATCGGTATCAGGAATTGGCAGGCTGACCCCAGGCGCGAGACCGTCGTGGCCATCATAGATAACGTCATCGAAGGAGAGCAGCTTCTCAAGCAGTCAGGACTGCCGTTCGAGTCCTTCATGGAAATTCCCAAGGATGGCGAAGTGAACACATTTTCTGTGAGTTCACGTTTCGGGGCCATGGTGGAACGTTACATCGGAAGTGGTTCAGGCTTTGACACCGAGAGTCCTGCTGCGCGCGCTCTGCTACTGCCGAGGAATGCAGACAACACTCTCTCTGAGAATGCGGTGCAGATCTTCCATGATGCGGATGAAGAAGACTTCGACCGCATGTGGGAATATTTGCTGCAAAAAGCAAAGGTAGAGGTGGCGGGGGAAAACAAGTCATCCTACTTGCCCGAGCCCGCGACGCTTGAGAAATTCCCTGAACTCCAGTCGTACACGAAACGATCAGACCGCTCGAAGGCTGAGGACTACAATGTTCCGCATGCTGCGATGACGCGTCTCCCGTTGCGGGTCGACAAGGCGAACTTCACAGTTTTCGCTGACCTAACGGAACCAGACGATCTTACCGACCGCAGAATCGAGCAGATATCGGAAGCCGTGAGGCTGGTCCAAGGGGCGGGATTTTCTGTGCCGAACCTGAGAGTCTACCTTCCGAAATATGGTCGGAGTATTCGCGTGCGGCATGATGGAAAGATTGATGTCCTCTCAGGGATCTCCAGTACCTTCTTTGCGCCGGACATTTTGGTTCTTTCCCCTGACCTGCTCGCACTGCGCCATACGTCCAGCGATGACAAAACGTATCCAATTGAGCTGGGCGTTCAGCATGTCATCACGGTGATAGAGAAATCCGTGCGCTACGCAAATGATGCGTCCGCCTATTATGATTTGACCTTCACGCGATTCGCCGAGAGAAACTACGAGGACATCGCCCGCAAGCTTCCTCGATCGGCGCATGAAAGCCCCCTCCTTTTTATGGGCGAGTATTTCTTGGGTGCTGTCACAGGGCAGCAACTCCCCCCGCAAACAACGAAGGTTTATAAGAAACTGGGTGGCGTTGTCGCGGGTGCTGTTTCAGGCGAGGCTACGTCGAGCGGCCGTGCGGGGGACCGGGCGCCTGGCTTGCCCGAGGGCTGGCCAGAGGCAGAGAACACGGAAGTCGCCGTTGCCTCTGAGGAGCCGTGGGTGAAGGCGATGGACGCCGCCACTCATGCGGGTGGCGCGACTGCGAGGCCAGCGGCCCTGTCCTTCTCGGAGTTGGAGCTGCTCGGTTCAGGGGTGGTCCGTTCCGAGCGGTGGTTGCCGTTCGGAACGCGCCGCGGCGAGCGCCGGGCGGGAGCGGCGGAGGCGTTCTCGTTTGATACTCGCGGTGGTCGGCGCGTGCTGGGGGATCCGGATGCCGGCGAGCGGACGGATGTGGGCTACCAGTGGTCGTGGTACAAGGGGCAGGAATTCGAGGACGGGCTGGTGGTGATGACACGGAGGATTCATCTCGTCGGCAGGGTACGCGATGAGGAGCGGGCGCGGGTGATGAACGCGGCCGCCTGGGGCTTGGAACGCGTCGTCAACGCACACGCTTATCGTCTTCCCCTGCCCGACCAGGTGACCGGCCCTCTGCAAGGCGCCGGTCCTGTGTGGCGGGCTGAAGTACGTTTTGTTGATCACCCGGACGAGGCCGACGCGGTCGTCTCCCTCACTCCCGGTGGTCGCATCAGCCAGAAGGCCTGGCCGGTCAATTCCTCGCCCTGGGCACTGGCCCACGAAATTGTTCATGGTATGGCCGGCGGGGACACCGAGGCCCCCGCGGAAACCCTCCTGACACCCGGCGGACGCACACAAGAGGACGTACCGCCAGGTAAGATGAGCCTGATGGGACGCCCACCCCGGGGCGTGGTCCCCGGCGAGGACACTTTGGTCATCACCAAGGTCACGCGTCAGCAAATAGCCGACCATATGGCCCCCTGGTTCCACCGCGGCAAAGCCGACCCGACCTCTTCCACAGGCACGGCCTCACCCGGCACCACGGTGACCTCACCCACGGTGGGCGCTCGGGACCAGCCACAGGCGACAAGGCGTCCGGACCAGCCTCAAGGGCGGCCGGAGAACGAAAACAGCCATGAGGCGCCCACCTCGACCCGGGAATTTTTCACGCAGTCCACCCAAGCGCTCCTCGATGCGCCCAACGCCGCCGCCCCGAGCGCGCCTTGGGACAGCTTCACCGCTGCGGAGCGTCAGGTGAGAACGGATACCCGGGTTCCCGTCGTCCCGGAACCCCTCGTCAGTCACGTTGCCGAGGCGGATGTCCTCGAGAGCACGGAAGTGGGCACCGTCACCGACGGTCTGACCCGATCGATGGCAGCTCCAGGTGAGGTGGCCAGTGAAACACACCCGCTTGCCCTGGAGGACCTGCTCGGAGTGTCCGGCGCATCGGGCCACGCGGATGTGCTGGCCGGCTCGGGAGAGGTAGACGCCCGCGTGGTAGCGGACGGCATCAGGGAGCGACTCGCCGCTGCGCGTATCGACACGACGATCCAGCCTGTCCACGTGCAGATTCATTCCACGCCGGGCGATCCCTCCCATTGGCTCACCGACATCATTCCCAGGGCGGTCAAGGAGCTGGGTTACGGACTTTACGTCCACATCGCGCCGGGGAACGTGGTGCATCTGTGCCCGTAACCTCGATTCTTCCAAGGGCTGACGGCGACGTCGTAAACGGCTGGCTGCCCGATATGTCCCGTGCCGTGTCGGGACTGGCC
>NZ_CBDRBL010000130.1:0-10955 GCF_965342175.1 Actinacidiphila sp. bgisy167
AAAGAACGGCTCTGTCTCACATTCGGTGGTGACGCTGAGTGAGACCGGTGCGCGGAGTAATAACTGCTGGTCGGCCTCACACTGCGCTGACAGGGCCTCTCGGGGTTTCCGAGGCATAGCCCGCGAAGGCCCGAGAGGGCTTCCTCGACCTGCGGCAGAGCACTTCGGAGGCGACTTCCAGCGGTATCACACTCAGTTACCACCGCATGTGAGACAGGGCCCTTTGTACAGTCCCTCGGAGACAGCCGGGGTCTTGTCGGCGCGTTGTTCGGGTCCGCGGTTGAGCTGGGACAGCGCCACGATCGGAATCTCGAGCTCTTCAGCCAGGAGCTTGAGGTTGCGGGAGATCTCGGAGACTTCCTGCTGGCGGCTCTCGGGCCGGCGGGCGGCGCCGGACTGCACCAACTGCAGGTAGTCGACCACGGCGAGCTTCAGGTTGCCCTTTTCGCACAGCTTGCAGGCCTTGGCGGTGATGGTCAGCAGGTTCAGGCCTGCCGAGTCGTCAATCCACAGCGGGGCGTCGACCAGGTCGGCGCTGCACAGGTTGACCTTCTGGCGCAGTTCGTCGGGGAGGGTGGCGTTGCGGATGTGGTGCAGCGGCACCTTGGCCTGCGCGACGCGGACAGCAGCCGCTGGGTGCCCTCCAGGCGGCCCATCTCCAGGCTGAAGAACACCGACGGCTGCCGGACGCGCAGCGAGCAGGCGCGAACAAAGTCCATGGCCAGGGTCGACTTGCCCATGGCTGCGGTGCGGGGGCCGGCCGCGTTGGCCGGGTCTGTCCAGCCAACAGACCTGTCTCGTGGTGGTGACGGAGAGTTGCGAGGCCGCACCACGGGCTCCTGCACGACGTGCACCGGCATCGCCTCCAGGGCCGCTGACCCGCGGCCCCCGGGCGCGGGTCAGCGCTGTCACCAGCGCATGTCGAGTGTGTCGAGTTCCGCGCGTCGTTCCGGGTGAGTTTGTCGCCCCGGACGTGTCCCTCCCAGTCGCGCCCTCCGGCCCGGCTCAGAAGGAGTCGACGTCGACGACGGCCGCCGCGAAGGCCTCCGGCGCCTCCTGGGGCACATTGTGGCCGATGCCCTTCAGGGTTCGGTGGGCGTACCTGCCCGAGAACTTGGCGCGGTAGGCGGCGCCGTCCCCGGCCGGGGTGAACGGATCGACCTCGCCGTCGAGGGTGATGGTGGGCACGCCGATCGTCGGGCCCGCGGCGAGCCGCCGCTCCAGGCGGTCGTAGCGCGGATCGCCCTTGGCCAGGCCGAGCCGCCAGCGGTAGTTGTGCAGGACGATGGCGACGTAGTCGGGGTTCTCGAAGGACGCCGCGGTGCGGCCGAACGTGGCGTCGTCGAACTCCCACGTGGGGGAGTTGAACTCCCAGACCAGACGGGCGAGGTCGTGCCGGTTCTCCTCCAGACCGAGCCGGCCGCGCTCGGTGGCGAAGTAGTACTGGTACCACCAGGCGAACTCCGCCTTCGGCGGCAGCGGCTGCTTGTTCGCCTCGCGGTTGGTGATCAGGTAACCCGTGACGGAGACCAGGGCCTTGCAGCGCTCCGGCCAGACCGCGGCGATGATGTCGGCGGTCCGCGACCCCCAGTCGTAGCCGGCGAGGACGGCCTTCTCGATCCGCAGGGCGTTCATGAGGGCGATGACGTCGAGCGCGACCACCGACTGCTGGGCGTTGCGGAACGCCCGGGGCGACAGGAAGCGCGTCGTGCCGTGGCCACGCAGGTGCGGGACGATGACGCGGTAACCCTCGGCCGCCAGGAGGGGCGCGACGTCGACGTAGCTGTGGATGTCGTACGGCCAACCGTGCAGGAGTATCACCACGGGGCCGTCGGCGGGGCCGGACTCGGCGTAGCCGATGTTCAGGACTCCGGCGTCGATCTGCTTGAGGGCGCCGAGCGAGGTGTGCCTCCCCCGCGCGGGAGGCGGTCCGCCGGTGCCCGGCCCGGGCCGGTGTGCTGCCGCCGCCGTGGCGGGCTGTGACGCGAGGCCCGACAGCCCCGCGAGCGACGCCGCGGCCGCGCCCGCGCCGAAAACCTTGCCGAAGCTCCGCCTGTCGATCATTCCCAACCTTTCTTCACGTTTCTGGGGTTCTCCCGTCGGCAACCCTCGCACGCACCTGCGTCACCGGTCAAGGAGGTGATGATTTTCAGGCGTCGGTCGTGGACCCGGCCCCGCTCGGGAAGAGGGGCGGCCGGCCGGTGCAGGACGGGAATGGGAGGATGATCTCCGGTCGTCGCCCCGCGCGGCCGCCGCTCCCGGCCGGCCCCCCTCGGGCACCGTGCGGCAACGTCGCCGCCGGACGGCCCACCATGCGCCTGCCGCGTCCGCATCGCGGTGGCCGTGTCCTCGTCGCTACCGCTGGAGTTCCGCCATGTCCCACCGCACCGGCCTGATCCTCGACTTCGGCGGTGTCCTCACCACGCCCCTGCTGCCCGCCGTGCTCGCCTTCGAGCGGCGCGAGGGTCTGGCCGAGGGCGCCTGCATCAACGCGCTCTACCTCGACGAGGAGGGCACCCGGCGCACTCACGACCTCGAACGCGGCGCGATCACCCAGGAGGAGTGGAACGCCGCGGCGGCCCGCAGCCTCAAAGTGGCGCCCGACAACCTGATGGGCCGGATCTTCGCCGACCTGCGGCCCGAGAGGGCTCTGATCGACGCCGCGGCCGCCGCCCGGCGTGCCGGAGTGCGCGTGGGGATCCTGTCCAACTCCGTCGGCTTCGCGCCGTGGGACCTCTACGAGGGCTACGACCTGGAGGATTCGTACGACGCGGTGGTCATCTCCGAGCAACACGGGATGCGCAAGCCCGAGCCCGCCATCTTCGAACTGGCCCTGGAGAAGCTCGGTCTGCCCGCCGAGGCCTGCGTCTTCGTGGACGACACCGAGCAGTACCTCGCGCCCGCAGCGGAGTTGGGGCTCGCCGGCGTCCACGCCAAGGAACCCGCGCAGACGGTCGCGCAGTTGGAGGTCCTGCTCGGCGTCGCCCTGACCTGAGATCCAAGGCGCGGGCCGCCGACTGCCGGGGCAACACCGCCACCGAGAGCACGGACGGGCGCTCGACTGGTCCGCCCAGCCGGGCGCCCCTGCCCGTGGTGCGGGCGGTCAGGTCCTCAGGGCCCGGCTGTGCAGCGCGGTGACGGCCTTGCGGGCGGAGAGGATGGCGCCGTGTTGCCAGGCGTCCATGTAGGACAGCCAGTCGCCGGCGTACAGGACGCGTCCGGTGGGTTCGTTGAGGGGTCTGTAGACGGCGGCGTCGGGGCCGCCGGGGATGCTGTGCCAGGCGCCTTCGAGGTGGCGGACCCGCTTCCAGGCGATGGAGAAGGAGTTCGCCAGCTCGCTGCGGTACTTCTCGCCGTGGATCTTCACGCCCTGCATGACGGCGCGGGCCTCGCGCTCGGCCGGGGTCAGGGCGGCGTAGGCGTCGGCGTTGGTCCCCGTGTTGTAGTAGCCGACGATGACGCCTCGCTCGCCGTGGTGACCGTAGGACGGGTACCAGATGTGGGACAGGTCCAGATCGGTCTCGGTGATGCCGCCGTAGATGCGGTGGTCGGTCTCCCACCAGCGGCTGCGGTACTCCAGGCCGATCTTGCCGGCCGACGAGGGGCGGATGGTGGTGAGCGCGGTCTGCACGTCGGCTCCGAGGTTGTGCGGCAGCTTGGCGAGCAGATGGGGCGGCATGGCCGCGACGCAGTAGTCCGCCTCGATCCGGCGCTGCCGTCCGGTGGGGTCGGTGTAGCCGACGGTGACGCCGCCCGCCGACTGCACCAGCGAGGTGGCCTGACAGCCGTAGCGGATCCGGTGGTCGCCGATGGCGCGCGCGAAGGCCTTCGGTATCCGGTCCATTCCGCCGACGGGCTGGAACATCAGCATCGCCTGGTCGAACTCGAACTCGAAGGCGAAGTGCCGACCGACGCCCGAGGCGAAGACCTCCGAGGCGGTGGGCAGATCACCGAGCAGGGTCCCGGGGGTGCCGGCGGCGCCGGGCCAGGTGGCGTAGCCGCGGTTGGCACCGCCGGTGTACGCCCATCCGTCGGCCCGTCCGCCGATCTCACCGAAGTCCTCCAGGAACGACAGCAGGCGCTCCTTGTCCTCGGCGGTCAGTTCCTGGTCCAGTGCGCCCTGGTCGGTGGCCTTGGCGAGCAGTTCGCCGACGTACCCGTAGGTGTCGGCCTTGGCGGTGCGGTACCGCACCGGCTGCCCGGGTCGCATGCCCGCCGACTCGTGGTAGATGTACGCGTCGGCGTTGGCGTTGGTGAAGACCTCGATGGGGACGCCGAGTTCGCGGCAGTAGTCGAGGGTGACCATCCACTGGGCCAGCCGGGCCGGGCCGGCGTTGAGGTACTGGCCCTGGGAGAAGCGGGCGGTCTGGGTGCATCCGTCGAGGTCGGTGTGGGTGTCCCCGCCGCGCACGGTGTAGTTGCGGCCGCCGGGCCGGTCGCGCGGCTCGAGGATCGTACAGTCGTAGCCGGCCTTGCCCAGTTCGTACGCGGTCGTCAGGCCGGCCAGGCCCGCGCCCAGGACGAGGACCTTGCCTGCTCTGCGTCCGGTGAGGTGGAAGTCGGCCGCGCTCGGCGCGCGGAAGTCGCTGCCGCGGCCTGCCGCCTCGGCGGTCGGCGCGAGCCCCAGCGCGCCCATGGTGGCGAACATCGCTCCGGCACCGCCGGTGATGCCGACGGCGCGCAGAAATCTCCTGCGGTCGAGTCCTGTTGGCTGCTCCTGAGTCATGAGTCGCCCTCTCTCGATCTTCCGGTGTGCACGCCGATCCTCAGGGCGACGTGTTACGGATGGTGTGGCCGAGACATGACAGGGCGATTTCGGCCGGCGCGGGCGTGTGAACGGGCGTCGACAACACCGCGAGCGCGGGAGGCGCCACGCCCGGCGGACCCGAGCCGATGAACGTCGGTGAACGACCAGATGACGGTGCGTTGGGGGGCGAAGAACAGGCGAACCGGGCCGATTCACCGCGACCCCCGGCGGTCGCGCTCGTCAGCGGCGCCGTGCGGTTCGGCGCGCATCCGTCGTGATCGAAGGAGATTCCCGTGGCACGTGCGTCGTGGCCCGCGGCACCTGCGACGCCGGCACCACCAGCGTCGGCACGGTCGAGTGAGGCAGCGCCGCCTCCGCCGGCCGCCGGAGCGTCGCTGCGCCTGGACATCAAGGGCCCGCGCGCTCGCCGTCTCTCTGGTGCCGTCGCACGGCCGGAGTCCGGCATCTGGCGGGAGGTTGCATCGGGGTCGACGTCTTCCCGAACACCGCGGGCCCGGCCCCGCAGCATCCCGACATCGGCCAGGCAGTCCCCGCCCAGCGCTGGCCAGCAACCGTGCGGGTCGATCTACGCTATCGCCGGCGCTCTCCTCCGGGAGAGCGCCGGTCCGTCTGCGGCCCGTAGCTGCGCTACGGACACGCCGTACGGCCGGCATCGGGCTGCAGAGCGGCGGCTTCGATCAGGGCAGGCCCGGTCGGGCTGGGCTTCGGCAGGCCCGTCTTCTGCGGCAGTCGAAGCGCAGTCTCGGGGAGGTGTGGCCGAAGCCGAGCGCACAAACGCAGCCGCCCGAGCCGAACCGAATGACCGTGGCACAGCAGTACGGTGTCGGTCTGTACCGGGTGCGTGACAGGAGGGGTACGGCTGCGCCACGTGATGGCCAACCGGTGGTCGAGGCATGCCGGTTACCGCTTAGCATCACGGCGGACGCATGGTAATCGGTGATTCCAGGGGGCTGCGGTCGTGAACAGGGAAGCGGTGCGCCTCGGCTGCGCTGTCGCGGTGAGCGGCTTGGTGCTCGCCGGCTGTACCTCCGGTGGGCGCGGGCCGTCAGAACCGACGCCTGCGAAGAAGGCCGCCGCCACGGCGACCGCCGGCCCGTCGGCGACCGCTGCCGTGGACACCGACCCCGCCGCACTGCCGAGGACCACCGCTCAGGCCACCGCGCTGATCCGGCGCGTCATCCCGGACGCCGCGGCCTTCGGCCCCGGCACCGTCCGCCGGACCCCCTACGAGAGCGACCCGCGGCGCTGGCCGGTTCTCGGCGACGACTGTGTCTGGCGGCAACAGGCGCTCCCGAAGGACGTCCTGGCCACCATGACCCGCTCCTATGAGATTCCGGCGAGTGATGCCAGGGGTCCGCTCCGGCTGAGTGCCGTCGTCACGGTGCACCGCGATCCCGCGCAGGCCGACTGGGAGAACGCCGAGGTCCTCGAGGAGATGATGCGCTGCCCCACACAGCGGCTGCGGTCGGACGAGGTGATCACGTCCCTGAACGACGTTCCGAACTCCTTCGGTGATTCGGGCAACGCGTACGCCGACGACACTCTCACCGAGCTCGGTAGCTACACAGGCGCCGACGTCGGCGGCCCCCACCCGTACATCTGGGAGCAGGCCCGCATCGGCCAGTTCACCCTCGCGGTCTCCGCCAAGGGTTCCACAGGTTGGTCCCGGGCAGACCTGTTCGACCGGCTGCGGGATCCGCAGGTCGGCATGCGCGCCCGTCTCAGAGCCGCGATCGAACGCAACGCGTCGGAGCCCAGCAGCACGAACGGCGACCGTTGATGACCGAGAAGCTCACCCCGTCCGACCCGGCCCGCATAGGCGGTCACCGTCTGCTCGCCCGGCTCGGCGCCGGTGGTATGGGCGTGGTCTATCTCGGGCGTGCCGAGTCGGGGGAGCTGGCCGCCGTCAAGGTGATCCTGCCCGAGTACGCCGACCAGGCCGAGTTCCGCGCGCGCTTTCGCCGCGAGGTCGCCGCGGCCCGGCGTGTGGACAGCCCCTGGGCTGTGCCGGTCACCGGCGCCGACCCGGACGCGGCCGCGCCCTGGCTCGCCACCGCGTTCGTGCCCGGCCCCTCGCTCGCCGAGGCTGTCGCCGCCTGCGGTCCGCTGCCGTCGCGCGCTGTGCGCGTGCTCGGCCGGATGCTGGCACGTGCCCTGACCGCCGTACACGACGTGGGACTCGTCCACCGCGACGTCAAGCCCGGCAATGTGCTGCTCGCCGTCGACGGTCCCCGCCTCATCGACTTCGGCATCGCTCGTGCCACCGAGGAGACGGCACTCACCTCGGCCGGCATGATCGTCGGTACACCCGGCTTCCTCGCCCCCGAACAGGCCCGGGCGCAGCCCGCCTCGCCTGCCAGTGACGTCTTCTCCCTCGGCTGTCTCCTGTCCTACGCCGCCACCGGTCGCCTGCCCTTCGGTACCGGTGCCGTGGACGCCCTCCTGTACCGCACCGTGCATGACGAGCCGGACCTCGACGGTGTCCCCGACGACACGCGCACGCTGCTGCAGCGCTGCCTCGCCAAGGATCCGGCCGCCCGGCCCACCGCCCGGCAGGTGGACGAGGCGCTGGTCGACGACACGCGCCACGGCACCGTCGACTGGCTGCCCGACACCGTTGTGCGGCTCATCGCGGACCGCTCCTCGGCGATGCTCGCCCTGCCGGACATCGAGGCGACGGCCCTCGGTGGGAGGGCGGGTGGGCATCCGACGGAAGTCCCCACGGACGCGTCCCCTCCCACCAGCCGCCGCCGTTTCCTCCTGCTCGGCGGCGGCGCGGCCCTGTTCGCGGCCGGTGGCGGTGCCGCACTGCGGGCCGCCCGGCGTGACGACGACACCGTCCCGACCGCCTCGTCAGGTGCTCGCCGCTGGGTCCTCGGTGTCCAGGCCGACCTGACGGGCCCGCAGAAGGCCATCGGACAGGCCCAGGAACGCGGCGTCCGGCTGGCTGTCGAGCAGTTCAACTCCTCCAAGGGCAAGCCCTTCACGCTCGCCCTCAAGACGGTCGACGACCGGGGCGACGCGAGTCGTGCCGCCCAGGTGGCCCGCGCCCTCGCCGCCGACCGCGACCTGCTCGCCGTCATAGGCTCGACCGGTGACGAGACCACCGGGGCGAGCCTCGGCAGCTACGACGCACATCTCGTCCCCCAGATCACGGTGTCGTCCGCGCAGTCCGAGTACGGCACGGCGGAGCCCGGTCGCTTCCTCCAGGCCGTCCCCGGCTACACGAGCCTGCCCGGCACGGCGGCCTACTCCCTGCACACCCAGGGCGCCCGGCGCGTGAGTGTGCTGATCGACCGTGACGGCGGCATCCCGGCCTGGCAGCTCGGCCGGACGATGTTCCAGTACCTCGGCGCCTTCAGGATCGCCGGTGAGCCCCGGGTCGTACCGCGGCTGGCTGAGACCCTCGCCCCGGTGGTCGCCGAGATGGTCGCGCACCGGATGGACGGCTTCGTCTACACGGGCACTCCAGCAGGCGGCGCGGCCGTCGCACGCGCCCTCGCGCAGACGGGCTTCGACGGCCTGCGTGTGATCGGCTACCCGGCCGCCGGACCGGAGTTCCTGACCGCCGCGGGCAGTGCCGCCGACGGCTGGCAGGTCTTCGCCCCGTACATCGACCCTTCGGCCGCCCCCGTCCGTGTCTTCGCCACCGCCTACCGCAAGCGCTACGGCGCCGCGCCCCCCTACTGGGCGGCCGAGGCGTACGACGTGGCCCGCATGGTCATCACCCGCCTCACCGAGGCAGGCGGCCGGCCCACCGGGAGCAGGCTGTACGACCTGCTGCGGAACGGCGCGTACAAGGGCCTCGTCCGGACGTACGCGTTCGACAAGGACTACCGGTGGTGGCTCAAGAGCTCTGACGCCTTCCGCTACGAGGTGAAGGACGGCCGGTACTCCTACGCGGGCAAGGTCGGCCTGTGACGCAGCGCCTGACTGCTGACGACCCCGACGAGATCGGCGGGCACCGGCTGCTGGCCCGGCTCGGCGCGGGCGGCATGGGCGTCGTCTACCTCGCCCGCACGGCAGGCGGGGCGCTCGTCGCGCTCAAGACGATCCGCGCCGAGCACGCGGCGGACCCGGCCTTCCGCACCCGGTTCCGGCGCGAGGTGACGGCGGTCCGCGGCCTGACCGGGCCATGGCTGGTGCCGATCGTAGCCGCCGACACGGAGGCCATCGAGCCCTGGCTGGCCACGCAGTTCGTCCCCGGACCCTCCCTCGTGGAGACGGTCGACGGCTTCGGCGCGCTGCCCGTCGCCACCGTACGGACTCTGGGATCCCGGCTGGCCGACGCGCTCACCGCCGTCCACGCGGCGGGAGTCGTGCACCGTGATGTGAAACCGGGCAACATCCTGCTCGCCCTGGACGGTCCCCGCCTCATCGACTTCGGCATCGCCCACGCCGCGGGCGCCACCGCCCTCACCGCACCCGACGCCGTCATGGGCACGCCCGGCTTCCTCGCGCCGGAACAGGCACAGGCCCGAGCCGGTGAGGTCGGCCCGCCCAGTGACGTCTTCTCGCTGGGCTGCGTCCTGGCGTACACGGCCTCGGGCCGGCGCCCGTTCGGCACCGGATACGCGGCGGGCGTGCTGTTCCGCACCGTGCACGAGGAGCCGGACCTGGCGGACGTCCCCGGCGAGCTCCAGGCTCTGATCCGGGGCTGCCTGGCCAAGGACCCGACCAGGCGGCCGACGGCCGTCGAGGCCGCGGCGGCGCTCCGTGACCCGCGGGCCCTACTCGCACGGGAAACGCCCGACGCCCCCAAGGTGCACTGGCTGCCGCCCGCGGTCCTCCGTGTGGTCGCCGAACGCTCTGCACGAGCGCTGGACGTGCCCACCCCACAGCGCCCTTCGTGGCATCGGACGGGCGACGACCCGGCCGCCGACCCGACACCGCCGCACCCCAAGGACGCCCGCCCGCCGACCCGACGGCGCGTGCTGCTGATGGGGAGCGCGGCGGCTTCCGTGGTCGCCGTGGGCGGCGGGGCCACCGCCTATCTGGCGGCTGGGCGAGGGGGCACAGACGGCTCGGGCGGCCCCCTTCCCGTATACGCCCTCGGCTTCCAGGCCGACCTCAGCGGCGCGAACAAGGCGGACGGCGTGGCGCAGGAACGGGGGGCGAGGCTCGCCGTGGAGCAGCACAACGCGCGCGCGGGCATCACGTTCCGCCTCGCCCTCCACACCATCGACGACCAAGGCGAGGCGACCCGCGCCAAGCAGGCGGCCCGGCGCTTCACCGAGGTCAAGGCGATCGCGGTCCTCGGCCCCAACACGGCCACCGCGGCGCGCGCCGCCGGCGCGCTCTACCAGAACGCCGGCACGGCCATGGTGCTGATCTCCCTCGACGACGACGGACTGACACCGTCGGAACTCCGCACCCTGCGCGTCACCCGGGCACCCGAGTCCTACCTGGCGCTGCCGCTGGTCTCGTATCTGACCTCCGTGCGACCGGTCGACCGTACCGCTGTCATCGACGACCGGGCGGCGGGCCGCACGGGATCGGTCCTCACCAACGCGATCGCGCGGACGCCGCCCCACGAGGGCACGACCAGCGTCCACCTCGTGGCGGCCGGCAGCGACGACTTCGCTCCCGCCGTCCGCGCCGCCCTCGCCGCCGAAGCGCAGGCCGTCGTCTTCGGCGGCACATCGCCCGAGCGCGCCGCACGCTGCGCCCGGGCACTGGCCGAGGCGGGCTTCACAGGACCGCGCCTTGGCACCTGGCACATCATGCGCCCGGCCTTCCTCCAGCAAGCCGGCACCGCGGGCCAGGACTGGCTGTTCGGCGCTCCGTTCACCGACCCCGGCAGCGTGTCCCGCACCTTCAGGACCGCCTACCGCGCCAGATTCGGCACGGCACCCGGGCGCTGGTCCCCCGAGGCGTACGACGCCGTGGGACTGGTCGCGCGCACCCTGGAGAGACTGGCCGAAAAGGGCGACATCGAACCGGAAGCCGTGGCCCAGTGCCTGTTCGACGTCACCTACCAGGGACTCGCCAAAACTCTCCGCTTCGCCACCGACGACACCCACAGCCTCGATCCGGACCGGGACGGGTTGTACTTCCTGTTCCAGGCCAAGGGGAATGCCTTCCAGTTCCTGGGACGCGACGACCAGGTCACGTGAACTCGAAGAGGCCTGAACAATGCCTTGACATCCTCCCGGGCTTAAAGGCCGGGGATTCCCGCCTGCTCCCG
>NZ_CBDRBL010000131.1:0-10551 GCF_965342175.1 Actinacidiphila sp. bgisy167
CTAGCACGCGCTGCCCGAAGCGGCGCCGGCCCGCGAGGCGTGACCCGCCCGCCGGCCGGCGCTGCCGTACCGACCTCCGCCCCCGACCCCGCTCAGTCGGCGTTCATGGCGTCCATCAGGCTCTCGGGGCGCATGTCGGTCCAGTTCGCCTCGACGAAGTCGAGGCGTGCCTGACGCGGAGCCTCCCCGAAGACCGACTCCGTCCGTCCGGCACGTCGACGAACCTGGGCCAGAGCGAGAACTGGCCTTCCTCGTTCTTCAGGACGAGGTAGTCGGCGTTCAAGTCCTCAAAAGGACTTGTCATCATCCCTCACCTGTCTGCCTCTTGAAGGCAGAAGCACCTGTGCGGGAAACCGGGTGCAGTGGTCGCTCGGCACCAGCCCGGCCGAGCGGTTCACCGCCCTCTGCCGCTGTTTCACGCAGCCAGTCGGCGCTGAAATCCCGGCTTCCGAGTCGACGCGTCGCACGGCCGCCTCGAACGTTCCCGCGTCCTCCTTCCCGCGAATCTCGATGTATTCGCCCATGTTGCAGATCGGATTGTCCGGATCCGACGCTGCGCATGCCATACGAGCCGCCCGACGCCGGCGTGCGCGCGTGCACATCCGCCCGCGCAGGATCCACATGGCCGCGGGGTGCCGCCGCCCAGAAACGGAGGTGAAGCAGTGCCGTGAGCTGTGGCCTCCCTACCGGCCGACACCGCGTTCGAGATCCCGTATACACTTCCGGCGTGACTGTCCCAGGCTCGGATGCCGGATCTCCGCAGCATTCCCGTGCACCAAGAATGCGCATCCAGGTCGCACTGGCGCACGAGCAACGCGATGAATTCGTGCGGCAACAATGGCGACACCTGAATCGCGCCCGTCCTTGGCATGTGCACTCGCTTCGGGTTCCAAAGCAGTACACGGCCGGTCATTACCGGTGCTGGATGGAATCCTCCACGATCGGGGATATCTCGGTCAGCGACCAGTACGGCGACGCGGTGGAAGGCGTCATCGGCATGAAGCGGGCCACGGAGCGATACACGGTGGTGCACGTCGTGCGCAGCGGCGGGATGAGCCTCACCGAGGGCGGTCGCAGCTTGCAGGTCCCACCGGGCACCCTGTGCGTACGGGACGCACGGGTGCCGAGGGAGTTCTCCTACCGGCCCGGCACACGGGCCCGGGTCCTGCTTCTGCCGTCCGAGGCACTGTCCGCCGCAGGACGCGGTCGGGTGCCGAGGCTCACCCTCATGTCGCAGAACACACCCGAAGCGCGGCTGCTGCTGGGACAGCTGCGTCTGGTCCGCGAGACACGCGGCGATCTGAGTCCGGCGGGCGTAAGCGCCGCTCATCAGTCCGTACTGCATCTGCTGGCCGGTGCGCTCATGAGCCGCGGGGTGTCGGCCGACTCGACCTTCCGCCCGTCCCTGCGCACAGCGGCCCGCGACTGCGCGGAGGCCCGCCTCCTGGACCCTCGTCTGTCGCCGTCCGAGATAGCGAAGGCCCTGTCGGTCTCCGTTCGCACGTTGCACAGGGCGTTCGCCGACGCCGAAGAATCGCTGATGGCATTTGTGCGACGGCGCCGCCTGGAGCGAGCGCGCGAGGAACTCGCGGCGTCGGGCGAGGGGCACACCGTCTCCGCTGTGGCCGCTCGCTGGCACTTCGCCGATGTGAGTCACTTCAGCAGGGCGTTCAAGCGGCACTTCGGCGAGACGCCGAGCTCGCTCGGGCGCTGACGCGCCGGGGACTCCTCGGCGCCCCGGCACGCCTCGGCGCCCCGGCACACCCTCGTCCGAGGGCGTGCCGGGGCGCTCGCCAGGGCTTGATCGACACGGCCGCCGTGCCCTGCCGGACGGTTCTGCGGCAGGACACGGCGGAGTGTTCTTCCCCCGGCACGCCGGGACGGCGCCGGGCCGGGGACGCCAGCTCGTCAGTGGGCGGACACAGGAGTGGTGACGTTGCTGAAGTGGTTGGCCCCGGCGGCGTCGGACGCCGTGACGGGGCCGTGCGTCCAGATGCCGAAGACGTTGCCGGCGATCGTGTTTCCGGTGACCTTGAGGGACATCGGGTCCACGACGCTGACCAGGATGCCCGTGGTCTGCAGATCGCCGGCGGTGCCCGTCTCGGTGTCCCCGACGGTGTTGTTGGTGCCGATCTGGTTGTCGCTGACGACGTTGCCGCCCAGGTCCAGGCCGGGCACGCCGCCGTGCACGGTCACCGCCGCCCAGCCGTTGCCGGTCATCACGTTGCTCTGCACGGTGTTACCGTAGACCGCGCCGCCGGCCACGGCCGACGCCAGGGTGACGCCTCCACCACCGGCCTCACGTCCGTTGTCGAACACATTGTTGCCGGTGATCTTGTTGCCGAAGACGCCGCCCGCGCCGGGGGCGCGCACACCGCCGGGCGCCGCCGCGCCGTTGCGGGAGACCAGGGTGAAGCCGGATCCCGAGGCGTTGCCGTGCACGGAGTTGTTGCTGAAGGTGCTGCCCGACGCGGGACCGGTCTCGTCGCTGATGACGATCCCGGCACCGTTGCCGCTGACGGTGCCGGCCAGCACGGTCACGCCGGAGCTGCCGAGCAGGTGGATGCCTCCGCCGCAGTCGCCGGGCCTGCCCTGCGTCGGCCGGCAAGGAGCATAGGAGTTGGCGACGGCGCTCGGGCCCGTACCGGTGTTGTTGTCCGAGACGATGACGTTCGCGATGGTCACGTTCTTCACGCTGTTGACGAGGATCCCCTCGCCGACGGCGTTCTTCACGGTGAACCCGGTCACCGTGACGTCGGGCGCGCTGATCTCGATGCCGTTGAGCAGGCCGGACGCGTCGATGGTGACGTTCGAGCGGGCCTCGAGAGCCAGCGGCTTGGTGACGGCGACCTTCTCCTGGAACGTGCCGTCGCAGACGACGACCCTGCCGCCGGCGGCCACCCCCTTGATCGCCGCGTTGATCGTGCGGAAGGCGGGGGTGCTGCAGCTGGTGTCCGCCGCGGAGGCGGCAGCGGTCGGGGAGGCGTAGACCGTCTGCGGGAGGGTCTGCGGCAGGGAGAAGGCGTAGAGCTTGTCGTTGTCGCCCTTGGACGGGAAGAACGGGCCGAGGTTCTGGGTGTGGTACCCGGAGCCCCAGTACACCGAGCCGTCCACGATCGACGCGCCGCCGAGGACGGCGCCCCCGCTGGGGAAGCCCCACTTGATGACGCCGGTCGCGGCGTCGAGGGCGTACATGTTGTTGCCGGCGGGGTTGGTGGACCCGCCGTAGACGACGCCGTTCGCGCTGGACACGAAGGACATGGGGGACGCCGCATCGGGCGTCGCGGTCTCCCACAGGATCTTTCCGGTGGCCGGTTCGAGCGCGGCCCAGAAACCACCCGTGGTGGTCGACTTCTGCCCGGTCGCGGACGTGAGGGTGACCGACAGGTGGTTGGTGTTGGTGTTGGCGACGTAGATGCGCTTGCCGTCGACCGCCGAACCCCACTGCAGACCGCCGAGGTTGCCGCCCGGGCCGACCGCGGTGGCCCATACGATCTTCCCGGTCGCCGGGTCGAGCGTCCAGTAGACGCCGCTCTTCTGGCCGATGCCGAGCAGGTCGGTGGCCTTGCCGTCGACGGTGGCGGTGAAGAGGTTGGGGCCGGAACCGAAGTCGAAGTCGTCCCCGAACCGCTGGCCGACGGTCCAGGTGTCGGCCGTCAGGGTCTTGGTGGCCCAGACGATCTTGCCGGTGTGCATGTCGAAGGCGACGACGGAGTCCTGGTAGTTGTCAGGCGCACCGGGATCGCAGTCGGTCTCGTCGGGAGAGGTGCAGACGCCGGGTGGCACGGTGTAGTTGTTTCCCGTTCCGACGTACACCAGCCCCGTCTTCGGGTCGACCGCCGGGCTGCTGCCCCACACCGCGCCGCCCGTGTAGCCCTGCGGGACCACATAGGTCTTCCAGAGCTTCTCGCCGGTGACGGCGTCGAGGGCGACGACACTGCCGCGGAAGGTGTACGGCGGGGCGTACTTCTCGGCCTTCGACGACACGCCCACGAAGACGACGCCGTCGGCGACGACGGGTGACGACGTCACGATGGCGGTCGGGTCCGCGTCGATCTGGGTCTTCCAGATCCTGGCGCCGGTCAGGGCGTCGAGCCCGAAGAGGAACGCGCCCTCCGTGCTGTCGCTGCGCTGTTCGCCGCTCCCGGTGACGATCTCGCCGTTCCAGTACGCGGGGCTGAGCCGCGAGATGTCGCCGGCGATCCCGGTGTACTCGCTGATCCGGTGGCTCCAGATCTTCTGGCCGGTCGTCGCCTGCACCTTGTGGAGGTTGCCCGCCCAGTCCGGTGCGTAGACGTAGCCATCCACGACGGTCGGCGTGGCCGAGACGCTGTCCCCTGCGGTGAAGGTCCACTTGGTCTTGAGGTTGGCAACGTTGTCAGGGCCAATGGTGCGCTCGGCGGCGGCGTTGTGGGTGTCACCGAGGCTGCCACCGGCGTACGGCCAGTCGGACACCGAGGCCGTCGCCGCGACCGGGGCCGCGGTGGCGGTGGCCGCGGCGGTGGCGGTGGCGGTGGCGGACGGTGCGGCCGCCGCGGCGGTGGCGGGCAGGGCCATCGTGAGCCCCGCCATCGCCAGCCCGGCGACCACAGCACGCACCCGCCCTCGCCCTGCGTGGGATATGCGGGGTTGGGACATGAGGAAGTACCTCCCGGTCCTTGCTGATCTTGGGATCGAGAGCATAGGGAAACCCGCGGGGCCGGACGGCCTCGTCACGACGGCCTCCGAGGCGCTCATTCGGACGCCGGCTCATCGGGAGCGCGATGCGCGCCGTCGTTCGCGGAGAACTCCGCAGACGGTTCTCAGGCGCACGGAACGGAAAGGCACGGGCTTTCTTTTTCCATCGGCGCGGCCACGCCGAGGTTGCCATGGGGGAAGGCGCGACGCCATCTCATGCGGCCTCCCCGGCACTTGGAAAACCGGACTGACGGCCGCCCATCGGGTCGCCCTGAACGAGAAAGGAAAAAGCGAGCGGTGGGCCATCCGGAACATGCCGTCGTCGCACGAGAAGTGCGTCCGGGATCGTGTTCCGGCGCGGCACCGCCGTATCCGCGGGCGCGTCACCTCGCGACCAGCACGTCAGCGAGTGAACGGTGTCCGCCGCAAGAGAGCCACCGCGACCCCGCACCGAAAAGCGGCCCGTACGGGCACCCGCCGCCGCACCCCACCGGCATGGGCGACCGCAGAGCCGCGCATCCGTCCTGACGCCGGACGGTACGCACGGCAGCTCTCCTGAGCCGTACCGAGGACAGCGGGGACGATGTCGTGCCGAATTGGCTCTTCGCCTACTGGTTGACGGGGTTCAGGGAACTCACCCGGCGCAGAAGACGGCCCGGCGGAACAGCGTCCATCGTGGGAATTCCCCCGCACACAGGCAAGCCCGCACTTCGGTCATGCACTGTCTCCCGGCGTTGTCCACGTTCGGCGTCACGGTGCGTGAACCACCGCCGGCACAAAGGGCGAGGCCCGTCAGTCGCGGACCCGGATGCGGTACGCAGCCGGGACAAGCGCACACACCGCGCGCCTCTCCGGGGTCCCAGGTGGGCATGGCACGGACATTCATGCACCTGGCGCTGAACTTCCAGCACCCGGACGCCAGTACGGGATCACGTGCCCGGTCGGCCCGCCGTCGGTGGCGGCGGGGCAGCGAGCATGTCGTGGGGCGCGTCGCGGGGAGCGGGAGCGGGGGGCACGAGGAGGGCCTGCGTGCGGGGTCGTGCGCCGGGGGCACGAGGAGGGCCTGCCCGTGGGGTCGTGGGCGCGGGGTCGCGCGCGCTGGGCGTGGCCCCACGATGACGAGGACGCGCGCCCCGCAGTCGAGGCCGTCAGCGACCTCGCGCGTCAGGACGGACGGCCGTGCGCCCCTTGCGCCGCCGCCGAAAGGGGTATCTCTCCCCGCATGTTCACCACACAGGACGAAGGGGACCGCGACGACGCCCGAGGCCACCGCCACCAACCCCTCACCGACGCCGGACGCTCGCTCCTCTCCACGCTGCAGCCGCCCGCTGCCGGGAGGCGAGCCCTCGACGTGGGGTGCGGAACCGGCGCCGGCCCCGAAGGAGGCACCATGTCCGTCGAGGACATCAACACCCGCGCCTGGACCGTCTACGGCGCGCGCCAGCTCGCGCGCGCGTACGTGCCGCCCGTCCCCGATCACCTCGGCTGGTCGCCCTGGGCGGGGGTGGGACCGGGGGCCGAAGTCCTCGGCGACGTCACCGGCCGGCGCGTCCTGGACATAGGCTCCGGTGCGGGACACCACGCCGTCCATCTCGCGCGGGTCCACGGCGCTCTCGTCACCGGGATCGAACGCTCCCCGACGCAGCACTCACGCGCCGCCTCCGCGCACGCGGCTGTCCCGGGCGTGGCTTTCGTCCACGGGGACGTGGTCGCGTACCTCGCCGAGGCCGAGCCATTCGACGCGGCCTACGCCGTTGGCAGCCTCGCGTTCATCGATCCGCGACGCGTGCTGCCCGCGCTGCGCGACGGTCTGCGCTCCGGTGCGCCGCTCGTGCTCTCGCTCCTGCACACCGACCTGCACGGCCGCGGGCCGTCCACGGAAGTCGCACCACGCGAGCAGGTGATCCTGCTGCGCGACGATCCTCCCCTGTCGACCCGGATGTGGGTGCTGGCACCGCGGGCTTGGGAGGAGCTGCTCACCGAGCACGGCTTCCACGTCGAGGCCGTCGACCTGATGCACCACCCGGACGAGGGCACCCCGGTCGTCCAGCAGCTCGTCAGGGCCCGCCGCCTGCCCGACCGGCCGGTGCAGGCACCACTCCCGGGAGGCTTCCGGCCGGACCCGGTCGGATGAACGCGGCTGCGGCCGCGTCGTTCTACGGCTCGCCGGCCTCCCGGCCCGCTCCGCCCGCACCACCACGAGCACCGCCGGCACCGCCCCCGTCGAGCATCCGGCGCAGCCGGTCCAGGAAAGTCCGCTGCCCTGTGAGGATCTTCTCGTGGGCGGCCGGGCCGAGCGGGAACCACGAGGCCCGGTCCACCTCGGGGAACTCCCGGATCCGGCCGGAGCCCCGGGGCCACTCCATGGAGAAGGTCCCGGGGACCACGAGGCCGGTGTCGAGATCCCCCTCCACGGCCCAGACGGTCACGATCTTCCCGTTGGGCTGCCGGTTCTCGCCGAGCGGCAGCAGCTCGCCCTCGGGCACCGGCAGGCCCAGTTCCTCCAGGAACTCGCGCCGGGCGGCCGCCTCGGCGGTCTCGTCGGGCTCGTACTCGCCCTTGGGGATCGTCCACGCCCCGGCGTCCCTGGTCGACCAGAACGGACCGCCCATGTGGGCCAGCAGCACCTCGGGCGCACCGCTCGACGCGCCGCGGAAGAGCAGGATCCCCGCGCTGCGCCTGACCGCCTTGCCCGCCATCCGACCAGTGTGGCCGGTCAGTCGCGGGCCAGCCACAGATCGGGGCCGAAGACCTCGTAGTGGACCGCGGAGGCGGGCACACCGCGCTCGAGGAGCTGGGCGCGCACGGCGCGCATGAAGGGCAGGGGGCCGCAGAGGTAGGCCCGCAGTCCCTCGGGCAGGTCGACGCCGGACAGGTCGACCCGGCCGGCGCGGTCGCCCGGGGCCGCGTCGGTGCCCGGGTCCTCGTACCAGAAGTGGGCGCTGCCCCTGGGCAGCTTCTCGGCCAGGGCACGCTGGTCGGCGGCGTGGGCGTGGTGCCCGGGCGTGCGGTCGCCGTGGACGACGGTCACGGCCCCTGCGTAGCCGTCTCCGGCGAGCCGGTGCAGCATGGCGAGCATCGGGGTGCAGCCGATGCCGGCGGAGGCGAGCAGCAGGGGTCCGCCGCCGTCGGCGAGGACGACGTCGCCGTAGGGGGCCGACAGCTCCACGCGGGCGCCCTCGCCCACGTGGTCGTGGAGGTGGGCCGAGACCTCGCCGTCCGGGTTCCCGGCGAGGCCGCGCTCGCGCTTGACGGTGATCCTGCGCGTGGTGTCGCCGGGGGCGCCGGAGAGGCTGTACTGGCGGATCTGCCGGGCGCCGTCGGGGAGTTCGACGCGCACCGAGACGTACTGGCCGGGGCCGAAGTCGGGCAGCGGCCGGCCGTCCGCGGGGCGGAGCCGGAAGGAGACGACGTCCTCGGTCTCGCGCACCTTCGCGGCGACCTCCCAGAGACGCCAGGTGTCCCCGGCCAGGACGCCGCGCTCGGCGTGGAGCCGCTGCTCGATGGCGATGAGGGCGTTCGCCATCAGCCAGAAGACCTCGTCCCAGGCGGCGGCGACCTCCTCGGTGACGGCGCCGCCCAGCACGTCGGCGATGGCGGCGAAGAGGTGCTCGCGCACGATGCGGTACTGGCCGGGGCTGATGCCGAGCGAAGCGTGCTTGTGGGCGATGCGGGCGAGCATCGCGTCAGGACGCTGTCCTGGGTGTTCGACCAGGGCGGTGGCAAAGTGGGCGAAAGCCCCGGCCAGGGCCTCGCGCTGGGTGCCGGCGGCCTGGTTTCCGCGGTTGAACAGGTCACGCAGCAGCTCGGGGTGGGCGGTGAACAGCCGGTCGTAGAAGAGCGCGGTGATCTCGGAGATCGCGCCGCCGACGGCGGGCAGGGTGGCGCGGACGGTCACCGCGGACTTCTCGCTGAGCATGGACGGCTCCTTTTAATTGGATACTGAAAGTCGCATTCAAGGACGTGCGGAGGCATGCCTCGCCGAGGGGCTCGGCACGGACGGAAAGGGGGGAGGAAACCGGGTCGTCGAGTTCAGACCCGCGGACCGGACCCGACCAGCCCCACGAGGACGGGCCCCGTGGGCGCGGCGGTCAGGTCGGCGACGCTCAGCGGGTCCAGGGAGGCGTAGAAGGCCTCCTGCGCCCGGCGCAGGGCGCCGCGGAGCCGGCAGGCGCCGGCGAGCGGGCAGGGCGTCTCACCCTCGCAGTCGACGACGTCGCCGACCCCCTCCAGCTCCCGCACCAGGCGGCCGACCGAGGCCGCCCGCCCGGCGGCGGTGAGCTGCAGGCCACCGCCGCGCCCGCGGCGGGTCTCGACGACCCCCAGGCGCTGCAGCCGGGCCACGACCTTGGCCAGGTGCGAGTACGGGACCCGTATCGCCTCGGCCACGTCCCGGGCGGTGGACGGCTCGTCCTTCACGGCGAGGGCCATCACGGCACGGAGCGCGAGGTCGGTGGACTTCGTCAGGCGCATGCCTTGAGGCTAGATAATGCGAATCGCAGATTCAAGTTAAGCGGGAGGTGTGCGCTCCACGTCACACGTGCTCCGTGGCGCCGTCCGGGCAGCGGGTCCACGGGACCGCCGGCAGTCGACGGCGGCGTCGCGTGCCGGTGGTGGCGCACCGTCGAGGGCGGCGGAGGTTCCCGGCCGGAGGATCACCGGCCGCCGGCGTCGTGCTCGTCCCGCCTCTCGTGGGGACCGACCGGCGCGGCAGACTCGTGCGGTGCTGTCCGGACCGGGCGCCCGCCCGGCGTTCGGTTCCGGCCGGGTCCCGCGCGGATACTAGGGTGGTCGGGGCAGGCCGACGGACGCCCCACACCCGTTCGCCCGACCGAGCCGAGGAGACCGCACGATGCGCATCGCCGTCCTGGACGACTATCAGAAGGCGGCGCACCGCTTCGCCGACTGGGAGGCGCTGGGCGCGGAGGTGGTCTTCCTTCACCACCACCTCGCGGGCACGGCCGAGCTGGCCGAGGCGCTGGACGGCTTCGACGTGGTGGTCGCCATGCGCGAGCGCACCCCGTTCACCGAGGAGCGCTTCGCGGCGCTGCCGGCGCTGCGGTTGCTGGTGACCACGGGGATGGCGAACGCGTCCGTGGACCTGCACGCCGCCCGCCGGCA
Organism: Actinacidiphila sp. bgisy167; assembly: GCF_965342175.1. Classification (GTDB taxonomy): domain Bacteria; phylum Actinomycetota; class Actinomycetes; order Streptomycetales; family Streptomycetaceae; genus Actinacidiphila. The sequence continues at coordinate 9,799 of NZ_CBDRBL010000131.1, forward strand.
CGGTGTCACCGTGTGCGGCACGCAGAGCGTCCCGCACGCCACGGCCGAGCTGACCTGGGGGCTCATCCTGTCGCTGGTCCGGCACATCCCCGAGGAGGCGAAGGGGATGCGCCGCGGGGAGTGGCAGCACACGATCGGCGGCGACCTGCACGGCCGGACGCTCGGCGTGGTGGGGCTGGGCCGGCTGGGGACCCGGGTCGCGGCGATCGGCACCGCCTTCGGGATGGACGTCCAGGCCTGGAGTGCCAACCTCGACCCGGAGCACGCCGCCGCGTGCGGGGTGCGGGCGGTGGGCAAACGGGAGCTGTTCTCCACGTCCGACATCGTCACCGTGCACTACAAACTCAGCGCGCGCAGCACCGGTCTGGTCGGCGCCGAGGAGTTGGGCTGGATGCGGCCGACGGCGCTGCTGGTCAACACCGCGCGCGGACCGCTCGTCGACACCGCGGCACTGGTCGCGGCGCTGCGGGAGCGCCGGATCGCCGGTGCGGCGCTGGACGTCTACGACACCGAGCCGCTGCCCGCAGGGGACGTCCTGCGGACCCTGCCGGGCACCCTGCTCACCCCGCACCTGGGCTACGTCACGGAGGCGACCTACGAGGTCTTCTACCGGCAGGCGGTGGAGGACATCGAGGCCTTCCGCGACGGCGCTCCGCTGCGGGTGCTCACGGCCTGAGCGGCCGGCTGGTTTCCCGCCGTACCGACCCGGCGGCCGGACCGGCCCGGCCCGGGGGGGGGGGGGGGGGGGGGGGG
>NZ_CBDRBL010000132.1:0-10137 GCF_965342175.1 Actinacidiphila sp. bgisy167
TCGGTCAGGGTGCGGGGGGAACGTACTGGTCACGGCCGTTCGCCGGGTACGGCGAGCTGTACGGCCGCTCCTGGCGGACGGCGGGCCCGCCGTACCGCGCGGCCACGGCGCGTGGGCGGGTGAGGCGGTGGACTTCGCGGGGGCCGACCGCCTCGGGAGCCGGGCTTGCGCCGGCACCGTCGACCGGCGCGATCAGTGCGGGCCGCGGCGTGCGGCCTGCTCCACGGCGAGGCCGCCGGGGCGCCGATGCGCTGTTCGCCGCCCCGGCGGCGTGCCGATGGGCACGGGCTCGGGTCCGCTGCCGCATGCCTCTGTCAGCCGTCGCGCCCGCCCGCACCGGCGGACGGCTCGGTCTGGTGCTCCCCGGCCGCAGCGGCTGCGGCCGGGGAGCACGGGCCGTTCACCGGATCCCGACGCCGCCGGATGTGCTCAGCGACGACCGGATCCGCTGGTGTGACAGACCCTCAGTTTGCCGCCCCGATGGTCTTCGCGGCCGCCGGTGCCGGCTCCTCGGCAGGGGCCTGGCCGAGCGCCTCCGGCCAGCCGCGTCCGGTGAGCACCGCGAGCGCGCCCACCACGCAGGCGACGGCGGCAGTGACGTAGGCGATGTGGTAGCCGTGCAGCGTGCCGGAGGTTCCCGCACTGGCGGACGCGGACGCCACCACCACGAGCACGGCGACGCCCACGCTGGAGCCGATCTGCTGCGCGGTTACGTTCACCGCGCCGCCCACGCCGTGCTGGTGCTGCGGGATGCCCGTCAACGAGGCGGCCGTCATCGCGGGGAACCCGAAGCCCTGGCCGATGCCGCACAGCACCAGGCCCGGCAGCACGTACCAGTAGTTGCCGTCCAGCGGGGTCAGCACCCAGGTGAGCACGCCGAGGCCGATCAGTGTCAGGGATGCGGTCATCAGACCCCTCATGCCCAGCTTGCCGAACAGCTTCGGGGTGAAGAAGTTCGACACCACGAACACCGTCAGCGGATTGGCGATCGTGGCCAGGCCCGACTCCACCGGCGAGAAGCCCAGCATGCCCTGCAGGTACAGGGGAGCGAAGAACAGCAGGCCGATCGAGGCGGTGCAGAACAGGAATGCGGTCAGCGAGCTGGCCCGCACGGGCGCGGAGCGGAAGACGGACAGCGGCAGCAGCGGCTGGGCCGTGGTGCTCTCGCGGACGACGAACAGCACCAGCATGATCGCGGCCGCCACCAGCGACACGATGGTGCCAGCGTCCTCCCAGCCGGACTGGCCGCCGCGGCTGACGCCGAAGACGGCCAGAATCAGGCCGACGGTGACCGTGATGGCACCGGGGGCGTCCACCGGCTGGCTGGAGCGCTCACCGGCCGGCAGCGCCGCCTTGATGCCCGCGAGCACGACCGCGCCGAACAGCACCAGGAAGACCAGCACCGCCCGCCATGAGAACACCTGGGTCAGCACACCGCCCAGGACCAGGCCGCCGCTGATGCTCGCGGCACCCACGCCGGCGTAGACACTGAACGCCTTGTTGCGCGCCGGGCCCTCCGGGAAGACCTCGGTGAGCAGTGCCAGCGCAGCCGGGCCGGACAGGGCCGCGCCGACGCCCTGCACGGCCCGGGCGACGATCAGCAGCGCCACGTTCGGCGCGACTGCGCCGGCCAGGGCGCCGACGGTGAACAGCACCACGCCAAGGGTGAACACGAAGCGCCGCCCCAGCACGTCGGCCAGCCGGCCACCGAACAGCAGGAAGCCCGCGAAGGTGACGGCGTAGGACGTCATCGCCCACTGCAGCGTCGCGTCGCTTAGGTGGAACTGTTCGCCGATGCGCGGCAGGGCGGCGTTCATGACGGCCAGACCACCGAGATCGAGCGCGAGTGCCCCGCAGAGCACGCCGAGGGAGAGCCGCTGGAGGCTCCGCCCAGCCGGTGCGGTCGTGTCCGCAGGACGTGGTGAGGGATTGGTACCCAAGGAACACTCCTCATCTGGAAAGGAAGCACGCGTACCGGTTCGCAGACGAGGAAGGAGCCGCTGCGCCTGCGCATTCTCCGTTTTCGTGCGCACCGGTTGGCGGCGGTGTCGGCATCCACACCGGCGCATTGGAAGTGAACCGGAGGAAGGAGTGCCGGGTCCAATAACTGCTTTTATGACGAGCAGTTATAGTCGCTGCGTGCGCAGGCCTTGGCGGCCGATGGCGCCCCGGCCTGCGACGGAGAATGCGTCGACGGTTCCGGCTACAGCTTCGACTTCACTTCCTCGGCCACCCACGCGAGCGCGTCACCGGTCGCGGACGCCTCGACGGGCATCCACAACGAGCACATGGAGATCCCCGCCTCCGCCAGCGCAGCCAGCTCGTCGACCACGCTCGCCGCACTGGGCCGGGCGCCGCCCAGCGCCCGGCCCGGCATCGGACGGCCCTGCGGCAGGCCTGGAGGCACCAGGAAGCACACCAGGCTGAGTTCGAGCCGCTCGGCGTCGTACCCGGTCTCCTCGCCGAGCCGGCGCAACTGGGCGCGCAGCGCCGCGGCACCGCGCGGGTCCAGCCCGCCCCCGTGCCAGCCGTCACCCAGCCGCAGAGCTCGCTTCAGGGCGGGTTCGCTGTGCCCGCCGACCCACACCCGGGGGCCGCCGGGCGTGCGCGGGACGACACCGATCCGCGCCTCCCGCAGCGTGGTGTACCGGCCCTCGAAGCTGGTGGGGCCGCCCTGCCATAGCGCCCGCATCACCTGCAGCGCCTCGTCGGTGCGCGTGCCGCGCTGCCGGACGGGCACGCCCAGCGCGGCGAACTCGTCCTCGTTCCAGCCCGTGCCGACTCCCAGCGTGAAGCGCCCCCCTGACACCACATCAAGGGTTGACGCCTGGTTGGCCAGCACCACCGGGTTGTAGTACGGCGTCACCAGGACGCTGGTGGCCAGCCGGATGCGCGAGGTGGCGCCGGCCACCGCGGCCAGCAGAACCAGCGGGTCGGCGGCCGAGCCGTTCGCGTTGGCGAGTACATGGCCGGACATGAGTACGTAGTGGAAGCCGAGTTCCTCGACCCGGCGTGCCGTATCCACGGCCAGGGTGCCGTCGTCGGTTGGGAAAGGGGGTTCGACGGAGACGCCGAGTTCCATGAAGTGCTCCAAACAACAGGACAGTTGTCATCGTGCTCAGGCGGAAGAGCTCTGACGGTCGGACAGCGGTTCTTGGGACCAGCCGAGGCGGAGAACCAGGTCAGCGAAGTTGCGTACCAAGGAGTGCGGGCGCTCGGCGGGCCATGCCAGCCCTATGCGCTGCGGCGGTGCGTCCGCCAGCGGCTTCCAGCACAGATCCGGGCGCTGGTACAGCCGGGCCACCGACTGCGGCAGCACGCACATGCCGCCGCCCGAGGCCACGTTCTCCAGCAGTTCCTCGACGTTGTCGGCCGGCATGGCGCACAACGGATCGCTCTCCCACGGCGCCGCGGCGAGTGCGCCGCCGTTCACCCGCCACGCGTCCGCCCCCAGATCCGCCAGGTCCACCCGGCTCTGGTGAGCCAGCGGGTGTCCCTCGGCGATGCCCAGCATCCGCGTCTCCTCGGCGATCACCTCCACGGCCAGGCCGGTGGTGTCGGCGGGCAGCCACAGGAAGGCCGCGTCGACCATTCCCTGCCGCAGCTGCGCAGTGCCCTGGTCGGCCAGGTAGGTGTGCGGCTGGACCAGCACCGGGGCGAAACGCAGGCTGAACGCCCCGGCGGCCTCGGCCATCAGCGCGTTCATGCCAAGCGAAGGGCAGCCCACCCGGAGCCGGTTGTCGGTGAGGGCGGAAGCGGCGCGGGCCAGGCGGGTGGCCTTCTCCCACATCAGCAGCGTCTGCCGGGCCGGCTCCAGCAGCGCCCCGCCCGCAGCCGTCAGCCGCACGTCACGCGTGTTGCGCGCGAACAGGGGCGCGCCGATCTGCTCCTCCAGCAGGCGCATCTGCCGGCTGACGGCGGGCTGCGAGACGCCGAGGCGCTCCGCGGCGGCGCTGAAGCTCATCTCTTCGGCCACGGCCACGAAGTACCGCAAGGTCTGCGTCCGGACATCCATCGTTCCCCGCTCCACGACGGCTCCCCACTATGGCAGCGCATTAGGGCCCAGTGCGCCGCCGCGGCCCGGCAGCGGGCAAACATGCGCCTACTTCGTCAGGTCCGGGAACACCCGGCAGGTCCGGGAAGGCCCCGGCAGGCCCCGGGCACGGCGAAGGGCCGTCGCCGCAGTGTCCGCGGCGACGGCCCCCGGGTGCCGGTCGGGTGCCGCTCAGGGGCCCAGGAACAGCCCGCCGGCGACGTCGATGCGCTGGCCGGTGATCCAACGGGCGTCGTCCGAGGCGAAGAACGACACCGCGTCGGCGATGTCCGCAGGCGCTCCGATCCGGCCCAGCGCGGTCATGGCGATCGCGTTCGCCGTCGCCTGGGCGTCCACTTCCATCCAGGGGTTCATGTCCGTGTCGGTGATGCCCGGGGAGACCGAGTTGACCGTGATGCCCTGCGGTCCCAGGTTCTTGGCCAGGGTCCGGGTCATGGCGTCGACCGCCCCCTTGGTCATCGAGTAGACGACCTGGGGGATCGCCATCCAGGTCACCCCGGAGGAGATGTTGACGACCCGTGAACCCTTCCCCAGCACCGGCAGCAGCCGCTGCACCAGGAAGAACGGCGCGCGCACGTTCACCGCGAACAGCCGGTCGAACTCGGCCCCGTCCGCCTCCTCCAGCGTGCCGCCGAACAGCGCCGCGTTGTTGACCAGCACGTCCAGCTGCCCGCCGTCGAGCCACGGCAGCAGCTGGGACACCACCTGCTCGACGCCGTCGTCGGCGGACAGGTCCGCCCGCACCGCGACCGCCTGCCCTCCGTCGCGCCGGATGGCGTCCACCACCTCGTTCGCGGCGTCCGCACTGCCGTTGTAGTGGACCGCCACCCGCGCTCCGTCGGCCGCCAGCCGGGTGCCGATGGCCCGGCCGATCCCCCGGGAGGCGCCGGTGACCAGCGCCGTCTTGCCCTGCAACTGTGCCATGTCATTCCTTCCCGGCGCGGACTACAGACGGAACAGGCCGGGGTCGGCCACCACGACGTCCAGCAGCATGGGCCCGTCCGTGGACATCGCCGTCTTCAGGGCCGCCTGCAGCTGTTCCGGCGTCTCGATCCGCTCGGCGGGGCAGCCGAAGCCGCGCGCCAGCTGGGCCATGTCGACGCCGCTCAGGTCCCAGCCCTCCTGCCAGGCGTTCTGCCCGGCCTCGTCCAGGTAGTACTTCAGCGACAGGTATCCCGAGTTGTTCGGGATGACGAAGGTGACCGGCAGGTTGTAGCGCGCCGCGGTCCACAGCGCGTGCAGCGTGTACTGCGCCGAGCCCTCACCGGTGACCACCACGACCCGCTGGTCCGGCCTGGCCACCGCGTAGCCGACACCGCCGGCGAACGGGAAGCCCAGCGCACCGCTGGCCGTGGCGAAGTAGCCGTTCTGCGGACCGAGCGGCAGCTGCTCGTGGAAGTCGGCACGGGCGATCGGCAGCTCCTCGAACACCTGTGCGTCCTCGGGCAGCACCTGCGCCAGCTGGTGGAACAGGTAGGCCTGCGACAGAGGCGTCGACGGCTCGGGCACCGCCACCTCGGCCCGCTGCACCACGGGCGCCGCCGCGCGCTCGCGCTGCACGGCCAGCGGAACCAGGTCCCGCACCGCCTGCGCCGGCGGGCAGACCACCGCGCTGTCCGCCAGCGACCACGCGGCCGCCTCCGGGTCATCGGTGACGTGGATGACCCTCGTGCCCTCCGGCAGCCGCGGCTGGTCGCTCTGATCGAGCGGCGCCGGGGCGGTGGAGAACAGGTCCGCGGTGGTGAACAGCGTGAACGTCGGGCTGCCCAGCACCACCACCACGTCGTGCTCCGCCAGCCGCTGGTTGATCAGCTCCGGCAACGGGGCCAGCACTCCGCCGAACAGCGGGTGGGTCTCCGGGAAACTGCCGCGCGGCCACACCGGGCTGCCGTACACCGTGGCGTTCAGCCGCTCCGCCAGCCGCACCAGCTCCGTGCGCGCCCCGCCGATCTCCACGCCGGGACCGGCGACCAGCGCCGGACGCTCGGCGCCGTTCAGCGCCTCGGCGATCTCGGAGATCACCGCGGGGTCGGGGACGACAGCGCTGCGCACCGTGCGCGGCTTCAGCGGCGTCGGGCTCGCCGGGCGCACCCAGTCGTCTTCCGGCACAGCGACGAACACCGGGCCGGCCGGGGCCTGCGCCGCGATGTGGTAGGCCTTCTCGATCAGCGCCGGGATGTCCTGCGGGCGAGCCGGCTCACCCGACCACTTGATGTACGGCCGGGGCAGCGAGGGCGCCTCCGTGGCGTTGAGGAAAGGCTCGCCGAGCAGCAGCTTGCGCGCCTGCTGGCCGCCGAGGATGACCATCGGGGTGTGCGCGCTGGCCGCGGTGTAGACCGAGCCCATGGCGTTGCCGAGGCCCGGACCGCCGTTGATGATCACCAGTGAGGGCTTGCCGGTGGCCTGCGCATAGCCGTCCGCCATGCCGACCACGCTCGACTCGTGCAGGCCGGTGATGAACTTGAAGTCGTCGGGCCACTCGTCGAAGAGCTTCATCTCGGTGTGGCTGGGGTTGCTGAAGATCGTCGTCAGGCCCAGCTGGCGCAAGAGGTCCAGCGTGGCGTCCCGCACGGTGCGGGACCCTGCTCCATCCTGTGTCACGGTCACTCCTGCCTCGTAACGGTCGGGCCGATCCGGGAGCGCCGAGCCGTACCCGTATGCCGCGGTGTCAATTGCAGGCTCAGTTCGCGCGACCCGTCGCCGCAAGAACAGGACGACAATTCACGGCTACTTCGTCAGCTACCGCACGGATTGCAGCCCCAACTTAACGACCTGTCGGCTTCTGCTCTGCCCGGCCTAGCCGCGCCGCCCCAGGAGTACTTAGCGTCGTCGCCATGGGCCGGTTCAGGCCCGAGGCGGCAATGCGGCCGGCCACGCCAATCCGACGAGGAGAGCAGCGGTGACCATACCCATAGCGGTGCTGGGATTTGCCAGCGCCCGTCCGGAGAAATCCGCGGAGTTACAGGACGCCCTCTTGGCCCTCGCCGACCGCGCCCGCCGGGAGCCCGGATGCATCGACTACCGGGTGCACCAGGCGTCCGAGGACAAGGACATGTTCGTGTTCTACGAGGTCTGGCGCAGCCAGGAGGACCTCGACGTACACCTCGCGCTGCCCTACGTGGCCGACTTCATGGCCGAGCGGATGACCTACCTGCGGCGCGACATCGACCACCGTGTGCTGGAGGTCTGCGAACCCGTGGGCGCCGGGGAGGGCCGGTGACCGGAGCGGAAGGCGTGCTGCACCTGCGCCCCGAGGGCGGCCGGACGATCTGGTTCGGTGACGCCGTCTACTCGTTCAAGGCGACCAAGGAATCCACCGGCGGCCGGCTCACCCTCGCCGAGGCGTCCGTTCCTCCCGGGAGCGGCCCGCCCCCGCACCTGCACCGGGAACTCGACGAAGCCTTCTACATCCTGTCCGGGCGGTTCGAATTCCTCTCCGGGGACAGCACCTTCGAGGCCGGCCCCGGAGACTTCGTTTACATACCGCACGGCGTCAGGCACCGCTTCCGGAATGCCGGAACCCATCCCGGTCGCCTGATCTTCCTTTTCACGCCCGGTGGGATGGACGAATATTTCACCGAAATCGGAGAAACGGCCCGCGCGGGAGTAGCCCCCGCCCCGCTGACCCCCGAGCAGATCCGGCTGATCGGCGACCTGGCCCCTCGACACGGCCTTGTCCTTCATCCGCCCGCCCAGCCAGACGCACACGGCTCGACTTCACCGGAGGATGCGCCATGACCGACTCCCAGACCACGCACCGGGTCGTCCAGGACTACTTCACCGCCCTGGAGCAGGGCGACCTCGACGGCGCCCTGTCCCTGCTCTCTCCCGACATCGACTTCACCCTGCCCCAGGACCAGTGGAACGCCGTCGTCCCCTACCTGGGCCGCCACCGCGGCCTCGATGCCGTCCGTGAGGCGTTCGCCGTCCGCGGCGAAACCACCGAGGTCCTCGACTACGAGCTGCGCGACCTGCGCGCCCAGGGGGACACCGCGGTCGCCGTCATCTACACCAAGGCCCGGCACACCCGCACCGGCGAACTGTTCGAGATCGAGGACGCCCACGTCCTCGTCGTCGGCGACGACGAGCGCATCGCCACCTGGAAGGTGTACTTCGACCCCAACGGCGAGATCGCGGCGTTCACCAAGGACCGCGAGGAGCGCCTCGCCGCAGCCGTCGCCGCAGGCGACCGCGAGCTGGCCGCCGAGCTGCTGCGCTTCGGCGGCGATGTCAACCACCGCGACGCCAGCGGCCTGACCCTGCTCATGACCGCTGCCGGCCACGCCGACCTGCCCATGGTCCGCCTCCTGCTGGACGCCGGCGCCGACGTCTACGCCGCCGACAGCGGAGCCGGCGCCACCGCGCTGCACAAGGCGTGCCAGGGCGGCAGCCTGCCGGTCGTCCAGGCGCTCGTCGAGGCCGGCGCCTTCATCGACGCGGTGGCGCCCACCACCGGCCACACCCCCGTCATGGACGCGGTGTGGTTCAAGTACCCGGAGATCGCCAAGTACCTGGTCGACCGCGGCGCCGGCCTCAACCTCAGCACCCACTACGGCTTCTCCCTCCAGCAGCACTTCGAGTACGAGCTCAACGTCAACGAGTCCGGCAAGGAGGACCTCCTGCTGGCGGAGAAGTACCTGCGCGAACGCCAGGCGTCCGACGCCGCGCAGGCCGCGTCGCAGAAGCTGATGGCCGCGGTCACCGCCGGGGACGCCGCCGAGGTGCGCCGCCTGCTCGCCGCCGGAGCCGAGGTCGACGAGCGGTTCCCGATCGTCAACGGCTTCAACGACGCGCACACCCCGCTGCTGGTCGCCGCCCGCGACGGTCACATCGAGATCGTGCGGATCCTCCTGGAGGCCGGTGCCGACGTGAACGCGACGGAGCCGACCTTCGGCGCCGTGCCGCTGCACAAGGCCGTCTACAACGGCCACGTCGAGTCCACCCGCATCATCGCCTCCTGGCCCGGCGTGGACCTGGACTTCCAGGGCGCCACCAACGGCTACACCCCCCTCCACGACGCGCTGTGGCACGGCTACGAGGAGTGCTCGCTCGCCGTCCTGGAGGCCGGCGCCGACCTGCACCTGGTCGGCCACGACGGCAAGACCCCCCTGGACCTCGCCACCGAGGTCTTCGGCACCGGCCACCGGGTCACCGAAGCGATCCGCAACCGCCTCGCCTGATCCCGGACACTCAGGAGGAGCACCATGGGTATTCCCCCCAGGGAACGGATCGCCGCCGCCGTCCGCGACTTCCTCGCGTTCCTCGAACGCAAGGACATCGACTCCTGGATCCGCCTCTGGGATCCCGACGGCGAGCAGTTCTACCCCTACGGCACCGAGATGTTCCCGCCCCGCATCGCCGGCCGCAACGCGGTCCACGCACGCTGGAAGTCGCTGCCCGACATGTTCGAGTCGCTGAGCTTCCCGCTGCTGGAGCTGTGGATCGACGGGGACACCGCCATCGCCCGTTTCGACGGCCACCTGGTCAAGAAGGACGGGACCGTCTACCGCAACAGCTACATCTGCACCTTCACCTTCACCGAAGCCGGCCTGATCAGCCGCTACCGCGAGTACTTCGACCCGATTCTGGCCGGCGCCGCCTTCGGCCTCGCCGAGACCACCTACCTGTCGTCCTGACAAGGAGCCACGGACCCGTGAAGGCCGTCGTCATGGCAGGGGGCGAGGGAACCCGCCTGCGTCCGCTCACCGCGAACCTCCCCAAGCCGCTGCTCCCGGTCGCCAACCGGCCGATCATGGAGCACGTGCTGCGCCTGCTGCGCAAACACGGCTTGCACGAGACGGTGATTACCGTCCAGTTCCTCGCCCAACTCGTCCGCAGCCGCTTCGGCACCGGAGACGAGCTGGGCATGGAACTGACCTACGCGCACGAGGAACGCCCGCTGGGCACAGCGGGCAGCGTCAAGAACGCCGAGAGCGCCCTGAAGGACGACACCTTCCTGGTCATCTCCGGAGACGCGCTCACGGACTTCGACCTCGGTGAGCTGATCCGCTTCTGACCCGAATCCGCAGGTAGTAGGGCGGTGTGGCGACTGATTTGACGACAGGTGCCCGTGCTGGTTTGAG
>NZ_CBDRBL010000133.1:0-10113 GCF_965342175.1 Actinacidiphila sp. bgisy167
CCTGCACAGCATGACGCACACGCCCCCCTCGCCCCGTACCGCAGCAGGCCCCGTCCCGCCGTCCGCAGCGCCGGACCTGGACGGACGCACCGCTCTTGTCACCGGCGCCGCCGGCGGCATCGGCCGCGCGTGCGTTCTGCGTCTGGCCGCCGCGGGCGCCGCGGTGCGGGCCGCCGACCGGGACGTCGAGGGCCTGGCGGAGCTCGCGGAGCAGGCCGCGGCGGGCGGCGGCCGCGGCGCCGTCGAGACCGTGGTCCTGGACCTGACCGACCTCGAGGCTGCCGAGCGGGCCGCCGAGGGCACCGACATCCTGGTCAACAACGCCGGGCTGCAACTCGTCCGCCCCATCGAGGACTTCCCTCCGGATGTCTTCGCCACGGTGCTGAGGGTGATGCTGGAGGCTCCCTTCCGGCTGATCCGGGGGGCGCTGCCGCACATGTACCGGCAGGGCTGGGGCCGGATCGTGAACATCTCCTCCGTCCACGGACTGCGGGCCTCGGCCTACAAGAGCGCCTACGTCTCGGCCAAGCACGGGCTGGAGGGACTCTCCAAGACCGCCGCTCTGGAGGGCGCGGCGCGCGGCGTCACCTCGAACTGCATCAGCCCGGGCTATGTGCGCACCCCGCTCGTCGAGCGGCAGATCGCCGACCAGGCGGCGGCCCACGGGATCGAACCCGAGCGGGTCGTCGCCGAGGTCATGCTCGCCGACTCCGCAGTGAAGCGCCTCCTCGAGCCGGAGGAGGTCGCCGAGCTCACCGCCTATCTCTGCACACCGCACGCGTCTTTCATCACCGGTGCCTCGCTGACCATGGACGGCGGATGGACGGCACACTGATCTGTCGGTATCCCTGACAGCGTGCCGCGCGACCCGTACGAAGCCCACAAAGCCCCGGACCGACCCCCGCACCACAAGGCCCCCGACAACCACGGCGGAACCATGGCTCCCCACAGCCCCTGCGACGCTCCCTTCCTGCGGCTCCTCGCCCGCGGGGCAGCGGCCGAGGAGTACGAGCGGCCGGTCCTTGCGGCCAGGGCGGAGGGCGCGACGCCCGCCGTGCTCGAGGAGATGGAGCAGGCCAAGCTGCTGGCCCTGCGGGTGCGGGCGGAACTGGAGGGCCGCCGACGGCGCGAGGCCGAGCTGTCGGCGCTCTTCGAGACGGCCGGCGACCTCGCGGGGCTGCGCGACCTGGACTCGGTGCTGCAGGCCATCGTTCAGCGGGCCAGGTCCCTGCTCGGCACGGACGTGGCGTATCTCAGCCTGATCGACCGCAAGGCAGGCGACACCTACATGCGCGTCACCGAGGGGTCCGTCTCCGCCGAGTTCCAGAGAGTGCGGCTCGGGATGGGGGAGGGGCTCGGAGGCCTGGTCGCGCAGACCGCTCTGCCCTATGTCACCGAGTCCTACTTCGACGACGAGCGCTTCCGGCACACCCATCCGATCGACTCGGCCGTGCGCGACGAGGGACTGGTGGCCATCCTCGGCGTGCCGCTCGTGCTCGGCACAGGCGTCATCGGGGTGCTCTACGCGGCGGACCGCAGGGCCCGCGTCTTCGAACGCGGGCAGATCGCCCTGCTGGCCTCGCTGGCCTCGCTCGCCGCCGTCGCCATCGACACGGCGAACCTGCTCGACGAGACCCGTTCCGCGCTCGCCGACCTCGGCGCGGCCAACGAGACCATCCGCAACCACAGCGCCGTGCTGGAACGGGCCTCCGAGGTGCACGACCGGCTCACCGAACTCGTCCTGCGCGGCGGCGGCGTGGACGACGTGGCGGACGCCGTCGCCGAAGTGCTCTCGGGGACGGTACGGGTCGTCGGCACCGACCGCGACCCCGTCCCCGACGCGCTCGCCGGCGCCGTCGCCCGCTCGCGCAAGGACGGCCACGCCGTACGGCAGGGCGAGACCTGGACGGCCGCCGTCACGGCGGGCGGCGAACTGCTGGGCGCCCTCGTGCTGCACGGCCACCCCGAACTCGACCCCGTGGACCAGCGCACGCTGGAGCGGGCCGCCATGGTCACCTCCCTGCTGCTGCTCGCCCGGCGCACCGCGGCGGAGGCAGAACAGCGTTTTCGCGGTGAGCTCCTGGACGACCTGCTCGACGCCCCGCACCGCGACCCCGCGCTGTTGCGGGAACGCGCGGGACGGCTCCGCGCCGACCTCGACGCCCCGCACGTCGTGCTCGCCGCGCGCGTCGACGAGGAGCACGCCGGAGCCGCCGCCGACCGGCAGCGGCTGTGGTCGGCCGCCTCCCACCTCGCCGCCACCCGCCGGGGCCTGGCCGCCGCCCGTGACGGCGGCACGGTGCTGCTGCTCCCCCTGGAACCGGGCTCCGACGCCTCCGCCACCGCCCGCCGCATCGCCCAGCAGCTGGGCACGGCCGTGCAGGCAGCCGTCACCGTCGGAGCCTCCGGCCCCGTCCACGCGCCGGCCGGCCGTCCCGGCTCCGTCGCCCTGGCCTACGCGGAGGCGCAGCGCTGCGGTGACACCCTGCGCGCCCTCGGCCGCGCGGGGGAGGGCGCCGCGGGCGACGACTTCGGCTTCCTCGGTCTGCTGCTGACCGACTCGCGCGACGTCGACGGCTTTGTACATCGCACGATCGGCGCCGTCGCCGACTACGACAGCCGCCGGGGCACCGACCTCGTGCGCACCCTCGACGCGTACTTCGCCAGCGGGATGAGCCCCGTGCGCACCAAGGACGCCCTGCACGTGCACGTCAACACCGTCGCGCAGCGCCTGGAGCGGATATCCCACCTCCTCGGCGCCGACTGGCAGTCGCCGGACCGCGCGCTGGAGATCCAGCTGGCCTTGCGTCTGCACCGGCTCGCGGCCGGCCCGGAGGGTCCGCGGGCCCCCGCGGGTCAGGACGGGCTGTCGCCCGCGACGAGCTCCACCTCAAAGCCGTCGCCGTTCTCCAGGTAGGCGGCGTAGTGCGCCTCGCCGCCCGCGTACGGATGGAGCTCGGGGAACATCAGTGTCCAGCCGTGCCGGGGCGAGACCGCCACCAGGGCGTCCAGTTCCGCCCGGCCTGCGACATGGAACGCGAGGTGGTTCAGCCCCGGCCTGCGGCGTTCGTGCGGCCCCCCGACGAGATCCGGTGACCGCTCGACGACGACATAGGTCGGCCCCAGACGCCAACTGCGGCCCGCCTCCCACCGCTGGTACGGGGCGTAGCCGAGCCTGCCCAGCAGCCAGCCCCACTCGGCGTCCGCGCGCTCCACGTCAGGCACCCACAGCTCGACATGGTGCAGCTCCCCCGTCCTGTGCGTCACGTCACTCATGATCACGACAGTAGACCCCGCCACTGACATCCGCGGCGGGGTCTGCGTGCCGGGAGCGGGCGGTGGCCGCCGCGGGTCAGCCCGCGTTGACCGATCGGGCCGGCGGGGCGTCCTTCGTGCTCCCGGCCTCGACGGCGTCGAGGTCCCGGCCGCGGGTCTCCTGGGCCATGCCGACGGCGACCAGCGTGAGCAGGGACGCGGCGATGACGTACAGCGCGATGGGGGTCGAGCTGCCGTAGGACGCGAGCATCGCGGTCGCGATGAGCGGCGCCGGGGCGCCGGCGGCGACCGAGGCGAACTGGGCGCCGATCGAGGCGCCGGAGTACCGCATCCGGGTCGCGAACATCTCGGAGAAGAAGGCCGCCTGCGGCGCGTACATGGCGCCGTGCAGCACCAGTCCGCCCGTCACGGCCAGCAGCACGGCCGGGAAGCTCTTCGTGTCGATCAGAGCGAAGAAGGGGAAGGCCCACAGGCCCACGCCCGCCGCTCCCAGCAGGTACACGGGCCTGCGTCCGACGCGGTCGGAGAGCGCGCCCCAGGCGGGGATGACGGCGAAGTGCACCGCCGAGGCGATGAGCACGGCGTTCAGCGCGGTCTGCTTGCTCAGGTCCGCTTGCTCGACGGCGTAGACGAGGACGAAGGCGGTGATGACGTAGTAGCTGATGTTCTCCGCCATGCGGGCGCCCATCGCCACCAGGACGTCCCGCCAGTGGTCGCGGAGCACCGCCAGCAGCGGCAGCCGCTCGATCGTGGACTCCTCGGCCTCGCGGGCCTGCGCCCTGGCGAGCGCCGCCTTGAAGACGGGGGACTCGTCGACCGACAGCCGGATCCACAGCCCCACGATCACCAGCACGCCCGACAGCAGGAAGGGCACGCGCCAGCCCCACGAGGTGAAGGCGGCGTCCGAGAGCAGGGCGGTCAGCGCCGACAGGACGCCCGTGGCGAGCAGCTGGCCGGCCGGCGCCCCCGTCTGCGGCCACGACGCCCAGAATCCGCGGCGCCGTGCGTCACCGTGCTCCGAGACGAGCAGCACCGCGCCGCCCCACTCACCGCCGAGCGCGAAGCCCTGCACCAGGCGGAGCAGGGTGAGCAGCACCGGAGCGGCGACCCCGATGGCGGCGTACGTCGGCAGCAGGCCGATGCAAAACGTCGTGCCGCCCATGAGCAGCAGGCTCAGCACGAGCAGCCGCTTGCGGCCGAGGCGGTCCCCGAAGTGACCGAACACGAGGGCGCCCACCGGCCGGGCGGCGAAGCCGACCGCGTAGGTCAGGAACGACAGCAGGGTGCCGACCAGCGGGTCCTGCTCGGGGAAGAACAGCTTGTTGAAGACGAGCGCCGCGGCGGATCCGTAGACGAAGAAGTCGTACCACTCGATGGTGGTGCCTATGAGGCTCGCCGCGACGATTCTGCGGAGCGAGCCGGGTGCGGTGGGCGCGGGTGCCGGGGTTGCCATGGTCACCACTTCCGGGCGGGGGACGGGACGTTTCCGTGTCGCCACACCGTAGGAACGGCCCCGTCACGCTCACATGTGGTGGCACACCACAGTTGTCCGCCCCGGTATGCGGGCGGCCACCATGACGGTTTGCGCGGGCCGCGAGACCGGGGACCAGCCGGGCCGGCGAGGCCGGACCCATCGGTTTGAGGGGCCGGACCCGCCTGGAAAGACGGGGTGGCGGGCCGCCCGCGGGAGGGTCCATTCGAGTGGTCGCCGTTCACGAGATATCTTGATGTCGAGCAATGTTGCAGACGTGGAGCGGAGCACCGGTGACTGACTCGACCATCATCTATACGCACACCGACGAGGCGCCGGCGCTGGCGACGTACTCGTTCCTGCCCGTGATCCAGGCGTACGCGTCCACGGCCGGAGTCGCCGTGGAGACCCGTGACATCTCCCTGGCCGGGCGCATCATCGCGAACTTCCCCGAGTACCTGGAGGAGAGCCGGCGCATCCCCGACGCCCTCGCCGAGCTCGGCGCGCTCGCCAAGACCCCCGCCGCCAACATCATCAAGCTGCCGAACATCTCGGCCTCGATCCCGCAGCTGAAGGCCGCCATCGCCGAGCTGCAGGCGCAGGGCTACGCGCTGCCGGACTACCCGGACGACCCCAAGTCCGACGAGGACAAGGACGTCCGCGCCCGCTACGACAAGATCAAGGGCAGCGCCGTCAACCCCGTCCTGCGCGAGGGCAACTCCGACCGCCGTGCCCCCGCGTCGGTCAAGAACTACGCCAAGGCGCACCCGCACCGCATGGGCGCCTGGTCGGCCGACTCCAAGACGAACGTCGCGCACATGACCTCCGACGACTTCCGTTCCACCGAGAAGTCCGCCGTCATCGCCGAGGACGGCGCCCTGCGCATCGAGCTGGTCGGTGACGACGGCACCACCACCGTGCTGCGCGAGTCCGTGCCGGTGCTCGCGGGCGAGGTCGTGGACGCCTCCGTGATGCGCGTCGCCGTGCTGCGCGAGTTCCTCGGCGAGCAGGTCGCGCGTGCCAAGGCCGAGGGCGTCCTGTTCTCGGTGCACCTGAAGGCCACGATGATGAAGGTCTCCGACCCGATCATCTTCGGTCACGTCGTCCGCGCCTTCTTCCCCAAGACCTTCGCCCAGTACGGCGAGACCTTCGCGGCGGCCGGCCTCACCCCGAACGACGGCCTCGGCGGCATCCTCAAGGGCGTCGAGGCCCTGGCCGACGGCGCGGCGATCAAGGCCTCCTTCGAGGCCGAGCTGGCCGAGGGCCCCGCCCTGGCCATGGTCGACTCCGACCGGGGCATCACCAACCTGCACGTCCCGAGCGACGTCATCGTGGACGCCTCCATGCCGGCCATGATCCGCACCTCCGGCCACATGTGGGGCCCGGACGGCCAGGAGGCCGACACCCTCGCGGTGCTCCCCGACAGCAGCTACGCCGGCATCTACCAGGCCGTCATCGACGACTGCCGTGCGCACGGCGCGTTCGACCCGGCGACGATGGGCTCGGTGCCCAACGTCGGCCTCATGGCGCAGAAGGCCGAGGAGTACGGCAGCCACGACAAGACCTTCGAGATCCAGCACACCGGCACCGTCCGCCTGGTCGACCAGAACGGCGACGTCGTGCTGGAGCAGGCCGTCTCCGCGGGCGACATCTTCCGCGCCTGCCAGACCAAGGACGCCCCGATCAGGGACTGGGTCAAGCTCGCCGTCTCCCGCGCCCGCGCGACCGGTGACCCGGCGGTGTTCTGGCTGGACGCGGAGCGCGCCCACGACGCGAACCTGATCGCCAAGGTCGAGCAGTACCTGCCGGAGCACGACACCGAGGGCCTGCAGATCGAGATCAAGTCGCCGGTCGAGGCGACGAAGTTCTCCCTGGAGCGCATCCGCCGCGGCGAGAACACGATCTCCGTCACCGGCAACGTGCTGCGCGACTACCTGACCGACCTCTTCCCGATCCTGGAGCTGGGCACCAGCGCCAAGATGCTGTCGGTCGTCCCGCTGATGAACGGCGGCGGCCTCTTCGAGACCGGCGCCGGCGGCTCCGCGCCCAAGCACGTGCAGCAGCTGGTCAAGGAGAACTACCTGCGCTGGGACAGCCTCGGCGAGTTCCTGGCCCTCGCGGTCAGCTTCGAGCACCTGGCGACCACCACGGGCAACGCCCGCGCCCAGGTGCTGGCCGACACCCTCGACCGCGCCACGGGCACCTTCCTCAACGAGGACAAGTCGCCCAGCCGCCGGCTCGGCGGCATCGACAACCGCGGCAGCCACTTCTACCTGGCCATGTACTGGGCCCAGGAGCTGGCCGGGCAGACGGACGACGCGGATCTGGCCAAGGCCTTCGGCCCGCTCGCCCAGACGCTGACCGAGAAGGAGCAGGCGATCGTCGACGAGCTGAACGCCGTGCAGGGCTCCCCGGCGGAGATCGGCGGCTACTACCAGCCGGACCCGGCCAAGGCCGCGGCCGTCATGCGCCCGTCCGCGACCTTCAACGAGGCGCTGGCGACGCTCGCCTGACGCGACACGCGTACGACGCGAGCGCGGCGCGCGAACTCAGGACGACGCGAACCGCCCCGGCTGGTGATCCAGCCGGGGCGGTCCCGTGTCCGGGGCGGCGCGTGCCCTACGCGAAGACGCCGTCCAGCCAGGCCTGCCAGCGCTCGCCGGACCGCTCGCCGTCCGCGCCCGGGGCGAAGTCGTGCACGCTGACGCCGACCGGGGCGCCCCAGTGGTTGCGGCCGAAGACGCGGTACATCGCGTCGCCGGTCCGCAGGCCGACGAAGTACCGGTCGCGGTAGTCGACCACGGCCTCCACCGCCCTGGCGCCGGGCAGTTCGACCCGTACTTCGGCGCCTTCGATGGCGTCGTCCGGCACCCCGAGGGCCCGGGCGACGACCTCGAGGGCGTCCGGCGCGGTCGACGCGGTGGGCCCGTTGACCGTGGCACCCCGGTGGGCGGTGTCCGCGCAGGTGACGCGACGGAACGCCAAGGGCCCCATCGCGTTACAGCGTGGTACTGCACCCCGTACCGCGCGGCTCCTAAGGTCAGCCGTCAAGCGGCCCGGAGTTCACCTCCGCGGCCCGCCCATTGCCGCGACGTCGGAGGGAAGACCGATGAGTCGAGTAGTGCGCGCCGCGCTCGTCCAGACGAAGTGGACCGGCGACAAGGAGTCGATGACCGACCTGCACGAGCGGTACGCCCGCGAGGCCGCCGGTCAGGGGGCGCAGGTGATCGGCTTCCAGGAGGTGTTCAACGCCCCGTACTTCTGCCAGGTGCAGGAGCCCGAGCACTACCGGTGGGCGGAGCCGGTGCCGGACGGCCCGACGATCGTGCGGATGCAGGCGCTCGCCAAGGAGCTGCGCATGGTGATGGTCGTCCCGGTCTACGAGGTCGAGCAGGCGGGCTTCTACTACAACACCGCCGCCGTGATCGACGCCGACGGCGGTTACCTGGGCAAGTACCGCAAGCACCACATCCCGCAGGTCAGGGGTTTCTGGGAGAAGTACTACTTCAAGCCCGGCAACCTGGGCTGGCCGGTTTTCGACACGGCCGTCGGCAAGGTCGGCGTCTACATCTGCTACGACCGCCACTTCCCCGAGGGCTGGCGCGCGCTCGGCCTCGCCGGCGCCGAGCTGGTCTACAACCCCTCCGCCACCTCGCGCGGGCTGTCGGCCTACCTGTGGCAGCTCGAGCAGCCGGCCGCGGCCGTCGCCAACGAGTACTTCGTCGCCGCCATCAACCGGGTCGGTCAGGAGGAGTACGGCGACAACGACTTCTACGGCACGTCCTACTTCGTGGACCCGCGCGGCCAGTTCGTGGGCGACGTCGCCTCCGACAAGGAGGGGGAACTGCTCGTGCGCGACCTGGACTTCGGGAAGATCGAGGAGGTCCGCCAGCAGTGGGCCTTCTACCGCGACCGCCGCCCCGACGCCTACGGCCCGCTGACCGAGGCGTGAGAAGAGGGAGGGAACCCGTGAGCCGAACCCTGATCCGCGGCGGCCTCGTCATCACCGCCGCCGAGGAGGTGCACGCCGACGTCCTCGTCGATGGCGAGCGGATCGTCGCGCTCGCCGCCGCAGGCAGCACCGTCGCGGAGAGCTGGACGGCCGACACCGTCATCGACGCGAGCGGGAAGTACGTCATCCCGGGCGGGGTGGACGCGCACACCCATATGGAGTTGCCCTTCGGTGGCACCTTCGCCTCGGACACCTTCGAGACCGGTACCCGGGCCGCCGCCTGGGGCGGGACGACGACGATCGTGGACTTCGCGGTGCAGTCGGTGGGCGATTCGCTACGCGCCGGTCTGGACGCCTGGCACGCCAAGGCCGAGGGCAACTGCGCCGTCGACTACGCGTTCCACATGATCGTGTCGGACGTCGACGAGAACAGCCTCAAGGAGATGGACCTCCTGGTCGAGGAGGGCGTCACCTCCTTCAAGCTGTTCATGGCCTACCCCGGTGTGTTCTACAGCGACGACGGCCGCATCCTGAGGGCGATGCAGCGTGGCGCCGGCAACGGCGGCCTGGTCATGATGCACGCGGAGAACGGCATCGCCATCGACGTGCTGGTCGAGCAGGCGCTGGCGGCGGGGAAGACCGATCCCCGCTATCACGGGGAGGTGCGGCGGGAGTTGCTTGAGGCCGAGGCGACCCACCGCGCGATCCGGCTGGCCGAGGTGGCCGGTGCGCCGCTCTACGTCGTCCACGTCTCCGCCGAGCAGGCGGTCGCGGAGCTGGCAGCGGCGCGCGACCGCGGGCTGAACGTGTTCGGTGAGACGTGTCCGCAGTATCTGTTCCTGTCGACGGACAACCTGGCGGAGCCGGACTTCGAGGGTGCCAAGTACGTCTGTTCGACGCCGTTGCGGCCGAGGGAGCATCAGGCGGCGCTGTGGAGGGGGTTGCGGACGAACGATCTGCAGGTGGTGTCGACGGATCACTGCCCGTTCTGCTTCGTGGGGCAGAAGGAGCTGGGGCGGGGTGACTTCTCGAAGATCCCCAATGGTCTGCCGGGGGTGGAGAACCGGATGGACCTGTTGCACCAGGCGGTGGTGGAGGGGCACATCAGCCGTCGCCGGTGGATCGAGATCGCGTGTGCGACGCCGGCGCGGATGTTCGGCCTGTACCCGCGCAAGGGCACGATCGCGCCGGGTGCGGACGCCGACATCGTGGTCTACGACCCGGACGCGGAGCAGGTCGTCTCCGCGGCCACGCACCACATGAACGTCGACTACTCGGCCTACGAGGGCAAACGGGTCACCGGACGGGTGGAGACCGTCCTGTCCCGCGGCACCGTCCTGGTCGACCAGGACCGATACCTGGGCCGGGCCGGCCACGGCCGCTACCAGCCCCGTGAGACCTGCCAGTACCTCGT
>NZ_CBDRBL010000134.1:0-10032 GCF_965342175.1 Actinacidiphila sp. bgisy167
CGTGAAGTAGAGGCTGTCGACCCCCGGCACGTCCCGCAGCTGACGCCGGGTGATGTCACCGGCGGGTGCCTCCAGCTTCACCACGTCCGCACCCAGCCAGGCCAGCAACTGCGTCGCCGACGGACCCGACTGGACATGCGTCATGTCCAGAACACGCACACCCTCCAAAGCCTGCGTCACAACGGCCACCTCGCATCCAACGACGGGTCAGGAGTGAGAACCAGGATTCCATACTGCAGATTGCATACCGTATGGACTAACCATGGTCGCGGCCCGCACGGTGGATGTCCAGAGAGCGCGGGCAGGAATTTCGCGTGCCGGCTGGCCGGGACGGGGCCGCGCCGTGCCACCGCGCCCGGTCCGGCCACCGGTCGGGCCGGGCGTGCTTCCCGCTTTATGCGTCGCGCGCGTTCGGGTCCTGTGCGAACATCTGCCGATGCTCACACTCACCGATGAACTCGGACACCTTTCCTACGTCGTCGACGGCGACGGACCGCCCGTCGTCCTCCTGCACGCCGGCGTCGCCGACCACCGCATGTGGAACGCCGTCGCGCCCGACCTGGCGGGGCAGCACACCGTCATCCGGTACGACCTGCGCGGCTTCGGCGAATCCGCCCCACCGAGCGGCCGGTTCAGGGAAACCGACGACCTGCTCCGCCTCCTCAACCACCTCGGCCACGCACGGGTCAGGCTCGTCGGCGCCTCCTGGGGCGGCCGCGTGGCCGTGGACTTCGCCCTCGCCCACCCGGACCGGGTGCACTCCCTGGTGCTGCTCGCCCCACCGTGGCCGGGATACGACTGGTCAGCGGAGATGGTCGCGTACGACGAAGCCGAGACGAAGGCCCTGGCCGCGGGAGACCTGGACGCCGCCGTCCGCGTCAACCTGGACATGTGGCTGCGCGGGCCCGCGCGGGCGTGGGAGGACGTCGCCCCCGAGCTGGCCGACCGGCTCCGCGACCCGATGCGCACGTCACTGGTCAACCAGGAGGCCGTCGCCCGGCACTCCGACGGCCCCGGCAGCGGCGACATCACCGCAGTCTCCGTCCCCACGCTGATCGGCGTCGGCGCACTCGACGTCCCCGACTTCCAGGACATCGCCCGCCGCTATGCCGCCCATATCCCCGGTGCCATTCTGGTCGAGTTCACCACCGCCGCTCACCTGATCGCACTGGACGCGCCCGCCGAACTCACCACGCGGCTCCTTCCCTTCCTCGCCCGCTAGACCGGGGAGCGGCGGCTCGCCCGGGAGCCTCCCGCTCCCGGGCGCCGGACGCCCCCCCATCACGTGCGCGTACGCGGACCGCGACACCGCCCTCGCGTCGCCGACCTGCCGGCACCGCACGGAACCCGCCGCTACAGCAGGACCAGCAGCTTCGTCCCCGGGACGAGCTTCCTGTTGACCGAGGTCGACTGGACGAACACGGTGTACGCCGCGTTGCTCCCCGGGGTCACCGTCACCTCCGTCGCCGGCAGGCCCAGGATCTGCCGTGCGGCCGGCCCCGTGAACACCTTCCCGGTCATCCGGCCGGTGGCCGCGTCCTTCTCCGCCACGGCGATCTTCTTGCCGGCCTGAATCTTCTCGCGCTTGGACAGTTCGTAGAAGGCGCAGCCGGTCGTGTACCGGTGGCCCGCACGGGTGACGAAATCACGGATGGACGTCTGCTGGTCCACGGGGATCAGCACGTAGCCGCCGGTGTCGAGGGCCTGGAGGCTGGACTTCACATCGGCCGAGCTCAGATCCTGTCCCATCGCGAACAGGTTCCTCGTTCCGCGCACCCCCTGTTCGCGGTCCCGCAGAAACCTCGTCGCGGCCGTCTTGACCGTGCCGATCGCCTCTTCGACGCCCTGGGCCGAGTCCGCGTCCCAGATGGAGATGTTGCCCGTGGGGAAGCCGTACTGCTGAGCGGTGCGCTTGGCCAGGGAGTTCGGCACCAGGATGGCGGACGTCCAGTGCTCCGGCAGGTTGTTCATCCTGTCCGTGATCCTGCCCCGCCACTCGTCCAGCACCGCGCGGCCGCCGGGCAGGCGGTCGTGGCGCGCGCCCGTGCTGTCGGCCCCGGAGGCGTTCTCCTCGCCGTCGGTGACGACGACCTCGAGGAAGCTGTGCTCGCCGTACTCCTCCCATATGTGGCCGAGGTCGTCGAGCGCCTTCAACGACGCCTGGATCAGCGCCGTCGCCCCGTTCTCGACCGTGTACAGGCCGCGCATGGACGGCAGGTGCTTGACGTCCATGTCCCACACCAAATTCTCCACGAGGTGGTCGAAGGCGTAGAGGCTGATCCGGGTCTCATGGCCGAGCCGGTCGGACTCCTCCTTCAGCCCCTTCACGAACTCGTCGACCACACGGACGAGTTGCTCCGAGTGACCGCTCATGGAGCCGGACTTGTCGATGACAAGGGCGACATGGTTCACAAAATGCTTCTTGAGCCGGTCCTTCACCGTAGCGCCCATCGCGCCACCCCTTCTCTCGATTCCCGTGGAACCCCCGCGGCCCGCGGCAGCGCCCTGTGGTGACCGGACGTCCCGGCCGGGCCTGCCGGTCGCCCCTCCGGTACGCCCGCCGTAGCGGACTCGCCGGAGCGATCGGTGACATGCTGTCGCCAGGAGAGCTTCGGAACGCCCTCATCCGCCGGTCGGCACACCTCTGCCCGGGATCGCGACACCCGGCAGAGGCTCTGGCCGTCCAGATGATGGCTTCACTCTAGGGAGCGGCACTGACAATGACGGCGATGCCGGATTCCGGCGGCCGGGGCCGGGGACCGGAGCCCTGGCGCCGCCTCTCGCCGACCGGAGCCCTCCGGGACGCCCCTCGAAGGAGCGGCCCCGTACGCGCGTGATCCTCTGGTGCACGGCAGGGCCGCATGCCACGTGCCCAAGGGGCGTTAAAGCCGCATGCCACTTGTTCATAGGGTATTAAAAAGGGCAAAACTCGCCTTCGACCGCTGTATCGTGGGTCGCGGCCCGCGATCGGTGCAGGAGGAGGCCCCCATGACACATCGGCTCTTCGACCTGGGGCTGCTGGCTCCCCGCGAGCGCGCGGATGCCGTCCGTGAGCTGTCCCGCAGGCTCAACGGCCCCATCGAGGTGGATCTCCCGCCGAACCTGCACCACCTGAGGGCCGTCGCGACCATCAACAAGGTGGGAGCAATGAGGGTCTCCAGGCTCGACTGGAACCTGCCCGGCCTCCGGCGGGCGACCACTCCGTCGGCGGACGACACGGCGCCGCAGGTCCTCGTGGCTCTCCAGGAGGCGGGGGTCACCCGATTCCAACAGGGCGGCAGGCAGGGGGAGATACGGGCAGGAGATCTCACGGTGATCGAGAACGCGAAGCCCTACGAGGTCGTCTTCCAGGGCATGGTACGTGCGGTCGTCGTTCGCGTTCCCGCGGATCTCCTGGGGCTGCGGCCGTCCCTGCTCGACCGGGTCACAGCGGTGCGGATCGGTTCGGATCGCCCGATCGTGAATGCCGCCGTCGCCTTTTTCACGCGGTTGGCCCGCAGCCAGGCCGCTGTCGGCGAGACCGAGGCAGCCCTGTTCGCACAGCCCTGCGTCGATCTGATCAGGGCCGTGGTCACCTCGGGCATCGGCCGCGACGACCTGGCCGGCGGACCTTTGAACAGGACACTCCTGCACCGCGTGGAGGAGTATGTCCGCCTCCATCTGACGGAACCCGACCTGACCGCCGCACGCATCGCCGCGGAGCATCACGTCTCCGTACGCCAGCTCTATCTGACCCTGTCCCGAGCGGGAATCACACTCGGCGACTGGATAAGGACTCAGCGCCTCCAAGAAGCCAGGAAGGAACTGGCGTCGCCCGCGCACCAGTACATGACGATCGAGGCGATCGCGCACCGGTGGGGGTTCAGCAGCGCACCGCACTTCAGCCGCGTTTTCAAAGCGGCGTACGGTGTGAGCCCGCGCGAGTGGCGCCTCGACAACCGTGCGCTCTCAGGCAAGATCGCACTCTGAGGACTGCCGCTGCTGCGCGGCCACGACCGGCCCACCACGACAGTCCACCGTCCGATCGCGACCGCGGCCTTGAGGCGCCCATGAGGGCCGCACCCGCCGGCTTCCCGTCCTCGGACGCACAGATCACAACCCCGCCGGCCGCGGTCAACGCTACGCGGTACCCAGGGCGCCGTCTTGCCTTTCCGTGCACGGATCGGCCGCATCCTTGCCCGCCCGTGCAGGGATTCGGGCCCGATGCACCAGGTCCGGTTCCCCCCCAGGAGCCGGCCGCCGAAGTGCCGGGCCCTCGGCGGCGGGCCGCACCGCCGACCACGGCGGCCGCGCCGGGCGGCCGGGGCCATCGAACGGGTGCCGCACAGTGCATCAGGAAGACCCGAACAGGGGCTTACGGGCCATCGGTACGCGCCCCGCACCGTTGCACACCAGGCACCGAGCAGGGGTCACATCGGACCTCGCCTTGGTTGCCTTCTCAACTGCTTCGCTCTACTGTCGCCACCGACGACGAAGTCGGCACCGAGCACGTGCTCCGCGGCCAGGGCGGGCGCCCTGGGAGCGGCCACCTCGTGTGCGCCCCCGCGAACCGGACCAGGTTCCGCGCAGCCCGATCGCCTCTCGACGGGACCGCCGAACCGCACCGGCTCCCGGCCCGTGTGAGCCCTCCCCCGGCCAGGCACCGCTTGCGCGGCCGACGCACGCCGCACCGACGAAAGGCACGACATGACCAAGATCGCAGTCATCCTCGGCAGCACCCGTCCGGGGCGCAACGGCGCCGCGGTGGCGGAGTGGGTTCTCGACATCGCCAAGCAGCGCTCCGACGCGGAGTTCGAGCTCGTGGACCTGGCGGACTATCCTCTGCCGCTCCTCGACGAGGTGATTCCCCCGTCGCTCGGGCAGTACCAGAACGACCACACCAAGGCGTGGGCGTCGAAGATCGCCGAGTTCGACGGCTATGTGTTCGTCACCCCGGAGTACAACCACTCCACCACGGGCGCCCTGAAGAACTCGCTCGACTACCTCTACGCGGAGTGGAACAACAAGGCCGCCGGCTTCGTGGGCTACGGCGCCGCCGGCGGGCACCGCGCCGTGGAGCACCTCCGCCTCATCGCGAGCGAGCTGCAGATCGCCACGGTGCGCGCGCAGGTCGCGCTGTCCCTCCTGTCCGACTTCGAGAACTACAGCGTCTTCAAGCCGGGCGCGCACCACCAGGCCACCGTGGAGACCATGCTCGACCAGCTCGTCAGCTGGTCGAAGGCCCTGCAGCCGCTGCGCGCCGGCACCTGACCGACCTCCGCCGAGCCGCCCCGCCGCTTTTCCGATCCGCCACCCCGGCCCGTGGCGGCGGCCGGTGGTCCGGCGGGGCCGGCTCCGCCCCCGCCAGGCGAGCACGGGCGGGTCGGCCCCGGCCAGGGAAGGCCCCGCCCCACGCGGGCGTCCCCGCACCCGTACGGTGATGGACGCCGGCACCCAGGGTGCCGTTGGGACACTTTTAGATTCTGGTTATAATTTGCAACCGCGCCGGTCGCCCAGGGGGCACAGCCCCTGCTCCGACGCGGCGCCACATCACACGCGCGGGATGACACGACGGGCGACCGCGACCGCGTGACTCGAAGCACAAGGAACACCATGACTTTTGACGATCCGCTCACCCATGTGTC
Organism: Actinacidiphila sp. bgisy167; assembly: GCF_965342175.1. Taxonomy (GTDB): domain Bacteria; phylum Actinomycetota; class Actinomycetes; order Streptomycetales; family Streptomycetaceae; genus Actinacidiphila. The sequence goes on from NZ_CBDRBL010000134.1 coordinate 5,625, forward strand.
GCCCGCTCAGGCGGCCGAGCTCGCATCGGTGGTGAGCGGTCCGGTCCTGCTTCCTGGCGACGCGGGTTACGACGCCGAATGCGGGCTCTTCAACCTGAACGTGGCCCTCGAGCCGGCGCTCGCGGTAGGCGCCGCCGATGCGGCCGACGTGCAGGCGGCGATCCGCTTCGCGGCCCGCGAGGGCCGGCCCGTGACGGTGAAGACCACGGGGCACCAGCAGGTCGACCCCGCCCGGAACGGGGTGCTGATCAGCACCCGGCGCATGAAGGGCCTCGTCGTCGACGCCGAGCGCCGACGCGCACGCGTCGAGGCCGGAGTGATCTGGCAGGAGGTGATCGACGCCGCCGCCACCGTCGGCCTCGCCCCGATGAGCGGCTCGGCTCCGCTGGTCGGCGTGGCCGGATACACCCTCGGCGGTGGACTCAGCCCCGTCCTCGGCCGCAGCCACGGATATGCGGCGGATCATGTGCGCTCGCTGGACGTGGTGACCGCCGACGGCGAGTTGCGGCACGTCACGGCGGACAGCGACGCCGAGCTCTTCTGGGCCCTGCTCGGGGGCAAGGGCAACTTCGGCGTCGTCACCGCGCTGGAGTTCGACCTGTTCCCGGTGACCCGGTTCTACGGGGGCGGGATCTACTTCCCCGGCGAACGTCTCGCCGACGTGCTGCACACCTGGCGCACCTGGCAGGCGGCGATGCCGGAGGAGATGAACTCCTCGGTGGCCGTGCAGCGGCTGCCTCCGCTGCCCGAGTTGCCGGAGCCGCTGCGGGGGGCGTTCGTGGTGCACGTGCGGTTCGCCTTCCTCGGCCCGGTGGCCGAGGGCGAGCGGTTGATCGCCCCTGTGCGCGCGGCCGCCCCGGCGCTCATCGACACCGTGGGCGAGATGCCCTACACCGCCATGGGCGCGATCCACATGGACCCCCCGACGCCGATGCCCTACTCCGACCGCACGACGATGCTGCGCGAGTTCCCCGCCGAGGCGGCCGACAAGCTCGTCGAGCTGCTCGGCCCTGAGTCGGACTCCCCGCTCGTGAGCGTGGAGCTCCGCATGCTCGGCGGTGCCCTCGACCGCGAGCCCGCGGTGCCCAACGCCGTCTCGACCCGGGGGCTTCCCTTCGTCCTCTTCGGTTTCGGCGTGGGCGCCCCGGACCAGGCCGGCTACCTGGGCGGCAAGCTCGACGAGGTCATGGACGCGATGGAGCCCTGGGCGGACCGGCGCCGGATGGTCAACTTCCTCTCCACCGAGGAGGCCACCGACCCCGAGCGGTTGAGCGAGGTCTACGGCGCCGAGCGCTATCAGCGCCTGACCGCGGCGAAGAAGACGTACGACCCGACCAACATGTTCCGGGTCAACCACAACATCCTGCCGGGCTGACGGAGTCCGGCCCCGTGGGCCGGACCCTTCTGTCCGGCCCACGGGTTCCCGTCGGCTTTCGAGGCGCCGCGCCCACAGCCGCGTGGCCGACGGGGCCTACGGAGCGGACGCAGCGGCTCGCGCAGCCTGACGCAGTACTCGGCCCGACGGGCCGGACATGAGGATCGGGCCGCGACCATCAGGTCGCGGCCCGGTCCTCATACCGATGGGACGAGTGTCCGAGGGGTGAGCTGACAACTGACGATACGGCTGTGGCGACGCGAGGGAAGCTCCACCTGTACGACCGGACTTGAGCCATACGGTGCCGAGGACAGCTCGTCGGCTGAGGTGACCTCCTCCTCACCCGCGCAGCTGCCGGCTCCACATGCTCACGAGGCGCGTTTCTGTGGTCCCGGCCCCCGGCAGCACACCCGGTCGGTGGCCACGTTGCACAGGCTCACCGTTCTGGACACTCAGACCAGTTCGAGTCCTCCATCGATCGTGAGGACCTGGCCCGTCAGCCAGTTCGCAGTGGGATCCGCGAAACGGACGATCCAGGCCGCCACTTCCTGCGGCTCACCCCTCCTGCCCAGGGGGATCTGTGCCGCCTGCTCCTTCTTGACCCGGACCACGTCCTCCTCCGTGAGCCCGGACCTGGCCAGCGCCTCACTCTCGGTCGGGCCGGGGGCGATGCAGTTCACCCTGACTCCGTCCTGGGCCAGTTCGACTGCCCAGGTACGCGTCAACTGCTCCAGGGCGGCCTTGCTCGCCGCGTAATGGGCGGCGCCCGGCTGCGGACGGTGGCCGTACGTGCTGGAGATGTTGATGATCGAGCCCTTGCTCAAGCGCAGATGAGGCAACGCCGCCTGGGCGAGCATGGTGGGCGCCACGACGTTCAGGTCGAACAGATCGGCGACGCGCACCCGTGTCACCTCGTCGAGCGAGACGCGCGCGGTGGCGCCGGCATTGTTCACCAGCACATCAAGCTGCCCCCAGCGGTCGACGGCCGCGCCGATGATCAACGCGGGCGCCTCGTCCAGACGCACGTCGACAACCAGGGTGGAGATGTCGGGATGCAGGCCGGCGAGCTCCTCCAGCGCACTCTGGCGCCGACCCACACCAAGGACACGTGCCCCCGCCTCGGCCATCGCGATCGCCGTGGCCCGGCCGATCCCGGAACTGGCGCCGGTGACGATCGCGACGCGGCCGTCGAGCGGGCGACTGGGCTGATGCTCCATCGGGCTACTCCTTGGACCTTGCCAGGCAGAAGTCGAGCGGTACGACGAACATGTTTGACGCACCTGTCATGCATCATAACTCCGTCGCTGGAGGACGACTTAGGGTCGCCACATGGCCGGCAAGCGGACATCGGTGAGGAGCAGGTGCTCCATCGCGCCCGAAGATCGTCTGGGTGAAGGGCTACGGGGAAGCGACCCTGCGGGACGTCGCGACCGCGACAGGTGTCCTGCGCGGTTCCCTCTGCAATGCCTATCAGGACAAGGAAACGCTCTTCCTTCACATCGTCGAGAGGTACTCACGCACGTTCCTGTCCGGCAACGGCAACGTCGCCGTACTCCTGGCGCAACCGGACATCGACCGTGCACTCGCCGACCTCCGGGACTTCACGATCAATCGCTGACCGAGGGAAGCCCTCCGCCCGGCTGCCTCTCCACCAGAACCGCGCTCGATGCGAAGAGCGAGGACGAACGCATCGATGCCGCCCCACGCCGTCTGCTCGACAGCCTTCACGAACTCATTCGGGAACGCCTTCAGGAGGAGGACGCTCGCGAACGGCTGACCATGCCCCCGACGGAAGCGGCGCGTGTGGAGCCGACCATCACGAGGGGAAGCGCCGCATCGGATGCGTCGCGTCCATCACGACGCCGAAGGGGCGCGAGCCACGACGAGTCCATTCCTGCGCACGCTGCCGACCCCCGACCGCGATGGGGACAGATTGCGTGCCACCCTCGGCTGCGCCGAAAAGGTCGCGCCCGACGAAGCGTTCGGGATCACGATCAGCTGCGAAAACGCACAAAGGGCCCCGATCCGTCAGATCGAAGCCCTCGTCCGTGTACCGCTGTGACGAGTGTCCGAGGGGGGAATTCAACCATTCGCCAACCAATCATGGGCATCCGGCGAAATTTCACTTGGGTAGCCGTCCGCAACTTGCAGAATACGCTACGTGCCCTGGCCCCTGCGGCTGAGCTCGCCGACGGAGCCCCCCCGCACGGCGGCTTGTGGACTGATCACGCGGCGAGCAGTCTGAGCGACAGCCGAGGGCACTGCTCTCTCTCCCGAGACCCTCGCGCAAAGGCAGGCCCCCACCGCGGCGAAGCGACGGGGGCCTGCCGGACCAGCACGATCCCGAACTGGAACCTGCGGCGGAACGTCAACTCGCCCGATCAAGAACGATGCCGCTCGTCGCCACGGTTGGAGGACCATGAGCGCCGTTCACCCAGGTGCCTCAACCGGTGCGCGTTCCTGTCGGTCAAAGCTGACCGCCACCGGCGTCACGTGTCGGCAAACCTGACACGTCTCACATCAGCCGCACCCCCTGCGGCCCGCCCGTCAGGATGTTCCTGGTGAGCTCGGCGATCCAGGCTTCGCCGCAGATCTCGCCGCCCGGTCCAGCGGCCGGCCTCCCGGCCTGGGAGGCCGGCATCTTGAGCACGGCTTGGTACCACCACGCCCAGATGGTGTGGTGGGCCGCCGTGATCAGGCTGTCCCGGCGCCTGGCCGGCGATGCTCCTCGCTGGCCGGAGAAACGTCCCGGGCGACTGCTCCGGGCACGGGCATGAACCGTCCGTCTCTCGCCCGCACCAGCCAACCCCGCTTCTCCAGCACATATTGATCAGAAGCTCATGGAGTTCTCGTTCAGGACGTAGCGGACGTGCGGGCCGCCGAAGTAGCCGCGGACGATGTGTGGCTGACGCTGGCGTCTGCGGAAGAACCGGCGGGTCTCCGCGGCAAGTTCGGCCTGGTTCCGGGCCCGGTGTTGCTTGGGGAGGCTGTGCTTGAGGTCGGCGTTGACCAGCTCGTCGGGGTTGAGTTCGA
>NZ_CBDRBL010000135.1:0-9520 GCF_965342175.1 Actinacidiphila sp. bgisy167
GCTGAACCGGGTCCCCTGGCGGCGCGGCCACCGGGCGCGGTGCTCACCCTCGACGGGGACCGGGGGACGCCGTCGAATGCCGTTTGACCGGCCGAAAGTTGCCCGTGTGCTCCGGCCGTCGGCCCTCTGGTAGACGCCCGGGGCGCTCCTACGGCGCGGGCCGGTCCGGCGGAAGGCGGGTGTGGGACTGTTGTGGGGGCCATGGGCGCGTCGTGGGGCTGGCTCCTGCTACACAGGGCCGCACTGCGGCAGCCAGCAGTGTATGGCGGGGACGTCGTTCTCTATGACGAGCCGGGTGAAGTCCCGGGCGGCGACGTCTTCATCCGGTAGTCCGAGTTCGACGCGCAGAAACGGTCAGCGTTTCCATGTTCGCCGACTGCCGAGGATCGAGTGCCTCGGCGATCTGGATAGCCATGGTCTCCTCCCGTCTGACGGAGACCCAGGTGACGGACTGTCCCCAGCAGATCCAGATCGGGTCCTGCAGCATGCGCACGACGCCTTCCGGCTGCTACGCCCATTCCACGCCCAGCTCGCGCAGGGCGGCCCGCTGCTCCACGGTGAGTGCGTTGTGGCAAAGGGAGTCCCTGTTCGATGAACAGGGACTTCTTGTGTGTGGGGCATGATCGCGACGGGGTAGGGGCAGGCAGCGGACGGCTTGTTGTGGATCGAGGAGGGTGCGATGCCGTCGGTGCTGGGGTTGATGGAACGGCGTGAGGCGCGGGCGAGGCAGGATCTGGAGTCCTGGACGGAGGTTCTGGAGCAGGCTCAGGCGGAGGTGGATGCCGCGCGGGAGCGGCTCGAGCGGGCCCGGGTGGGGCGTGAGGAGCTCGTGTCGGTGCTGGCCGAGGAGAGCCCGGTGAATACGCCGGTTTCCGTGCCGTCTGGTGGTGAGGCGGCTGCCGGCGTGGGATCGAGCGGCTTGGGCGCGGGGCATGGCGAGAGGCCGCCGGTGTGGCGGTCGGGCATGGGCGAGGAGGTGCTCAGCGGCCTCTATCGGGAGGTGTTCGTCGCTGCGGTGGCTGCTTCGGGGCCGGTGAACGGGGTGGAGCTGACGCGGGCGGTGGGCCGGGAAGCGGAGGTCAAGAACGAGGTGGAGAAGTTCCGTCACCGTGCCTACGTGCTGGAGAAGCGGGGGTGGCTGGTGCGGGCGAGAGACGGACGGTTCATGCCCGCGCCCGGAGCAGTCGCCCGGGGCGTTTCTCCGGCCAGCGCGGAGCGTCTGCGGCCAGGCGCCGGGACAGCCTGATCACGGCGGCCCACCACACCATCTGGGCGTGGTGGTCGGGGCGGCGTTCGTGGTCGCGGTTGAGGCGGCGTGAGCGCGAGAGCCAGCTCAGCGTGCGCTCCACCACCCACCTGCGGGCCAGAACGACGAAGCCGCGCTGCCCGTCGGATCGGCGCACGACCTCGATCCGGACTCCGTGGCGGGCGAACGCCTTCGCCAGCGCCGGACCCTGGTAGGCACTGTCGACCCACACCAGCTTCAACAGCCGGCCCGGCTGGTCCATGAACGTCTCCAGCAGCGTGGGGGCGGCCTTGGAGTCGTGCACATCGGCCGTGGTCACGGTGACCTCCAGGAGCAGGCCCTCGGAATCGGTCAGGATGTGGCGCTTGCGCCCGTCACGTGACTTGCCGCCGTCGTATCCGCGGCTGTCCTCGCCGACGGTCTCGGAGGCGTCCACCGACTGACTGTCGATGATTCCCGCACTGGGCTCGGCGTTTCGGCCTGCGCGTGCCCTCGCCGAACATCGCAAGCGTTCGTACAGCTCACGCACGTAGTCGCAGGCCCGCCAGCGGCGGAAGAAGTCGTAGACCGCCCGCCAGTACGGGAAGTCGACCGGCAGAGCCGTCCACTTCACACCGTTGTCGACCAGATAACGCACAGCGTCGAGCATCTCGCGGTGGCAGTACGCCTCCGGACGCCCGCCCCGCTTCAGGAGCCAGGCCGGCACCGGCATCGCCGAGCGGACCTCGGCCCACTCCGCATCCGTCATGTCACTGGGATAGCAGCCTGCCCGCAGCCCTGGATCGATCGAACCGAACCGGTGCACGTAGCAGTCACACCCAGGGGTGACCGCAGTGGACGCAGCCACAGTGGTACTGCTCAACTGATCAGACAACGGGCTTCCTTGGTCGTGCTGGTGTCGTAACCGCGTCACTACCAAGGGGCCCGTTCTCTCATGCCCACGGCCGCACCCGAACCTCAGTCCAGACGATCACCTGCTGCCGCTCGAACAAGATCCGGTTTGCCACAACGCACTGAGCTTGTCCCGCCGCTGCTTGGTGTTGGTGATCCATACGCCCAGCCTTACGGTCATTGGCTCTTCCTGGCCGTCGACCGCGATCGGTTCACCGTGTCCGCGGGGTACGGGCCGCCCCGCTCCTTCGCGCTCGATCCATTGCGCGAGGGCCGTCAGGCCGCGCTGGAACGCCTGCTGCGCCTTGCTCGATTCGTGCGCTGTGCCCTTCGGCGCCGCGCCCTCGCTCGTCGGGGCGGGCCGGATCCCGGCAGGCCGATCCGTGGCTGCGAATCTTCGAGCCGGCACAGGTACGCCGGATGGTGCGGGACCTGTCCGACACCGCCACGCTGGTCAGCGACGCATCTGACGAGCAGATGTGCCCGCGCTCCACCGTCCCGGTCCGGCGGATGCTCAGCCGGGTGCGCACAGCGGTCCGGGCAGGCTTCTCGCAGTACGCCGGCACCGGGCCCGCAGAGGAAGACCTGCTGGACCTGCGGGCCCTGGGGCAACGGTCCCGCACCCCGGCGGGCATTCGCCATTCCAAGACCGTCGACCTGCGCACCGTCGGACAACCGTGGCTGCGCAACCTGCTGCGGACCTGGACGATCCAGCAGCGCCCGAACGCAGACGATTTCGCCCGGACCCTATGGGGAGTCCAGCTGGCTTCCCAGGCAATGGCGTCCCGACCGGGCACCGACGACCCCGCGAAACTGCGCTACGACCACGTCACCGCGGTGGTCGAGGCCTTCCGCGCCGCACTCAAGCAGAACGGGGAGCCGGCCGGGTGGAGCTACCGGGTGTCCATCGCCAGCCACTTCTTCGCCCTGATCGACTACGGCCGCCGCTCCGGGGCCGTGAACGACCTCTCCGCCGCCTTCGTCCGCGACCCCGCCGCCCACCGCATCGCCCAGGAAGAAGCAAGCGAAGACGAGATCGGCAAGGCCATCCCCGAACCGGTGATCCGCCAGCTCGACGCACACCTGCACCTGCTAGGACAAGGCCGGGCCCGCGGCCAGCGCACTCTCGCTCCTGACGACCTGCAGCTGATGTACCAGACCTTGTACGTCCTGCTCAGGGACACCGGCAGGCGCCCCAACGAGATCGTGTCCCTGCCGCGGAAGTGCCTGGAAACCCGCCAGGACCAGACCTCCCTGATCTGGGACAACCACAAGGCCCGCCGCCACCGTAGACGCCTGCCCATTACCGCCTCCACCGCTCAGGCCACCCGCACCTGGCGCGAACGCCGCGACCAACTCCAGGCCACCCTGCCTCCCGCTGGCGTCGACTACCTCTTCCCGGCCCTGACACCCCTGGCAACCCGCAGGCACCTGCACACCAGCTACCTCAGCGAGACCCTGCGCCACTGGGTGGACTCCCTGCCGGTGCTGCACGCAGAAGGCAGCGACTCCGGCGGAGAGACGCTGCCCTTCGACCGCTCACTCATCTACGCCTACGCCTTCCGCCACTCCTACGCGCAGCGGCACGCCGACGCCGGAACGCCCCTTGACGTGCTGTCCGAACTCATGGACCACAAATCGGTCCGGACCACCCAGCGCTACTACACCGTCTCCATGCAGCGGAAACACGAAGCCGTCGCCAAACTCAGCGCCCACCGACGCCCGCCCGGAACAGCCTGCAGGGCTACCTCTTGTGTCCTCGCGCTGGCGGAACGGCATGTCGCCCTCGTGCCGCGGATCCGGCGCACGGCACAAACCGGCACCGAACTCCGCCTGTCGCAGATATCGCGCCCCGGTTCGCCGGCGAATTGCGCTCCTCCCTCACGAAGGGACGGCGACGCCGCGTCAGCACCACCTCCTCCCCAACCCTCCACCCCTCCGTCAGACCAGAGATCCCGGCAGACGCCCGCGACGTCCTGTTGTCGGTGCTGCATGGAAGACTTCTCCAATGACATTGAGGTCTCCCAGTTTTCTCGATCTAGAGACGCTGCTATCTCAGGCGGAGTACCACGACATCAAGGTCCCTGTGGCGCAGGACATCGTGGAGACGACAGTGAGCAAGCGCTCCGGCGGCGGCAAGGCCGGCCTCGGCGCGCTAGCCCTGAGTGGATCCGCAGGAAGCGACTTCCAGTTCCAGTCGACGTACAGCCTCGCTCCTCGGGAGAAGGCGACGGTCTCCAAGGTGATCGACGGTCTGATCCGCGAGAAGGCGGTCCACGTCAATCCTGTCGGCGACTCAGCGCTTCTCAAAGACGCTCTCATTGAGATCGAGGGCAGCACGCGGATTACAGCGGCGAGCGTGATGAGCAAGGTGTTCTTTGTCTTCCGACGGCTCATGCTGGCCCGTGACATCAACGAGCTCAGCGAGCTTGCCAACCTGGATGTCGAGGATCCGGACGTAGCCGAGGCGATCCAGCGGGTCTACTTGCAGAACGAACTGCTCCCTCTGCCCATGCTCCTTGAGGTCACCGGAAGCTCGCTGCCCCACAAGGTGTACGTCAACGTACGCCCCGACTTCTTCATCGACGAAGCGTCGGCGGATCGGCTAGAGGGGGATCTGCGCGTCCTGGGTAGCGTGTACCGACTGATCCCGGAAGGCGAGTTCAGGGTCACCGACGAATGGCTCCTGCATGGGTGGGAGTTCATGATGCGACGCATCATGATGGCGCAGATTCAAGATGACCTCCAGGAGGTCACCCGACAGCTCAGCAGGCTGGGCCTGGATGTCCCCGACGACGATGTCCACGCGTACATCTCCGGTCCCGCCATAGTCATCGACGCTATCGCGTTGTACTGAACACTCTGTTTGCCTAGCCAACTTCGTTGAGACCGCCGCGGTACGTCGCTGGAACATGACCGGCGGCAGCTTCCAGGCTGACGAACCCGCACCCTGTTACCAGCGCATGCCGAGTGCGTCGAGTTCGGCCCGCCGTCCCTCGGTTAACTTCGCGGCGCGGCGGCGGGCGTTGGCCACGAACTGCCCCAGCTTGACCTCGGTTACGACCCCGTCGGGATCGGCCAGCCGCTCAATGTGCTTTCTGGCCGGCTGGAGGCTTCCCTCGCGGGCGTGGAACTGGCGGGCGGCCCGAAGGTTCACCGCCCATTTGTCGGCCTGTGTACGAGGCGCCTGCGGCCTCTCGGAGGGGTCCGCGGGGCTGAGGTGGAGCATGTTCTCCAGCATCCAGGCCTGCGCAGGCAGCAGGGCGTCCCATCGCAGACGCTGCGCCTGGACCCACGCCCCGAGATCCTCGCCCTGCACGCTCACCTGACCCGGCACGACAGGGAGCGGCTGGCCGGCCTCGATCAGCTTCCGGCACAGCCGGTAGGAGCGCTGCCACACCACGGGCCAGGACGGGCACCAGGACGGATCGATCGCCTCCAGCGCGTCGCGGCGTTCCTCGGACAGGGCGCCGGCGGTGGAGCCGACGGGCAGCCCTGCCTCGCGCCGCTGCGCGATGGTCTCTGCGAGCCTGCCGGCGGTGCGCTGGTTCTTCGTCCAGACGCCGACGGGGTAGCCGTTCCAGACGGCGGTGGCGGGTGGGAGGAGGTGCCCGTGTACGGCTGCCCACTGCCTCGCGGCGGACAGTCCTTCCTGCCAGGCGACGTCCCAGTGGGACCACACCATGCCCAGATCATCCAGTTCAGCAGCCCTCACGGGCTTTATTTCGCCTGCGTTGAATACCCTTCGCTGTTCCGCGATCCATGTTCCCAGGGGGAAAGCGGCGGGGTCCCAGTCGTCTGGTGTCGTGAACGCGTACGGCACGCGCAGATCGCCGTTTTCTTTCACGTATCGGGTGGCAGCCTGGATTCCAGCACGCCAGTATGCGTTTTCCGGCCGGAGGACACGCAGGCTCATGAACCGGGCCAGAATGGCCGGGTCACGCGGCGTCGAAAACGACAACAGACCCCGCGCCGGAGCTGAAAGAGCGCCCTCCCCGCCTGGGCCGCTTTCCCCGCCCAAGCCGCTGGTTGCGGCGGTCTCGGCGGCCGATGGTTTGGCGGTGCGGCTGTGGGCTTGCTGCTCTGCGAGTTGTTCGATGGTCTCGGTGTCGTGTGAGCGCAGTGCGGCCATGACCTTGGCCAGGCCGTTGTAGCCCTTGGAGGTGAGCATCGCGTCGGGGTCCTCACCGGGGGCCAGGAACACCGGCACCACCAAGGACGCGACCTTGCCCTCCCCGGGACGCATGCGCAGCGCCCGGCCGACGATCTGCAGGATGTCGACGGCCGATCCCCGCACATCCCCGAAGAACACGCTGTCGCAGCCCGGCGTGTCCACGCCCTCCCCCAGGATCCGAACGGAGCTCAGCAGCCGTAGCCGCATCGGCACCAGGCCGCCGTCGTCGCCTTGGCCGACCGGGTCGGCGAACGTTGCCAGCGTCGCCCGCCGACGGGCAGGGGAGTGTTCTCCGCACAACCACGAGGCCCACACCCGATCCGGCTCCGCATACGTGACGGGGTCGTGCTCCCACAGCCGACGGGCAACGGCCGGCACCCCAGCCGCCATGGCTTCGGCCTCACTGGTCCGGTAGTGGAAGGTCAGCATGCGGCGCAGGCCCCGCACCGCTGCGGTCTTCACCGCGGCCGTCTGCAAGGCCGCCAGCCGGGACCCGCGCACGCTGTCAGACCGGGACTCCATCCCCAGCAGCGCTGCCGCCTGCAGCTCCGGGTCGGTGACGTCGACACACACGACCTGATAGGCCGCGACCAGCCCCCGGTCCCGGGCCTGGGAGAGCGTCAACCGGTACGCCACGGCCCCGAACACGCCGTCCGGGTCGTCTTCCATGCTGGCCACCAGCACCGGCCCCGCCCCACCCCCACCCCCACCCCCGCGCCCGCCCCCGCCATCGGTGTCTGGCGCTTCCCACACTCGCGGCGTGGCCGTCATGTACAACCGCCGGTCGGCCGGGATCCGCGTGTTGTCGTGGACCGCCGCCCACGGCTTCCCAGCCCTGCCACTGGTCCGGTGCGCCTCGTCCACGATGATCAGCGACCAGGGCGAAAGGCCCGCCGCATGGGCCCGTTGGAGGGTGCCCATGCCGACCGAGGCGTACGTGGCGAACACGGTGACGGTCTCCAGCCCTCGTGTCCACGCGATCAGCTCGTCCACGTCCGTGGTGCATGCGAACGGCGCCTCATCTGCCCGCAGGGAGCAGATCCCGTAGAACGGCCCGCTGCGGCCGCCGGTACGCCACGCGGCCGCCATCTGCGTCAGCAGATCCAGGGTCGGCACCAGCACCAGGACCCGGCCCGCCCGCAGCTTCCGCGCGGTGAGCACGCCGATGAACGTCTTGCCGGAACCGGTTGCCGCGATGACCTGCGTCCGCAGACCCTGCGCAGGCATGTCCTGCCCCGGAGCCAATTCAAGGGCCCGCATGGCCGCATCAGACGCTTCAATCTGATGCGGCAGCGGGTCCATTTCCGTCATCACGGAATACATCTCCACCATAGTCACCATGGGCCTGGTCAGCACCCCAGCCCGGGACGGTGCCAGCTGTGCTCCGGGGGTGCTGTGTGACTCCAAAGCCTAGCGGGCCCACAACTTTGACGCACATATCTCGTGCCGAGCAGAAGAACAGAAACGACCGCACCACGCCAGCCCCACAGACCAGAAGCGATCGACTGCACAGTGCGCAGGGCTGTGCAAGCCGCGCCCCATCTCCCCCCACCGGGGAACCCGAGAATCAAAACCCCCATCCGGGGCACCCCAAGAGACAGCACAGCACCCGGCCCGGACACCGACCCCCTGGAGACCCCGTGACCACCTACGTCATCACCGTGCCCGGCACCTTCACGCGCGGCATCCGTGACACCCAGCGCTCCGAACTCGAACACCAGCTACGGCCACAGGACCCGAAGAACACCGACCTTGGCGAAAGCGAGGAACTGAGCCTCCTCACACTCCAAGACGACGGCAACGCATTCTCCGTACGCCTCGAAGTCGAGGCCTCGGGCCACACCGAAGCCGAAACGGAAGCCGTACGCCTGGTCACCACCGCCCTGCTCGACAGCGGTTTCACCGAGCAGGACGCGCCCCTGGGGCCGGCAGCGGTTACGGGTATCGACCGCGAGTTCTGAACCGGTCAGGCAAGCATCCCCCCGTACCCGCACCCGCTCCGTCGAGCTGGCCACGATCCGAAGGGCCGGCCGAACGCGGTAAGGCTTCGGCCCCCGAGCCGCCAGCCGGCCGGAGCAGACCGGGGCCGCGGGAAATCCCTGGTGGTGTGACGCGAGGGCACCATAGCGTGTCGCTATGAGCGAGGAGACCTGGGCAGGGGTACGAGACCGGATACAGCGACTTGGCAAGCTCTCAGGCAGCGAGTCGGTCTTCGGTGCCCGTGGGCATGGCTTTCGGCTTGGCCCGGTCATGGAGGAGGAACAGCTCCGGTCGCTGGAGACGGCCCTCGGCGTCGACCTCCCCGCGCAATACCGCAGCTTCCTGCTCCAGGTCGGAGCCGGAGGCGCCGGCCCCGACTACGGTCTGCTGACGCCGGTCCTGGGCGACAGTGGATGGCAGTGGCGCGGCGTCGGACTCGCCTACCCCGGGAAGCCAACCACAGCCGAGCTCGCCGGACGCCCATTCGTGGCGCCCGCCCTGCAAAAGGAACTCGACGGCCTGGTGGCACAAGAACCCACAGCGGAGGCGTACGCGACCGACGACGCCTTCCAGCGAGCGTTCACTGCATGGGATGCCCGCTACGAGGAGCTCTACGACGCACAAGAAGCAGGCGTCGTCTTCCTGAGCGAACAAGGCTGTGGCTACTCCTCGCTGCTCGTCATGACAGGCCAGCACAGGGGCGCCGTCTGGGAGGACGTACGGCCGGCGGACGGCGGGATCGCACCGACCGGACACGATTTCGAGCACTGGTACAAGCGGTGGCTCGAGCGCACCGAGCAGCAACTCGATGGCACATCACCCGGGCCACGGTGGCGGCCTGCACGGTGGCTGGGACCGGTCCGGCGATGGCTACAGGAGCGGCTGGTTCGACCGGTGTCGGCCCCACGGTAACGACCGTGGCGACCGGGGGGCTTCTCCCGCATCCCAGGCCCGTACGGTCTGGTGTGGTCTTCACCCGTGGGAGTCGACGCATCGGACGAGATCAATCCGGTGGGCCCTGATGGTGACCCAGCCCGAACAGCCCCCACCCTGTAGCTGGCGGGCCCGCGTCAGCGGGCCTCAAGGCCGGAGGCGAAGCCGAAGGCCAGTCAGGGGAGCGCAGCGAGCCTGACTTTGAGGGCACGTCAGGGCCCGAACGGGCTGGAGCGAAGCGGAAGCCCGCATGACCGCGAAGCGGTCCGTACCGCTGAGCGCAGCGAGGCGGCTGC
>NZ_CBDRBL010000136.1:0-9019 GCF_965342175.1 Actinacidiphila sp. bgisy167
AGCGGAATCGTCGGGATGAGCGACGTGCAGTCGGATCATGACATCGAGCTCGAACAGCGACGCGAGCTGGTCGCCGCGGCAGCCTGTCCGGTGCCCGACCTGGAGCGCCGGGCGGCCGACGCGGAGCGGATGCGCCGGCGCCTATGCGGACCGGCACCCGGACGAGCAGTTCCTGCGGACACCGCTGTCCTCCCTGAGCGCGCTGCCGCTGGTCGGCCCCGGTGATCGGCATGACCCGCGCCGCCTTGGACGCCACCTTGGCGGCTTCCGGGCGCAAGCGTATGCACTGACCTTCTACGAGCGCTTCGCGGACTCCCCCGGCGCGCAGATGGCTCTGGCCGATGCCGCTTCCCTCCTGGACACGGCTGTGCTGCGCGCCCACCGCGCGGCCAGCGACATGGACCGCTCCCTCCGGGAGGGGCGGGTTCTGACCGAGCCGCAGGGGACACGGGTGCGCATGGACGCCGAAGTCACCGCCACCCGCTGCCGGGAGGCGGTGGAGCTGCTGCTGTCCGTCATCGGAGCCGGTGCCTTCGCCTCCGCGCACCCGCTGCAGAGGATCTGGCGCGACCTGGGAACCGCGTCCCGGCACGCCGCCCGCAACCCGAACCTGGCCGCGAGATCTACGGTCGCGCCCTCCGTGGGCGCGCAAGGACACCCCGCACCATTGGTCTGACCCGGCCTGGTCCCTGTCTCCGCCAAGGACAACCGCCCCGCCCTTCGACAGTGCTCCCGTGAGGCCAGGTCCTCCTCACCCCGACCGCACCACCTGTGCCCCATCGGTGTGCTCCGGATCCCCGCACCGGGGCCTGGAGTTCCGGCAGCTCCAGAGCGTGCCGCTGGGGTGGGGCCCGGCAAGGATCAGTAGACGAGCGAGCTCGGTGACTCACCGAACTGACGCTTGAAGGCCCGGCTGAAGTGACTCGCGTCGGCGAACTGCCACCGGGCTGCCATGGCGGACAGGGTGTACTTTCCGCCGAAAGCGACGAGTTCCTGACGGGCCCGCTCCAGACGGCGCCGCCGCACATAGGCCATCAGCGATTCATCGGAACCGGCGAACGCCCGGTGCAGGGTGCGCACGGAGACAGAAAGCGTCCTCGCTACTTCCGCGGGCGACAGGTCCGGGTCCATGAGTCGGGAATCCGCGACGTTGCGGGCCGCTACACGAAGCGAGGGACGGAAGGCCGAGTCGGCGGAAACCCCGTGGGCCATGAGCGTGCCGACCAGCAGCTGTACCAAGGACTCCTGAACAGCGAGGGCACCTCCCGGGCTCAGTTCGCCCCAGATGTCGCGGAGCAGTTGCAGCTGGCCCAACAGCAGTCGCGCCTCCGGGGCGTGCTGCGAAACAAGCGCCAGCGTCGGCAACTCGCCGAATCCCGCCGCAGCGAGTATCTCGTAGGGCAGCACCAGTGCCTGCCCCCGGGTGCCGGGCAGAGACGAGAACTCCCACGGCAGCTCCGCGTTCCGTATGCTCAGCGTGCCCGGCGGGACATGAACGGTGCGACCCGAGGCGGTGAGGCTCGTCCCGCCACTGCGCATGATGTTGACCAACAGGCGCCGCTGCTCGACCCCCTTCATGCCCGTTCCGCCGGACATTCCTTCCACGGCGTCCCCGTACTGTTCGCTGATCGAGACGTCCCCGACCGCCGAGGTATTGAACCAGCACCGGTAGTGGCCTGCCACGTACTGCTTAGGAATGCGCAAAGTGTGCACATGCCAGAAGCCGCTCTTATGCAGGTCGCGCCACCGCTGCCTCAGCAACTCGTCCCGTTGCGCGTGCGCCAACGGAACCTGGATATGTACGTGAGATGAACCGGGGGATGGCGAGCCGACGCCGGAGAGGTCTGACGTAGTCACCATCCAGAGTTTACATGGCCACCTGGCCGGCATTTCTCCGGACGAAACCGCGTAATCTTCCGACTCCGGAAGGTGAATGCGGTCGCCAAGGGAATGCGGCCGGTGATCTCGAACTTTTCGGGGCATTCGGTGACGCCGGCCACCGTGACGTACGGTGCGCCGATCGCGATGCCGCCCGGACGGGCACGGCGCGCCGGCCGTCATCCGGCCCGGCCCTCCGGAACGGATTCCGGCCGGCCGGGCCACGTACCTATGACTCGTCGGTCAGCCCCGCCGAGGACGCGGGTGCCGACGAGCCGCCGGACGGCGGACAGGGCGGAACCACCCCGTCCGCGTCCCGACGGACGCCCCCGTCACTGCGGGCAGATCTCCACGGGTGTTGTCGCCTCGCTTCCGATGAAGGCCTTGACACGGTGGTCGATCGCGTTGGCGAGGCGCTGGCTGATCGTGAGCCAGACGCCCAGATCAGCGCTGATGGGCACAACCAGCAGGACGTCCGTGTTGACCATGCCCCGATTCGGCACCG
Organism: Actinacidiphila sp. bgisy167; assembly: GCF_965342175.1. GTDB lineage: Bacteria > Actinomycetota > Actinomycetes > Streptomycetales > Streptomycetaceae > Actinacidiphila. Next base: position 2,384 of record NZ_CBDRBL010000136.1, read on the forward strand.
CCGCGATCGCCGTTCTGACCGCCTCGGCGGCCTGCTTCACGGCGAGGCCGAGGGCGGTCTCCCTGGCCGCCTCGTCCTCCATGGCCTGAATGCTCGCGACCCGCGCGGCGTCCAGGCCCGTGATCTCCTCGGCTATGAACCGCATCGGGTGGCGGATCACCTCCAACGGCAGTCTCATCCTCGGCTTGGCCACCGGTACGGCCACCCTCTCCTCGACAAAGGGCACAACCGGGTTCGACGGAAGCTGCCTGTGTCGGCCGGCGTCGTCAGCGTCCCGTACCGCCTCGCGCTCACCGCTGCGCGAGGCGTCCGGCTGCACCGCGAGATGCTCGTGCTGCGGGTGGCCACCAGGCTGCTCCTGGGAGCCGCCCGGCTTCGCGGAGTCGGAGTTCTCGGGGACGAGCACCTCCTCGGCCGGTGGCACGTCATGACGGGAGGCCGGCTCGGGCTCCTCCAGAGGCTCTTCCTGCTTACCGCCCGGCACGGTGTCGAGCTTGCCCGGGGGTTCGGTGAGCTCGCCGGGCTTCTCTGCGGGTGCGAGGAAGGGAGCCAGCGCGGTCGGGGTGGGGGTGGCGGGCAGCGAGGCGAACAGGCCACCCGGCACGTCCACGCTCAGCGCGTAGGCGGGGTCCTTGACGGGCCGGGCGATCATGCGCACGTCGATTCGGTAGTACCGGTACTTTCTGGTCGCCTCCCGGTTCGCCTCGAACGTCTCGGAAGCGCCGCCCTCGATCCGCGAGCTGTCCGAGTCGCTCGAGTCCATCAGGGCGCGTGCCAGCTCCACGCTGTCCCACCCGCCCCCGCCGCCGTCCAGGCCGCCACCTCGGATGACACCGCGGCTCCGCTCGACACCGTGCTCGGCGTCGTGGTTGTCCTGCCGGTAGTTGCGCCCCTTCATTTTCGGGGTGGGCTCGAACTCCACCGCCTGAACGATCTCCAGGCCCACCCTGACCTTCGTCCCGCCGACGTCGACGATGTACCGGTGCTGGAGCAGGTCCTTGATGTTCGCGCGCACCATGTCCTGACTGGTCTGCACATGGTGGGCCAGTCCCGACAGGCTGGTGAAGTCGGGACGGGCCAGGCCGGTGCGGGACTGCGCGAGGTCCGCGTCGGCACCGGACTGCCGGGCCGCCGTCCTCACCCACCGCTGCAGAGCGCCCGCCGCGGGAACGTCCCAGGGATGGATCTGGTCCACCAGCGCCGTGTCCGGCTCGGCGGGCAGCGCGGTGTCCGCGAGGCGGAGCCAGCGGGGGTTCTCGCCGTACGTCCGCGCGAACGGCGTGGGCATCGGACCCACTGCCGGCGCCGGCACCGTGAGGTGCTGCGGGATCAGGAACCGTGCATGCCCGGTGATCTCGCGCCCCTCTCCCGAGCCGTCGTCGAACCACGTCCACGGCGTGGGCTCCTGAGGCCGGGTGTCCACCTTTCGCGCGGTCGCCATGGCGTTCGCGACGGTGTTGTAGAGGACGTAACCGTAGCGGGTGAAGGGTTCCAGGATCTGCGGCATCTTCATGGTCATGCCGAGCTGGATACGGAAGCGGACCTGGTGTTCGAACTCCGCGGAGGTGTCCTTGGGGTTGGCGCGGTAGATCTGAGTGCTCTTGTCGACAGACACGTCCGAGCTTCCGGCGTGCCTGACGTACCCCCTGGTGTAGTCGAGTCCACCGTGAGCCTGGTGATCGGTGGCCGCCTGGTGCGCTCCCGCACGCGCTGACACGGTGAACCCGGTCGAGGCCGAGACGCCCCGCTTCGACGCCTCCTTGTCCTCGGTGACCCCCGCGCTGCGGAGGGTGAGTGTGATCTCGTCTCGGTCGCGGTGCGCGTGTGCGGGATGCACGCTCTCCACCAACACATTGATCCACACGTAGCGGGTGGCGCCCATGCGTTCCGTGATCGGGAACCAGCCGCCGAACCCCGAGCCGACCAGAGCCTGATGACCGCTCTTCAGCGCCTCCGACCGGAAGACGGCCTCCACCGTCTCGCGGAGCCGCGCGTGCTCGATGCTCTCCTTCCGCTCCTCGCTCGGGAGGATATTCCGCCCGCGGAGCCGCTGGATGATCTGCGGGACGACACCGTCGGCCTTCAGCACCTCCGGCCAGACGGACGTCGTCCACAGCCGGTCGCCGAGGTAGGTCCGCTGCGGCCGGAGGGGAGAAGTGTTCTCCACGGGCGGCTGGACATCCTGGACGCTGCTGTCCGTAGCGAGGGCCGTCGCCTTCCCGGGCAGCCCCAGATCCTCGACACGACGGTCCGGGACGAGAAGGTCCATCGTCCCGTTGACTCTGATGAAGCGAGTCGCAGTCTCCTGCCGACTGCCTCGGCGACGGGTGACGCTGACACGGAACACCGGATCCGACCGGTAGCCGGCGACCTGCTTCTCTTCGTACGTGCCGCGGGAGATCTCGATCGCGCCTCCGCTGTGTTCGCGGGTGGAACCCTTGTCCACGCCCATGTCCATGTGAGCGAGCGCCACGATACGGCCACCGGGCATGCTGGAGTGGGAGGAACCATGGGAGGCCGAGTCGTGGCCGTCCACCAGCACGATGCCGCCCTCGTCGGAACCCAGGCGGAACATGGCGGAGGTGGCCGCCTGGAAGCCCACCGACGTGGATCCGAGCGTCGCGGTCCCGTGGTGGGAGTAGTGCTTGAGGTAGTGCTCGATCTCCGTCTTGGCCCCACTCAACGGCAGGGCGCGCGGCGCGTACGCCCGCATCTGGAGGTTGAGGGTCGTCTCCCAGCCGTCGTGATCGGGCAGACGCAGGCCACGACCCCGTCCGTCGGTGAGCAGGCCGAAGTACTGCTCAAGTCTCGCGGGCCGTGTCGCGTCGACGATCTCCTGCGGCCACCGCGTCCAGTCGTTTGTCCAGTTCAGACCGTGCAGGTCGAAGTAGACACGGGCGACCAGATGCGTCAGCGCGGGCATGGCGGTGAAGGCCGGGTACAGGCCCGTCGAGCCGCTGCTGAAGTCGATCTGCGGTTCTTCCCGCGCCGGCCATGTGCGCAGGAACGCGGGCTTGCCCACGAGAGCGAGGTCGCCCTGGGTGACGGGCTGGGCGGGGATGAAGGCACGCGGTGTGACGATCTCGGCGACCAGGTCGCCGGGCCTGTCCAGCCATACCCGTTCGTTCACCCGGCCGTCAGCACTGCGCACGGTGAGTTCGTAGACGATGTCCCGGATGGACACCAGCGGCGGGTGTTCATCGCCGAGGTTCTCCCTCCGTCGGTATGCGGTCACCGAACCGCCCAGGATCTGCTCCCTGCCGCCCGAGAACTTGGCCTGCAACCGTACGGCGCCCAACTGGAGCCGGAACCATTGCGCGGGACTGATCCGAGCGGCGGCCCCGGCACCCACGGCGACTGCCCAGCGGTCGTCGGAACTGCTGTTCAGCCCGCTGGTCATGGCGGCGCGGGCATTGACCGTCAGGTCCTCCGCCGTGAAGGAGTCACGACGGGTGAGGAGCGTGCCCTTGACGGCCAGCTTGTACGTCTGCTTGCCGACACGGATGTCGAGGGTCTTGCCGGCGAGCACGCTGTCGAGATCGCCCTCGAGCACCGGCCGTGCGAACTCGACTCCCAACTGCCGCTCGACCGTCGCCCAGTCCACGTTCGCCCGCTTGCCGGCCAGGCTTCTCAGCGTGGCCCGGAAGTAGTCCTCGACCAGATGCGAGCCCGGCAGGCCGATGGCAGCACCGAAGCCGAGACCACCGAGGACGAGGTGCAGCGGCTCGCCCGGGACCGGCTTCGGCTGCCAGGTCTGCAGCCGCTCCGGTCGAACCACGCTGACGGTCGGCTTCACACCGGATACCTGGAGAAGTGCCCTGACATTCGGCTGGGCGGCCACCTGGACGGCGAGGTCGTGCCCGCTCCCCTGCCGCACGACCGGGGACGCGATCTGGCCCAGCACCCGACGTTCGAACTCCGCGGCGGCCTTGCCGTCGCGCCAGGGTACGCCCAGCTCCGCGGGGACCTCGACGGTCGTCGGTTTGAGCGAAGGATGGGTACCGGACGTCCAGGTGAGGGAGAACGCCAGCGTGACCTTGTAGCGCGCCATCGCCCCCCTCGCCACCAGCACGGTGTGGTTGAGGCCGCTGTCGGTCAGGGTGGAGTTCCAGCGCCGACTGCTGCCGAGGGTAAGGCCGACGAACGGCGCCACGCCCTTCACGAGGCCGTTGTGCAGCAAGGGGTCGACAACACCGGTCACATTGGCGGCGAACGTGATCGCTGCCGAGCTCTCACCGCCCCGGCCATATCCCTGAGCCGCGCCGGCGCCGAGGTCGGCGCGTGTCTTGGCACCCGCCCGGACATCGACGAGTTGCACGGCACCGAGGGTGACATGGGCCCGGAGATACCCGCGGAATCCGTTCAGTTCCGCCCGCGCGAAGGTCCCGACCTCGATGGGATTGGTGACGTCTCCACCACCCAGCAGCCACGCATGGCGGTTGCGGACGGCCCTTTCGTTGAGTATCTGCTCCTGAACCTGGCGCGAGATGGCGATCACCGAGGAAGCGTCGAGCCCGGCACCGCGGAGATCCCGGTGCAGTGCGGCCACGGCCGGTGTCACATCGACCGCGTTGAGCACCTCCCCCGACATCCTGGGCTTGGCGAAGACCAGATCCCCGCTCGCCGAAGTCGTCCCCGTCCGGTTGGCGTCCTGGATCGGCTCGGCCTGGGGGGCCAGGTCCCGTTTCCCCTGATCGGTGAAGATCGACGGGAACTCGACCTCAAGTCCCACAGGTGTGGGCCTGTCGCCCACTGCCGCTTCCACACCGTCCACGAAGACACGGAGCTTCACATGGGACATGAAACTGGCTCTGTCCGTGACATAGAGCTTCCGACCGCTGATGACATTCCGGCGCGAGGCGGAACTACGTTCCACCCCGGCTTCGACGGCGATACGCGGAGCTCCGATCACGAAAGCGGAGGCGGCGGCCGACGAAAGCATCAAGGCGGAGAACAGCGCCGTCTCAGCAGCTCGTGACGCCATGTGGGAGTTCTTCTCAGCAGCGCTCGTCGAACTCCACTGGACGCCGTACATGTTCTCGGCATTCGCCACGCTCGGCTTCGCCGGCTTCACGTCGACGAGGACCGGGCGCAGCCAGAGCACCCGGCCACCCGCCTCCACCGTCCTGCCCTCGACGAGCAGGTCGTACCAGTCCAGGGGATCGTCGACCGCGATCAGTTCCAGAAGCGCGGCGCGGGCGGCGTCGCTCACGGTGGACGGCAGGGCCGCGACGACCTCCTCGGCCCACGCCTCGTTGGCGGCCGTGATCGCACTGACCGTGACGTCCTTCACGGCGAACTCGCCGAGCATGCCCGCGTTGTCGTGACCGACGTACCACGGAGGTACCACCTCGGGCTTCGGAGGCTGCTGCACATCGGTTGCCTCGGTGGGCTTGAGACCCTCCGGAATCACGTCGGCCGGAGGCTCCTCTGCCGACACCGCCTCGGCCGGGGCGAAGGTTTCCTCGATGAGAGACGTCGCCTCAGCGACGTCAAGCGGCGCATCCGACCGGCCGGCCTCGCGAACGCCCGGCGGCGTCAAGGACACTTCCGTAACCATCTCGCCCGACGAACTGTCGGACGTCACACGGGCGCCCGGAACCAGGTGGTCGTGGACGATGACAGCCCCGGACCCCGCGTCAGCCTCACGGTGGACGGCAGTCTCCTCGATGAGGGACGGCTCCTCCTCGGCGTCGTCGAGCCGTGCGTCCGACCGGCCGGCCTCACTGGAGGCCGACGACGTCGAGGACACGTCAGAAACCCTCCCCTGAGTGCCTGTCAAGCTGCCGGCCTCATGGATGACCGGGCCCAGATCGTTGGGGATGATGACGTTGCCGTTCTCGGGGTCGAGCTCCAAGGGGACGAAGGCCCCGCCTATGAGGGACGGCTCCTCCTCGGCATCGTCGAGCCGTGCGTCCGACCGGCCGGCCTCACTGTTTGCCGACGACATGGACTCGTCCGGAACCGCCTCCTGCACGTGCGGCACACGGGGGTCCAGACCCAGGTCGTCGTACCTGGCGACGCGCCGGGTCCTGGTGTCGTGATCCACCTGACGCTGGTCGGATCGTTCGGCGGGACCGGAACTCCCCGCCTCAAGCGCTCGCAGGAGCTCCGAGTTGGGAAGCAGTGACTGAAAACGCTCGCCCCCCCAGCCCATGGCCAGGACGTCCTGGGTCGGAGCAAGGAGCCGGCCGTCGGGATCAAGGTCGATCGAGGCCACGAAGAGAGAGACATCAGGTCGTTGCAGGCGCGTACCAGTGTGGGCGTCCACCCAGAGCACGCTGCCGTGGTGGTTGACGGCGTACATCGAGTGCTGGAGTCCGGTAACGAGCGAGCTGGCCCCGTGAACCTGCTCAGCCAGCATCCGCTCGAGTGCACTCACCGTCCACCCGCGGAACGCCGCACGCATGACCTGCTCCGTGGTGGGGGGAAGTGAGGTCGAAGCCCCAGCGGACGCGCCCTCGTACCCGAGCGTCGAATGCACTGCGGACGTCGTGCCAGCGGAGGCCGACGAGGTCCCCGTGTCCTGAAGCGCGTGCCGCCCCGACGACTCACCGAGACCGCTCGCCTCATCCTGACGCCCCGCTCCCAACAGCCGCCCCCGAGGACGCCGCAGAAGACGCGCGACGACCGCAG
>NZ_CBDRBL010000137.1:0-8036 GCF_965342175.1 Actinacidiphila sp. bgisy167
CGGCTCATGTGCCCATCGACTGATGAACTCGGGCTGCACCGCAGCGACGATCGCCTCGCTCAACTGCCGACGGGCCAGCCTCACCACGGTCTCGGCCTGGCGCAGCCCCGCCACCGCTGCCTCCAGACCCCCGGGCCCTGCCTGCCATCACCAGCCATCACCGCCGGAGGGCGGGGAATGCGGAAGTTCGGTATCGCCGGGCTGCGGTTGCGCAAGCGTCAGGTCACCACGTTGCCCGAGCCGTCCGCCACGCCGGTGCCGGACCTGTTCCGGCGCGACTTCACGTCGGCTGACCGCCACCGCCTTGCCTGCCGGCGGATGCCCTCACTGCGGACAGATTTCTATCGGTTGTTCCTTTTCGTTTCCGATGGAGATTTTGACTCTGTGGTCGAGGGTGTTGGCGAGTTGCTGGGCGATCATCATCCACACGACGAGTCCTTCGGCGGGTACGGACACCAGGATGTCGGTGTTGTCCATGCCCCAGCCTGGCGTGTGGGCGATTTTGCGTCGGATGGCTTCGGCGGCCTGCCGGGTCGCGGTGGTGACCGCCGTTTCCAGGGCGGCGCTGTCCGCTGTCGCCTGGAGGCCTTCGGCGAGTTCCCCGTCCAGGCCGGTGATCTCCTGCGCGGTGAACGATGCAGGGTGGCGGATCACCTCCAGTGGCAGCCCCACCCCCGCTCTGCCGGTCGCCACCGGCACCGTCTCCTCCCTGAAGGGCACGACCGGAGTCCACTGGTAGCGCCGCGGGGGAGCGCTGTGGGCACGTGTGTGCCGGGGCAGTGAGGTGCTCTCATTGGGCTGCCCCGGGTCGGCCTTGTCACTGCGTTGCCCCGGGTCGGCCGAGCTGTTTCGGGGGGCCGCGGTCGGGCCGGTGGTGCTGACCTCCTGGGGCCTGTCGGTCAGACCTCGTGGGTTGTCCAGGAACGCACGGGGTGCCGCCGGTTGCTCGTTCGTGTGTGCAGAACTACGGCTGGAGGCGTCGTCCGAGCGGGTCGCCCGCTGCCGGCTCTGGCTGTGGGTCGTGGCCGGCGGTCCGGTGACCGTGGACGAGGTCGCGGCGGGGACTTCGGATGCGATGGGCTCGTCGACAAGCGCGCGGCCCTGATCAGCAAACGTCACCGACACCCCGACGGCATCGCCACCGGTCGCGTGCCGCATCGTTTTATCGACGAACGGTCCATCCGACTCAGTTTTTATCTCGCTGTCACCGTTGCGGATATCGTCGACGGTTGCTTCTGTCTGGTGTTCATCAGCACCGATCATCCCGCGGCCCTCGTTGATGCCGAAGGGTGCGCCTGCGGTGACGGCGTTGCGGCTCGTACCGGCGAGGTGCCGGGCGATTGCCTCCTGGCGGTACACGCGGTTGGTCTTGAGGACCGCCACGCCGTGATTGGTGGACAGCTCCTGGAGTGCTTCCCGCACCCGCTGCGGCGAAACGGCGTTCTGCCCCAGCTCCGCCAGCCGGCTGTTCACCGTGCGGACGAAGAACTCGTCCACCTCGGCCATCCGGGCCGAGAGCAATTCGGCGCCCGTGCCGGTCTGCTCCGTGACGGTGTGCAGCAGCTGGGAGTTTCCGGCCTCGGGCTGCACACCGAAGCGTTTCAGCGCGGTGAGCGCTTCCTCCTCTCGCGCTCTGCTCGAATCGGCGGCCTCACGGAAGACGTCCACCCCGCTTGAGTTCTCAAGGTGCCTCACCCCCGGCAACTCGACGAATCGGCCGGCCGCTTGCGCGTCAGCCAGGCTCCGCTGGTAAACCGCCCGACGGTGTCCGTACTCGCCGACCATCCCCGGGATGTCCGCAAGCTCGGTCACATCGAACGACATCAACGACAACCCCACCGGGGCGGGCAGTGCTCTTCGGTCAACACCGCGGGGAACGTGGCGCAACAGAGTGTGCGGCAGTGAGACACCGGTGGTGTCCACCTGCGGTGCCCGGGCGGCGAACAACTCGAATCGACTCAGCCCCTGAGCGTTCTGCGCGTTCAGCCGCTGCGGCAGAGCCGCCAGGTACACCGGGCTTGACAAAATCTCGCTCAGGTTGACGACCCACTGCATCAAACCGTCGGTCAACCCAAAGTAGTAGAACTCTACTGCCAGTGCCTGGTGCGACTGCCATCCGAGATGCGGAAGGAGCGAGGCGAATTGAGCCGGAGTGACGTCCAGGAAAGCATAAGTATCGCTGAGGGGGACAATCGCCTGTCCGCTGGTATCGCCCTCCACTCTGGCTTCAGTGGTGACGGCGAAATATGGCTGGTGCTCCAGAGCCTGTCGCGCGAAAAGACTGAGGGGTACGTTATTGTACATCAGCGAGACACCGTCTCGCACCCGATATCCGGTCAACGCTGTGGCGGGTTTGATCCAGGCCAGTTCCGGGGCATTCGACGGCAGCGGGACAAGGGCTGTGTCTCGGGCCCACGGCGCCAGCAGGAAGTGAGTGAGGACCTCGTCCTTGTCCTCGTCTCGGGTGAACAATCGGTCCACGAATTCCAGCACCGAACGGGCTTCCGCGGGGGATGGTTGATGGATGGTGACGATTTCCCCGTTAGGGGCTGCGACCGGGCGTCCTGGTGACGAGACCGCTGCGTGGGTACCCAGAGGCTCATTCGGCAACTGATGCGCAAGGTTGTCGACCAGAGCATGTCGAAGCCCGGCCTGCACCAGCGCGACACTGAGCATTACCCGGATACGCCAGACCGCGGGATCCAGACTGCCGTCCCACAGCCTGAATTCCACGCGGTCGCGATGATCGCCGTATTGATGCTCAATACTGATAGCCGGCTTCGTTCTCGCAGCCTCGGCGAGTTGTTGCGCGTTCAGTTCCGGTCCCAAATCAAGGAAGAGCCGCTTGGGCCGAGACTCGTTTACACCGCGGTGTTGGCCACGATGGTAGTCAGAGGCCAATCGGAACAATACGTCTTCAAATGAGTCACTAAGGGTCAGAAGTGCCCGCAGCGCCTTCCCGTCCGGATCGTAGCCACTGGTACTGACATGAATATGTCCCCCTAAAGCGTCATTGTCCTGAGCCATATATTCATCGTGCACATGGGCGCCGGATTGCCGAAGCATCTCCAACACCTTGTCCATGTCACGGAAGGCAAGGGGGTCTCCCCATGTCAGGATTGGGGAGATGACCTCCGTTTGCCAGGGAAAGGATTCCCTCTCGATCTTCCATCCGTTACGAGCGGAGGTGTATCCCTCCTCATACGCCGCGTGATGGGCATCGATGCCAGGCCGAGTGGTCAGCCCCGCCTCATGCAGCCGCCTCGCTACCTCTACAGCCCCCGCTCGCTGCTCATCAACGGTTGCGCCACTCATGCCAAATTCAATTTCAGCGCCGAACTGCACTCGTCCTGGCAGATTTGTGAAGCCAGGACGGGGCTGGAGCAGCGGCTGCCCGGTGGTAATCCGTCGCTCCAGACGGTCAGCCAACTCCTGCAGGCGGTGAGGATTGTCCGCGTAACGTGTCGCCCCGGTCTGCAAAGCGGCCCACTTCTCCACCGCTAGGGCGACCCGTTTCTCGAACCTCCGCCGGATTTCCGACTGGTCGAAGTCGGAGTTTGTCGGAGTTTCCGATGGGTCAGCTACCCCCTCACGTGCTTTCAACAGCGAGCTGTACGCATTCCGCTCAATGTCCTCACGCGTCTCCGGAGTGAGCCCTGCGAAGGGCGCATCTTCATCCGCGACCCAATCACCTGATTGCCCGCGTACTGCGTCCAAAGCTTGGCCGAAGAAATACCTTTCCTCGTGCATCCGCTCCTGGTAACTACGCTCCGGGAGTTTGCCCAGTGTCCGTCGCACCGCCTCAATCGAAGGCGGTCGCCTCGTTCGGCTCCGCTCCTCACTAGGGGCGGTGTGGTCGCGCAGTGCTTCCCAGGAGGGTGGTTGCGTCGCGCGGCTCCGCTCCTCCGCAAGGGCAGTGTGGTCACGGAGGGCCTCCCATTGGGTGTCCTCCTGGCGGGTGACGGAGAGGGCGTTGGCGTTCAGGAGGGGGGTGGGTTCGCCGAAGACGTGGTGCAGCAGTTTGTGCAGCTGCTCGTCGTTGCTTTTGATCCAGTCCGGTCCGTTGTTGCGGTGTTGGTCGGTGGTGGCGTCACGACCGATGTTGGCGCTGAAGTAGGCCACGACGCTTTGGGCGAAGTACTCGGCCGGGTTGGTCGAGGAGTGGTTGCCGACCAGGAGACCGGCCATGTTGTGCAAGGGGCCGTCCACCCACTGCTGCTCCGGGCCTTGTGCTGTGCGCGTGTCGAAGGCCGCGACCACTCGTGCCCGCTGTTCGTCGGTGAGACCGAACGCATAGACCACGTGGGCGAGCTCGTGCAGCGCGGAGGAATAGCCCTCCGGATGTGTGCGCCCCAAGTTCTCCGGCGTGTCGCCGCCAAGCAGGTTCTCCTCACTGATGGCGACACGCTTGCGGTCGGTGTCAGTCCAGCCACGGGCCGTAGGCGGGATCTCCTGCGTGAACACCGCGATGCCGTTGTCCGCGGCGGTGGCGCCGGTGAACTCCACCACGTTTGCAAGCCGCTCGGTCCGTGGAATCACCACGACCCGCGTACCGCTATCCGCCACACGTTGCCGGACGTCGTCGTTCCGCAGCAGCAGCCCGATCAGCCGCGCGGCTTCAGCACGGACCGCGACCGGCCGTTCGACCGCGTCAGGCAGAACGATCAGATCCCGCGCGACCCTCATCGCGGCGGAGGTGTCCCACACCCCCTCGAACTCGACGGACGCACCGAAGCCTTTACCATCCCCTGTCAGGCGGGCCGCATCCGACCCCGGCTCCGGCTCACCCCACGCGCCACTTTGGCCCAGCGGCCGTGGGTATGACAACAGGTCGTCCGATGACAGTGACAACACCTGAGGATCGGGGGTATCGAATGCATGGTCCTGCTTGACCACCGCAGACGCGCGGCCCTGATCGGCAAACGTCACCGGGCCCCCGACGGCATCGCCAACGGTCGCGTGCCGCGTCGGCAGGGCTGCCGCGGCCTTGACGTGTTCGGTGTACTCGGGTGTGCCGGTGGGCGGCAGCATGCTCGTGTCGAGCAGGTATCGGTGGCTTTCGGGGCCCTGGCGCAATGGCTGTACCGGGTCGTGCACCGGGTTCTGCGGTGTTGTTGCCCGGTCCTGGGTGCTGGCGGGTTCTGCGGTGTCGAGGCGAGGGGAAGTGGTTGTACTGGCCATGCCGTAGTGGTGGCTCGTGGGTGCGTCGACCAGGGTCTGGGCGGGGGCGGATGACTGGGGTTGGACGGGGAGGGCGGCGATGTCGGCTGCCCGGCCGGTGGGGTCGATGACGGTCATGCGGGTGCCGCGTCCGGCCCGAATCCATCGTCGAGCCTGATCGTTTAGTGGTTCCACGGTGTGGGACGCCTGGGGGTCCACGCGCACGATGTGGGGCAGTCCTGTGTCCGGGTCGGTGCCGATGTGGGCGTAGAGCAGGGCGTGCCCGATGTCGTCCCTTCCTTGTTCGAGGAGGAGGGCTGTGCTTCCGCGGCCGGCCTGGTGCAGTGCTGTGATGATCTGGTCGACGGTCGATACAGGCATCCACGTTCCGCCCGGAACGAGTCGGTCCTCGGCTCGGTGGGAGCCGGCGGCGCTGTCGTCCGCGGAGGTGGCCGGGCGGATCGCGTGGCGGCCCGGCAGAGCCGCGTGGATTTCTGCCGGGTGCAACTGCTCGAGCAGGGCTTCCATGAGGGAGACGCAGTTGAGCACGTTGGGATCGGCGGTGAACGCGTCCATTCCTATGCCGGCCCGCGCGGCGGTCTGCTTGACCGCGGTATCGACCGCTTCGCGGAGGAACGCGACCGGTTCTTCACCGCGCTGCCAAAGGCCGGTCAAGCCCTCTCGGGTGGTAGTGGTCGGGCCGGTGGTGCTGGTGTCGGCAGGCTGGGGCGTGGTGGCGCCGCGTGGGGTGCCCAGGAACGCGTGAGGTGAGGGGGGTTGTTCGCGCCGGCCGGCAGCGCTGTTGGATGCGGGGGTGTTCGGGCGGATCGATGGCTGGGCGTCGCGACGTGACATGTCTGCCCTCGAGGCGTCTTGGGTGAGGGCCATCCCGATGAAAGGCTCGGTGGCGTTCGGCTGGGCCGGTGGGCGCCTGTGGCCCGCTCGTTCCTCTCGGTGCCAGCGGTCGAAGCGTTGCGTCAGGCGGCGCGGATCGTGGCCCGCTTCCTTCATGAGCTTATAAACGGACTTCGCTTCAGGTGTGACGGACAGCACATCGGCGCGGGCCAGTTCCCACTCATGTCCTGCCGCATTGGGAAATGCACGCGAGGTCGAAGAATTCTTCCCCAATGGTTTGGTCAAGGCTTCTTGGTGCAGGGCGATACCCAGGCGGTGCGAGGTCTGCATGAATCGGGACCAGAGCTCGAGCCTCGTGGCTGGGGCATCGGGGGACGAGGGTTGCCAGGCGGGAAGGAGGTTGCCCTGCTCATCGCGTTCCAGTTCCGCTGCCCAGCGTTCGGGGGAAAGGCCCAGCGCGTGGAGGATATCCATTCCACTAGCGGCCGTACTGACACTGGCCTCGCCCACGTGGGGGATGCCCAGGGCGATCTCATCGGGGAACAGTCCGTCCTCGGCGACGTGCCGGCGTAGTTCCGCTTCGGTGATCGGGGAGAGGTGGCGGTAACGGCTCCAGCCGTCGATGTAGGCGCCGAAGCCGTAGCGCTCGGCGTGGGGCCACGCAGCTGCGGACCGCATGAGTTCATGTGCGGTGTGGTGACCCCCAACCAGAAAGGCACCGATCAAGCCGAGTCTTATCTCGGGAAAATTGAAACGACCGTCGACAACAGCCTGCAGACGGTGCAGCGACTCCAGGATCAGCAACAACGAACCCGAGGAACCAGTCGCCACAAGTCCTCCGGTGTCCTCGGAATTCTTATGCAGCGGGGCATGGAACGGCAATGAGATGAAATCTACGGCCCGATGCCAGAGGACATAATTGCCCTCAGCGTCAACGCCCCCTGCCGTAGCTTTCTCCCGGTCGCTCAGCGGAGGGACTATGCCCTCAGCCCGCACCTTGCGGGGCGTAGGATACTGGGCCACCTGCCGGAATTGGCGTTCAGGAATGAGCCACGGAAAATCTGAATTGTCGGGAAGTTTAATGAAATCTTTCAGGGCTTGCTTGGTGACTACATTGAACAGCATGGCCGTCAACTCGCGGAGATTCCCCGATGTGGCGGCCGCGGCGATGTCCTCGAGTCTCGTTCCTATATCTCCGCTTCTTGCATCCTCCGGTGTTGCGTCGCCCATGGTGGGGAGTAGATGGGGTGCGCGCTGCTCGAAAAGAGTTCCGATAGTCAGGACAGCTTGGCGTACAGCATGCAGCGACTGAGGTCGCAGTATTAGATACCTGCCCAGTCTCGCATCGAACGCTGTGGCGGCATCAGCGTACCGGATGCGAGCCATAACGATCGAATGCGCTTCGTGCTGAGGAATCTGGACGGAATTTTCATCACTGTTTGCGTCTCCCTCAGTCCGATACTCTTCCACGGGCTGCGGTGCGATGACCTGGATCGCATTCGGCTGGTTCTCGTCGATTGCCGGACCACTTCCGTGGGCGACCGGGGTTCTGGTTTCGGCTGTCAGACGCCGCTCGTCCGGGGTGATGGTGGCGGAGCGGTGCGCGGTGTGGATGAGACTGTCGCGGTCGTCGCGTGTGAGGCCGGTGGTCAGGCGGTGGGAGGGGATTCGAGTGAGCGCTCTGAGCGCCTGTTCCGGCGTCATCCCCTGGGGCGGATGGGTGACCACGTCCTGGTAGACCTCGGCCGCTTGCTGGACGTGCGCCATGAAGGCGGTGAGATCGGCGGGGTCGAGGGTACCGGTCCCAGTGAGGACGTCCCCCACGGGCGAGGGCATCTCGAAACACATCCGGGCAAGACTACGAGGACCCATGAGATCGGAAATCCCTCCACATCAGCTACTACACCACAAGAAAAACACCCTGACCGGCCGATACCGCTCGGGCACGCAGTTGCTGACCGAGGCAGGACTACGGAAGTCGGCGCGCTCAGGAATCCACCGCACTCTACGCGCAGGTACTA
>NZ_CBDRBL010000138.1:0-7909 GCF_965342175.1 Actinacidiphila sp. bgisy167
CCCGTGATGCTTCTTCTTCCTCCAGCAGTACGGCCGGTCGGCGCGATGCGGTCGAGCGGCAGGAGCGTGCCGTCGAGGATCACGTATGCCTTCTTCCGTACGGTCTGCATGGCCTGCTCAAGCGTGGGCGCGAGGGCGGCCCAGAGGACGACTGCCTCGCGTATGCAGCAGTGGACCGTGGCGATCCCGACGCGGAATCCCGCCGTGAGGCGGCCGTAGGTGCCGCCGCAGCCAAGGTGGCCAGGACCAGCAGGGCCTGTCTGCCAGGTCGGGTCTGCTGGCCGCCCGTTGGATCACGGAACGCCCTGCTCACTGACCGCCCTCGAGAGGGAACCAGCCGCCCCACGACGATGCCCGGTAAGGCGTGGAAGCCATTCTCTTCTTGATCCTGGCGTTCTCGCCCCTCGTGTGTCCATGGGTGGTCGTGGGCACGGCCGTTCAGCTCGTGTGGCGCGCACGTCACGGTCAGCCACCAAACGGGTGGACATCGCCGGACGCCATGTCGTGCGCGCTGGTCGTGCAACTGGCCGGCGCAGCGGCTGTGGGCGCGTACGCCTGGGGCGTGATGTCGGGGTTCTACATCCTGGACCCGGACCAGATGTGTGCGGCTTCCGGCGCCGACGGCGACCACGTGGTGACGCGTATGACGCTGCCGGTGAGCGTGCAGTGCGTCACGGACCAGGGTGTGGGGACCGAGCTGGTGCCGGTCTGGGTGAACCCGGTCGTCTTCGCCGGCCTGGCGGCCTGCGTGCTCGCCGTCTGGGCGGGAGTCTCCGCCGCGACACGCCGACGCGCCGACCGGGCGCGCGGTGAGGCTGAGGTGGGAGGCGGCGCGGCTGACCGCTCCGACACCCCTTGCCCGAGCCGTGGCCCGGGGAGCGTGGCCGGTGCGAAGAACGCGCCATGAGGCGCGAGGGGGGTGTGTGCCGGGCAGTCCGGTCGGCGTGGCAGGAGCCTGTGTGCCCGTACGTTGACGCCGTGGAGGTGCCCGGATGCGTGCCGGCCGTCGCGGCCGTTCCCCGCACCTCCAGAACCCACAGCCAGGACACCTGGGCCGACCGTGAGAAGTCTGTCGATCGAACGGGGTCTGGATCGGTTGATCACGCGGGCCCAGCCCGGCATCAGACAGGGCTCAGGGATATACGGGGATAATCCAGCGGAGCGGACGGCCGCGCGCTGCTACGGTCGGGCGCCATGAGCTGGCTTCCCGATGGCTTCGTCCACCCCGTCCTGGTCCCGCTGCCGGGCGGTGGTCATCACCTGCGGCCGATCCGGGAGGCGGACACTCCACTCGACTATCCGGCTGTGATGGGTTCACGCGAGCGGCTGTGGACCCTCTTCGGCCCCGCCTGGGGCTGGCCCGCGGCCACCATGACCTACGAGGCCGACCAGGCCGACCTGCTGCGGCACGAGAAGGAGATCGCCGCGCACCAGTCCTTCAACTACGCGCTGTTCGACGCGGCCGAGACAGCTCTGCTCGGCTGCGTCTACATCGACCCACCGCAAAGGGCCGGCGCGGACAGCGAAATCTCCTGGTGGGTTGTGGACGAGCTGGTGGACAGCACGGTCGAGCAAGCCCTCGACACGCTGGTGCCGCACTGGATCGCCGCCGACTGGCCGTTCAAGCAGCCGCGCTTCCTCGGCCGCGAGATCTCCTGGCCTAACTGGCTCGCCCTGCCAGAGCATCCCGACACGTAACTGGTTGTCGCCCGTACCGATCCCCGAGGCTGTCGATGAAGCAGAACTCCTGTGACTCACAGGGCGTGCACGCCCAAGGAAAGGCCTTGTTGCCCCCTCGAACCTGACTTGTTGCTTCTGCTACGTGAGTCACGATACGGGGGCGACCGAACCCTGCTCGACGGGATCCATCACCGCGCTGTCCTCGGTCAGGACCCGATGAGCTGACGTGCTGCCGCGTCAACGGTCTGCGCAAGGAGGACAGCAATGGTCATGGGACCGACGCCGCCGGGCACGGGCGTGATCAGGCCTGCCCTCTGACATGCCGTGTCGAAGTCAACGTCCCCGACATTGCCCGGGTTGTAGCCCGCATCGACCACTACGGCTCCGGGCTTGACGTCCGCCCCGTTGATGAAGCGCGGCCGGCCGACCGCAGCGACCAGGACGTCTGCCTCGCGCACGATCGAGGGCAGATCAACGGTGCGGGAGTGACAGTAGGTCACCGTGGCGTCCCGCCCGAGCAGGAGCATGCCGACGGGCTTGCCGAGGATAGGGCTGCGTCCCACCACGACGGCGTGCTTTCCCGTGAGGTCGACGTCGTACTCGTCCAGCAGGCGCATGATCCCTCCGGGCGTGCAAGAGACGAAGCCAGGCAGGCCGAACCCCATCGCCGCGAAGGACTGCATGGTGACCCCGTCGACATCCTTGTCGGGGGCGATCGCCTCGAACGCGGCGCGCTCATCGATGTGCGGTCCCACCGGGTGCTGGAGCAGGATGCCGTGCACGTCGGGATCCCCGGACAGCGCGGTGACGGCCTCCACCAGGCCGCTGGTGCTCACCGTGGCGGGCAGGGCCACGTGCCGCGAGTGAATGCCGGCCTTCGCGCACCTGGCCTGCTTCATCCGGACATAGGTGACCGACGCCGGGTCCTCTCCCACCAGCACAGTCGCCAGACAGGGGGACACCCCGGTGCGTCGACGGATGTCCTCGGCAGCTGCCGCGCTGGTCTCGGTCATTCGGCGGGCGAGGTCCGTACCTTCCATCAGCCGTGCCTGCTGCGTCTCCATCACGTGCCACTCCTGAGCTCCACGGTGAAGTGCCCAGGCGCACGGCATTGACCAGGCGTCAGGCCGCTCCCCGGTGGTACTCCACCTCAGCGCCAGTTACGGCCCGCACTCACCATACCGGCGCACCCCGGGCGGACGGCCCCCTCCACAGAACTTGACAATTGCGCACCTACGCCGGCCACATGCGAGCAAGTCCGCTCGGTCCGGTCGAGGTGAGCAAGACACGCACGTCCCGGGCCGCGCCAGGACCGCACTGCGCAACCAGCTCGTGCTCAACTTCGCGCGGCAGGAGTCGCCGACCGGGCGTACGGCTGGCTCACCCGGCTCGTCGTCGACACCGCGAGGGAGCGGAGCCCGGAGAGGAAGCGGTTCGCCCAAGCGCCGGGCCACCCCACCGTCCGCCAGGGCGCCCACGCCCGCTTCACCAAGCCAGCCAGATCCTCGCCGAACGCGCCGACGGCCACCCGGACCGCATCTGGAACAACACCTCCACGAACTCGCGTGGCCCGACACACCCACCCGCCACAACTCCCCCATACGCCAACTCACCCACCACCCCGGCCAAGGCCGCGTCGGAGTCGGCGGCCTTGGTGACGGCCGACCTCTACGAACTCGGCCCCGCGCAGCAAGGGAACCCCGATCACCACGAACAACCGGGCACCCAGCACCGGCATCCCCTCTCCCCCAACCCCACCGCCGAGCCCCACCCCCAACCGCCCACCAACACCAGCCACCAGACCATCATGAACGACCCCAGCCACTGCCCGAACAAGCCCCAGGACCCAAGCCCCACCGAAGCCCGGCCCCGCCCCAGGCCCCGGGTCCCGGTCCCGGGCCGGGCCGGGCCGGGCCCCACACACCCTCAGGACTTACCGACGATCGCGTTGCCGTTGTCCTTCGTCACATTCACACAATCCCCGAACGACGGACTCAACAACGACAACAAACCCGGCGAAGGATTACCACACGCATTGAACGGCAACAGAATCGGCTGCTGCAAATTATTCCCCGACAACAAACCCGGCGCAGCAGCCAGCAAACCCTTCGCATCATTATCCGCCGACGCCACCCCCGCACCCGACACCACCAGCACACCCGCCACCACGACAACCCCCAGCGACATACCCCACACACTCATGGACGACCTTCCCAACGACACACCGCCCCCTTCACCGGGCGGAACCACAACCCACCATGCGCACCGACGAAACGACAAACAGCCCAGACACGCCCACCCGTCACCACAACGGCCCCACCCTCGCGAGATCCGCACAACCAGCAAGCACACACCCGAATGCAGCAACACCCCCTCCCCCCAACCCCACACCCCACCGGCACCCACGACACCCCCCCCCCACCACCAACCAGGCCCCACCCCCACCCCATCCGGACATCACCTACATCACCTCACGACATCACCTCACGAACAAACCCCGCCTCGTCGAGCCCGACCACAGCACCCCACCCGCCACAGCGCGCCTACCGCCAGCGACTACGCGAGCAACAAAAGGGGGGGCCACCGACCTCGAGGACCACGCCACCGTGATCAGCACGACCTCGAACCGCAGGCCGGGCCCACCGACCTCGAGGACCACGCCACCGTGCTCAGCACCGCCTCGAACCGCAGACCGGGCCCACCGACCTCGAGGACCACGCCACCGTGCTCAGCACGACCTCGAACCGCAGACCGGGCCCACCGACCTCGAGGACCACGCCACCGTGCTCAGCACGACCTCGAACCGCGGGCCGGCGCCGCGCTGCCCTGCCGCCACAACGACCGACACAGGACAGCACCAGCCGTCCCCCGACCGGGCGATCTTCGTCGAGAAACCGCCGCGCCAACGGCCCGACACTCCAGCCGCAGTCCGTGATCTTGTGGCCCGGGGGGCGGCGCGGGCATGGATACGGCCACCACTGATCACCGATGTCCGCAGACAGAAGATCACGCGGTGGCCACGGCTGACAGCGTTAAACCCCGCCCGCCGGCCGGATACCGCCGACCTGACAAGCCGGACAACGCACCCGTCCACCCGAGTTGCACCCCGACGTCCAGCACAGCAGTTGGTACTGGCGCCACAGGCGGACCTCCCACGCAAGCTGGGCGATCACCGGATCACCAACGCGGCTCGATCACCTCGCACCGTCAGCGCACACGTTCACCGCACTCTGCCGCGATCAGGACGGCACCGGGCGGCAGTTCACCCGGAAGCCGTCCCCTCACTCGTAGGCACGCCTCAACACAGCCGCCCACCGGTGCGCATTCGAGAACAACCTCGCCCAACACGGGGATCTCACCACCGATATGCAATTCCACCGCGCCCACACCGCCCGGGAACACGCCGACCAGAACCCCGAAAGCTGCCGTGTCACCGCCGTCAGCGACGCACTCTCGGACCTCGAAGCACCAGTGCACCGACGCCCCGGCAAGCAGTGCCCCGCCCCGCTCGCCCAGTCCAGCAAGGACAGCCGTGCGAGCTCACACATGGCGGACGATAGCGCAGCAGATCGGGACCGCTTTCCCGTAGGACGTTGTCACCCGCGCGTACTCGGCCTGGGGATAGAACGACACGGCCTCATCAACCACCCCCAACACGGCCTCCCGCGCCGCCAGGTGACCCTGCTCAACAATGCCCAGAAGCACAGGGGTCGCAACCGCGGCCGCCGGAAACACCACGGCACTGCGGCCATCAACGATTCCACCACCACCGAGCAGCGAGCCGGCCTCCGCCACCTCTACCAGGTCCGCCGCAACGGCCAACACACGCAGACCACGGGCGGCGGGCGACACGAGCCCGCTCACACCAGCCGGGACAGCCCGGTATGCCACCCCAGTCCACCGCGCCCATCACACCAACCCGACACCACCCCCGCACCAGGAAGCCACCCATCGCCCCACCCTCCGGCCGACGCCTCGCGAATCACTTCCGTCAAGGAATTCCAGACCCCACCCCGCGCGCCCACACCCACACCCAAACACGCCCAGACCGCCGCACAAATCCTCCTCACCGGCCAACCTGTCGCCGTCCCCGGCGGAACCCGCCACCACAGCGTGGAAGACAGCCTGTTCGGCGACGCCTCCACATCCAGCCCGCGGCCCAGGAGCGGTCAAGGCCCCACCCCAGCGCCACCAGCAGACCCACCACCACCCGAACGGCCCACCCACCCCCCACTACTCCAATCCGCGTACCCCTCCACCCGCCACCACCCCGCACCCCACCACCTGACCAGCACCAACCCCCTACACACCCCACAACCCACCGCAATCACAGTTGCGCACCCACCAGTAACCAGGCCTGCTAGATACCAAACACCCCCATACCACCCACCCGCAGCCCCCGACCCCCAACCCAACCCCCCGCAGGCCCCAAACCCCTCAAACCCCGCCCCACCCGGACCCCGCCACCCAGCCCCCGAACCACAGCCCAACCCACACCAGCCCCCGAACAGCCCCCGAACAGCCCCTAGGGCCCCGGCGGCAGGCCCGGGAAGTGCGGGGGCTCCGGAAGGCCTCGAGACCCCAAACCCCTCAAACCCGGACCCCCCCCGGACCCCCCGGGACCCCCGGACCCCCGGGGCCCGCCACCGACCAGAACCGGACCACAACGCCCACCACAGGAGATCCCATGACCACCCTGTCCGAGGCCGTGATAGCCGGATGCGGCGCCGACGTACTCAAAGCCCTCCCCCTGCCCAAAACGTTCCCCGCCGCCACCGTCCGCCGCTCGGACATCCACATGTTCAAAGACGTCCAAGACAAAGACGTCCGCAAATCCCTCGTCGTCGACGAAGTCCCCATGCCCGAACTCGCACCCGACGAAGCACTCATCGCCGTCATGGCCAGCTCCATCAACTACAACACCGTATGGACCGCCATGTTCGAACCCGTCCCCACCTTCACCTTCCTCCAAGCCATGGCACGCAACGGAGGCTGGGACACCCGACACGACCTCCCCTACCACATCGTCGGCTCCGACGCCGCCGGCATCATCGTCCGCACCGGCTCCACCGTCCGACACTGGAACATCGGCGACCACGTCGTCATCTCCCCCGCCTACGTCGACGACCAAGACCCCCTCACCCACTACGACGGCATGCTCGGCCAAGAACAACGCGCCTGGGGCTTCGAAACCAACTTCGGCGGCCTCGCCCACTACGCCATCGTCCGCGCCAGCCAACTCCTCCCCAAACCCCCCCACCTCACCTGGGAAGAAGCCGCCGCCAACCCCCTCTGCGCCAGCACCGCCTACCGCATGCTCGTCTCCGACCGCGGCGCCCGCATGAAACAAGGCGACATCGTCCTCATCTGGGGCGCCACCGGCGGCCTCGGCTCCTACGCCGTCCAACTCGTCAAAAACGGCGGCGGCATCCCCATCGGCATCGTCAACACCCCCGAAAAAGCCACCCTCGCCTACAAACTCGGCTGCCACACCGTCATCAACCGCACCGACATCGAACACAACAACCCCAACGCCCTCCAAACCCCCGAAGGCTGGAAAAAACTCGGCACCGCCATCCGCGACGCCACCGGCGAAGACCCCCACATCGTCTTCGAACACGTCGGCAAACAAACCTTCGCCGCCTCCGTCTACCTCGCCCGCCGCGGCGGCCGCATCGTCACCTGCGGCTCCAGCACCGGCTACCACCACACCTACGACAACCGCTACCTCTGGATGCGCCTCAAACACATCATCGGCAGCCACGGCGCCAACTGGCACGAACAACAAGAAACCAACCGCCTCATCACCAAAGGCCACATCCTCCCCACCCTCTCCACCACCTACACCCTCAACAACGTCGCCACCGCCACCCGCACCCTCCAAACCAACCAACACACCGGCAAAATCGCCGTCCTCACCCACGCCCCCCAACCCGGCCTCGGCATCACCGACCCCCACACCCGCCACACCATCGGCGAACACAAATTCCACCTCCTCCAACCCCACCACCCCACCACCTGACAAACACCGCGCACGTCGCACGCTGCGCGAGATCCTGGGGTGAAGGCCCTGAGTGCGGCGGGCGGGCTGGCGCCGTACGACCGCGCGCGGCCCCTCTTCACAGCCCGGCCACCGGGTCGCGGCAAATCGGCGGGCCGCCAGGCCCGGGTTCGACATAATTCTGCGGCCTAGAGAGCCGAAAGTGCGGCCTGACCTGCGGGAACATGC
>NZ_CBDRBL010000139.1:0-7474 GCF_965342175.1 Actinacidiphila sp. bgisy167
GCCGCCGCGCTGTGCGTGGTGCCGCCGCAGGAGGGCGGGGGGCGCATCCGGCCGGAGCCCCCGGTCGCGGCGCTGGCCGCCCTCGTACGGCTGCGTTCCCAGGCGATGTCGGGGCCCGCCCTGACCGCGGCCGCACGGCTGATGGAGGGCAACGGCAAGGCGGCGGAGCCTGGTGCGCGGGCCGGGATCAGCACCCCGCGCCAGGGACTGTCCGAACTGCCCGAGGCGTGGCACGAGGCCGTCGCCGCGGCCCGTGCCGCACGCGCCCAGCCGCGGCTCGGACGCACGGCGGAGTGGGACGCCATCGGCCCGTACCGGATGCTGGCAGCGCTGCCGGCCGCCGGGGTGGACGCGGCGGTGCGCCCGCTGCTCGACCCCTCGCACGCCGACCTCGCACGCACCGCCGAGGTGTACCTCGACCGCGCGGGGCAGGCCGGGCGTGCCGCCGCGGAGCTGCGGATACACCGCCAGACGCTCTACTACCGGCTGTCCCGCGTCGAACGGCTGACCGGCCTCGATCTCGACGACGGGGAGGACCGACTGCTGCTCCACATGGCCCTCAAGACCGCCGGGCTCGAGGACTGAACGGACTGTTGCCGACCAAGGGGGGCACAAGTAACGTGACGCGGGGCCCGGGCCCAGTCGTCGACGTGACGCCGACCGCCCCGAGGCGGCGGGGTGGGCTCACCCTCCGGCCGAGGGACGAGCGGGGACGGTGACAACGGGGACGAGACCTTGACACCATGCGTGGACGCGCCGCACCGCGCGCCGCCACGCGGAACCGCCGACAAAGGAACAAGGGGATCGGAAGCCGGTGACTCATTCCACGGAGGCCCACGGACGCGAACGCCCAGCGCTGTGGAAGACGCCGCCGGCCGCCCAGGGCAGACGCCGCGCCGACCGCAGACTGCTCCTGGCGGGGCTGCTGCTGCTCGTGTCGCTGGCCGCGTTCACCGCGCTGTGCCTGTCCATGTCCGTGCCGATGGCGGACATGCGGGTCTACCGCGCCGAGGGCGCGGCCGCTGTCGACGGCACCGACCTGTACGGCTTCACCGTCACCGAATGGAAGCTTCCGGCGACCTATCCGCCCTTCGCCGCGCTGCTGTTCGTGCCGACGACATGGCTGCCCGTGCCGCTGCTCAAGCTGGTCTTCATGGGCGGCAACCTGCTGCTGCTGGGAGTGCTCGCGCACCTGTCCTGCCGGGCGACGGGGTGGCCGCGTGCGCGGGCCTCACGCTGGGTGGTGGTGGTCCTGGCGATGGCGCTCGGGGTGTGGCTGGAGCCGGTCTTCCAGACGATGCTCTACGGCCAGATCAATCTGCTGCTCGCCGTGCTGGTCCTGTGGGACCTGAGCAGGCCGGACGGCGCCCGGGGCAAGGGCGTCGCGATCGGCGTGGCGGCCGGCATCAAACTCACGCCCGCGATCTTCGCGGTCTACCTGCTGCTGACCGGCCGCCGCAAGGAGGCCGCGGTCGCCGCGGCCGGCTTCGCCGGCACCGCGCTGCTCGGTGCGCTCGCACTGCCCGGCGCGACGGTCGACTACTGGACCCGCTGCGTCTTCGACACCAGCCGCATCGGCAAGGTCTGGATCGTCGACAACCAGTCGCTGCAGGGCCTGGTCGCACGGGTCATGCACACCACCCACCCCGGCGCGGTATGGGCGGTCGCCACCCTCGTGGTGGCCTGCGCGGGGCTCGCGGTATCCGTGCGCATGGGGCGGCTGGGCCGGGAGGCCTGGGGCGTGGTGTGCTGCGCGGTGACAGCGCTGCTCATCACACCGATCAGCTGGTCGCACCACTGGGTGTGGTGTGTGCCGATGCTGATCCTGCTCGCCGCCGAGGCGCCGCGCTGGGCGCTGCGGGCGGCCGCGGTGGTCTTCCTGGCGCGCTCCCTGTGGATCGTGCCGAAGGCCGGCGACCTCGATCTGCACCTGGCGTGGTGGCTGCAGCCCCTCGCCTCTCCCTACCCCGTGCTCGGCCTGGTCTTCCTGGCGGCGGTGGCGCTGCGCTTCCGGCCGGGCTCCCCCGCGCTGACGGCGCTGACGGCGAAGGGGCGGCCGGCCCGGATCGCCCGGGTCGGCCGCCCCCAGCGGAGCGAACCGGTCGTCAGTCCTCGAGATTGACCGCGCGGGCCGAGGTCGCGCCGATCTCCTCGGCGATCTCGGCCAGCACCGGCGCCGGGATGGCGGTGTCGACGGTCAGCGCGACCAGTGCCTCGCCGCCGGCCTCGTCGCGGGCGACCTGCATCCCCGCGATGTTGATGCCGGCGTCGCCGAGGATGCGGCCGATGGTGCCGACGACACCGGGCCGGTCGGTGTAGCGCAGGAAGCCCATGTGGTCGGCGAAGACCAGGTCCACGTCGTCGTCGCCGACGGCGACGATCTTCTGGATGTGCTTGGGGCCCGCCAGCGTGCCCGAGACGGACACCTCGGTGCCGTCGGAGAGGGTGCCCCGCACGGTGACCAGGTTGCGGTGGTCGGGCGACTCGCTGCTGGTGGTGAGGCGGACCTCGACACCGCGCTCCTGAGCGAACAGCGGGGCGTTGACATAGCTGACGGTCTCGTCGACGACGTCCTCGAAGACGCCCTTGAGGGCGGAGAGCTCCAGCACCTTCACGTCGTGCTGGGTGATCTCGCCGCGCACCTCGACGTCGAGCCGGACCGCGACCTCGCCCGCGAGGGCGGTGAAGATCCGGCCGAGCTTCTCGGCCAGCGGCAGACCCGGGCGGACGTCCTCGGCGATGACCCCGCCCTGAACGTTGACCGCGTCCGGCACCAACTCGCCGGCGAGCGCCAGGCGCACCGAGCGGGCGACCGAGATGCCGGCCTTCTCCTGCGCCTCGTCGGTGGAGGCGCCCAGGTGCGGGGTGGCCACGACGTTGTCGAACTGGAAGAGCGGCGAGTCCGTGCACGGCTCCTTGCCGTACACGTCCAGGCCGGCGCCACCCACCCGGCCCTCCTTGAGGGCGGCGAACAGCGCCTCCTCGTCGACGATCCCGCCCCGGGCGGCATTGACGATGCGGACGTGCGGCTTGACCTTGCGCAGCGCCTCCTCGCCGATGAGGCCCACTGTCTCCGGGGTCTTGGGAAGGTGCACCGTGATGAAGTCGGAGACCTGCAGCAGTTCGTCGAGGCTGAGGATCTTCACCCCCATCTGTGCGGCGCGCGCGGGCTGGATGTAGGGGTCGTACGCGACGATCTTCATCCCGAAGGCCGACATGCGCTGGGCCACCAGGGCGCCGATGCGGCCGAGGCCGACCACGCCGAGCGTCTTCTCGGCGAGTTCGACGCCGGTGTACTTGTTGCGCTTCCACTCGCCCTGCTTCAGGGCCGCGTTCGCCGGGGCGATGTTGCGGGCGACGGCGATCAGCAGACCGCAGGCGAGCTCGGCGGCGGTGACGATGTTGGAGGTCGGCGCGTTGACGACCATCACGCCGGCCTTGGTGGCGGCGGAGACGTCCACATTGTCGAGTCCGACGCCCGCCCGGGCCACGACCTTGAGCTTGGCGGCGGCGGCGATGGCCTCGGCGTCCACCTTGGTGGCGCTGCGGATGAGGATGGCATCGACGTCGGTGATCGCGCTCAGGAGTTCGGCTCGGTCGGCGCCGTTGCAGTGGCGGATCTCGAAATCCGGTCCGAGGGCGTCGACGGTGGCGGGCGACAGCTCTTCAGCGATGAGTACGACGGGGTTGCTCACGTGAGTCCTCACTAGTCCCAGGTCAACGGCCGCGTCCCGACGGCCGAAGGCGGTGGAGGGGGATGGCATGCCGCGTGGAAGACGCACGACGCTGTGAGCCTGACGCGCTTGTTAATGGAGTGTATCGGCGGCGGGCCCGGACTCCTGCGACAACGTGGAAGGATCACCCGCACGAGGGTGTACGGGGTGGCCAAAGCGCACGGTCCCGGGGGCTCGGCGCCCCTGGGACCGTGCGCGAACGCGGTGCGGCGGAAGGCTTACGCCTCCTCGTCCACCCAGCTCATGAGCTTGCGCAGCTTCTTGCCGGTGGTCTCCAGCAGGTGGTTCTCGTCGGCCTTCTTGTACTCGTTGTACCTCGGCAGGCCGGCGTTGTACTCGGCGATCCAGTTGTTGGCGAAGGTGCCGTCCTGGATCTCCGCGAGGACCTTCTTCATCTCGGCCTTGGTGGCGTCGGTGATGATGCGCGGACCGGTCACGTAGTCGCCCCACTCGGCGGTCTCGGAGATGGACCAGCGCATCTTCTCCAGGCCGCCCTCGTACATCAGGTCGACGATGAGCTTCAGCTCGTGCAGGCACTCGAAGTACGCGATCTCCGGCTGGTAGCCGGCCTCGGTCAGGGTCTCGAAACCGGCCTTGACCAGTGCCGCGGTACCGCCGCAGAGCACTGCCTGCTCACCGAAGAGGTCGGTCTCGGTCTCCTCGGTGAAGGTCGTCTTGATGACGCCCGCACGCGTGCCGCCGATGGCCTTGGCGTAGGACAGGGCGAGCCCGAAGCCGCCCCCGGTCGCGTCCTGCTCGACGGCCGCGATGCACGGCACGCCGCGCCCCTCCTCGTACTGGCGGCGCACCAGGTGGCCCGGGCCCTTCGGGGCGACCATGCACACGTCGACGCCGGCCGGGGGCTTGATGAAGCCGTAGCGGATGTTCAGGCCGTGCCCGAAGAACAGCGCGTCGCCGTCCTTGAGGTTGTCCCGGATGGACTCCTCGTAGACCCGCGCCTGGATCGGGTCCGGGACCAGGATCATGATGACGTCGGCCTCGGCGGCGGCCTCGGCGGGGGTGACCACGCGCAGGCCCTGCTCCTCGGCCTTCGCCTTGGACTTGGAGCCCTCGTGCAGGCCGACGCGCACGTCCACGCCCGAGTCGCGCAGCGACAGCGCATGGGCGTGGCCCTGGCTCCCGTAGCCGATGACCGCGACCTTGCGGCCCTGGATGATGGACAGGTCGGCGTCGTCGTCGTAGAACAGCTCGGCCACTTCGGGTCTCTCCTTGGTGATCGGGGGTGCCCACACCGTACGGGCGCGGGCCGGAATCAAGTCTGGGGGTCTCGCTATGCGGTCCGGTCGAGGGCGCGCAGCGAGCGGTCGGTGATCGAGCGCGCGCCGCGGCCGATCGCGATGGTGCCGGACTGGACGAGCTCCTTGATGCCGAAGGGCTCCAGCATCTTCAGCATGGCCTCGAGCTTGTCGGCGCCGCCGGTGGCCTCGATGGTGACCGCCTCCGGCGAGACGTCCACGGTCTTGGCGCGGAACAGCTGGACGATCTCCACGATCTGCGAGCGGGACTCGTTGTCGGCGCGCACCTTCACCAGGACCAGCTCGCGCTGGACGGCCGCGGAGGGCTCCAGCTCGACGATCTTCAGGACGTTGACCAGCTTGTTCAGCTGCTTGGTGACCTGCTCCAGCGGGAGCTCCTCGATCACGTTCACCACGATGGTGATGCGGGAGATGTCGGGGTGCTCGGTGGTGCCGACGGCGAGGGAGTCGATGTTGAAGCCGCGGCGGGAGAACAGGGCGGTGATCCTGGCCAGGACGCCGGGCTTGTTCTCCACCAGGACGGAGAGCGTGTGCTTGGACATGTCGCGTCGTTCCTCTGCTTCTCTGTCGTCCTCAGTCGTCCGCGGCGTCGCCGAAGTCGGGGCGGACGTCGCGGGCGGCCATGATCTCGTCGTTGGAGGTGCCGGCGGCGACCATCGGCCACACCATGGCGTCCTCGTGGACGATGAAGTCGACGACGACCGGGCGGTCGTTGATGGCGTTGGCCTTCGCGATGACCTCGTCCAGCTCGTCCGGGGACTCGCAGCGCAGGCCGACGCAGCCCATGGCCTCGGACAGCTTCACGAAGTCAGGGACACGGGTGCCGGGGGGCGGGCTCTGGCTGACGCCCTGGTGCGAGCCGCGGCCCGCGTTGGTCTCGCCGGCGTGCAGGACGGTGTTGGAGTAGCGCTCGTTGTAGAAGAGCGACTGCCACTGCCGGACCATGCCGAGGGCGCCGTTGTTGATGATGGCGACCTTGATCGGGATGTCGTTCAGCGCGCAGGTGACCAGCTCCTGGTTGGTCATCTGGAAGCAGCCGTCGCCGTCGATCGCCCACACGGTCGCGCCGGGCCGCCCGGCCTTGGCGCCCATGGCGGCGGGAACGGCGTAGCCCATCGTCCCGGCGCCGCCGGAGTTGAACCAGGTGTTGGGCCGCTCGAAGGAGATGAACTGCGAGGCCCACATCTGGTGCTGGCCCACACCGGCCGCGAAGAGCGTCCCCTCCGGGGCGAGCTCGCCGATGCGCTGGATGACCTGCTGCGGGGACAGGCTGCCGTCGGCGGGCAGGTCGTAGCCGAGCGGGTAGGTCTCGCGCAGGCCGTCCAGCAGCTTCCACCAGTCGCCGTACTCGCCGCGGCGGCCCGCGTCGTGGTCGGCCTGGACGGCGACGATCAGGTCGGCGATGACCTCACGGGCGTCACCGACGATCGGCACGTCGGCGACGCGGTTCTTGGAGATCTCGGCCGGGTCGATGTCCGCGTGCACGATCTTGGCGTTCGGCGCGAAGGAGTCGAGCCTGCCGGTGACGCGGTCGTCGAAGCGGGCGCCGAGGGCGACGATCAGGTCGGCCTTCTGCAGGGACGCGACGGCGGAGACCGAGCCGTGCATGCCGGGCATGCCGACGTGCTGGGGGTGGCTGTCGGGGAAGGCGCCCAGCCCCATCAGGGTGGTGGTGACCGGGGCGCCGGTCAGCTCCGCGAGGATCCGGAGCTCGCCGGTGGCGCGGGCCTTGAGGACACCGCCGCCGACGTACAGCACGGGGCGCCTGGCCTCGCTGATCAGGCGGGCGGCCTCGCGGATCTGCTTGGCGTGCGGCTTGGTGACCGGGCGGTACCCGGGCAGGTCGGTGGCGGGCGGCCAGGAGAACGTGGTCTGCGCCTGGAGGGCGTCCTTGGCGATGTCGACCAGGACGGGGCCGGGGCGGCCGGTGGACGCGATGTGGAACGCCTCGGCGATGGTGCGCGGGATGTCGGCCGCGTCGGTGACGAGGAAGTTGTGCTTGGTGATCGGCATCGTGATGCCGCAGATGTCCGCCTCCTGGAAGGCGTCGGTGCCGATCGCCTTGGAGGCCACCTGGCCGGTGATCGCCACGATGGGGACGGAGTCCATGTGCGCGTCGGCGATGGGGGTGACCAGGTTGGTCGCGCCCGGGCCCGACGTCGCCATGCAGACGCCGACCTTGCCGGTGGCCTGCGCATAGCCGGTGGCGGCGTGCCCGGCGCCCTGCTCGTGCCGGACGAGGATGTGGCGCACCTTCGAGGAGTCCATGAGCGGGTCGTACGCGGGCAGGATCGCACCACCCGGAATGCCGAACACCGTGTCGGCGCCGACCGCCTCGAGAGAACGGATGAGGGACTGGGCGCCCGTGACGCGCTCGGCGGGGGTGGGCTGGGGCGCGGCGGGGGGGGGGGGGGGGGGGGGGGGGGGGGGGGGGGGGGGGGGGGGGGGGGGGGGGGGGGGGGG
>NZ_CBDRBL010000140.1:0-7441 GCF_965342175.1 Actinacidiphila sp. bgisy167
CCATCAACGACCCAGAACCCAAACCGTTTCGGATCAATAGGCCCGGTGACGGATCTTCTCCACCTCGTTCTTGATCTCCGCTTCCCGGCCCACCGCCCGCGTCAACTCCACCCCGTTCACCGGCCCCGAAGCGGCCACCACCGCGGCGAACACCTCCCGATACAGGCCGCTGAGCACCTCCTCACCCATACCCGGAGTGTTCACTGCTTCCGGGGCCCGCCGGCATGATCAACCGGCCCATGCCGGGGCGATCCGGGCAAACACCGGGGCCCTGCTGGGACACCTGCCTGCTCCTGGCCTGATTAGGCCACGCCCTAAACAGGCCTGGGATTGGTGCGCCCCTGATCTTGAGAGCACCAGTGGGTGCATGATGTATTGATCCTGTAAAAGTGCAGGGGACATGCGGGTCAGGTGGGGGGATACGTGGACGAGGCCATGCAGGCGCAAAGGGAAGACACACCAGCCCAATGTGTGACTCTGAATCTGCAGCGCTCCCTCCCAGTCTTCCACTGCTGATCTGACCACGATCTGCCGGCTAACCGTCGTTGTCACGCGACTTTGCGCGATGCAATCACCGCTGAAGCAAGGCCCGCTCGCGGCACTGCGGTGCCGCCGTTGCCTCTTCCTGCAATTCCAATTCAAGCGCATCACTAAGTCGCCTCAGGTGGCGGTGAGACCGTTCTCCGCAAATGGCATACGGTATCAGTATGATGGAGGAATCAGTGAGCAACCCTAAACGGCGAATTTCTAGAGTTGCGGTGTCAGCGGTGCTGGCCGCTGCAACTGCAACGGTCATTATCTCCTCTACATCCAAGAGTGGAGAAAGCGGCCAGGCGCAGACCGTCAAGTCGCACGGTCAGGACTTGGTGGCAGAATCAAGCGCCGACTCGGATGATCCCACAACGTGGCAACTGCCTATTGAAGCGTATTTGCCAGATACCTCGAGGGCGGGAAGCCTCGTGGCCTCAGCCCGAGATGCACGCATCGACGAATGCATGGCAGACGCCGGTCTCCCCGAGTGGGAGCCTGCCCCCGATCTTCCCTCTCTGGAGAATAACTCCTTTACTGGAACCCGGTATGGACGCTCCGATATTGAGCAAGCACGCAAAAGTGGTTACCACCCGGATCCCGAAAAGGTGGCGGCTTACAATAAGGCGCTGCGGGAGGATCATTCCATGGAGACTGATCGAGAAGTGCTGAAGAAGTGCGCTTTTAAAGTCGATGGCCGCCCCAGTGAAGAGATGGATGCCGCACGCCAGCCCAGCATGGCTGAAGAGATCGCCTACTACTCCTACCGTGATTCTATGAACGATTCACGCGTCCTCCGCGCTTTCAAGCGGTGGTCGGAATGCATGAAGACCAAGGGTTACAACTACGAAGCGCCGATGGACGCCAACGACGACCCACAGTGGGCAGCCAACGGCGGATTCACGCAAAAGGAGATCGACACAGCGGTCGCCGACGTGGAGTGCCGCGACAAATACCATGTTGAGCGCGTGTGGTTCGATTCCGAGGCGGAAATTCAAAACTCGATGATTGGCAAAAATCTCAAGGTGCTGCAGCAGGAGCGCGTAGCGGCGCAGGGTAGGCATCAGTAGGCACCGACGGCTCTAGTTTTCGAGGAGAATAAATGCGTACATCACTCCGGAGACTTGGCGTCCTGACGACGACGCTCGTTGCCGCTGTGGCGCTGGCATCTCCCGCCCACGCGGGATATGACCCCTACGACGATGGCACCAACAACGATGACGAAACCCTCATGAATACGGCGGCCTGCGCCGACCAGTATTCCTCAGAGTTCCCCTTTCATATCTTCTACAACTCGAACCTGGGCGGTTCGTACCGCAATCTCAAGTACGGCGTATACGACTTCGATGCCCTTCGTCTTGGCGGTTCGACATCGACGGCCCAGCCACTGAAGTTCTGCATGCTTGGCGTTTCCAGCCCGTGGCCGGGATCGGGGCAGAAAATCAAGAATAATGCGGCGTCCGCGCGAAATGACCACTACAAGTACGTTGCTCGCGTGTACTACTTCAGTGGGTACAATGGGCCAGAGGATGTGCTGAACCCTTACGAAAGCCGGGCGAGATTCACCAGCGTGTACAACGAGAACGCCTCGTTCCGCTACTGGGTTCCATAGACTATCCCACCTGTGATACTGCGGTAAAGGGCACACATATTCTGCTGCTGCGAGCACGCGCACTGGGCTGGGCTGCCTAGAGTTCGAGGGGCCATTTTAGCTGCCACTATGCCGTGCGATACAGATATCCTCTGGGGGAATCCCCCTGCATTCAGTCTCAGTATCCGGAGTCCTCGCTGAAGCGCCGTGGTGCGACAGCAAGGACTCCGGTGCCAGTGGGCCGCGAGGCGGAGGATGTGGCGCCGTCCGCTGGCAAGCGGCTACCGGGGGAGGCCCGGGATAGGCCAGACGGCCTCCCTCCTGATCGAGTTCAGGGGGCGGCTTCAGCGGCGAGCCACAAGGAGGTGTAGTCCAGTGCCGTCTCCGGACATGGTGAACTCCGGGTCCTTCGACGATGCGCGGCCCGCGCCACTGACGCGCACATCGTGGCACTCCACGGTGTCGAGGCAGCGGGCGTCTACTGGACCGTCACCACGCCCGAGGGCACCCTCACCGTATGCGCGGCCCCCGTCGGAGACGCCGCGGCAGGTGAACAGACACCGCCGTAGCCGCCTCACCGGGCGTGCTCACCGCCGCTCGCCCCCACATCAGACTCAGCGGCGTCTTCGACACAGAGACGGCTGCGGAGTCTGTCCAGTCAACTTCTCTTCCGGACCTTGGAGAATCCTTGAGGCTGAGATGTAGAGCACATCCGTCCCTCGTGCTGACGGCCGCCGTGCTGGCGGTCGTCGGCCTCATGCCAGCCGCCGCGCCGGCACTCGCCGCAGAGGCGATACCGAAACCGTCTCCGGAACCATCCGCCCAATCCGTGCCACCCGCCCAGGCCGACAATCCGGGCAAGAAGCTCGGCACGGGCTGGAAGGCGTCCAAGGACCGGGCGGTGACCAGCGCGGCGGACACCGACGGCCTGAAGATCCTCGTCGCCGACTCGTCGAAGGCGTACGCCTGGAAGACCGTCGCCTCCCTGGCGGAGCCGACGATGTCGGCGGACACCTGGATCGGCAACCAGTGCCTCATGGACGCCAGTCATGTCGCCGCCGTGTACGCGCCCCGCACCTTCACCAACAAGCCCGACCTGATGCAGGGCGGCGCGTTCGCGGCCGTCGTCAACACCGTCACCGGCCGCGTAGCGAAGCTGCCATTCACCGCGTCGCTCGCCTACTTCGATCCGTCCTGCAACACGGTCACGCACACGGCCGCCTTCACCGCCTTCCGTGACATGAACGACCCGGTGAAGACGAAGAGCCGCGTGGTGACAGTCGACACGGCCGGAAAAACGGTCAGTTCGGCGGTGACCGCGGGCGAGGTCACCAGCGCGGTACCGGTCGAGGACGGTGCAATCGGCGCACGCGGGCGCGACCTGGTCCACCTCGACGAGAAGGGCCGGCTGATGATGCTCACCACCGCCGACAGCCCTCCGTTCGACATCCGGCTCACCCGCGACGGGCACGTAGCCTTCCTCGACCGCCAGGGCGACTCCACCACGCAGGCCAAGCTGTGGCGCGGGCGTGGCAAGCCCTCCGTGATCGCCTCGGGCAAGCTCGGTGACGTGGACCTGCGCCAGGGCACCGAGGGCCGGGTGTTCCTCACCGGGGAGCCCGTCGACACCCATCTGAAGGACTCGGGCGTCACGCTCCTGGACGCCCCCGCAGAGACGGAGGTCTCCACTCTGGGACGGCTCGCCGTCGACCCCATCCTCACCCCCGGCGTCCGCCGCGGCTTCGCCCGCATCAAGGACGCGGGCAAGAGCTTCGACAAGAGCGGCGCAGAATCAAGGAGCCCGGTCACCGGCGCGCCCGACACCGTCGGCGGCGGCGAGCCAATCACCGTAAGGTCCACCGCCACCCTCACGGGTGAGAAGATCACGCAGTCGGTTGCGCAGACCACGGCGGCCAGCGGCGACACCTCCGTGTCCCCCGCACTCACCGGCACCACCGCCACCGTCACCGACGACTCCCTGGCCCACAACCCGGTCGACACCGACCGCTGGTGCTCAGTGCCCCGCAACGACGTCAACTCCCAGGCCCTGCAGCCCACACCGAACCAGGTCGAGTGGGCCGTCGACATGGCCGTCCGCAACGAACTGCGCGCGAACCAGATCACCCAGGGCGGCTGGCGCGACCAGATCGGGCTGGGCACCATCGACCCGCAGGGCCTCTTCCCCCGCCCCGATCTAACCGGTGGCGGCCGCATCCCGGCGAACGTGCTGCTCGGCGTCATGGCCCAGGAGTCGAACCTGTGGCAGGCCGAGCCAGGCGCTATCCCCGGCCAGATGGGCAGCCCGCTGGCCTCCTACGCCGGATTCTACGGCCACAAGGGCGATACCCCGGCCGAGTACTGGAAGATCAACTGGGCGAACTCTGACTGCGGCTATGGCGTAGGACAGGTCACCGACGGCATGCGGCTTGCGGGGTACGGGAAGGAGGGGGAAACCGCGCTGCCCGCGGCCACCCAGCGCGCGGTCGCCCTGGACTACACAGTGAACGTCGCCGCCTCCCTGTACATCCTCGCGGACAAGTGGAACGAGCTCCACGAGCCGAGCCAGACGATCACCGTCAACAACGACGACCCGTCCCGGGTCGAGAACTGGTTCGCGGCTCTGTGGAACTACAACCTCGGTTTCAACCCCCGCTCCGACGAGACGAAGAACGGCAACTGGGGCCTGGGCTGGTACAACAACCCCGCCAACCCGGCCTATCCGCCGGACCGCGACCCATTCATGGACATGACCTGGGATCCGGCCAATTGGCCGTGGGACGCCGCCCATCCGCAGTACTGGCCCTACGAGGAGAAGGTGATGGGCTGGGCCGCCTGGTCTATCGACACCGGGTTCTCCTACGCCACCTCCGGCCGCCAGGACTGGCCGGGCGAGAGCGGCTACGCGTCGGCGGGCTTCCGTCCCGCGTGGTGGACGACCGAGGCCGCCCGCAGTGCCATCAAGCCGCCCTTGCGCACCTTCTGCAACTCCGCCAACAACTGTGACTCCGCCAACCCGCCGGACTGCCCGGACGCCGACTGCTTCACGCAGTACTGGTGGCACGAGTCGAACGCGACCTGGAAGGACGACTGCGCCTCCACCTGTGGCAACGAGAACATCAAGTACCAGACCCTGATATCGGAACCAGGCCGCGGCTACCGGCTCCAGTACGGCACCCCCGTCTGCGCCGGCGACTCCGCCAACAACCTGCCCGCGGGCGCGCTGATCGTAAACTCCGTACCGGACAAATCGAACACGTACAGCACGTGCGGTACGACCGGCACCGACGACGGGAGCTTCGAGTTCACGTTCAACTCGGACGGCTCGGTCAGCCCCGGCCTCGGGCAGTACGAGGGGAAGGGCGACCTGTACCAGATAGGCGGCGGATACGACGGCCACTACTGGTTCGCCCACACCCGAAACGCCGCCCACCTCGGCGGCGACAACGGAGTGATGACCGTCAACGGAACCTGGACACTCGGCCAAAACCTGAACGGCTGGGCCCGGGTGTTCGTGCACCTGCCCGATACCGGCGCCCACACCCAGCAGGCCCACTACACCATCCACGGCGTGGCGGGTGGTGACCGGGAGCGTTACCTCAACACCCACTACAGCGAGAACACCTGGGCCGAGCTCGGTGTCTACCAGTTCACCGGAACTCCCCAGGTGGAGCTCACGAACACCACCGACGACGGCACCGCCGACGAGGACGTGGCTTACACCTCGGTCGCCTTCCAGAAACTCCCGGGCAAACCGCACGACATGGTCGTCGCGATGGGTGACTCCTATACCTCCGGCGAGGGCTCGGGAGATTACTACCACGTCAGCGACCGCGATCACGGGGAGACCAGCTGGAACGCCTGCCGGCGCAGCCCGAACGCATGGCCGCGCAAGGTGACTCTCCCGAACCAGTCGGAGACCGTCGGGGCACTCGCGGACAGCTACGACACAAGTCTCGACTTCCAGTTCGTCGCCTGTTCCGGAGCCAAGGCGTGGCAGGCGGGGTCGGGCTCGCCGACGAACACCAGCACAGGAATGGAAACCTGGGGCTTCGACGGGAACTTCCACGAGAAGTTGCAGATCGACTCCGGCGTCCTCAGCTCGGACACAACCCTGGTGATGCTGACCATCGGCGGCAACGACGCCCAGTTCGACCAGAAGATCCAGGACTGCGTGATAAGCGGTTGTCCCTCCGAAGCCTCGATGCAGTCGGACATCGATGACGCCGTCGCGGAAACCAGGGAGTTGCTGGAAGACATCCACACCGAAGCGCCGAACGCGACCATCTCCCTGATGGGGTATCCCCTGCTCTTCAGCCGAACGGAGGCCTGCTCGACACTGGTGAGTGCGTCCCAGCGTGTCATTCTGAACGACATGGCCCAGTACTTCGAGGACAAGCAGCGCGAGCTCGCGGCTTCCATGACCGCACAGAACGTGCGCTATCGGTCCCCGCAGTCCGCGTTCGAGGGCAAGCGCATCTGCGACGCGACGGAGGGCATCAACGGGGTAGTGGCCGGGCCGAACGGTGACGGCGACTTCCACCATGGCGACGACGCGACGCAGCTGTGCTGGTGGTTGTGGGGTGACAGCTGCCTCAGCCGGGAGAGCTACCACCCGAACAAGACTGGCACCAGCGCCTACGCGCAGGCGTACATGACGCTGGGTCCCGCCGCGCTCAGGCAAGAGGGCCAGTGAATCGGGCTCTCTCCTCTGTCGGTGCTCCGTCGCGGTCCGACCGCGGCGGGGTACCGGCCCCCGGCTGCATGGTGGCCCTCATGGCGCCCATCGTCCTCGTGCTGCTCGCCGCGGGAACACTCATGATCATGGCCCACCGCCAGACCAACGCCAACGAGCGCCATGAGAAGGAGGCACTGGACCAGATGGCCAGGTTCGTCGAGTCGTACGAGGACGATGTCCAGGACGAGGCGCGTATCAGTTACCCGAGCCAGGCGCAGACGCGAGCCATTGCCCAGCGTTACTACGGCACCCTCGTCTCCTACGAGCTGTCGGACCGGTCGCTGAGCACCCGCGTCAAGTTCTTCGCGACCTACGAGAACACCAGCTTCTTCGGCACCTCGATCTCACGCGCCTACCGCTGCTACTCCATCCGCTTCCAGGAGGGCGTCGAGAGTAAACCACGCAGGACGACGCTTCCCCTCCAGCAGTGCAATCCCACCTGACCGGACACACTGACTTCGGCTCGTCGGGGTGAACGGGAGTGTCATGAATCAGGTGGGCACCCGTTCAGAAGGGACTCCTGATGGATACGAAGACTGGTCACCTGATCGAGGACACTGACGGCGTGTCGGTTGCGGCGCTGGACG
>NZ_CBDRBL010000141.1:0-7275 GCF_965342175.1 Actinacidiphila sp. bgisy167
CCCGCCTATCCGCGCAGACCTCTAAGGGGACGGCGAGGGGACGCGGGCGGTGGGCCTTCGGGTGTTACGGGATGCTCCAGTCCACGGGCTGGCTGCCCTGTCGGACCAGCAGGTCGTTCGCGCGGCTGAAGGGCCGGGAGCCGAAGAAGCCGCGGTCGGCCGACATGGGGGAGGGGTGGGCGGACTCGACGGCCGGCAGGTTCCCCAGCAGCGGACGCAGTCTGCGGGCGTCGGAGCCCCACAGGATGGCCACCAGAGGCTTTCCGCGCGCCGCGAGCGCGCGGATGGCCTGCTCGGTGACCGCCTCCCAGCCCTTGCCGCGGTGCGCCCCGGGCTTGCGGGGCGCGGTGGTGAGCGCCCTGTTGAGCAGCAGGACGCCCTGCCGGGTCCAGGGCGTCAGGTCGCCGTTGGAGGGCTGGGGCAGGCCCAGGTCGGTGTTCAGCTCCCGGTAGATGTTCTGCAGGCTGCCGGGCAGCGGCCGCACCTCCGGGGCCACCGAGAAGGACAGCCCCACGGCGTGCCCCGGTGTGGGATACGGGTCCTGGCCCACGATCAGCACCCTTACGTCGTCGAAGGGCTGCTGGAACGCGCGCAGCACGTTGCTCCCCGAGGGCAGGTAGGTGCGCCCCGTGGCGATCTCGGCGCGCAGGAAGTCGCCCATAGCGGCGATCCCCCCGGCCACCGGCTCCAGGGCCTTGGCCCATCCTTCTTCGACGATCTCGTTCAACGGTCGTGCTGCCACGGTGAGTCACTCTAGTGGCTCACACCGACACTCAGACCACGGCCGCCCGTACGCACAGGACGTCAGGCAGGTGGGAGGCGACGAGCCGCCAGGAATCGCCCTCGTCCGCGCTCGCGTACACCTCGCCGTTGCGGTTGCCGAAGTAGACCCCCACCGGGTCGGCGTCGTCCGTGCGCAGCCCGTCCCGCAGGACCACGCCGTAGTGCCTTTCCGTCGGCAGACCGGCGGAGAGGGCCGTCCACGAGGCGCCGGCGTCCTCGGTGCGGTGGATCCGGCAGCGGTACTCGGGCTGGTAGCGGTCGCCGCCGTCCTTGACCGTGGAGACGTAGGCGACGCCGCCGCGCCGGGGGTGGGTGGCGATGGCGAAGCCGAAGTCCGCGGGCAGGCCCTTGCCGATCTCCGTCCAGCTCGCGCCGGCGTCGTCGCTGCGGTACACCCCGCCGTGGTTCTGCAGATACAGCCGGTCCGGTTCCTCGGCGTCCCGGGCGATCTTGTGTACGCACTGCCCGAACTCCGGGTACGGGTCGGGCAGGAACTCCGCCTTGAGCCCGGTGTTGGACGCCGTCCAGCTCGCACCCCCGTCGGACGAGCGGTAGACCCCGCCGGAGGAGACGGCCGCGATCACCGCGTCGGCGTCGCGCGGATCGGTGACGACCGTGTGCACCGCCTGCCCGCCGAAACCGGCGCCCCACTGCTCGCGCTGCGGGTGCTCCCACAGGCCGCGCACGAACTCGAAGCTCACCCCGCCGTCGTCGGAGCGGAACAGCGCGCCCGGTTGCGTCCCCGCCCACACCAGGTCCGGGGCAACGGGACCGGCGGGCTGGAGCTGCCACACGCGCTCCAGGGAGGTGTCCGTGTCCTTCGGGAAGCGCACCGCGGGCCTCGCCGACTCCTCCCAGCTGCGCCCGAGGTCGTCGGAGCGGAACACCGACGGCCCCCAGTGCGAGCTGTCCGCGCCGACCAGCAGACGGGGCACCGCTCGGCGGGTGTCGATGCCCACCGAGTACACCGCCTGCATGGGGAAGTGCGGGCCGGTCAGCTCCCACTTGCCGGCGCCGCCCCGCCGTCCGAGGAACAGTCCTTTGCGCGTGCCGATCGCGAGTACGACGTCGTCCATGACGCACCTTCTCAGGGCCGTGGTGGGATATGGCGTGCATCACAGATTCTGCACCGCCCCACTGACAACCGGGCTGCGGCGCGCGTGCGGCCGCCCGGGCCGCCTCGGCGTGCGCGGGCCATTGGCCGGTCTCCGGATATGTCCCGCCACGTCACCGGGCGGGGCGGGCGGCTCCCAACAGCCCCTCCCAGTCGGGGATCTTCACGGTCACCCGGTCCAGCGAGCGTCCCAGCGCCGTCTCGGCGGCCTCGATGGCCTCCCACCCGTTCCATTCGACCGGGTTCTGCCCCAGTGCCCGCAGCCCCTCCAGCGGATCGGCGGCCGGATCGGCGACCGCGGCGCGCCGGGCCAGCAGTTCCCGCACGTCGGCGATCAGGGCCGTGGCCGTCTGCTTGGCGCACGGGCGGTTGGTGCCGATGACCCCGGTCGGCCCGCGCTTGATCCAGCCGGCGACGTACTCGCCGGGCGAGGGCGTGCCGTCGCGCAGCACACGGCCCTCCTCGTTGGGCACGACGCCGAGCCGGTCGTCGAACGGCAGCCCCTCCAGGGGCACACCGCGGTATCCCACCGAACGCAGCACCAAACCGGCCTCGATGTCCTCCAGTTCGCCGGTGCCGCGCACTCCGCCCTTCCCGTCCGGCGCCGTCCGCTCGAACCGCACCGCGGCCACCGCGTCCTCGCCGAGCACCGCCACCGGCCGCAGGAAGAACCGCAGATGGATGCGGCGGCGCCGGCCCGACGGAGGCCGGGATGCCCAGCCGCGCAGCACCTCGACATTGCGCCGGGCGACCGGGACGAGCCCCTGCGGATCGGCGTACGCGGGGTCGAGCGCCAGCTCTTCGGGACGGACGAGCACGTCCGCGTCGGGCAGGTCGCCGAGCTCGCGCAGCTCCTTGGTGGTGAACTTCGCCTGTGAGGGCCCGCGCCGCCCCACCATGTGCACGTCCGTGACCCGGCTGTCCGCCAGGGCCCGCAGCACCCCCTCCGGCACATCGGTGCGGCGCAGCTCCTCGGCGCCGCGGGCCAGGATCCGCGCCACGTCGACGGCGACGTTGCCGATCCCGATGACGACGGCCGAGCGGGCGCACAGCGGGAAGCCGCCGGAAGCCTGGTCGGGATGGGCGCTGTACCAGGAGACGAAGTGCGTGGCAGCACAACTGCCCGGGAGGTCCTCGCCGGGCACCCCCAGCCGGCGGTCGGTCGCGGCGCCGACGCAGTACACCACCGCGTGGTAGAGCCCCAGCAGCGCCTGCGGGGACAGGCCGGGTCCGCCGACGGTCACATTGCCCAGGAAGCGGATCCGCGGGTCCTCGAGGACCCGCCGCAGCGTTCCCTGGAGGGACTTGATCTTCTCGTGGTCGGGGGCCACCCCGTACCGGACCAGTCCGTAGGGGCAGGGCAGCCGGTCGAGGACGTCGACGGCGACGTCCGGCACCGACTCCTGGCGGGTCAGCGCCTCGGCGGTGTACACCCCGCTGGGACCTGATCCGACGACTGCCACACGCAGCACGGGCGCCTCCCCTTCGGCGAGGGCTGGGTTCACCTCGGCAGCCCGTCCCCACCCGAAACGGGCGGGATGGGCGGTCATGTCCAGCATCGCACCGCGGGGCCACCGGAGGGAGGCACCGGAGCGTGTCGCGGTCGGGGATGTCAGCCCATGGCCCGCATCCGGGCGATCTCGGCGCTCTGCTGAGCGATCACTTCGTTCGCCCACTCGCCGACCTGGACGTTGCGGCCGTGCGTGAGCACCTCCGTGGCCATCGTCACCGCTCCTAGGTGGTGGGTGATCATCAGGCGCAGGAACTGCCGGTCGAACTCCGCGCCGCGCGCCTGGCGCAGCGCCGCCAGCTGAGCCTCCGTGGCCATGCCGGGCATCTTGGAGTGGTCATGGCCGTGGGAGTCGCCGTGGGTCTTGAGCCAGGCCTCCATGACGTCGATCTCCGGTCCCTGAGCGGCGTCGATGCGTGCGGCGAGTCCGCGCACCTGCTTGTCCGAGGCATGGGTGTCGGCGAGGGCGGTCATGACGAGCGCCTGCTGGTGGTGGGCGATCATGTTCGTCACATAGGTGACGTCCGCCGCGTTCGGGGAGTCGTCGGGCAGCGCCTTGGCGGCTTCCTCCTGGGAGAGGGTGGTGGCCTTCTCGCCTGGTGCGCCCGGTGCGATCACGGATGGCGCGGCGGACGCGGACTCGCTTGCGGAACCCCCGTCGCAGCCGGTCAGGGCGAGCATCAGGGCGGCGGTCAGGGCCAGCACGGGCAGCGTCGCAACGCGATACGAAGAGAACACCCGTGCATTGTCATCTGTTGACGCGCACATGAAAAGGGTCATACTTCCGGGGTCTGTGTGAAGTTCATAAGCGAACGGACAAAAGGGAGAACCTTGGTGAAGCGCTTACGTTCAGCCCTCGCTCGCCCCGGACGACTGGCGGCCCTGGCCGCCGCGGCCGTCACCTTGTTCGGACTGGCGGCGCCGACCCCGGCGACCGCCGAGGGGAGTATCCCGGGCGTCGACGAGGTCGTCACGAGCGCCAACGTCCAGCACCTGGTCAACATACCCAAGCAGTCCCTCACAGGGACCAACAGCGACCTGGCGTTCCAGGGCAAGTACGCCTTCGCGGGCAACTACGACGGCTTCGTCGTCTACGACATCAGCCGTCCCACCAGCCCCAAGATCGTCAGCCAGGTCCTGTGCCCCGGATCGCAGAACGACATCTCGGTCTCCGGAAACCTGCTGATCCTGTCCACCGACTCCTCGCGCTCGGACAACTCCTGCGCGAGCACGAGCCAGCCCGCCACCGAGAAGTCCTCCTGGGAGGGCGTCAAGGTCTTCGACATCAGCGACAAGGCGCACCCGCGCTACGTCGCCGCCGTGGAGACCGCCTGCGGTTCCCACACCCACACCCTCGTGCCGGGCAAGCGCGACGTGTTCGTCTACGTCTCGTCCTACTCGCCCAGCGCCGCCTTCCCCGACTGCCAGCCGCCGCACGACGGCATCTCCGTGGTGAAGATCCCGCGCAGCCACCCGGAGAAGGCGGCCGTCACGGCCTTCCCCGTCCTCTTCCCGGACGGCGGCAACCCGGGCATCCCCGCCACCGAGACCCAGGCCCGGGTCAGTCAGACCACCGGCTGCCACGACATCACCGTC
The DNA here is from genome assembly GCF_965342175.1 of Actinacidiphila sp. bgisy167. Lineage (GTDB taxonomy): Bacteria > Actinomycetota > Actinomycetes > Streptomycetales > Streptomycetaceae > Actinacidiphila. Next base: position 5,004 of record NZ_CBDRBL010000141.1, read on the forward strand.
TTCCCGAAGCTGAAGCTCGCCGCCGGCGCCTGCATGGGCGATGGCATCCTGATGGACATCTCCGACCCCGAGCGGCCGAAGGTCCTCGACCGGGTCCAGGACGACGTCAACTTCTCGTTCTGGCACTCGGCGACCTTCAACGAGCGCGGAACCAAGGTCGTCTTCACCGACGAACTCGGCGGTGGCGGCGGCGCCGAGTGCAACGCCGCGATCGGTCCGAAGCGCGGCGCCGACGGCATCTACGACATCGTCCGCGAGCACGGCAAGCCCAAGCTCGTCTTCCGCAACTACTACAAGATCCCGCGCCACCAGGCCGACACCGAGAACTGCGTCGCCCACAACGGGTCGCTCATCCCGGCCAAGGGCCGCGACATCATGGTCCAGGCCTGGTACCAGGGCGGCGTCTCCGTGTGGGACTTCACCGACTCCGCGCACCCCGAGGAGATCGGCTACTTCGAGCGCGGTCCCATCTCGACCGACACCCTGACGCTGGGCGGCGCTTGGAGCGCCTACTACTACAACGGCTACATCTACTCGAACGACATCGCCAAGGGCTTCGACGTCCTGAAGATCTCCGACCGGCGCACCGACAGCGCCCGAGGTGTCCGGATCGCCGAGCTCAACGTCCAGACCCAGCCCGACTACCGCTGATCGGTGCCGGGTGACGGCGTTCCGCCGGGCGGCAGGTCGCCCGGCGGAACGCCGAGTTCCCAGGGCAGCCCGTAGCGCTGGAACAGATCGGCGCGCAGCCGCGCCGGCGGCATGCCCGCGCCCGGGATCAACTGCGCGAACACCGCGCCCATGAGCTGGGACCGCAGCATGCGGTAGTCCTGCTCCGGGTCCGCCGAACCCCATCGCCTCACGGCGTCCAGCAGCATGTCGCCCAGACGCTGCCGTTCCTCGCACTCGCTGAACCCGCCCGCGTGGAGGATGCCGGCCATGTGCTCCCGCATGACGACCGGATGGTGCAGGGGCAGGGCCAGGACGGTGTCGATCGCCCGGGCGAGCATCTCGCGGCCGTCGTCGGGGACGGGTTCGCGCGCCAGCGCCGCGGCGAGTTCGGTGTGCATCAACCGGTGCGCCGCCGCCTGCAGGAGTACCCGTTTGCCGGGGAAGTAGTACGACACCAGACCGCGTGCCGAGCCCGCGCGGTCGGCGATGTCCCCGAGTGTCGTCGCCTCGAAGCCGCGCTCCTCGACCAGTTCGACGGTCGCCTGCAGCAGCCGCTCCCGCGAGCGCCGGCGCATCGCTTCATTGACCGATGGTCGCCGAGGGGACACTGCTTTACTCCTGTCTTAACTGGCTCAGAGCCAATACACTCGAGGCGACCCCACGCGAGTGGCATGCTCATGTGGGGAACGGGGGTGAGGTGCAGGTACCCGGCGGCGCGGGGGACCGCCGGGTACCGCACCCCGCGTTCCGGCCGCCCGCCGGGTTCAGATTACGGTCACGCGGTCAGGCCGAGCACCGGCAGCAGTCCCGACGGCCGCTGCTCCACCGGCAGATGGTCCACCAGGTGGAGGGCGCAGCCCAGCACCGCCGCCCCGCCGTCCGCCCGCCGATCGTCCCCGACCATCGCGACCCGCTCCGGCTGCAGCCCCAATCCCTCGCAGGCGACGCGGAACAGCCGCGGATCCGGCTTCTGGACGCCGTGCTCGAAACTCAGCACGAAGACGTCTACCAGCGCCTCCAGACCGTGCGCCCGGAACACCGGCCGAAGGTCCCAGCCGATGTTGCTCACCACCGCCACCGGCACGCCCCGACGCCGCAACTCCTCGAGCACCTCCCTGGTATCGGGGTACGGCGACCAGGCGGCGGGCTCCATGTGCCGGTCGTACAACGCGGCATAGGCCTCCTCCCAGGGCAGTTCGGCCTCCCGCGCCAGAGCGGTGTACGCCGCCCGGTGGTGTTCCGCCGACAGGTCCCGCTCCCGCCACAGCCGCTCCAGCCGTGCCGGCACCCGCTCGGGGGCCGCCCCACCGGGAAGCCCTCCGGCCCGCTCGAGCCGCTCCGTGTACGCCGTCAACTCCGCCTCGCCGAGGACGATCCCCATCCGCTGCAGCACCGTGCCCAGCCAGTTCCGGGTGGGCTCGACCCGCAGCAACGTCCCCGAGAAGTCGAACATGCATCCCTTGATGGTCATGCCCGCCATCCTCCCCGACCCGCTCCAGGCCGGTCCCGCCGTTGCCGTAGAACGGCAGGCGTACGGCGGTGCGCGACAGGACGTCACAAGGTGACGCCCAGCAGCTCCCGGAAGGCTCGGGCCCCTAGC
>NZ_CBDRBL010000142.1:0-7259 GCF_965342175.1 Actinacidiphila sp. bgisy167
TCAGGGCCTCCTGCGCCGAAGGCGACAGATGCCGCGCGTCCCCCACCAGATCGCTCACACATCATCAACGACCCAGAACCCCAACCGTTTCGGATCAATATCGCAGGGCCACGCAACGTCCAGGCGGCGAGCCTCACGGCATGGGCCGCACGCGTAGCGGAGAACAGCGCACCGCACTCCAGCAGGAGTAGCCCGTGCACCTCCCAGTCCACCCGCTGTGTCCGGGGCTCTACGGCGGCGGCCTGGAGCAGCCAGTGCGCCACGGCCAACTGCCGTTCATAGGCGGTCGTCACCATCACGCCGGGGCCGGGCTCCTCGCCGACGTACTGGTCTCTGATCTCACTCGCCATAGCTGCTGGCCCCCAAGCGGCTGCCGGTCTGCTGTTACGGCGAGTACACCGACCGCTACTGTGGTCTTGCTACGACCGGTCAGCACGAAGGTGTTTACCGCGTTTAACGCCCTGCTTGGGAGGGTGACGGAAGTCGTGAATCACTCGCGCGTGCGCAACGACGCACTGCAGGAGGCCTTGCGGGAAGCGGGCCTGAGCTACGAACAGCTCGCCACCACGGTGCGCACCGTGGCGGCCGAGGCCGGCGATTCCTTGAGGACGAACCGGTCAGCTGTAGCCCATTGGATGGCCGGCAAAGAGCCGAACGTCCAGACGGCGGCGTACATTGCGGAGGCGATCTCAAGGAGACTGGGCCGTCACATCGCGCCCGCTCAACTTGGCTTCTCCGTCCCGGAGATGGCCGGACCCCAAGGTGCGCTTGGGACGTCCTTGGGGCCCGATCCGGTAGACATGCTACGTCGCCTCGGGGAGGCCGACATCCAACGCCGCAGTTTCCTCACGAATGCCGCATACAGCGTCGCGGCCGCTGCTCTCCCGCTCGGTATAGAGGAAGCCCTCGACCGCCAGGATCGCGCCCAGCACCTGGGGCCACGCGCAGGCCGCGCGCAGATCGACGCCGTGCAGGACATGACCGACCTGTTCACCAGGATCGACGAGCGCCACGGCGGACAGCACGGGCGGACCGCCGTGGTGCAGTACCTCCGGTCCGACGTCGCTGATCTGTGCCGGGCCGCGTTCTCCAGCGAGGCCGACCACGCGGACGCCCTGTCTGCCGCCGCGGGCGTCGCCTACCTCTGCGGCTGGAAGGCGTACGACGCCGGGGAGCACGGCCTGGCCCAGCGCTACTACCTCCAGGCGTACGCGCTGACCCGCGAGGCCGGCGACGACATGCACGCCGCGTGGATACTGCGCATCCTCGCCCACAACGGCATGGACATCCGCCGCCCGGAGAGCACCGTCGACCTCGCGGACGCCGCGCTCGCCATGGTCAAGGGCAAGGCCGACCCCGCGACCGAGAGCCTGTTCGCGATCACCCGCGCCCGCGCCCTGGCGAACGTCGGGGGCGGCCGTGAGGCGGCCCGTCAGGTCCGCGCGGCACAGGACCTCAGCCGGTCCGGCGACGCCGCCGAGCTGCCCGTGTGGGCGGCGCGCTGGGGTTCCCCGCAGGCGACTGTGGCCTCCCACACGGCGAAGACGTTCCACGCGCTCGGCGACCACGCCAACGCGGAGCGGCACTTCGCGGCATCAGCCCGGCAGCGCCCGGGCACCGGCAACGAGCGCATCGCCGCCCTCACCCTGGCCGCCCAGGGCCGGGAGCAGGCCGCACAGGGCCACGTCGAAGCCGCGTGCGGCACCTGGGGCAAGGCGCTGGACCTCCTCAACGGGGTCCGGTCAGCGCGGGCCGTCGACGAGGTCGCCGGCATCCGCCGCCAGCTCGGCGTGTTCGGCCGCCGCGGCGTCCGTCTCGCACACGACCTGGATGAGCGGGCCCGGGTCTGGCAGGCCGCGCACGCATCCTGACCCGGACACGCCTGCGCCCGCCGGGGTACCACTCCTGGCGGGGCGCTGCCGGGTCCGAGACCGGGCTTCCACGATTCCTTTGTGGGCGGCGTTGCGTGTTTCCGTGAGCTGGCCGTTGTCTGTCAGTTCGGGAGGCATCCGGCGTGGGGACGCGTCTGGAATGTTTACGTGATATGACGTCACTGTAGGAGGTGGGCCTTCGCAGGTCGCTTCCGGCCGAGGACGCTGGTCGGGTGTGAGCGTGCTGCGTCTACTACAGTTCAGCGTGGGCCGTGACTGGCGCTGAGGTGGAGCACCACCGGGGAGCGGTCTGACGAGACGTCGTTGCCGTGCGCCTGGGCGAGTGGTCAGCAACGCCTGGAGGGCAACGATGTCCGCGACTCAGACGGCCCAGCTCATGGATGGCACCAGCCTCGCCAAACGCATCGTCGAAGAGGCTGCTGCCAAGGCGGCGGAGATCTCACGACGAGCGGGAATCAGTCCCTGCCTGGCGACGGTGCTGGTGGGAGAGGACCCCGCCTCGGCCACGTACGTCCGCATGAAACGAGCGCGGTGCGCCAAGGCAGGCATCCAGTCTCGGCATATCGGTCTGCCCGCCACCACCACGACCGCTGAACTGATCGAGACACTCGCGGGCTTGTCCAGCGATCCGGAAGTGCACGGGATCCTGTTGCAGCACCCCTGCGGCCCGCACATCGACGAGCGAGCGGCGTTCGAGGCCATCGCTCCGGAGAAGGACGTCGACGGGGTCACGATGCATTCCTTCGCCGCGATGAGCTTCGCGCTGCCGGGCTTCGTGTCCTGCACTCCGGGCGGGATCATGCGGTTGCTGGAAGCGTACGACGTCGAACTCGCCGGCAAGCACGCCGTCGTGGTGGGGCGCAGCGCGATTCTTGGCAAACCGGCCGGGATGCTCCTGCTCGCTAAGGACGCGACGGTGACGTACTGCCACTCCCGCACGGCTGACCTGTCGGCGATCGTCCGGGAAGCGGATGTCGTGGTAGCAGCCGTCGGACGGCCTCGGTTGATCCGCGGTGAGGAAATCAAACCTGGCGCGGTCGTGATTGACGCCGGCTACAACCCGGGCAACGTCGGAGACGTGGACTACGACACCGCCCTCACCCGAGCTCGTCTGATCACTCCGGTTCCCGGTGGCGTTGGGCCGATGACCATTGCCGTCCTGCTCGCGCAGACCGTGGAAGCTGCCGCGAACCAGCTCGGCATGCAGCGTCGCTGACGCTTCGCCAACCCGGTGATGCCGTGTCCGCAAGGTTGTCGCTCAGAGTGAGAGCCCCCCGCGTGTCGGCCTGGCGGGCGGTTCTGCTGATGGCGGCTCACAACGGGAACGGGCTCGACTTGCGTACCGCGCTCTTGCTTTTGGTCGGCGGGGTCACCACATACATCGCTCTGCTTCACCCCGCCGTCGGCGTCGCCCTCCTGGTCGGCGTCGGCATGGTGAGCCTCCTGCACCTGCTGCTCAAGTAGTGCCCGGCCTGGCCCGGAAACCGCCTGGGAGTCCCGGAGTCACAGACTTCGGGACTCACGCACTCCGGGCGGCGTCCGGCCGACGTCGGGACCGAAGCGTTCGTCGAGCTCGGATCAGCCTGCGGGCGGCGCTCACTGTGGATGGAGTCGAGCCGGGCCGGGGCCGCGGCTGGTTCCGCCGCCGGCCCTGACGAAGGACTTCGATCACTGCAGCAGTCTCGCAGTAGATTTCCTCGTCGGTGCCAAACTGAAGACGCTCGGCAAAGTCTACGACGAACTAAAACTTCTCAAGCGTGCATGTAAAGTCTTGCCCAAGTCTGGGGTATCGAACCGTCTCGCTGATACGCCCTGTGGGACATTCAATGTGCCGGGCCTGCCGCGGCCCGTATGGATGATCGGAAAGTCTGGCGACTGCCGGGAGTGTGCCGAGGCGATCCGCGATAGCCTCGGCGACGGTCAGATCATCAGAATTACTCCACCCACGGGGGCCGGGTTCTTCGGGCCGTACCGCGGGCAGGATACCGCCAGTTGGAACATGGGTAATCATTACGTTGTAGTGCTGAACGGCCGAGTCTATGATGCCTTTACGCCCGCAGGCGGCGAAGCGATCGCTGACTAAAAGGCGCAGTGGGAGTACGGCGATGTGATCAACTTCGGATTTTAGGGAGTTCCATGGATAAAGAATTTATCGAGCGGGTGCAATCCAGGCCGGGCCTTTATGGCCTTGATGGATACAGAAATGCGTACATGTTCCTCGTTGGGTACGATCAGGCTCGTTCGGGTGGGCTTCTCCGTGGATTCACCGAGTGGCTTATCGTGCGCAAAGGGGAATGCTCCGGATTTGGGTGGCAAGCACTTATACTTGACGAGGCGCTATCCGAAATAGAATCCAATGGACTGGGCAAGTTGGAGCATTTGACCGCACGGCAAGAGCAGGAGTGTGTAGACCGGCTACTCGCACTCCTGCTCGAATTCTTGACTATGCGGGATGATGCGCTGAAGCTTGCTCAGATGTACGCACAGTATGCCTCTCTATATGCCATACCGGAAGGCAGGTCATAGGGCATGCAATGGCGTAGCTGAGGGCAATCGCGTGCTTTGATTAGGCCAATCGCGTGCTTTGATTAGGCCTCGAGTAAATCGGTGCTCGACTGGGGTTAAGTCGAGTGCCGAACTACTTGGGGCGGTGCCTGGCGCCTGACTCCATAGGGAGCAGCTCCCGAGACCGCGGCGGTGTGATTGATCGCCCTGCTGCCGCCTCAGTGGAAGGCCTCCACGGTGGAGTGCACGGCACGCGCTGCTGTTGTGAGTGGGTGCGTTGATGGCATTGGGTGGGCGTCAGCGGGACGGGATGCTGGGTGCCTGGTCATGAGGCCGGTCGCGGGCAGGTCCGCTGTCATGAGGTGACCAAGCGGCTGCTGTTCTCTGGCCAGTGTGAAGTGGTCCGGCTGTCATGAAGGTGGCTGTTCTCAATCGTGATCGTGCTGCACCGCGAGGACGCCTACGACAAGACCTCACCCCGCTCCGGCGAGGCCGACCTCATCGTGGCCAAGCACCGCAACGGCCCGACCGCGACCATCACCACGGCATTCCAGGGCCACTACAGCCGGTTCGTGGACATGGCCACCAGCTACTGACACCCCTGTGGGGTCTCAAATCCCGTGGCACAGTCTCATTCGATCTTGGCACATGACGGCAGATCAGCGAGACGCGCAGGTCAGGGGCCTGCGCCCTCGCGAAGGTACGGAGGAAGTGCCACGTTTCGTGAGACTGAGCCGTGTGCCATCGCCGTGAGACAGATCGAAAGCCGCTGGTCAGCGGCCCGGCCTGTGCCACGGGCCGCGAGACCCTACAACCCCTCAGGACGGCACAGGCGGCCTGCTGGCGGTCGATCATCACCCGGATGGCACATCCGGTCATCCAGGGCCATGATCGGCCGCCAGCGGCCCGCACAGATGATCAAGCGCCACATCACAGAAGGAGAACCCGCGGTGGGAATGCTCGGGGACAGCCTCGACAAGGCCGTGCAGGGCGCGTTCACCCGTCCGATCCCGAAGTCGGCCCCGGCGCAGATGCGCTACCTGGTCAAGCAACTCAAAGGCACACGGGCCGCAGCTGAGTTGCTTGGGATCTCGCAGCGGACCGTGGAACGCTACGTCAAGGACCAGATCAAACGCCCCCGCGCCGACCTCGCCACCCGGATAGAGCGCGAGGTACGCCAGCGCTGGCAGCCACAGGTCCGCGCCCGCGCCAAGCAGGCCGCCGCCACCACCGGCGGCATCGTCATCGACACCCGCGCCCGCTTCGGCTTCACCGCCGCACCCGGCAGCACCGACGACGCCCGCCTCCGCCTCATCACCCAAGCCCTCCCACCCGAATACGCCGCCCGCCTCTTCGACGCCCAGGACACCGGCGCCAGCGAGCAGCAACTGCGCGCGATCGCAGCCGAGGGCCTACAGGAGATCTACTTCCGCGACCGCGGCCGACGCGCCGCCGGCCTCGAGGTGGAGTTCACCGACATCGACTACATCGACTTCGAGCTGTAGCAGCAAGTGGAATCCTTGGCCAATGATCACCAACCGCCGTTCACTCGGCACCGGGCCAAGGCCGACCCCACCATCCGCAGCTGCTGCACCGCGGCGCCTCAGTGCCGCCGAGGTCGCTGCCGTCCTGGGCGAGCAGGCCATCACGGCACCGGACTTCGCAGCGGGACTGCGCCGACGGCTGGGCACCGGGCTGCAGGAGACGCAGCTCGAAGCCCCGGAGTGTGACCCGCGAAGTGAAGCTGGGGGTGAGACCTTTTCCGGGTCCCGCCAGGGTCCGAGATGAGCGCTGGCGTGTGGAAGGCCCGCAGCCGGAATCCTGTTCACGCACCGGGGTGAAGGCCGGCGGTTGCGGGGTTGTCAATGACGGAAGCGTAGAACCGGCGCCGGAGACCTGCGGTTTCCTGACTTCTGTCCACAGGCACCCACTTGCTTGCGTAGGGCGGTGGGGAACCGTGGGGCGCGTAGCCCCGCCTGTCCCTACGCGGACACGCGCTGAAGGTTCTGGTCGACCGGTTCGCCTCACTGATTGGGTGTTTGGTTCTATATGCCGGTTTCCGTGGTAGTGCTATTTTTCTGGGGTCCAGGCGTGTGAAACTGCAGGTCGCCGAGTCTGCTCCCCGCACCCGCGGGGATGGTCCCCACGCCACCCTGTCGCAGCGCGACGGCTGGGACTGCTCCCCGCACCCGCGGGGATGGTCCCGACACGGTGACGGAGCCGCCGGGGTTCTGGTCCTGCTCCCCGCACCCGCGGGGATGGTCCCCTGGGCGTGGTCATGGAGGGCGCCTGCGACCGCTGCTCCCCGCACCCGCGGGGATGGTCCCCTGTCCCGACTGCCCGGGCAGCTCATCACCGGCTGCTCCCCGCACCCGCGGGGATGGTCCCATCACCGCGAGCACCGTCATCGGTCACGCTGACTGCTCCCCGCACCCGCGGGGATGGTCCCTCCGGGCGGAAGCCGAATCCTTGATCCGCCCGCTGCTCCCCGCACCCGCGGGGATGGTCCCAGTCCAGCCCGCTCGGCGTGGTGCCGCCCCACCTGCTCCCCGCACCCGCGGGGATGGTCCCATGCCGAAGCCCCGCGACCGGGGGGACGGAATCTGCTCCCCGCACCCGCGGGGATGGTCCCTGGGACTCCTCGGGGCTGACCTGCAGCGCGGTCTGCTCCCCGCACCCGCGGGGATGGTCCCGCGAACGACATCTCGTCGATCAGGCCGGACCGCTGCTCCCCGCACCCGCGGGGATGGTCCCAGCAGGGCCACGACGAGCGCGGCGGCGATGAGCTGCTCCCCGCACCCGCGGGGATGGTCCCAGCAGGGCCACGACGAGCGCGGCGGCGATGAGCTGCTCCCCGCACCC
>NZ_CBDRBL010000143.1:0-7236 GCF_965342175.1 Actinacidiphila sp. bgisy167
CCCCCCCCCCCCCCGGCCGGGCCGTGCTGCCGTCGACCTTCGCGCTGCCGGGCTCCGCCGGCCCGCCGCCCGGCGCCGCTCAGGAAGAGCGGCGGCTGCCCTCGTGAAGCGCCTCCAGCACGGCGGCCATCACCTCCGCGCCGTCCAGGGGGCGCGGCAGGGGGGCCCGCCGGGCCCGCGCCATGTCGTCGAAGCATGCGTCGCACACGCCGAGCGGGACATGGCGGATGCCGCAGTCGCGGACGGTGTCGTCCTCCCGCCCGCAGACATCGCACCCCGATGATGCCGCCATGTGTTCGATACTGCCTCGTTCCGGCGCTTCGCGACAGGGCGCGACCCGGGCGCGACAGATTGTGACGAGACGTCAGAAGAGGCGCGTCGAAGGAAATTTGTCTTCGGGACTGCTGGGACCTGAGGCTCCGGCGGCCCGCTCCGGGTCCGGCGGCGTCGCGGCAGCCGGCATCGCGCCCCCACCGGTCCGCGGCGGTCGCGCCCTCCCGCGGCCGCCGCGACCCGCTGAGGTGCTTGCGCGGCCGGAGGGCCGGGGCGAGGGTGGAAGGGAACGATTGAACGAACCTCGAACGGAGGTTCCCATGCGAGCGAGAAAGGCCGACCTCTACGCGCGGGATCTGCGGGAAGCGCGCTGGGTCAAGAGCAGCAAGAGCGGTTACCTGCCGGAGTGCGTCGAGGTGGCGGACATCGGCGACGGAGCCGTCGCCGTCCGTGATGCACAGAACAGGGACCTGCCGCCCCTGCGGTTCACCGCGCAGGAGTGGACGGCGTTCCGGGAAGGTGTGCGCGAGGGCGAGTTCGGCTAGCACCCGTGACGTCCCCCACGCTCGGCGGGCCGGTGGCGGCCCGCCGAGCGTCGTCACGCGTCCGGGACGTGTCCTGGCGTCGCCCCGCCGAGCGAGCGGCCTGCCGCCAGTGTGTCCCGATCCGAGGGTCGTGCGTCCCTTCCGCCTACGGCGCAGGACGAGCGCCGCGCTCGAGGATGGCTGCGACGGTACCGGGCGCCTTGCCCGGACGCCGAACGCAACCCGACACCTGTCAGGAGATCAGACGTGGCTGACATCATCGCGGACATCGAGGTGCCCGACACCCGGCTCGTCGCGGAAGCGACCGAGCTGGTGCGCAAGGCCGCCGATCCGGTCGTCTTCCACCACTCGCGCCGGGTCTACTTCTGGGCGTCGATGCGCGGCCGCAACCGCGGATGGGACTTCGACCCCGAGCTGCTGTACGTCGGCGCCCTCTTCCACGACCTCGGGCTGACCGACACCTACGCCCGTACCGACCAGCGCTTCGAGATCGACGGCGCCGACGAGGCCCGTCGCTTCCTGCTGGAGCAGGGCGTCGCGGAGGACCGCGCGCGCCTGGTGTGGGAGGCGATCGCCCTGCACACCACGCCGGAGATCCCGTGGCACATGGCGCCCGAGATCGCCCTGGTCACCTCGGGCGTCGAGGTCGACGTCCTCGGCATCGGATACGACGAGATCACCCCCGAGGAACGCGAGGCCGTCGTCGCCGTCCATCCGCGGCCCGACTTCAGGAACACCATTCTCAAGGAGTTCACCCGCGGCATCGCGCCCCGCCCCGACACCACGTTCGGCAACGTCAAGGCCGACGTCCTGGAGCGTTTCGTACCGGGCTTCGTGCGCGGCAACTTCGTGGACACCATCCTGCGGTCCCCCTGGGCGGAATAGCACGCGGAACGAGACGCGAGCAAGCGGGACGGGACGCGCGCGTCCGCGCGCGGCCCCCGTCCCGGCTAGGCCTTCCGTCCGGCGGCGCCCGGGGTGCCGGGGATGCCCCCGGGCCGGGTGGTGCGGAAGCGGTCGCGATAGGCGCCGGGGCTGATGCCGAGGCGGCGCCGGAAGGCGCGGCGCATCGTCTCCTCCGATCCGAAGCCGCTGCGCCGGGCGACCGTGTCGTGGGCGTCGTCGCCCGCTTCCAGCAGGGCCTGGGCCGCCTCGACGCGGATGCGTTCGACGTACTGCGCGGCGGTGCCGCCGGTCTCCGTGCGGAACAGCCGGGTCAGGTGGCGGGTGCTGACGCCGGCCCGGGCCGCCAGCGCGGGCAGGCTGTGGTCGCCGGAGGGGTCGGCGGCCACATGGTCGAGCACCCGGCGCAGCACCGAGTGGGCCGGCCGGCGCGGGCTCTGCCGCACGCTGAACTGCGACTGGCCACCGGGCCGGGCCATGAAGACGACCAGGAACTTGGCGGCTCTGCGGGCGATGTCCGGACCCAGGTCCGCCTCGACCAGGGAGAGCGTCAGGTCGATGCCCGCGCTGATGCCCGCGGAGGTGATGAAGCGGCCGTCCCGTACGAAGATCGCGTCGGAGTCGACCTCGACCTCGGGGTAGCGGGCGGCGAGGTCGTCGGCGAGCCGCCAGTGCGTGGCGGCCCGGCGACCGTCCAGCAGCCCGGTCGCGGCCAGCGGGAACGCGCCCGCGCACACCGACGCGACAGTGCGGGAGCGGTCCGCGAGGCGGGCGATGCCCGCCACGAGGGCGGTGTCCGCGACCGCGGCCCACCAGTCCGGGCGCCCGGGGATGACGAGCGTGTCGACCGGGAAGTCGACCTCGTCCAGCGCCAGGTCCGGCACCAGCCGCAGCCCCGCGGTCGTCGTCACCGGTCCGCCGTCCAGTGACACCGTCCCCGTCACATAGCGGGCGCCGTACTCGTTCGCCGCCGTGTACACATCCAGCGGACCCGTCACATCCATCAGCTGCAGCCCGTCGAACAGCACGACCAGCACCTGGTGCGGCGCCACGGCCGGGGCGGCACGGGATGTCACTGTCGTTCCTCCGTAGACGATGCGCGTCCGGCAGGTGCGGTGCGGACACCCCGGTGCGGGACGCCGGGCGGGCCTGTCCCTGCCCGGTCCGTCATTCTCGCCCATGCCCGCCCGGGTCTACGAGGCCGGGCTGGTGACCCCCGCGACGGGCCGCTGGAGCGGGGCGAGACGCCGCGTCGTCACCACGCGGCGGCCGCGCTCGTCGTCGTGGATGGAGGTGGACACGGCGAGCCGGCGCACGATCTCCAAACCGCGCCCGTGCTCGTCCGGCGGGGTGCTGTCGGCGCGGGCCCCGTCGTGGTGCGGGGCGTCGCCGCTGTCGGTGACGGTGATGACCAGAGCGTCGTCGTGCAGGCACAGCCGTATCGACATCTGGGCACGGCCGTGGCGGGCGGCGTTGGCGGCGAGTTCGTCGACGATCAGCTCGGCGGCGATGCGGTCCTCGGCGGACAGTCCCCACAGCCCCAGCAGTTCGGACGTGAAGTGCCGTGCGGCGCCCACGTAGGCGGCCTCGGCGGGTTGCACGAGTTCCGCCGAACGGGTGGGGATGGTGTCACCGCACATGACGTGTGGGCCCTTCGTCGATGAGGCCCGCGGTCCCGGCGATCGCGGGGCGCCCCACCGGCCACGCCGCCCCCCGTGCGGCACGCCGTGGACGTCGGCACCCCTTCCGGCCGCCGTGCCCGGCACCGCTGGTGTCCCCCCGCGTGGATAGCGTGGACGTGTGCGTCTTCTTGTGATGTCCGATACACACCTACCCAAACGTGCCAAAGAGCTTCCTGCCGAACTCCTGGACCGGATTCCCGAGGCCGACGCCGTCATCCACGCCGGCGACTGGGTCGACGTCGCGACCCTCGACCTGCTGCAGGAGAGGTCGCGCCGGGTGATCGGCGTGTACGGGAACAACGACGGCGACGAGCTGCGGGCGCGGCTGCCCGAGGTCGCCCGTGCCGAGCTCGGCGGGCTGCGCTTCGGCGTGGTGCACGACAGCGGCCCGGCGCAGGGACGCGAACGCCGCTGCGAGGAACGCTTCCCCGACCTCGACGTCCTGGTCTTCGGGCACAGCCACATCCCCTGGGACAGCTCGGCGCCGGGCGGGCTGCGGCTGCTCAACCCCGGTTCGCCGACGGACCGCAGGCGTCAGCCCTACTGCACGTACCTCACCGCTGTGGCCGCCGGGGGCGAGCTGACCGAGGTGCGGCTGCACACGCTGCCGCGGCGCTGACCCGGGCGGGGTCGCGTCGGCCCGGCGCGCGGGTCACTGCTCGAGTCGGTGCTCCGGTCAGCGCTCGAGCGCCGGGTCGCCGGCCGGACGGGCCGCGCCCGAGGGCTCGGAGACCCGGACCGGCCCGGGGGCCCCGGCCGTCCCGGCCGCGGGCTCCCGCCCCGCCGCCCCCGGGGCGGCGCCGACGGGCGGCAGCAGCGCCAGGACGGCCTGGCGGTGGCTGGGGGCGGCGTCCTCGTCGAAGGGGTCGGGGGTCGCCGGCACCTGCACCCGGAGCACCGGCCCCGAGCCCAGCCGCACATAGCCGCGGCCGGGCGGCACTTCCGCCGCGGACGTCGAGCACTGCGGCGCGCCGAGCACCGCCTGCGTCTGCTCCGCGGTGACCGCGCCCAGCAGCACCCGGGCCCTGGTCTGGGCGATGACCACCGGGGAGAGCGCCTCGGCCCCGTCGAGGTGGTCGGCCACCGCGACGGTCACCCCGGCCGCGCGCCCGTGCCGGAGCGGGACGTCCAGCAGCTCCTGCGGTTCGGGGCGGTTCTCGGCGTGCGCGAGCTGGCTGAGCACCGTCGGCCGGTCGACGAGGATCCACAGCGGGCGCCGTACGTCGTCCGGGGCGGTGCGGCCGGCCTGCCGGGCGCGGTTGACGGCGATCAGACGGCGCTCGGTCTCGTGCGCCGCCCACTCCAGGGTGGCCAGCGCTCCGGCGAGACCGCTCTCGACGGCCAGCACACCGGGCCGGCCGGTCAGGCACGCGTACTCTCCGGTGCCGCTGCCGTCGACGACCACGAGGTCGCCCTCGGGCAGGGCCTGGAGCGCGATCGAGCGCAGCAGCGTGGTGGTGCCCGTGCCGGGGTGCCCGAGGGCGAGCAGATGCGGCTCGGTGGAGCGCGGGCCGGTGCGCCACACCACCGGGGGCGCGTCCCTGACCTCCGCACCGTCCTCGACGGGGACGGTGCGCTGCACGGCCTCCGGGTCGGTGAAGCCGATCACGGTCTCGCCGGGGGAGGTGACGAAGCGCTGGGCGGCGATGTCCGTGGACAGCGGGGGGAGCGCGGTGAGGGTGAGGTGGTTCTCCTCCTCGTTCCACTCGAAGCGGTACTCGCGGCCGCGACCCGCCTTCGCCTGCAGCACATGCTCGACGCGGGCCCTGGCGGCGGCCTCGCCGTCGGTGAAGTAGGCCGGGTACCTCAGGCGCAGGCGGACGAGCCGCCCGTCCTCGAAAGCGTGGTCGCCGAAGGCGCCTTCCCAGCTGCCGTCGTGGGCGTAGAGCGGGCTGGGGTCGTCGGCGACGGACAGATACGGCACGAGGGCCTCGTACAGCGCGGTCAGCCGGTCGTTCTCGGCGCCGCTCGGCCCGGTCGCGAGGGGCGTGCGGTCCCGGCCCATCCAGCCGGCGGAGCCCATCAGGGCGGCGACCAGCAGGTAGGCGCCGTAGGGCAGCAGCGCCATGACGAGGAAGGCGGCTCCCACGGAGGCCAGCAGCGCCGGTCCGCGCCGGTCCTTGGGCGTGTCGCGCCACCAGTCGCGCGCCCAGCCGGCCTGACGGGCGAGGCCGCGCGCGATGACGAGGAGCGGGTGGAGGACGTCCGCGGTGCTGTCGACGGCGGCCCGCGCGAGCTCACGGCCGCGCGAGAGCGAGGGGCGGCTGCTCAGGAGGGCGGAAAGGGGGCGCCGGACCACGGGAGCTCCAGAGGATCGGGTGCGGGATGTGCGGCGGGGCGGGCGGGGCGGTCGGTGGACGAGGGGACGGCCCGGTGCGGAGCGGCGCCGGACCGCGGACCGGCCGCGCGGTACGGCGTGCGGTACGGCCGCTTTCGGCCGTGCCGTCAAGACGGTGTCACCGGGGCCGCGTCATCGAGCGCCCGCCTGCCGCGCGACGCGCGATGCCCGGAGTACGCTTCCCTGCCCGCGGCGTCCCAGGTCGAGGACGGCCCGGACGAGAACGGCCCGGTCGAGGACGCGTTCCCGCTCTGCCGTGCACTGCGCCGGCGCCTTCGGGACGAGGCGTGGGAGCCGTGAAGGCGCGGGACGCGCCCTTCGGGCGCCGTGGCCGTGTGGCGGTGGAACGGCTAGAACTTGATCCCGCCCAGGAGGCTCGCCAGGCTCGCCCCGCCGGCTTTGATGCTCGGGGCGATGGCGGTGCCCGCGAGGTAGAAGCCGAAGAGGGCGCAGACGAGCGCGTGGGACGCCTTGAGCCCGTCCTTGCGGAAGAACAGGAAGACGATGATGCCGAGCAGGACGACGCCTGAGATGGACAGGATCATGGGGGCTACTCCTGTGTGATGGGGACGGTCACCATGAGTGGTTCCAGAATGACATTCAGTAATATGTTCTGAAAAGAGGCGAATGGGTGATAAGTAACAGAATTCACTCCTTCGGCTCCGCTGAACGGTTTCCTGCGGGGGTGATCCTCGCCGGTCGTCCGGCGCGTCATGGGGCAGGCGCCGCCGATGGAGCAGGGAAGTCGCCCGTTCGAGTGAGCGACAGCGTCGGGCAGGGGCCACGGGCTCGCGGTCGGTGCATCGCCCTGCCGCGGCACGTACCGGGACGCGCCCGGCGAGCCCGGGGCGGCCGAGGCCGCTTAGGGTGGATCAGGAAGGCCCCGCCCGCGCACGGCGACCACTGGCTGTGAGGAACGATGAGCGAGCCGACCCCGCGGCACGACCCGGCCCACGACCCCGACGTCCTGCGACTCGCCGCCGAGCTCTTCGACCTCGCCCGCCGGGGCGGCACCGAGACCCTGGCGGCCTATGTGGACGCCGGTGTGCCGGCCGACCTCACCAACGACAAGGGCGACACCCTCGTGATGCTCGCCGCCTACCACGGCCACGCCGCCACCGTGGCCGCCCTCCTCCAGCGCGGTGCGGACCCCGACCGCGTCAACGACCGCGGCCAGACCCCACTGGCCGGAGCCGTCTTCAGAGGCGAGGACGAGGTCGTCCGCGTCCTCCTCGATGGCGGGGCCGACCCCGCGGCGGGCGCCCCCTCGGCCGTCGACACCGCCCGTATGTTCGGTAAGGACGCGCTCCTGGAACTCTTCGGCGCCGCATGACCCGCGGACGCGCCACGACGACGCCGTCCCCACGATGTGAAGAGAAGTGGACCCATGACGGAAACCGACAGCTGGGAAAATCCGCTGCGCGATCCGACCGACCGGCGGCTGCCGCGCATCGCGGGCCCGTCCGGGCTCGTGATCTTCGGTGTGACGGGGGAC
>NZ_CBDRBL010000144.1:0-7148 GCF_965342175.1 Actinacidiphila sp. bgisy167
GGACATATCGGGCAGCCAGCCGTTTACGACCTCGCCGTCAGCCCTTGGAAGAATCGAGGTCAACCTGGTTGTCCCTCGAGTAGAGTGCGGTGGATTCCTGAGCGCGCCCCTTTTCTGCAGGGGCCCGCCTCGGCATCAACCGTGTGCCCGACCGGTGTCGGCCGGTTCAGGTGCTTTTCCCGTGGCGCTAGTAGCGGATGTGAAGGGATTTCTGTTCTCGTGGGTCCTCGTACTCTTGCCCGGATATGTTTCGAGATGCCCTCGCCCGTGGGGGATGTCCTCACTGGGACCGGTACCCTCGATCCCGCCGATCTCACCGCCTTCATGGCGCACGTCCAGCAAGCGGCCGAGGTCTACCAGGACGTGGTCACCCATCCGCCCCAGGGGATGACGCCGGAACAGGCACTCAGAGCGCTTACCCGGATCCCCTCGCACCGCCTGACCGCCGGCCTCACACGCGACGACCGCGACCGCCTCCTCCACACCGCGCACCGCTCCACCCCCAACACCGCGGACGAACGGCACCTGATAGCCGAGACCGGAACCCAGGTCGCCCACGGAACCGGTCTGGAAATCGACAAGAGCCAGTCGAATGAAATCGAACCGCAGCACGCGGAAGAGCACCACATAGGGGGAGGTGTACACGGTGATAAAAATGCCATCCAGGCCCCTCAAGGGGAGGCTCATTCGAGTGATTTGACTCGCATCCGGTACGCTGAAGCCGCCGCATCATTCGATGCAAGACTTGGCAGGTATCTGATACTGCGACCTCAGGCGCTGCATGCGATACGCGAGGTCGTTCTAACTATCCGAAGCCTTTTCGAAAAGCACGCACCCGACAGACTAACCACCATGGGTCATGACGGAAAGCTGGACGGTTCACCGAGAAGCGGCGACATAGGGACACGCATCGCCGACATCATTGAGGCCAGCACGTCAGGGAATCTCCGCGAGTTGGTTGGCATGCTGTTCTATGTAGCCGCCCAGGGAAGTCTGAAAGGCTTTATCGCTCCTCCCACCTATGACGACTTCCCGTGGCTTCGCACTGAGCGCCAATGGCGCAAGGTGGCTGACCATCGTACGCCTCGCAAGGTGCGGGCCGAAAGCATCTTTCCTCCGCTGAGCCGTCGGGAGATCGCTGCGGCAGGGGGCGTTGACGACGAAGGCACTTATGTCGTCTGGGATCGGGCTTCAGATTTCTCCTCATTGCCTTTCCAGGCCCCGCTGCATCAGGACGCCGAGGCCACAGGAGGACTTGTGGCGAGTGGTTCCTCGGGGTCGATGTTGCTGATCCTGGAGTCGCTGCACCGTCTGCAGGCTGCTACTGGCCGTAGTTTTGATTTTCCCGAGATAAGGCTCGGCTTGATCGGTGCCATGCTAGTTGGGGGGCACCACACCGCACATGAACTCATGCGGTCTGCAGCTCTGTGGCCCCGCGCCAAGCACTATGGCTTCGGCACCTACACCGACGGCTGGAGCCGGTACCGCAACCTCGCGCCGATCACCGAAGAGCAACTACGCCGGCACGTCGCCGAGGATGGACTGTTCCCCGATGAGATCGCCCTGGGTATCCCCTACGTGGGCGTGGCCAATGACAGGGTGGCCGCTAGTGGGATGGATATACTCCACGCTCTAGGCCTTTCTCCTGAACGCTGGGCCGCGGAACTGGAACGCAACGAGCACGGTGTGTCCCTGCCCGCCTGGCAACCCCCGTCACCCAATTCTCCAGCCACGAGGCTCGAGCTGTGGTCCCAATTCACCCAGACCCGGCGCCGCCTGAGAATCACAGTTCAACAAATATCCTTGACGCGACCGTTGGGGATGGACCCCTCGACCGGGCGTGCACATCCCAATGCGGCAGGACACGAGTGGGAACTAGCCGTCGCCGATATGCAATCCACCCTGGCTGAATGGGAGTCCGTCAACCAGCTCATGCATAAAGCGGGCCTCAAACCAAGCACCCTGGCGGAACGCTTCAACCGCTGGAGCAACGCAGAACTCGCGGGCCACAACCGCCCGTCGGCCCAGCCGAACGCCACCGAGCCCTTCATCGGGATGGCCGCCCTCACCTTGAGGGAAAGTGAAGTTGTCTCGGTCCCCCCGATGTTCACCGTGGTGGAGGATGCACACGTAGGCAGCGGCCAAACGGACGAGCGCATGCTTCATGACGATCCTGAGGACGCAGCGCAGCGCGAAAGCGAGTTGTTGGCACAACAGATAGAGAGCGAATTCGGCATCCGCTTGGACTCGGATGCCGGCGTGGCCGCAGTAAAAGAAACGCATCCACAGGCTCCGGAGGCCGAGAAGGCCGAAGTAAAGCCGTTGCCGTGGACAGTCGGAGAATTGAAGTCCCTGTATGCGGCGATGAAGAACTACGCACCCATTCTGGGGTCGCGACGCGCCCATTCGAGTCGCGGCTCCGTCGCGCAGGAGATAACCGTCGTCGGGCATGTGAAAACTGCCTTGCACGAGAATAGGACTTATTTCGATGCGGCAGGCGAATACATACTTTCACGCAACGTCATCAACATATACAGGGCCGCCCATTCTGGTGGGGGTAGTATCGAAGCTGTCGCAACCCATGAACTTGCTCACGGCGTGCTCAGATACGCGCTTCCCGACTTCACCAAGAAGTTCTGGGAGGGAGTAGAAGGCCCATGGAATGAAAACAGCCCTGAGCATGACTTCCAGCAGTCGATCACAAGTTTCCTCCAGGGGTCACCAGAGTTCTTCAGCAAAGCACCGCGGCACGCCCATGCGATCGAAGTGCTGCAGGCGAAGTGGCTAGATGTAATAACGCAGAAACCCGCCGAGTCAGCTTTTGCTGCAGGCCGGCGCGCGGCAGCTGCACTCAAGGAGGAACTCCCCTGGTTCATCGATCAGGTCGGCACGTGGGAATCTGACCGTCCGCGCCTGCGCTTTCCAAAAGAACGGCCAATCACCGCATACGGAGCGACGAACTCTGACGAGGACCTCGCCGAAACCGCTAAATTCTATTTTGGCGATAACGCTTCCCTACGTCAGAACGCTCCGTTGCGCGCCGAGTTCTTCGACCGTCTCATCCACGGGTGGGCCCAGCGGACGGATCGGCTCGCAGCGACCGATCCGAGCGACCACAGCCGCTCTGCAGTCGGCATCCTGGACACGCAAAAGTTTGGAAGCGCACCAGCCGGCACCCAAGTGACGGAAACGCGATTTGTTCTTGTCGACGAGCCCAACGCATCCGAAGTCCCCGCCGCGACCTCGTCCACGGTCACCGGACCGCCGGCCACCACCCACAGCCAGAGCCGGCAGCCGGCGACCCGCTCGGACGACGCCTCCAGCCGTAGTTCTGCACGCACGAGCGAACAACCGGCGGCACCCCGTGCGTTCCTGGACAACCCGCGAGGTCTGACCGACAGGCCCCAGGAGGTCAGCACCACCGGCCCGACCGCGGCCCCCCAAAACGGTTCGGAGCACCTGGAGCATCCCAGTGAGCAGGCCGTGATCCACGGGGTGATGGACTCTCGGATTGGTCTGGCGTATGGCACGGGTGAAGTACGTACAGACCGCTGGCTGCCATTCGGATCCCCGAGTCGGCCGGAGGTTCCGCAGGCGTTCGAGTTCACCACGGCCGAGGACGGTACGCGCAGTGTGAGCAGGCCGCCGGCTTCCGGTGAGCGAACCGATATCGGCTATTCCTGGGCCTGGTACCGCGGAAGTTCTCCGATAAATGATGTCCTGCACCTGACCCGCCGTATCCACCTGCGCACGGACGGAGCATCGCCGGAAGAAGTGCGGCATGTCCAGGACAACCTTCGCGAGGCTCTGGACGATCACGTCAACCGGCACCAGTACCGGTTGCCGGCGTTGCAGCCCGACCAGGTGACCGGGCCTGTGCCGCCCGGTCCGGTGTTGCGGGTGAGCGTTGAGTTCGTCGACGATCCCGAGGCCGCACACAGCGTGGCGACCCTGAGGCCGGGACGTCCGCTCAAGCACGGCGACATGCGTCAGGACGTCTGGTACGTGCAATCGCATCCGGTTGCCCAGGTCCATGAGGTTGTCCACGGCCTGGGCGTGCGTGACGACCAGGCCGATCCACGGGTACTCCTCACTCCCGGCGGCCGAGCCGAGCAGGTCGTGCAGGAGGGGGAGAACAGCCTGATGGGAGTGCTCACCCGTCGGGACAGCGCACGTTTCGTCCTGACGCCGGACCACCGGCAACAGATCGCGGACGTACTCGCCCCCCATCTCCATGTCGGGCAATGGCCCGAACTTCAGGGAACGACACGCGATGCCGGCTCTCTCCCCGTCACGGACCGCGCAGCGGATCATTCCTTGGTCGATTCGGATGACGGCAGTTCAACGGAAGGTCTCGACACCGCTCCCTCCGCCACTGGACTGGAGGTCGAAGACCAGCACATCCTCGTCGGCCCGGAGTTTCCCAAGGGAACTGTGCTGGCTGAGCATCCTCTTACGACAGTGGTGATCGATCATAAGGCGTTCGGCCGAGCTTACGACGGCCGGTTGTACACAACGATGCAGGATGCGTGGAGAGCAACTCCAAAGAACTTCTCTGCGCCCGTTGCGGAGATATACAAGATCGCTGAATTCGTCGTCAAGCCCACCCGGGCCTTGCGTCAGGAAAACCGCGTCCCTTCCGAGATCGCATTGACACAACTGGAGACGTCCCGCAACGCCCTCTTGGAGACCGACAGAAGGGGAGTTCCGATATCCCTGGAAGCTCTCCTCACTTCTGCCGACGGGTGGACTGTCACTTCAGCCGGGCAGAAATTCAAGGTTGCGCCCAGCCCTTCGGGACCTGACCATCCCGCTTATACTCAGTTGACAACCGGTATTGTCTCCAGTGGCCTCACGCTCTTGCAGAAAAAGGTGGGCCAAAGGCTCATGAGCCCAGATCTCGTGACGTACTACGAGATTGCGGAACAATTCGGTCGAAAAGTCGCCATGCTTTATGTGTCTCAACTTCTCGGAGGCTTCCGCGTCAAGCCTGAAGAGATGGACCTTCTGAGGAGCATCCCTGAGATCGACGAGGTATGGGGGCATGCATGGAGCACCTTCCTTCACGTCGGCGCCAATCCAATGACCTCGCGTTTTTTCCGGGGAGGTCTGGTGAAAAGCATGCTGCCAGCAGCATCCCGGACGCCTCTGGGGGTAGCACTCAAATCGCTCAACCCGCGTGTTCAGGAGTTCTTCCGGCAGAACCATGACAACATCAGCCGGTACTTCGAAGCCGTGTTGAAGAGCACCATTGAGGAATATGAAGAGAAAAGGAAACTTCAGCCGAGTAACACCAGTGAACTGCTGCGGGAGGAAACCTGGTCGCGGCTTCCCATCGGCGACTACCTGACGTCAGCGCTCCTGGGGCAGACGTCTCGAGGGACCGAGGTCAGTCAGAGTGAGACCGTTGGGATGGAGGATTACCATGATCTCGACACCAACGGAGACCGCCTCACCCTCCCCCTGCGATTGGTGGAGCTACGAAACTTCGCCTTCGGCAACGCGTACCTTTCCCCCCGGGAGGTCCGGCGCGCCACGACCGAGGTCAACGCCATTTCGCAAGAAAGCTACGATCGGGCACTGAGATTCCCGTCCCTGACCGTGGAACAAGTGCGGGCTCTGGCGAAAAGAATCATCGAAAGTCCGGAAGCCCAAGAATTTTTGGCTATCATAGGAGCGCTTCAGAAATTCGTCCCACCGGGGCAAGGAAGCGCCTCCAAGCCTCTGGTGGACCAGTATGACGGTTTTTATCTCGGCGGGGAACTCGGATCTTTCGCCATCGGGTATCCCGTATCGCGGCCTGTACTTTTGCAGCTGAACGCGCTCGTGGAATCGGCTCATGCGGCTGCGGGCCGACTTTCCGGCAGGCCGCATGAGCAGCTGAGTCACATTGTGGAGCGAGGTCGGGCTGTCCTCGACAAAATTCAGAGGGAATCCGCTGCGCGCGCTGGTGCCGCGATACTGCCTGACCGGGACCGATCTGTAGATGCGGCACCACGTATGCCCGAAGGCTGGGAAATCCTTCCTGCGCAAGCGGAAGGCGACCTTCAGTATAGGGGTAACGACGACGAGATGGACGCGGACGAACCACTCTTCGGCGATCCGGAGGACGAGCAGTATATTCACAAGCAGGATGTCGAACAGCGCGTTGCGGATCTTGGCAATGTCATCGAACAGGATGAGACGACTGTTGAGGCGTACCGGCAGTGGACCGAGGTAGTCGCGTCGGCTGACAACGTGGACAGTGGAAAGACTGAAGTCATTGAGCCTTTTGGCGCTCATGCGCTATCAGCTACTCGGGCCGACGATAGCGTTGCGGATTTTCTCGGCGACCAGGTCGTTCTGGTGGAGGAACTGCCGCTGAACGACCGGTTCGAGGAGGCAGTGCTTCCGCAGGAGGTTCCGGAAGCCACGGTGAAGGCTGTGCCGGAACAGCCTGGCCATGCGGAGAAGTCCTCCCCTCACCGACTCGAGACAGCCACCGGAGATCTCGTCTCCGGGTCCGACCCGCTCCGGTCCCAGGATTCAGGCGAACAGGTCCAGCACGGCAGTCACCTGCGGACCGGAGACACAAGCGGACACGCCGCGCCAAGGCGGTACCAGTGGAAACCGGTCGTGCCCTTCTCCAAGGAGACCGTCGCGATAGCGACGGGCCGCCCCGGGGTGGGGCTCCCGCTAGAGGTGATCCGTTACCCGGCACGGTTCGTCGCGCAGGAGATCGCCGGCATGGACGGGGAGGTGGCGGAAACCCTCCAGGCCACGGACAGCCCGACCTTGGAAGCGGCGGTCACCACCGCGACCCGACGGGCCGCCGAGGCGATCCGGCAGAAAATCGCCCACACGCCAGGCTGGGGCATGGAGAACACCGACATCCTGGTGACCACCCCCGCCGAAGGACTCGTTGTCTGGATGACGATCGCCCAACGACTCGCCAACACCCTCGACCACAGGGTTAAAATCTCCATCGGAAGCGAGAAGGAAAAAACCATAGAAATCTGTCCGCAGTGAGACACGGCAGCTGTAGTTCCGTGTCACAACTGGTCGTGAAGTAGGTGTCGTTGCTGGTGACAGGTTCGGGCGACGGCTTGACCTCGATTCTTCCAAGGGCTGACGGCGAGGTCGTAAACGGCTGGCTGCCCGATATGTCT
>NZ_CBDRBL010000145.1:0-6867 GCF_965342175.1 Actinacidiphila sp. bgisy167
CGGCCCGGCGCGGGCCCTGTGCGGGCCCACGGGGGTCAGACGTTGAAGCCCAGCGCGCGCAGCTGCTCGCGGCCCTCGTCGGTGATCTTGTCGGGGCCCCACGGCGGCATCCAGACCCAGTTGATCTTCAGGTCGTTGACGATGCCGTCGGTGGCCGACTTCGCCTGGTCCTCGATGACGTCGGTCAGCGGACACGCCGCCGAGGTGAGCGTCATGTCCAGGGTGACGACGTTGGCGTCGTCGATGTGGATGCCGTAGATCAGCCCGAGGTTGACGACGTCGATGCCCAGCTCGGGGTCGACGACGTCGTAGAGGGCCTCGCGGATCTCCTCCTCGCTCGCCGGCTTCGCCGTCATCACTTCTGCGTTGTCGCTCATGCGGACTCCCTGACCGCGCCATCGCCCAGTGCCTGGGCGGTGGCGTCCTTCCACGCCATCCAGCTCAGCAGCGCGCACTTGACGCGCGCCGGGTACTTGGAGACTCCGGCGAACGCGACCGCGTCCTCCAGGACGTCCTCCATCGCGTCGTCGGGCTCCAGCTTGCCCTTGGACTGCATCAGCTCCAGGAAGACCTCCTGGACCTTCACGGCCTCGTCGACCCGGCGGCCGACGAGCAGCTCGTTGAGCACGGAGGCGCTGGCCTGGCTGATGGAACAGCCCTGGCCCTCATAGCTGATGTCCTGGATGGACGCGCCGTCGAGCTTGACACGCAGCGTGATCTCGTCACCACACGTCGGGTTGACGTGGTGCACCTCGACGTCACCGTCACGCAGGCCGCGGCCGTGCGGGTTCTTGTAGTGGTCCAGGATGACTTCCTGGTACATCGAATCCAGCTTCACAGGCTTCGCCGTCCCGTCCCTCAGCCGAAGAAGTTCCGTACGTGCTCCAGCCCCTCGACCAAGGCGTCGACCTCGGCCGGCGTGGAGTACAGATAGAACGACGCTCGCGTGGTCGCGGGAATTCCGTACCGCAGGCAGACCGGCCGAGCGCAGTGGTGCCCGACCCGTACCGCGATGCCCTCCTCGTCGAGGACCTGGCCCACGTCGTGCGGGTGGATGTCGCCGAGCGTGAAGGAGATCGCGGACCCGCGGCCCTCCGGGGTGTCCGGACCGATGATCTTGAGCCCGGGCACCTCCTTCAGCCGGCGCAGCGCGTACTCGGTGATCGCGTGGTCGTGCGCGGCGATCCGCTCCATGCCGATCGCGCTCAGGTAGTCCACCGCGGCGCCGAGGCCGACGGCCTGGGCGATCGGGGGCGTACCCGCCTCGAACTTGTGCGGCGCGGGCGCGTACGTCGACGACTGCATGGAGACGGTCTCGATCATCTCGCCGCCGCCCAGGAACGGCGGGAGGTCCTCCAGCAGTTCCTGGCGGCCCCACAGCACCCCGATACCGGTCGGGCCGAGCATCTTGTGCCCGGTGAAGGCCACGAAGTCGGCCTGCAGCGCCTGCACGTCCAGCACCATGTGCGGCGCGGCCTGCGAGGCGTCGATCAGCACCAGGGCGCCGACCTCCTGCGCGCGGCGTACGATCGCCTCGACCGGGTTGATCGTTCCCAGGATGTTGGAGACCAGCACAAAGGAGACGATCTTGGTCTTCTCGGTGATGACCTGCTCGAGGTCGCTCAGATCGAGCCGGCCGTCGTCGGTCAGGCCGAACCACTTCAGCTTCGCCCCGGTGCGCTGCGAGAGCAGCTGCCACGGCACGATGTTGGAGTGGTGCTCCATCTCCGTGATGACGATCTCGGTGTTCTGGTCCACGCGGTAGGGCTCGTCGGCCCAGCCCAGCATGTTGGCGACCAGGTTCAGCGACTCCGAGGCGTTCTTGGTGAATATCACCTCGTCGCGGCTGGGGGCGTTGATGAAGGTCGCGATCTTGTCGCGGGCTCCCTCGTACAGCGCCGTGGCCTCCTCGGCGAGCGTGTGCACACCGCGGTGGACGTTGGCGTTGTGACGCTCGTAGTACTCGCTGAGGGCGTCAAGGACCTGGCGCGGCTTCTGCGAGGTCGCGGCGTTGTCCAGGTAGACGAGCTTCTTCCCGTCGTGGACCAGGCGGTCCAGCACCGGGAAGTCCTTGCGGATCGCCTCGGTGTCGAGCAGGCCCGGCAGCTGCAGTGTCACGCGGAAGCGCCTCCCTTCACATAGGCCTCGTAACCCTCGGCCTCCAGCTTGTCCGCCAGCTCCGGGCCGCCGGACTCGGCGATCCTGCCCGCGGCGAAGACGTGGACGTGGTCGGGCTTGATGTAGCGCAGGATCCGGGTGTAGTGGGTGATCAGCAGGGTGCCGACCTCGCCGCTCTCCCGCACCCGGTTGACGCCCTCGGAGACGATCCGCAGCGCGTCGACGTCCAGGCCGGAGTCGGTCTCGTCGAGGATCGCGATCTTGGGCTTGAGCAGTTCGAGCTGGAGGATCTCGTGGCGCTTCTTCTCACCGCCGGAGAAGCCCTCGTTGACGTTGCGCTCGGCGAAGGCGGGGTCCATGTGCAGGCGCTCCATGGCCTCCTTGACCTCCTTCACCCAGGTGCGCAGCTTGGGGGCCTCGCCGCGGATGGCGGTGGCGGAGGTGCGCAGGAAGTTGGAGACCGAGACGCCGGGGACCTCGACGGGGTACTGCATGGCCAGGAAGACACCCGCCCGCGCCCGCTCGTCGACGGACATGGCGAGCAC
Organism: Actinacidiphila sp. bgisy167; assembly: GCF_965342175.1. GTDB lineage: Bacteria > Actinomycetota > Actinomycetes > Streptomycetales > Streptomycetaceae > Actinacidiphila. The sequence continues at coordinate 2,664 of NZ_CBDRBL010000145.1, forward strand.
GTCCTCGCCGTCCAGGGTCACGGTGCCGCCGGTGACGGTGTACTTGGGGTGGCCGGCCAGCGAGTAGGCCAGGGTCGACTTGCCGGAGCCGTTCGGACCCATGATGGCGTGGGTCTCGCCCTGCTTCACGGTCAGGTCGACACCGCGGAGGATCTCGCGCGGACCGTTCTCGGCCTCGACGGAGACGTGCAGGTCGTGGATCTCAAGCGTTGCCATGGGTGTCTCAGGACTCCTGGGTGACGGAGACGAGCACATCGTCCCCTTGGATCTGAACGGGGTACACGGGAACGGGCCGCGTCGCGGGCAGCCCGGACGGCTTTCCGGTCCTCAGGTCGAAGGAGGAGCCGTGCAGCCAGCACTCGATCTGGCAGTCCTCCACCTCGCCCTCGGACAGCGAGACGTTCGCGTGGGAGCACACGTCGTGGATCGCGAACACCTCGCCCTCGGTGAGCACGAGCGACACCGGCACGCCGCCGAGCTCGACACGCTTCGGCGCGTCCGGTTCGAGTTCGCTCAGCGCGCAGGCGCGGACGAAGCCTTCAGCAGTGGTCATACGACGGACGCCTCCAGCTCCGCGTCGATCTTCTCCAGGAGGCGCTCCTCCAGGTCGGCCAGGCCGATCTGCTGGATCAGCTCGGCGAAGAAGCCGCGCACGACCAGTCGGCGGGCCTCGTCGGCCGGGATTCCCCGGGCCATCAGGTAGAACAGCTGCTCGTCCTCGAAGCGGCCGGTGGCCGAGGCGTGCCCGGCGCCGACGATCTCGCCGGTCTCGATCTCCAGGTTGGGGACCGAGTCGACCCGGGCGCCGTCGGTGAGCACCAGGTTGCGGTTGAGCTCGTAGGTGTCGGTGCCCTCGGCCTCGGCGCGGATGAGCACGTCGCCGATCCACACCGCGTGCGCGTCCCGGCCCTGCAGCGCGCCCTTGTACGCCACGTTCGACCGGCAGTGCGGCGTGTCGTGGTCGATGAACAGGCGGTGCTCCTGGTGCTGGCCCTCGTCGGTGAAGTACAGGCCGTACAGCTCGGCCTCGCCGCCGGGGGCGCCGTAGACGACCCGCGGGTGCAGGCGCACCACGTCGCCGCCGAAGGTGACGACCACGGACTTGAAGGTCGCGTCACGGCCGACCAGAGCGGTGTGCTGGGCGGCGTGCACGGCGGTGTCGTCCCAGTCCTGGACGGACACGACGGTCAGCTTGGCACCGTCGCCGACCAGGAACTCGACGTTGGCCGCGAGGGTGGCGTCGCCGGTGTGGTCGATCACCACGACCGCCTCCGCGAAGGCGCCGACCTCGACGACCTGGTGGCCGAAGGCCACGCCCCCCTGTCCGTGCACGGAGATCCGCACCGGCTCGGTGAGCACCGCGTCCTTGGGGATGGAGACGACCCCGGCCTTCTCGAAGGAGCTGTAGGCCTGGGCGGCGACGCGGTCCACCGGCTTGCCGGCCTTGCCGACCCGGGCGTCGTCCCGGCCGACCGTCTCGACGGTGACACCCTCGGGGGCGCTCACCTCAACCTTGACGCCGCCGGTGGCGACGGCGGTGCCGTCGTGCAGGCCGCGCAGCCGCTCCAGCGGGGTGAAGCGCCACTCCTCCTCGCGGCCGTGCGGCACGGGGAAGTCGGCCACGTCGTACGAGGCGGGCGCGCTCACTCGGGCGTCCCGCGGCTGGCCGACCTGGATGGCGCCCTCGGTGGTGGCACCGGCCGCCGGGATGGTTTCAGCCATGGCTGTCTTACTGCCTCTTTCTGCCTATGTGTGTTCGCTCGCCTCCGGGCGCCTGGTCCTTCCCGGTGTCGCCGGGAAGGACCCGTGCCGACACTCCTCGACGCCGCGCTCCCTACCCTCGGGATCGCCAGGTCTCGTCGCTCATCGGCGTCGCGCGCCCTTCGGCTCGCTCACGGCCCTGCAGGGGCAACGGGTTCGTGGTGGACGAAAGCAGCCGGGCGTCAGCCGACCGCCCCCTCCATCTGCAGCTCGATCAGCCGGTTCAGCTCCAACGCGTACTCCATGGGCAGCTCGCGCGCGATCGGCTCCACGAAGCCGCGGACGATGGTCGCCATCGCCTCGGTCTCCTCCAGGCCGCGGCTCATGAGGTAGAAGAGCTGGTCCTCGCTGACCTTGGAGACGGTCGCCTCGTGGCCCATCGACACGTCGTCCTCGCGGACGTCCACGTACGGGTAGGTGTCCGAGCGGGAGATGGTGTCCACCAGCAGCGCGTCGCAGAGCACGTTCGACTTCGAGCCGGCGGCGCCCTCGCCGATCTCGATCAGTCCGCGGTAGGAGGTGCGGCCACCGCCGCGGGCCACCGACTTGGAGACGATCGAGGACGAGGTGTTCGGCGCCATGTGCACCATCTTCGCGCCGGCGTCCTGGTGCTGGCCCTCGCCCGCGAAGGCGATCGAGAGGGTCTCGCCCTTGGCGTGCTCGCCCATGAGGTAGACGGCCGGGTACTTCATGGTCACCTTGGAGCCGATGTTGCCGTCGACCCACTCCATCGTCGCGCCCTCGTACGCCACGGCGCGCTTGGTGACCAGGTTGTAGACGTTGTTCGACCAGTTCTGGATCGTCGTGTAGCGGCAGCGGCCGCCCTTCTTCACGATGATCTCGACCACGGCGCTGTGCAGCGAGTCCGACTTGTAGATCGGCGCGGTGCAGCCCTCGACGTAGTGGACGTAGGCGTCCTCGTCGACGATGATCAGCGTCCGCTCGAACTGGCCCATGTTCTCGGTGTTGATCCGGAAGTAGGCCTGCAGCGGGATCTCGACGTGCACGCCCTTCGGCACGTAGATGAAGGAGCCGCCGGACCACACCGCGGTGTTCAGCGAGGCGAACTTGTTGTCACCCGCCGGGATGACGGTGCCGAAGTACTCCTGGAACAGCTCCGGGTGCTCCTTGAGCGCCGTGTCGGTGTCGAGGAAGATCACGCCCTGCTCCTCCAGGTCCTCGCGGATCTGGTGGTAGACGACCTCCGACTCGTACTGCGCCGCCACACCCGCGACCAGCCGCTGCTTCTCCGCCTCGGGGATGCCCAGCTTGTCGTAGGTGTTCTTGATGTCCTCGGGCAGGTCCTCCCAGGACTCCGCCTGCTTCTCCGTGGACCGCACGAAGTACTTGATGTTGTCGAAGTCGATGTCCGACAGGTCCGAGCCCCAGGTGGGCATGGGCTTCTTCTCGAAGAGCTTCAGGCCCTTGAGACGCATCTTGAGCATCCACTCGGGCTCGTTCTTCTTCGCGGAGATGTCGCGGACGACGTCCTCGTTCAGGCCACGGCGGGCGGCGGCACCGGCTTCGTCCGAGTCGGCCCAGCCGTACTCGTACGTGCCCAGACCCTCGAGTTCAGGGTGAGCCGTCTCCAGGGGGGCAGTCATGCGGGGTTCCTCCCGGCGTTGCTTTCGGTGGTGTCAGATGCGGTGGATCCGGACGGCGGGGCGGTCTTCGGCACGAAGGTGGTGCAGACACCGTCTCCGTGGGCGATGGTCGCCAGCCGTTGTACATGGGTGCCGAGCAGGCGGGAGAAGACCTCGGCCTCCGCCTCGCACAGCTGCGGGAACTGCTCGGCGATGTGAGCCACCGGGCAGTGGTGCTGGCACAGCTGCTCCCCGGCGGAGGCGGGCGCCTTGCGCGTGGTGGCAGCGTACCCGTCCTGGCTGAGCGCCCTCGCCAGCGCCTGTGTGCGTTCCTCGGGGCCGGCCGCCTCGACGACCGCTCGGTAGCGCTCGGCCTGGGCGGCGACCCGGGCGCGGGCGAAGGCGGACACCGCGGCGTCCCCCAGCTGCCCGCCCCCGGCGGACTCGGCGATCCAGCGCAGGGCGTCGGCGGCGAGCTGGTCGTAGGCCTGGTCGAAGGCGTCGCGGCCGCAGTCGGTCAGCGCGAAGACCTTGGCGGGGCGGCCGCGGCCGCGGTTGCCGTAGACCCGCTTCTCGCGCGGTTCGACCATGCCCTCGGCCACGAGCGCGTCCAGATGGCGGCGTACGGCCGCCTGCGTCAGTCCGAGCCGCTCCGCCAGGTCGGCGGCGGTCGAGGGCCCGTGGAGCAGGACGGAGCGGGCGACGCGGTTGCGGGTGCTCCGCTCGCCGCTCGTCTGCTCCTCCCGAACCTCGGACACGTTTTTCACAAGGCCAGTGTTGCGTAATTCATCTCACCGAGGCAAGCGGCGGTCCAGTGGGTGGATGTCCGCTCCATCACTTAGGGCAACCTAAGCTGACCT
>NZ_CBDRBL010000146.1:0-6845 GCF_965342175.1 Actinacidiphila sp. bgisy167
ACCACGCTCCCCACACCCCCACCGGCCTTCCGCGTGGTTCTCAGCCGCTCTCAGCCGTTCTCAGCCGTTCTCAGCCGCCGATGCCGGCGCCCCGCAGCAGCGCGGCGAAGGAGACGGGGTCGAAGAGCTTCTGCAGGTCGTCCTGGGAGACCGCCGTGTCGTCGATCTTCACGTAGGGGGTGCCAGTGGCGCCGCTCTTGACGAACGCCTCCTCGGAGGCGGTCACGAACCGCGCGTAGGACTGACGGCGCACCGCCGTGTCGAAGGCGGCACCGCGCAGTCCCCTCACCTTGCCGGCGAGTTCCAGCAGGTACGCGTCGGTGAACCCGTCCACCTGCTCCTGCGGCTGGTTGGCGTAGAGCAGCTCGTGGTACGTCGCGAAGGCCCCGGTACCCGCCTCGACGGACGCGCGCAGGGCGTTCGCCGCCCTCTTGGAACCGCTGCCCTTGAGGTTCTCGTCCAGGAACGAGGCCAGGGTGTACCGCAGCTTGACGTCGCCGGCCTCGGCCAGCGCCGCCAGCTGCGGCCCGGCGGCCGTCTCGAACGCCTTGCAGACCGGACAGCGCGGGTCCTCGTAGATGTGGACGGTCCTCGGCGCGGCCGGGTCGCCCACCGTGACCGTCGTCCCGTCCGCCTCAAGACGCGCGGGCAGCGCGGCCAGCACCGCGGGGTCCGGCTTCACCGGCACGGCGCCGGCGGCGGACGACGCGGCGGGGGGACTCCCGGCGGCCGGAGCGGCCGGCGTACCGGAGCCGGTGGTCAGCAGCCCGCACCCCGTCACCGCCAGGGCCAGCAGCCCCGCGAGCGCCCCGCCCGCCGCGGCACGCGCCGAGGTGCGCGCGGTCCCGCGCGCGGCATTCCGTACGACCCTGACGACCATCGGCACTTCCCGTTCTTTCGGATCCGTTCCGCCCCGAACGGTAGGGCTTCGCAGGCCCGCGCGCCCGCCCACGCGCCGCCCGGAGCGCTGCCCCGAGGGGCGGCACCCCCGACAGCTGCCGGGCGACGTCTCTCAAGGGTCCGGGACAGGCCCGGGGATTCGGGGCGGATCCCGGCCGGAGCCGGCACCGATGTGCCGCGCCCGCCCGGGTGTGGAATCTGTCACAGCTTGGCAGCAATGCCCCTCCGGGGGCGGGGGGCCCGTCCTCCGCCCCCCGGAACCGGGTACGTTCGAGGCGTGGCTGGATCCAGGAACGAAAGCGGACGGGACGGGGACGTGCAGCAACCGCATCAGCAGTACGGCGGCTACCCGCAGCAGAACACCTCGCCGGGCGGGCAGCAGCCCCACCACGGCTTCGCACCGGCCGCCGAGGGTGAACCCGAGTACTTCGGCTCCGCGGCGTCGACGCCTTCGTACGACAACAGCCCCGGGCACACCCGCGCCTTCTCCATCGGCGACGCGCCCGACGCCTACGCCCCCTACCCGCCGCAGGCCACGCAGCAGGACCAGGTGGCCACCTACCGCGCGGGCCACACCACGGCGCCCCCGGCCGGCCCCCGGCTCGGGTGGAAGCCGCTGCTGAGCGGGATCGTCATGCGCCCGTCCGCCACCTTCTGGCAGATGCGCGACCACCAGGTGTGGGGCCCCGCCCTCATCGTCACCTTCCTCTACGGGCTGCTCGCCGTCTTCGGCTTCGACAGCGCCCGCGAGGACATCCTGGACGCCACCCTCTCCAACAGCGTCCCCTGGGTGGTGTGCACGGCCATCGCCGTCATCCTCTGCGGCCTGATGCTCGGCGCCGTCACCAACGCCCTCGCCCGCCAGCTCGGCGGCGCCGGCGCCTGGGCGCCCACGGTCGGCCTGGCCATGCTCGTCACCTCGCTGACCGACGCCCCGCGACTGGCCTTCGCCGTCTTCCTGGGCAGCGCCAACAGCTTCGTGCAGTTCCTCGGCTGGGCCACCTGGATCGGCTGCGCCTTCCTGCTGACCTCCATGGTCTCCAAGTCCCACGACCTGCCGTGGCCCAAGGCCCTGGGCGCGGCGTCGATCCAGCTCATCGCGCTGCTGGTGCTCTTCAAGCTGCCGGTGATCTGAGGCAGCCCGCTTTCGGGCGCCCCGCCTTCGGGCGCGCGGAAGCACGGGTAAGGGGTGCCGCTCCTGGAGTGGCACCCCTTACCCGCGTCGGATCACAGCGACCTGGTCATGCGGCTCAGACCGGCGTCCGGTGGAAGTTGAGGTAGGAACGCGACGGGGTGGGCCCGCGCTGCCCCTGGTACCGCGAGCCGTACTTGTCCGAGCCGTACGGGAACTCGGCCGCCGACGTCAGGCGGAACAGGCACAGCTGCCCGATCTTCATCCCCGGCCAGAGCTTGATCGGCAGCGTGGCGACGTTGGACAGCTCCAGCGTCACGTGGCCGGAGAAGCCGGGGTCGATGAAGCCCGCGGTCGAGTGCGTCAGCAGCCCCAGCCGCCCGAGGCTCGACTTGCCCTCCAGACGCGAGGCGATGTCGTCCGGCAGAGTGATCACCTCGTACGTCGAGGCCAGCACGAACTCTCCGGGGTGGAGGATGAACGCGTCGTCCCCCTCCGGCTCCACCAGCCGCGTCAGGTCCGGCTGCTCGACGGCCGGGTCGATGTGCGGGTACCGGTGGTTCTCGAACACCCGGAAGAAACGGTCCAGCCGGACGTCGATGCTCGACGGCTGCACCATCGACGGCTCGTACGGGTCGATGCCGACGCGCCCGTTGTCGATCTCGGTCCGGATGTCCTTGTCAGAGAGAAGCACTCCTGCAGAGTACGCGTGGGCGGGGCTCCGGGCCGAATCGAGCCGACCCGGCCCGAAGAACCCCGCGTCACGTCCGACCTGCGCGTCCGGACCTAGGCGGGCCTACTTGCCGCTGTCAGCCGCCACGGGGACGGCACTGCGCAGCCGGGCACACCGTGGACACCTGATCAACCGGCCGGGGCCGAGCCTTCCGGCGCCCAGGTTCTGCATCGGGAACGTAGCGGTGCTGAATACGTGCCCTTCGGCACAACGAACGACGGTGCGATCCATCGCTCCCCTTCTCCCCGGTACCTCAACGACGAAAGCCACACTAGGGGATGAAGCAACCCCTGCCTCATATGGCACTCCGCCCTCTCGGGCACGCAGGCATCCCACACCGTACGCCTCCGCCGCCTCCCTCAGCACACTTTTCAGAGCGACGCGAAGGCCCCGGCGCCATGCGTCCGGGCCTGACATGGGGTACAGTATGCGAGGTCAGATACCTCAACAGGTGTCTTACGCGGGTGTAGTTTAATGGTAGAACATGAGCTTCCCAAGCTCAGAGCGCGAGTTCGATTCTCGTCACCCGCTCCACGCAAAAGCCCCAGGCCAGCGGCCCGGGGCTTTGTTGTTGTCCAGACCATTCCTTGTCCCGCCAGCCCTCCACAAGCCCTTTCTGCTGGCAGAGACCCGGCCTTGGCGTCCTTTCGCGCGATCCGCGAGCCTTTCCGCGCCGGACTTCTCAAATAGCGAGACGCATTTTCTGTGAACTGGGTCATAGAAGTGTGAGGCGTTGGGCATTGCGAAGGCAATACCGCTTCCCGCGAACTCCGTCCGCGGACATGGAGCGGAGACAGGACCGCTGTTGCTGAGCGGTCCCGCCTCCGCCACGCCGCCTCGGGCGAGGTCGTCACAACCTCAGCCGGAGTGCTCCTGCGTCTCCGCCTGGGCCCGCTCGACTGCTTCGCCGCGCTGCTGCCGGACTTCGGCATCGATGCTCTTCGCGAGCTTGCGCTGGTGCTTCTTCTTGGAGTGCTGGTAGATCAGTTGTGCCTTCGGGCTGGACTGGCCCGCGCGGACCATGAGGTCCTTGAGCTTGGCGCCCGAGTCGGCGGCCAGGGTATTGCCGGTATGGCGCAGGTCGTAGAACCGGAAGTTGTCCGGCAGACCCGCAGCTATCCGCGCCTTGCGCCACTTCCGCCCGAAGGAGGATCGCCGCAGGGCGGCTCCTCGCTCGCCCACGATGAGGAGTCCGTCCGGCTCCTTCTCGGCGAACCATTGAAGGTGGCGACGCAGCTCAGGCACCACGAAGTCGGGCAGGTAGACCGCACGCGTGCCCGCCCGCGATTTCGGAGCGCCAATAACCTTCTGACCGCTGGTCAGCTCCGGTGCGGCACGCCTGATCCACACGATGCCCTCGTCGAGGTCGATGTCACGGCGCCGCAGCTCCGCCAGTTCTTCGGGACGGAGAGAGGCGAAGGCGCCCAGGAAGATCATGATCCGCCAGCGTGGTCCGATGGCTTCAGCCAGCGTGTAGACCTGTTCGACCTCCGCGACGTCGCGTTCATCTGCCTCCTCCTTGCCGGCGCCCTTGATACGGCATGGGTTGCTCTTGAGCAGATCGTCGTCGACCGCCGTCTGGAGCACGGCTTTCAGCAGGCGGTAGGACTTGGCGACCGTCGTCTTCGCGCTGTTGGTCGCCTTGAGCCGCTCGGCCCGCCAGACGCGCACGTCCGCCGGTTGGATCTCGTCGAGGTCCAACGCCCCGAAAGCGGGCAGGATGTGGAGCCTGAGCAAGCGGGTGTACAGATCCTCGGTGGTCGCCGCGAGGCCGCGCTCCCGCACCCACTTGTTGGCGAAGTCCTCGAAGTTGACCGCGCCGACGTCGGGGTCGGTCCAGTGCTTGCGTTCTATGTCCGCCTGCGTGAGCGTGAGCCAGGTCGTCGCCTCGGTCTTGGTCTCGAAGGTGTGTGGCGCGTAGCGCCGTTTACCGTCCGGAGCCCAGTAGCGGGCCTGGAAGCGTCCCGACTCGGTCTTGCGTACGCTGCCGAACTCACGCCGCCGCTGCGGCTTGCCCGCCATCAGGCAGCACTGCCGTAGCTGGACCGAACCCGCCGTGCGGGCTGGACGGTGTGGACCTCGATGTAGGCGGTAAGGACGGTCTCGGAGAGGCGGACGTGGCGTCCGACCTTGACGAAGGCGATGCGGCGCTCCGCGATGAGGCGCCGGACGAAACGGATGCCGGTGCCGAGGCGTTCGGCTGCCTCTTCCACCGTGAGGAGGCGGTCAGTGGTGTGTGTCACCCCCTTCGCAGCGTGAGGGGTCTGCGTGGAGGCATGGGGTATCGCCGACCGGGGCACGGCGTGGTCCTCTCTTCGCAGGCCTGTGGCACGGCAATGCCGGCCTGCGGGGATCGATCATTCGGGATGGCGGTTGTGTGTTGCTCCGGCCCTGTGACGCGAGGGCCGTTGGCCGGAAGTCCGCTTACGTGTCACTACTGGGGACGCTGTCGTCGGCCGCGTCCTCACCCGGCGCCTGCCCGTAGGTCTCCAGCATGTGACTACTGGCGACCTGGGCGATGGCGTTGGAGACCATCACGTCGGCCTCTTCGCGGATGTCGGGGTGCTCGGCGAGGTAGGCGTCGAGGGCGTCTCTCGCCTTCGAGAAGGCTGCGTTGGCGCGCTGCGTCTCGCGGTAGGCGTCGACGACGGAGTCGATGAGCTTCATGGCGCGGGCCTTGGCGGCGAGCTGCGGCGGACCGACAAGGTTCCGCAGGTCGATGCCGAACACCTCGGCGAACCCGATCGCCTCGTCAACGTTGATGCGGCGCTTGCGGTTCTCGATGCGCCAGACAGCGGACGGGTTCATGTCGAAGCCTGCCTCGTTCAGGCGGTCGGACAGGGAGTTGGTGCTCCAGCCGCGGGCTTCGCGTTCCAGCTTGATCCGTACGGCGACGTTCTCCTCGCCGCTGATCAGGACGCCTTGCTGGGGTTCCTCGTCCACCGCGACCAGTCCCTTCTGTTCGTAGCGAGTCTCTGCCGTTCGCAGACAGTAAAAGCGTAGCAGGCATCCTGCGATACGCAAAAAACTTCTGCAATCGGCAATCGTGTGCCATGCTGGTACTCCCACCAGCACCGCGCCCGAGGCGCCCGACCCCCAAGACACGAAAAGCCCCCCAGCAGAGCCGGGGGGCCAAGCGCAAACCTCACAACCGCCATCCCTAGCGATCAACCCGCGTGGCCGGGATTGCCGTCCCATATGGCCCGCGAGCAGAGGAGCTGACGTCAGTATGCCCGATCCGCAGCCGAACCTGCCATCCCTCCCCGCTGCCCCCTCCGTGTGGCCGACCGTCGCGATACCCGGCCGGCTGGCCCAGCCCGCACCGCCGACACCAGCGCCCGCAGAACCGCCCGCCGACGAACCCGAGCCCGCCCCGGCATCCGAGGGCCAGCAGGTGCTGGCCGATCTGCGCGAGCAGATCCGCCGGTACGTCGTACTGCCGAACGAGGAAGCCTTCACCGCCGTGACCCTCTGGGTCGCGGCCACCCACCTGCAGACCGCGTGGCAGCACGCACCGAGGCTGGCCGTGGTCGGACCGGCCAAACGGTGCGGCAAGTCACGGCTCCTGGACGTGATCACCGAAACCGTCCACGACCCGCTCATCACGGTCAACGCCTCAGCCGCAGCAGTGTTCCGGTCCATCACCGACACCCCGCCCACACTGCTGGTCGACGAGGCCGACACCCTCTTCGGGTCCGCGAAAGTCGCGGAGAAGAACGAGGAGATGCGCGGCCTGCTCAACGCGGGGCATCAACGCAACCGGCCCACGCTCCGGGTCTCCGGACCCAACCACGAAGTATCGAAGTTCCCCACCTTCGCCATGGCCGCCCTCGCGGGCATCGGCGACCTGCCCGACACGATCATGGACCGGTCGGTCGTCATCCGGATGCGCCGACGCAGGCCGGGCGAGAAGGTGGCGGAGTTCCGAAGCTTCCGCGACACCCCCTCCCTCCACGCACTGCGCGACCGGCTCACACAGTGGCTGGCCCCACTCCACACCGACGCGATCGAACTGACGCCGACCATGCCGGTCGAAGACCGCGCCGCCGACACCTGGCAGCCGCTGATCGCCATCGCCGA
>NZ_CBDRBL010000147.1:0-6750 GCF_965342175.1 Actinacidiphila sp. bgisy167
TTTCGAAGACAGTGTGGAAGAAGTCCTCGAACGCCTCGTGTGACCGGCCGGAGCGTGCGGTGATCAGTGTGCCTTCCCAGGCGCTGAGCACGAACCGTGCCGTCCGCTCGGTGTCGAGGTCCGCCCGCAGGTCGCCGTCCCGCTGTGCCTCGGCGAGGGCGCCCGCGATCCGCGAGGCCCAGTGCCCGAGGGACGCGCGGACGCCGGCGCGGATCGTCTCGCTGTGGTCGGCGATCTCGGCGCCGAAGTTGCCGAACATGCAGCCCCGGGTGAAGTCCGCGTCCACGGTCTCGTCGCGCAGGAACTCGAAGTGCGCGCGCAGCCGTGCCAGCGGCGCACTGCCCGGTGCCGCCAGCTCGTGCGTCCGCCGGCCCGCGCCGTAGCGGTCGAGCGCGACGAGGGCCAGCGACTCCTTGCTGTCGAAGTGGTTGTAGAACGACCCCTTCGGCACCCCGGCCGCGTCCGTGATGTCCTTCACGCCCGCGGCGTTGTACCCCTTCGCGTGGAACTGCTCGACCGCGGCGTCGAGGATCGCCTCGCGCATGCTCTGCCGGGCCATGGCCACCTCCTCCGGCGCAATACGGCCAGTCGTCTCCCGGCTGTCAACATACACCCGGGACGGCGCCGGCCCGCCGGGTCAGGCCGCCGTGTCCAGCACGATCCGGAAGCGGGCCTTTCCGGCCATCATGCGCTCGTAGGCCTCCGGGGCCCGCGACAGGGGCATCGTCTCGACGATCGGGCGGACGCCGGAGCGCAGGCTGAACTCGAGGTTGTCCTCGTTGTCGATGGAGGAGCCGGTCAGGCTGCCGCTGACGGTGCGTGAGCCGAGGACCAGGTCGGGCGCGGCGACGGAGATCGGGTCCATGGGGACGCCCACCACGACCATGTGTCCGCGCGCGGCGAGTCCGGGCACCAGAGGGGCCATGGACGCACCGTTCGCCGCCGTGGCGACGATGGCGTCCGCGCCGCCCAGCTCGCGCAGTGCGGCCCCCGGGTCCTGCGCCGAGCTGTCGATGTAGTGGCTCGCGCCGAGTTCCAGGGCGAGCTTCTCCTTCTCCCAGCCCCGGGCGATGGCCGCGACGCGGTAGCCGAGCCGGGTGGCGTACTGCACGCCCAGGTGGCCGAGGCCGCCGATGCCCTGGATCGCGACGAGTGCGCCGGGCCGCAGCTGGAGCCGGCTCAGGGCGCTGAAGGTGGTGAGGCCGGCGCAGAGCAGCGGGGCGGCGAGGGTGGGGGACAGGCCCTCCGGAACCCGCGCCAGACCGCTGCTGCGGGCGATCATCACCTCGGCGTAACCGCCGTCGGTGGTGGTGCCGGTCCGGTGCTGATCGGTGCAGTTGACGAAGTCGCCGCGGCGGCAGGGCGTGCACTCGCCGCAGTGGCCGCCCAGGAAGCCGACGCCCACGCGGTCGCCCACGCGCCAGGCGGTCACGCCCTCGCCGACGGCGTCGATGACGCCGACGACCTCGTGGCCAGGGACGACCGGCTGGGTCGGGTCGGCGCGTATGCCCTCCACGGCGAGGGCGTCGGAGTGGCAGACACCGCAGCTCTCGACCCTCAGCCGGACGTGCCCGGCGGGCGGAGCCGCGACCTGGCGGGTGACGAGTTCGAAGTCGCGGGTGCCTGTGACCTCGAATGCGCGGTACGTGGACATGGTTTCTCCTCGGCTGCTCGAGCGGGTTGGGGTTGAGGTGGCCCGGCGGGGTGCTGCGAAGTGAGCGCGGCGGCGCGCGGTGGCGCGGACCGGTCCCGTCACTTCGGCGCGACGGGAACCACCGAAAGACAATATGACCGGTCGTCTTAAGCGCGTCAAGCGCCACCCGCGCCTCGGGCGGCGCAAGGGGGCGGGCGGTGGTGGGGCGGACATGGCGACGCCGGCCCGCCCTCACGGTGTGGGGCGGGCCGGCGTGATGTGCCGAGGTCTCGGCTGCCGGGTCAGGTGGCCGGGACGGCGCGGGCGCTGCTCGCGGATGCCGCGAGCGGCAGCGCGCCGCCGAGGTGGTCGCGGGGTCGGTCGGGGCTCAGAGGCAGTACCGGACGAGCCATTCGTCGGCGGAGTAGGCGTTCCTTGCCGGGTCGGGCGCGGCGGCCGGGCGCTCCTGGATCATCTGGTCGGGTCGGACGCGCTCCGGCAGTTTGCCGAACCGGGCCTTGCGCGCCGTCGCGGCGGCGTCAGGGGTCTTGTGTGATGAGGGCGGCATGGCGTCGTCTCCTCCGCGGGGGTGTCGATTCATCGACGATGCCCCGCTCGTCATCACCTGTCAAGAAGGTGATCAACTTCGGTGCTGTGACCTGGCTCGCGCGGTTCTCGGGAGGGTGGCACTCGACTGCCGCCGGGTGGCGGCGGAACTCCCGCCGGGGCGCCGCGACCTGGGGCGGAGCGGGCCGCCCTCGCGCGGGTGCGCCTCAGATGCCGGACGCGAGCCGCCGCAGGATCCGCTCCGCGGGCTCCTCGGTGGCGTGCCGGTACCCCGTACCCGCCCACAAGTGGATGCGCTCCTGGTCGCCGGCGGCGGCAGCCGCCTTGCGCATCGGGCCGGTCAGGTGGTGCAGGGCCGGGTAGCCGGTCGGGGCCGCTTCGCTGTGGCGGTCGGTGAAGCCGTTGCGCAGCGCCCTGGCCGGGCGCCCCGTGAAGGCCCGGGTGACCACTGTTTCGGTGCGCGCCGGGTCGGCCAGCGCCGCCCGGTGCGGCGCCGAGGTGCCGGCCTCGTCGGCGCGCAGGAGAATGGTGCCGACCATGACCGCGTCGGCTCCGGCGCGCAACGCACCGGTCACGGCAGCCGGGGTCGCCACGCCGCCGGCGGCGACGAGCGGCAGGGCTGCGGCGGCGCGCACCTCGCCGAGCAGCTCCTCCAGCGGGACGGGCGCCGGCATGTGCTGCGGAGTGAGCGTCCCCGAGTGCCCGCCCGCGGCGGACGCCTGCACGGCCAGCATGTCGGCCCCGGCCTCCGCGGCCGCCCTGGCCTCCGCGGCGGAGGTGACGGTCTGCACGACGAGGCTTCCTGCGGCGCGCAGCGCGGAGACGACGGGCGCCTGCGGAATGCCGAAGGTGAAGCTCACCACCGGCACCGGGTCGGCGAGGAGGAGGGCGACCTTGTCCGCCCAGTGGTCGTCGTCCTCGACCGGCTCCGCGGCGAGCGTGTCGATGTCGTACGCGGCGGCGTCGCGGGCGATGGCACGGGCGTAGCGCCGGAAGGCGCCGGGGTCGACCGGGACGGGGTTGGGCGCGAAGAGGTTGACCCCGAAAGGCACGCCCGTGGGCCGGACGGCGGCGATCTGCTCGGCCAGCGCTTCGGTGGTGCGGTATCCGCCGGGCAGGAAGCCCAGGCCGCCGGCCTCGGCGGCCGCGGTGACCAGGGCGGCGGTGGTGGGACCGCCGGCCATGGGCGCGGCGAGGAGAGGTGTGTCCACCCCGAGTGCGGGCAGCGGCGAAACCATGGTGTGAGTGCTCCTCCTGCGCGGTGGCGCCACTCGCTCGAGGAGTGAGCGGCCTCGGTGCGGTGCCGGCCGGGTGTGCTCGGCGGCCCGCAGTTGCCAGTATACGACCGCCCGACTACGGTTTATTAGACCGGTCGACTATTTCTTGGGTGCTGACGCTCCGGACGCGGACCGGAACAGCCCCCAGATGAGAACGAAGGAGAACCGACATGAGCGCTGACCCGACGGACGTGGCGAACAACCCCATGCGCGAGGTGGTGTCCCGCTGGAAGGCCGCCTTCGACGGCCACCGGCCGGACGAGATGGCCGCGCTGTTCACCCCCGACGCGCTGTTCCAGGGCTTCGGTCCCGAGACCACGGCCGGCCGGGAGCAGGTGCGCGCCTACTACGAGGCGGTTGCCGAGGGCCGCTGGGCCGACGTGGGTGAGATCCGGGGTTACCGCATCGGCGACGAGGTGGCCGGCGGCTTCGCCGACATCGTCTTCCGGGACGCGGCGGGGTGGGCGGCCCCCGTGCACCTCTCGCTCGTCCTGCAGCGCGAGGGCGACGGCTGGCTGATCCGCGCCTACCACGTCTCCCGCATCCTCGCCGACCACTGAGCCCATGAAGTGGCTCCTGGCGGCAGCGCGTTGCGAGGTCTGGCCTCCCAGGAGGGAGGCAGCCGGTCGTGGCGCCGCCCGGGCCCGCGGGCGCAGGGTTGGTGGTGCGTCACCGGCCCGGCCGCCCGCTCGAAGGGACGGCCTTGCCGTTTCCCGTCTTTTTGTTTTTGTTCCGTTTCCAGGAGAGGCGACATCGTGAAGGAGTTCCTGGTCGAGCTCACCACCACCGTTCCCGAGGGCACCGATCCGGCCGAGGTCGACCGGCGTCGCGCGGCCGAGTCCGTCCGGGCCGCGGAACTGGCCTTTGCCGGGCACCTCGTGCGGTTGTGGCGTCCGGTGGGCGAGATGCGCAGCATCGGGCTGTGGCGTGCCGAGGACGATGCGCAGCTGTACGAAGAGGTCCTCGGCACGCTGCCGTTGTGGCCGTGGATGTCCGCGGCCGTCACCGCCGTGCAGTCGCACCCCAACGACCCGGGAAGGGCGGACGGCGCCGGCTGACGCGCACGCCGTACAACCTGCCGCGAGCGGCTGTGCACGACGCCCCGCGGCATCCGCAGCACACGCCCGCACGGCCCTCGGGCGCCCGGAAACGGGCGCGACGGGGGCCGCGCCGCGTGCGCACAGGGATCCCCTTGTCGAGGAACATGTCATGAGCAAATCAATAGGTTCGCCCGCCGTCGCCGCCGGCGGCCTTCTCGTCGCGCCCTGGGGCCATGTGGCCCGGGCCGCGGCGGCGCTGGCGGCGGCCATGGGCGTCGGCCGCTTCGTCTACACCCCGATCCTGCCCCTGATGCAGGCGCAGGCACGCCTGACGGTGGGGGCCGGCGCCCATCTGGCCACCGCCAACTACGTCGGCTATCTCGCCGGGGCGCTCGCCGGGACCTTCCTGCCCCGGCTGGCCCGCTCGACCCCTGTCCTGCGGGGGTCGCTGCTGCTGCTCGTGGCGAGCCTCGCCGCCATGCCGCTCACACGCACGACCGCGGTGTGGCTGGTGCTGCGCCTGGTCGCGGGCGCTGCCAGTGCGACGGTCTTCGTCATCGCCGTCAACGCGCTTCTCGGGCGGCTGCGTGAGCACCCCGCCCACCTGCCCGGCTGGGGCTTCGGCGGGATCGGCGCCGGGATCGCCCTGTCCGGTCTGCTCGTCCTCGCGTTGCGCGGCTTCGCCGACTGGCGGGCCGCCTGGGGGGCGTCCGCCGCCCTCGCCGCGCTGCTCTCGGCGCCGGCCTGGGGGATACGGACGGAATCCGCTCCTGCCGCGCCGGACGTCCCGGCCCCCGCAGGGCGGCGCAGTGAGGAGGCGCCGCGCACGCACCGCTGGTTCGGCGCCCTGTTCGCCTCGTACACGCTGGAAGGCGTCGGCTACATCATCGCCGGCACGTTCCTGGTCGCTGCGATCGACCAAGGCTCGCCCGGCCGGCTCGGCACCGCGGCATGGGTGCTGGCCGGGGTGGCGGCCGTCCCCTCCGCCGCGCTGTGGGCGCGCCTGGGGCGGCGCTGGTCCCGTCCGGACGTGCTGCTCGCCGCACTCGTCCTGCAGGCCGCCGGGATCGCCCTGCCCGTTGTGGTCGGGGGGCCCGCCGCGGCGCTGGCCTCCGCGTTCCTCTTCGGCGGCACCTTCATCGGCGTGAGCACGGTGGCCCTCGCCGCGGGCACGCATCTGCGGTTCCCGCGCGCGGTCGCCCTGCTGACCGCCGGCTACTCGGTCGGTCAGATCCTCGGCCCCCTGGCTGTCGAACCCCTGGTGCGGCACGGCTACCGGCAGGCACTGGTCCTCGCGGCTCTCGTCGTCCTGGCCGCCGCATTGGCGGCCTTGGTGCTGCGTGCCGGGTTCCCGCACCGCATGGACGCGTCCGGCGTCGGGTAGGCGACCCAGGGCCGATTTGCCGCAAATGGGATTTTTGCCCTTTGACATTTCTCGACCGGTCGTCTACTTTCTGAACTGACCGGTCGACTAGTGCCGGAGTCCGTGCAACGACATCCTTGGAGAAGGAACCATGAACGTTCAGGGTCGGAAGGTCGCAGTCGTGACAGGTGCCTCGCAGGGCATCGGCGCCGGGCTGGTCGAGGGCTACCGCAAGCTGGGGTACGCCGTGGTCGCCACCTCGCGCAGCATCGGCGAGTCGACCGACCCGGAGGTGGTGACGGTCCGGGGGGACATCGCCGACCGGGACACCGCGCAGCGCGTGATCGACACCGCGATGGAGCGCTTCAGCCGGGTGGACACACTCGTCAACAACGCGGGCATCTTCGTCGCGAAGCCGTTCACCGAGTACACCGAGGAGGACTACCGCGCTGTGCTGCATGTGAACGTGGACGGCTTCTTCCGCATCACCCAGCTCGCCGTGGACCGCATGCTGCAGCAGGGCGGGGGGCACGTCGTCCAGATCTCCAGCAGCCTCGGCGACCAGGCGGACGCGAAGGTGACGTCGGTGCTGGCGTCCCTGACGAAGGGCGGCCTGCAGGCGGCGACGCGGGCGCTGGCGATCGAGTACGCGACGCGGGGCGTCAGGGCGAACGCGGTGGCGCTGGGGACCATCAAGACGCCCATGCATCCGGAGGAGACGCACGAGGCCCTGGCGGGGCTGCACCCCATGGGGCGTATGGGGGAGATCGACGACATCGTCGAGGCGGTTCTCTACCTGGAGCAGGCGCCTTTCGTGACAGGGGTGACCCTCCCCGTGGACGGCGGTCAGACCGCCGGCCGTTGAGCGGC
>NZ_CBDRBL010000148.1:0-6677 GCF_965342175.1 Actinacidiphila sp. bgisy167
AGGTCAATGCCATTCTGGGGCCATACCGGGGCAGCACAAAAGGACCTGACGGGAAAGTCAGTAGTCGCTTCCCTGCGGGAGGCAGCGTCCTCGCGGCTTGCTGACCCAAGATTAACTGATGCTCCGTCACCCGGTTGGACATCTCTTCACATTTTTCTTATCCGGGTCGTCACACCCACTCCCACCTGCGATAACGCCCTGGGCGGCAACACCTCCCCACCCCGTTCGACCGAACGCCTTCGCCGGTCTCGAGGTGCGGGGCGGGTGCGGATGATCGCCATATAGGTCTCGAGGACGCGCTGGCAGTCGTGCCGGGGGCCACATCCCGCCTGCCCCGTCCACAAGGAGGTTCAGCTCGATGCGTGGTGCTCGTATCCTGGCGATGGCGACGATGACCGCTGCGGCAGTGGTCCTTCCGAACGCGCAGGCTTTCGCCGTGGTCGACGTCAACGTCGCCCAGAACGGACGCTCCGTCACCGTCACGGCCAACTCGGAGGTCTGCCAGACGCCCGGCGCGATGGTGAACGCCAACGCCTTCCCGTCCGGTCTGCTGCGCAACGCCCTGAACTTGAGCGCTGCGACCCCGGGCGGTCCGCTGACCGGTACCTTCACGATCCCCGAGGACGCGCCGGCCACCACCTACACCATCACCGTCAGCTGCATGGTCGGCCCGAAGTCCGACCAGGGCAGCGTCGGCACCCTCACCGTTCCCCCCACGACCACGACCGGTGACCGCGACGGCGGGACCACCCCGACCACCCCGCCCGGCACCGGGCCGAACGACGACGACCCCGACGACCGGGATCACGGCGGACACGGCGGACACGGCGGGCACGACGACGACGAGTACGGTGACGACTACGACAACGACTACGGCGACTACGGCCGTGGCGGCCACGGCCGCGACAAGTGCTCGTGGGGCGGGCACGGCCGGGGCGGCCGCGGTGACGACAACGGCCGCGGTGACGACAACGGCCGCGGTGACGACAACGGCCGCGGCGGCTACGGCGACCGCGACGGCAAGTGCCACAAGGGCCACCACGGCCGCGGCGGGCGTGACTACGACAACGACCGCGGCAACGACCGTGGCAACGACCGCGACAATGACAACGACTACGGCGCGCCCGACACGGGCTTCGGCGGTGCGACCGGCATGAACACCGCCGAGACCCTCACCGGCGCGTCCTTCCTGGCCGCCGCGGCGGCGGGCGGCGTGTTCCTGCTGCGCCGGCGTCGCACCCAGGCCTGACGCTCCACCCCCTCTTCACAGCGAGCGGTCACTCCGCCCCGGGCCCGCACAGGGGCCCGGGGCGGGCTGCTGCCCAGACCCTCATCCCGTGGCCGCACAGCGGCGCAACGGCCCGGCCGCCTTCTGGACGTCACTCCCCCGGCCTATACGAACGCTCCCGCCGGGGACGGTGCGTGGTGCACTGATCACGCACCGTACGGCGAAGGAGCGGCGTGGTGACGAAGGCAGCCCGGACCACCGGCCCCATATCCCGCGGACGGCGCGGCCTCCCCCACGTGGCTCTCGCCGTCCTCTGCGCCTCGGCACTCCTGCCGGCCGCCTGCTCGGCACCCCCACCGGAGCACGGTCGTGCGGCGCCGGCGGGCATCTCCTCCCCGGCGACGGCTGATCCCGCACTCGCCGGCTACTACCGGCAGCGGCTCGACTGGCGGCGCTGCCCGGACCAGCCGTCGTTCCAGTGCACCACGCTGCGGGCCCCCCTCGACTACGCCCACCCCGAGGCGGGTGACATCCGTCTGGCGGCGACCCGCAAGAAGGCCACCGGGAGCGGTGCCCCACGCATCGGCTCGTTGCTGTTCAATCCTGGCGGTCCCGGTGAACCCGCGATCACCTCTTTGTGGTCGTACGCCGGGGCGTTCTCACCGGCCGTGCGGGCCTCCTACGATCTGGTCGCCGTCGACCCGCGCGGGGTCGGTTCCAGCACGCCGGTGCGGTGCGGCGCCGACTCGCTCGGCGCCTCGCGGGGAAAGCGCCCCTTGCCGGGCGCGGCGGGGACGGGCGGGCCGGACTTCGCGACGGCGGGCGACGAAGCCGCCCGTGAGACCGCCTCCGCGTGCGAGCGCGGCGCGGGGCGGCTGCTTCCCCACGTCGGCACGCTCGCATCGGCCAGGGACATGGACCTCCTGCGCGTCCTGCTCGGCGACGCGCGGCTGCACTACCTCGGCTTCTCCTACGGCTCCTACCTCGGTGCGAGCTACGCCGGACTTTTCCCCTCCCACGTCGGCCGCATGGTGCTCGACGGCGCCGTCGATCCGACGCTCGACGGCGTGCGCAGCCTGCTGGGCCAGGCCCGGGGCTACCAGATCGCCTGGGACTCCTTCGCGGCCGACTGCGCCGCCCGCCCCGGCTGTCCCGTGGGCCACTCCGCGACCGAAGCGGGGCGCATCCTCGACACGCTGGTCGACGCCCTCGACCGCGCCCCGCTACGGCAGGGCAAGGACGTCGTCGTCGACGGCGACAGCCTCCTCGATGCGGTCACCAACGGGCTCATGGCGCCCGCGTGGGAGACGCTGCGCGCCGCGCTCCGCGAGGTACGCATCGGCGGCACCTCTGCACTCCAGAAACTCGTCGGCGCCCTCGACGCCTCCGGCTTCAGCGGCGACGCGTACGTCGCGATCACCTGCCTCAGCGGCAGTCTGGGTCCACGCGCCACTCCGGCGCAGGCGCGCGCAGCACTCCCCGAGTTCCTGCGCACCTCGCCCCGTTTCGGCAGGTACTTCGCCCGCCAGCTCTCGACCTGCGCCCACTGGCCGGTCCCCGCGGACCAGCCGGCCGGACCCGTCACCGCGCACGGCTCGGCGCCGATCCTGGTGGTCGGCACCACCCGCGACCCGGCGACTCCTTACTCCGAGGCCCGCGCCCTGGCCCGCCAGCTCTCCTCCGGCCGCCTCCTCACCTATGACGGCGACGGCCACACCGCCTACCTCATGTCCGTCGGCTGCGTCGACGACGCCGTCGACCGCTACCTGACCCACGGCCGACTGCCGCCCATGGGGACGGTCTGCGCCTGACATCCCCGGCGACGGAATGGCAGCTCGTGGCCAAGGCGGTGCCCGACGCCGAGCTGCTCACGGCCACCCACGATCTCGCGATCCGCCTCGGAAACGGCCCTACGGGCGCTTACGGTCTTGGCTCCTGCGCCGGAGCACGGGCCACTGACGTCACGCTCCGCACGCTCGCAGAGACACGCCCGACCCACTCCACGCAGGGCAGTCCGACCGCGGTCACCTGAAGAGCCGCAGGACCCGCAGACCCCGTACGTGGTCCTCGCCCTCGCGCGCCTTGAGGTCCTCGGGGGGCTTCCAGTCGGCGTGCAGGGCGGCCCAGAAGTTCGTCCACGCCTGGGTCTCCGTCGGCCCGCGCCCCACCGCGTCGGTCCCCGGACAGGTCACGACGTAACCGTCGCCGTCCTGCCGGATCCTCACCGCTGGCTCGACCATGGCCCACCTCGCGTTCCGGTGCACCGCACCCGAATCACGTCAAGGATCACCCGGTCGGCGAGGGCGCGCAACAGCGCTCCCTGTGGGCCGTCCGGAGGACCCCCACGTGCGGGCGGCACGTAGGAGTCACCTGTAGGCGGCCGCCTCGTGCCGGCGGCCGCCCACCTGTCTCCGGCGCCCCGGCCGGTGGCCGACCGAGGCGCCGAAAGCCCGCACCCGGGCCGCCCACGAGGGGCGTCACCCGGCGAGGCCGCACGGCGGACGCCTCCGGTGAGGTAGCGCAGCCGCCTGAGCGTGTAGGCGAAGACCGGGCGGAAGGCGGGCAGGGCGCTGACCGGCCGGTGGGACGTGCCGCTCATCTCGGCGACCCTTCTGGATGTGCACGGTGTGCTGGGGAGCGGGCGTCAGTACGGGAGGGGCTTGCCGGACGGCGTCCGCAGGTCGATCGGAGGGCGCGACGGCGCCGGTTTCTTCGGTCGCTGGACGCGGATGCGGCGCATGGTCATCACTCCTTCGGCAACGCGGCCCGTGCAGGGCGGACTCCTCCAGTCCTACGCCGTGGGCCGTGAGCCCCGCGTCAGGTAACGTCCCGAAAGCCACCCCTATGCCCCGATTACTCCTCCATCTTTGGGGTGAGGCGCCCGCCGGGTCGTGTTCGCGCTGCTCAAAAGGTTGCGGACACCCATCGCGACTCACGGCGATCCCTCGCGCACAACGCACCGTCGGCGACCCCCGCGACCCCTGGACGCCAAGCGCGGGTGCCGGACCACGACGGGGGGGAACGCGGTCCGGCACCCACACAGCTCACGTCTGACCGGGATGCCGCCGTTCATGCGCGCCGCGCGGCGCCCGGCCCGCGCATCCCCGGTCACGCGGCCATGCCGGCGGCCGCCGTCTCCAGGGCGCGGCATGGGGTCGCCGGCGGAGCCGATGGGGCGTGACCGCCGCAGTCCGCCATGACATCGCCGGACTGCGGCGGTCACGCCCCATGGCGCTCCGTCAGTCCCTGCAGCCGATCGCCGGCCTCGGCTCATGCGGCCCCGGGGGGCATGTCGGCCCGACGGTGTGCGAGGGACACGGCACCCGAGCGGGCCTGCCCATGGCCGTCACATTCCGCGACGGGCAGGCCGCGCTCCCTGCGTCCGGGCGTCCGCCGCCGCGTCGGCTCCGGCCTGCGCACCGACGTTCGGCGGCGGCCCACCGAGCGCTTCGCGCATGACCGCGACCACGGCCATGTCGTCCCGCAGCGGGGCTCCCGCGTGGGCCAGCACGTCGTCGGTCATCTTCTCCACGAGCCTGTCGGGGCTGCGCTCGCCCCACTCGGCGAGCCGGATGATGAGCGGGTAGAACTCCCCGGCGCTGTTCCGGGCCTCCGTCACTCCGTCGGTGTACAGCAGCAGCCGGTCACCGGGGACGAAGGGGAAGGCGGTGGGGGCGTAGCTGCTCCTGGTCAGGCCGCCCAGGCCCAGTGGTGGAGCGGGTTCCGGTACGTCGCACGTGGTGACGTGCCCGTCGTGGAGGAGGAGCGGCGGCAGATGCCCGCAGCTGACCACGCGCAGACACGGCTCGTCGTCGGGGACCTCCACGACGGCCGCGGTGACGAAACGCTCCCCGAGGTCGGCTTCCTCCGGCCCGCCCCCCGACTCGGTGAGCTCCCAGCGGACGGCGGCCTCCAGCGTCTGCATGAGCTCAGCCAGCGGCGCCTGCCGGTGCGCGGCGGCGCGGAAGGCCCCGAGAACGGTGCTGGTGTCCCCGATGGAGCCGAGGCCCTTGCCGCGCACGTCGCCGATGAGCAGACGGGTGGCCCGCGCCGTGCGGGCGACGGCGTACAGGTCACCGCCGATGCGGTCGCCGTCGCCGGCGCTGCGGTACGCCGCGGCGATGGTCACCGGACCGGCGCGGGCGGGGAGCGGCCGAAGCAGCACCCCCTGGGTCGCCCGCGACACCTCGCGCAGCTCCGCGAGCTCGCGTCTGCGGCGCTCGCGCAGGACGCTGATCAGGACGAGCAAGACGGAGAGCGCCATCAGCGAGCCGAGCTGGACGAGCACGTTCTCCGAGGACAGGGTGTGCCGCTCGGCCCCGGCCGCGACGAGCGCCAGCACGGCCGCCACCCCCGTCACAGCGCCGTGCACGGCTCCGGCGAAGGCGGAGGCCAGCGCGACGGGGATGACGAGCACATGGGCGAGGTGGATGTCCCGCGGCAGGAAGTGGTCGGCGACGGGCACGGCCACGATGAACGCGAACATGGCGCCGACGAACGCCCGGCCGCCCGCGCCCACGAAGTCCTGCATCGTGGAGAGACGGGACCCGATCACCATACGGGCGCCTCCCTTCCCGCACCCGGACGGGGTACGACCATGACCACCACGCTCTGGCCGATCCCAACATATGGGTGATTGGTTTTCTTCCAAACAAAATACGCGTTACAGATTTACCAGGCGCCGCGGAAAGGGTCGGCCTTGGCTCCCGGGGCGCCCGCACCTGGGTCCTCCCAGGTCAGACGACCGGCAGATCCGCCCACCGGGCGGCGCCGCGGCTGCGGGCCCCGGCACCGGAACCGACCCCGAGGCTGTCGACGATCGCGGTGCCGCGGCCGTGCTCGCCCGGACCGCAGCTGGCCGCCCAGGCGCCGTGCCGCGGCGCGGGCCCGCCGTCGGTGACCTCGACGCGGACGATCGCCCTGCCGCCGGCCCACCCTTCCCCCTCGCCGCGGCGCAGCCGCAGTCGCAGGGCGACCGGTGGCAGCGCGTGCTCCACCGCGTTGGTGACCAGTTCCGACACGACCAGGACGGCGTCGTGGACGGCCTCCTGCGGCACCGCCCATCCGGTCAGCACGGTGCGCGCCGTGCGACGCGCGACGGCGGCGGCCACGGCGCGGTGCTCCAGCTCGCACACGTACACGTACACGTCGGTACGGGCGACAGGTGACGAGGTGGCGTACCAGTGCGTCAACTCCATCACTCCCCACGCCGAAGGGCTGCTGCGCAGCGTCACCGCTAGGAGGAAGGGCCTCCTGTCCGTCGTCAAGGGACGCGGGGCCCGGCATCCGCCCCCTTGGTGTACCCCGCTGTGACCTCCCGAACCCCAGGGGTCACAGCAGTGGGCCGGACGCACACCCGCGACACCCGTGCCGTACGGCAGGTCTCCTGCCGAACGTGCGCCCCGGGGCGCACGTCACGTCGCCGGCACACTCAGAGGCCGCGCGGATA
>NZ_CBDRBL010000149.1:0-6409 GCF_965342175.1 Actinacidiphila sp. bgisy167
ATCAGAGCAGTTCTAGCCGGGCAGTGGCGGCGAGGGCCACCGGGTCGGCGGCACGCGCCTGCGACCTGACCGGTGCCGGGCCGTCCTCGAGGACGTACACCTCGCTCGACGCACTCGGCGCGACCTGCGTCCCGGGGACGCCGCGCAGGCGCTGCAGGGTCCGGGCGCCGAAGCCCGTGCCGGGCGGCGCGGTGACGACGAAGGCGGCGGCGGTGCGCTCGCGCGCCTCGTGGGCCTTGGACCGCGAAGGCGAACGTCGACGCCACGACGAACACCGTCACGAAGGCGGCCACGCCCCCGGCGGTGCCGAACAGGGCGTTCAGCGCGGTCACCGCCGTGTCGTCCCGGCCGGGGTCGGCGTCTGCGTACCGGCGGTCGCTCCCGGTGAGGACCCGGGCGCCACTGCCGCGGACCGCTTCCCGCACCGCGCTGGCGTCCGCGTCGACCACCAACTGCACACTGGCGGGGCTCAGTCGGGCGGCGTGGGGGTCGGTGTAGAACACGGCGTCCTCGAACCCGAGGTCGGCCACGGTCCCCACGACGCGCACGGTGCCCCGGTCGGTACGCACGCGCTCCGCCCGGCTCGGCCCAGTCACCGGTGACGACGACCTCGTCGGCGGCGCGGGGCGCGTGTCCCGCCGTGAGCCCGTACGGCGCGAAGGCGGCGGTGGACCAGGGGTGTCCGACGAGCCCGCCGGGTCCGCCCTCGGCCCGTACGGGGAAGGCGCGGTCCTCGACGACCCGGCCGAGCCGCCGCAGGCCCGCCACGGTTGCGGCGGGGACGGCACGCGGCCGGGCCAGTGGTCGGCTGCCCTCGCCCCGCGGCGTCGGCACCCGCACCGTGTCCTGGCCGCGGACCACGACCGGCGCCGCGGCGAAGCGCTCCGGCCGGCGTTCGGGCGCCTCCTGGGCTGAGGCGAGGACCAGGCCCGTCGCGGTGAGCAGCGCGACGCCCAGCGCCAGCGCGACGAAGCTGCCGGCGAAGGTGACCCAGCGGGTGCGCAGAGTGCGCAGGGCGACAGTCAGCACGGCACGGCCTCTCGGCCCGCCCTGCCCGTGCTCGTCCTCAGCCAGTACGTACAGCGCGCCTACGCCGCCGAGTTGCTGGACTCCGGCGACGGGACGGGCCTCGGCTACCTGCTGAAGGACAGGGTCGGCCAGGTCGAGGAGTTCGTCGGGGCGCTGTGCGAGGTCGCGGCCGGCGGCACCGTCGTCGACCCCGAGGTCGTACGGCAGTTGCTGCGCCGCCGCCGCGATCCGCTGGAGCGGCTCACCCCGCGCGAGCGGGAGGTGCTGGCGCTGGTCGCGGAGGGCAGGTCGAACGGCGCGATCGCCCGCCACCTGGTCGTCTCCGATGCGGCCGTGGGCAAGCACATCGGCAGCATCCTCACCAAGCTCGACCTGCCCCCGGCCGACTCGACCCACCGCCGTGTCCTGGCCGTCCTCGCCTATCTGCGGGCCTGAGCGGGCCGGCTGACCGCGCGAGGCGGGGGCGTCCCCAGGGCGGCCCCGGGCCGCGGACAGCCGGGCCGGGGCCGATCCGAGACCGCCTCACCTCCGCCAGAACAGGTGGTGCGTCACGCCGCTCGGGCTGGGCACGACCTCCAGGTGGAACCGGTCGAGCAGCTCGTCGGGCGAGTCCCAGAGCCTCAGCCCGGACCCGAACTTCACCGGCGAGACCGCCACGTGCAGGGTGTCGACCAGGTCGGCGTCGAGGAACTGACGGACGGTGGTGACTCCGCCGCCGAGCCGGACGTCCTTGCCCTGCGCCGCTTCCCGGGCCTGCCGCAGGACCGCGGCCGGGTCGCCGTCGACGAAGTGGAACGTGGTGTCGGAGAGCGTGAACGAAGGACGCTTGTGGTGCGTCATGACGAACACGGGGGTGTGGAACGGGGGCTCGTCACCCCACCAGCCGCGCCATTCGTGGTCGTTCCAGGGCCCGCGCTGGGGCCCGAACTTGTTGCGGCCCATGATCTCGGCGCCGATACCGTTCCTGAAATCCCGTGTGAAGTAGTCGTCGAGGCCCCTGCTCCCGCCGGGATCGGTGCGCCCGGGCCAGCTCGCCGTGGCGCCGGCCCAGGCGAACATCCTCGCCGGGTCGATGCCCCCGCCGAAGGGATGCTCGAGGCTCTGGTCCTCTCCGGCACCGATCCCGTCACTCGAGACCATGAAGTTCTGGACCCTCAGAAGTTGGGGCATGTGCTCCTCCTGTGTCGTCGGCAACGGTAAGGAGACTCTCCGGGCCGCGAGAACTCATCGCGCGTCGCGTGACCGGTCGGAGGACACGGGCGACCGCCGCCCGAACGGCGCGCTTCACGCTGGTACGGCGCCCTGCAGGCAGCTGACTACGCGGCTGCGGCCAGGTCCAGTTCGGCCCAGACGACCTTGCCCTCGGCCGCCGAACGGGTCCCCCAGCGGCGGGAGAGCTGGCCGACGAGGAAGAGCCCGCGGCCGTTCTCGTCCGTGCCGCGCGCGGTGCGCAGACGTGGGGCGCAGACGCCGGTGTCGAACACTTCGCAGGTCAGGG
This sequence comes from Actinacidiphila sp. bgisy167, assembly GCF_965342175.1. Lineage (GTDB taxonomy): Bacteria > Actinomycetota > Actinomycetes > Streptomycetales > Streptomycetaceae > Actinacidiphila. The sequence continues at coordinate 2,528 of NZ_CBDRBL010000149.1, forward strand.
CCTGGTGGCGGATCAGGCGGAGGTCGATGGGGCCGGCGCCGTGCCGTACGGCGTTGGTGACCAGCTCGCTGACGAGCAGCCGCGTGGAATGCTCGAGTCCGTCCAGGCCCCATGAGGTCAGCTGGTCGGCCGCCAGGCGCCGGGCGCGGCAGACGGCGCTCTCGTCGCACGGCAGGGTCCAGGAGGCGACCTGGGCCGGGCGCAGTGCGCGGGTCCTGACCAGGAGCAGGGTGACGTCGTCGCAGGGCGCGTGCGCCGGGAGGCCGGCCGTCGCACGGGTGCAGAGCTCCTCCAGGGAGCGGCGCGGATCCGCGAGGGCGGCGGCGACGCGGTGCATCCCTTCCTCGATGTCGTCGTCGCGGCTCTCGATCAGGCCGTCGCTGTAGAGGGCGATGAGGCTCCCCTCGGGCAGCACCATCTCCACCTCCGCGAAGGGGTCCCCGAGTCCGATGCCCAGCGGCGCCCCGGTGGGGAGTTCGGGGAAGGAGACCCGGCCCTCGGGGTCGACGATCGCGGGCGGCGGGTGCCCGGCCCGAGCCATGGCGCATGCGCGGGTGGCGGGGTCGTACACCGCGTACAGGCAGGTGGCGCCGACGACGGCGGGCGTCTGGTCGGCGGCGTCGGTGTCCTCCTCGACGAGGCGCTGGACCGTGTCGTCGAGACGGTGCAGCAGTTCGGCGGGGGGCAGTTCCATGTCGGCCAGGGTGCGGACGGCGGCGCGGAGCGTGCCCATGGTCGCCGCAGCGTGGAGCCCGTGGCCGACGACGTCGCCGACGACGAGGGCGACCCGTGCGCCGGAGAGCGGGATCACGTCGAACCAGTCGCCGCCGACGCCGTGGTCCATGTCGGCGGGCTGATAGCGCGATGCCGTGTCGACGGCCATGCCGCCCTTCAACCGGCGTGGGAGCAGGTTGCGTTGCAGGGTGAGGGCCGCGGTGTGCTCGCGTGCGTACTGGCGCGCGTTGTCCAGTGCCACCGCCGCCCGCCGCACGAGTTCCTCGGCCAGCAGCAGGTCGACCTCCTGGAACGGCTCCAGGTCCGTGGTGCGGAGGAACAGGACGAGACCCAGCAGGGCCCGCCGGGCGCGGATCGGGACGACCATCAGCGAGTGCGCGCCGTTGTCGCGGATCCTTCCGGCGAGGGCCGGGTCGTGGTCGACCCACAGTCCCGGGGCGACGTCCAGGATCGGCTCGAGATGGGAGGTGCCCGTGCTCAGCACGGCGGAGAAGGGCGAGCGGGGCGGTACGGGGACCAGTTCGCCGCGCGCCCAGGCGGATTCCGGGGCCCCCGGGAGGGTGGAGGCCAGCCCGGTGCGCCGCAGCACGCGCGGGTGCGCGCCGGACGGGTCGATGCGCGCCGGCGGTCCCTCGCTGAACGGCACCGACTGCTCGAGGTCCACCGCGACGACGTCGGCGAGCAGCGGCACGGCGAGGTCGGCCAGTTCCTGGCTGGTCTGCATCACGTCCAGGTTGGTGCCGAGCCGTGCGCTGGCCTCGCCGACGGCGGCCAGGCGTTCGCGCGCCATCCTGCTCTCGACGACGTCGGCGCTGATGACGCAGACCCCGAGCGATTCGCCGGCGGCGTCCTGCAGGCAGTGGAACGAGGCGGCGAATGGATGCTCCCGGCCCCTGCTCACCGGCAGCCACGTACGGTACTCGTGCACCTTGGTGGCGCCGCTCTTGAGCACCTGGCGCATCACCGTCTCCAGCGCGCCCGCCTTGGCGCCGGCGAGCACGTCGACGAACCGGCGCCCGAGTCGCTGGTCGCGCGGGATGCCGTCGTGCTCCTCCATCACGTCGTTGGCGAAGACGCAGCGCAACTGCCGGTCGCGCAGGACGACTCCGATGGGCGCTCGGGCGAGCAGCGGGCCCCACACGGTTCCGCTCGCCGCGTCCCCGGAGAGCGCGCCGGTGTCGGTCAGGGTCGTGAGCCAGCGCGTCGCCCCGTTCAGGCCCCGCAGCATCGTGATCCGCAGGCTGACGTCGATCACCCGGCCCTCGCGGTGGGTCACCGCCGCCGTGCCCGCCCAGCCGTTCTCGGCACGGCACTGCTCGGTGAAGGCCGCCATCGACGGAGCCTGCCCGAAGGACGGCAGCACGAGTGCGGCGGAGAGGCCGACGACGTCGCCGGCGGCGAATCCGACCAGGCGCTCGGCGGCCGGCGTCCAGGCGACGACGGTCCCCTGCTCGTCGAAGACCGCGAAGGCGGAGTCTGATATCCCCGGTGTGTTCACATGTTTTCCGGCCGTCACCGTGTCTGTGCAGGTCATCGAGTCTTGCCCTCGGGGTCTCGTCGTCGGACAACTGGCCGGATTGCCCGATATGGGCGATCCGGGGGTCAGACCGGGCAGCATGCGGATCTGTGACAGCGGCACGCCCGGACGTCGTGTCCGCCGGCCTCGCCCGGCATCCGCCTTCCGCCCCAGGGGCGGTACGACCCGCGGGGCCGGCTGCCGCGGGGGCACCCGAGCGGTACGCCGACACGTCGGCGGTGTCACACCAGGGGACGCCCGGCGGTCTGGTGGTTGACTCTCCGTACGTGGTTCGCAGCGTGCGACATCCGAGATGAGGTGCATCGTGTCCCCTGAGAACACTTTCGTGATCGTCGGAGGCGGTTTGGCCGCGGGCAAGGCGGTGGAGGCTCTGCGGGAGAACGGCTACGACGGCCGACTCGTCCTCATCGGCGACGAACGAGACAAGCCCTACATCCGCCCTCCGCTGTCGAAGGGCTATCTGACGGGCAAGGAGACCCGCGACTCGATCTTCGTCCACCCCGACGACTGGTACGACAAGCACGACGTCGACCTGCGGCTCGGCACCACGGTGACCGGGCTCGACGTGGGGGCCGGGCAGGTGGAGCTCGACGGCGGGCGGCGCATGCCCTACACGAAGCTGCTCCTGGCCACCGGTGCGGCCCCCCGCCTCCTGACCGTCCCCGGGGCGGACCTGGACAACGTGCTCTACCTGCGCCGCGTGGGCGACAGCGAGCGGCTCAAGGCCGCCTTCACCGAGGGCGCGCGCATCGTCGTCATCGGAGCCGGGTGGATCGGCCTGGAGACCGCCGCGGCCGCGCGGCAGGCCGGGGCGGAGGTGACGGTGCTGGAGGCCGAGGAGCTGCCGCTGCTCAGGGTGCTCGGACGAGAGGCGGCCGAGGTGTTCGCGGCCCTGCACACCGACCACGGCGTGGTGCTGCGCCACGGCGTGCGGGTGGAGGGCATCACCGGCAGCGGCGGACGAGCGGACGGCGTCCGGCTCGCCGACGGCACCCATGTACCCGCGGACGCCGTGGTCGTGGGCGTCGGCGTCACCCCCGACACGCGGCTGGCCGAGGCGGCCGGGTTGGAAGTGCGCAACGGCGTCGTCACCGACGCGCATCTGCGCACCTCGGCGCCGAACGTCTTCGCCGCGGGCGACGTCGCCAACGCCTACCACCCGTTCCTCGAGCGCCACATCCGCGTCGAGCACTGGGCCAACGCGCTGAACCAGCCGGCCACGGCCGCGCAGGGCATGCTCGGCGGCGACGCCGTCTACGACCGGCTGCCGTACTTCTACACCGACCAGTACGACCTCGGCATGGAGTACGTCGGCTACGTGGAGCCCGGAGGTTACGACCGCGTCGTCTTCCGCGGGGACAAGGCGGCCCGGGAGTTCGTCGCCTTCTGGATGTCCGGTGACCGTGTACTGGCCGGCATGAACGTCAATGTGTGGGACGTCGTCGAGCCGGTCCGCGAGCTGATCACCTCGCGCGCCGAGGTCGACGACACGCGCCTCGCCGATCCGCAGGTGCCGCTGGAGAGCGTCCGCGCCTGAGAACCGGCCGCGGGGGGGGGGGGGGGGGGGGGGGGGGGGGGGGGGGGGGGGGGGGGGGGGGGGGGGGGGGGGG
>NZ_CBDRBL010000150.1:0-6395 GCF_965342175.1 Actinacidiphila sp. bgisy167
AACGGACATGACAGCACGCGCCTATGGGAGGCGTGAGAAAAGTCACCGGCGAGAAGCCGGCGGGTCGGCCGCGGGACCGACGCCCGCTGCCGGTGTCGCGGTTGCGCCAGTGGCGCGGGCGCGACAGCCCGTACCTGGCGACGCGTCAGCCGCGTAACTTCACGTGGCGAGCGGCCCGCGAGGGCAACCGGATTTTGGTCCGGCGACGTCCGAATACCGGACACAGTTCACCGATGATCGTGTTACAAGTCCGTTTCGTCGCTGTCTGTCTACAATCCAAATGTCCGAATTGCGGGATTATTTTGGACCGGTTGTGACCAAAACGAGATCGCAAGTGTGTGGTTAGCGGCCCGTCAATGACCGATAGTTGGAGCCGTTGAGCTCGGGTCAATGGGTCCAGGCGCTTATGGGGAGCGTCGACTCACGAGCACAGGTGACCGGTATCACTGCCAGGGGTGTCAGTGAGGCCGGCCCTTTCACGTAGAAACAGTGACTCCTGAGGAGGCAAACCCATGCGCGGTGCCAAGAGCGCCACTTGGGTCGCAGGCGCGATCATCGTCGCCATGGCTGCTACCGCTTGCGGCGGTGGCAAGGACAGCGCCGGCGGCGGCAGCAGCAAGTCGGACGGCATTGTGTCGATGGAGATAGGCGAGCCGCAGAACGGTCTCGTCCCCTCGAACACCTACGAGACCGAGGGTGGCGAGGTCGTCCACGCCCTGTTCGTCGGCCTCACCAAGCTTGACGCCGACAACAAGATCGTCGACGACATGGCGCAGTCCATCGAGACGCCGGACTCCAAGGTCTGGACGATCAAGCTCAAGCCGGGCTACACCTTCCACAACGGTGAGAAGGTGACCGCGCAGTCCTTCATCGACGCCTGGAACTACGGCGCCAACCAGGACAACGCCCAGCAGACCAACGCACTGTTCTCGCACATCGCGGGCTACGCGGACCTGAACCCGGGCGAGGGCAAGAAGCCGAAGACGGACAAGCTGTCCGGCCTGCAGGCCGTCGACGACTCGACCCTGAAGGTCACGCTGACCGCCCCCTTCTCCGCGTTCAAGGCCCAGCTGTCCTTCAACGCCTTCTACCCGCTGCCCAAGGCCTTCTTCAAGGACCCCAAGGGCTTCGGCGAGGCTCCGATCGGCAACGGTCCTTACGAGATGAAGGGCAAGGTCAAGCACAACGAGTCGATCAGCGTCGTCAAGTACGACAAGTTCCCCGAGGCCTCCCAGTACGAGGTCAAGGGCATCAACTTCAAGGTCTACTCGAACGCTGACACCGCCTACCGCGACCTGCAGGGCGGCAGCATCGACATCGACGACAGCATCCCGACCTCGGGTCTGGCGACGTACAAGCAGGACCTGGGCGACCGCGCGATCGACGAGTCGGACTCCGGCGTCGGCTACATCGGCTTCCCGCTGAAGTACAACAAGGCTTTCCAGAACGCCGACCTGCGCAAGGCCATCTCGATGTCGATCGACCGCAAGGCGATCGCCGAGAAGATCTTCCTCGGCTCGCGCATGCCGGCCGACGACTTCATCAGCCCGATCATCCCGGGTTACCGCCAGGGCGCCTGCGGCGACGCCTGCACGCTGAACCCGACCGAGGCCAAGAAGCTCTACCAGCAGAGCGGCGGCCTCCCGAACAACACCCTCGAGATCGGCTACAACGCCGACGGCGACCACAAGGCGTGGATCGAGGCTGTCGCCAACCAGATCCAGACCAACCTGGGCATCAAGGTCACGGCCAAGCCGTTCGAGCAGTTCCAGACCATCCTGAACGACCTGGACGCCAAGAAGTACGGTGGCGCCTTCCGTATGGGTTGGAACATGGACTACCCGAACATGGAGAACTACCTCCGCCCGATCTTCTCCAAGGACGCCATCGCCAACGGCTCCAACTACGCGGGTTACACCAACCCCGAGTTCGAGAAGCTCCTCGCGGCGGGTGACAAGGCGGCCACCGACGCCGACGCGCAAAAGGAATACCAGGCGGCCGACGACATCCTCCTCAAGGAGATGCCGTACATCCCGGTGTACTTCTACAAGCTGAACGCCGGCTACAGCGCCAAGCTGTCCGCCGTGAAGATCGCCGGTGGCAACGTCCTGTGGGACACCGTCAAGCTCGCCTGACGAGCAAGCCCTTGATGTAGCGGGCTGAAACGGGGTGGGGCAGGGGAGACCGAGAGGTGTCCCCTGACCCACCCTGTCCGCGTCCGCGTCCGACCCGCCGCACCCCCTCCCCCAGCCGTCCGGCGGCGGGCGGGTCAGCACCCCCTCTGGAGAACCGATGGGCCGATACGTCGTGCGCCGTGTCTTGCAGGCGATCCCTGTATTGATAGGCGTCACGTTCATCATTTTCTGCCTGGTCTTCGCCCTGCACGGCGACCCGATCCAGGCTTTGGCGGGCGAGAAGCGCGCCGACCCGAACATCGCCGCGATCCTGAGAGATCAGTACCACCTGAACGACCCCCTCATCGGGCAGTACTGGTACTACATCAGCGGTCTGTTCACCGGCGACCTGGGAACCACGTACACCGGCCGCCCGATCTCCGAGATCGTCTCCGAGCGCTTCCCGGTCACGCTGCAACTGGCGGTCACGGCGTTCGTCATCGAGGCCGTCGTCGGCATCCTGGCGGGTGTGCTCACTGCGCTGCGCAAGGGCAAGTTCCTGGACCAGGTGGTCCTGCTCAGCACCCTGCTGCTGATCTCGATCCCGGTGTTCGTGCTCGGCAGCGTGCTGCAGCTCGAGCTCGGCGTGCACCTGGCCATCTTCCCCATCTCCGGCAAGGACGACGGCTGGCCCACCAGCTACATCCTGCCCGGCCTCGTGCTCGCCTCCACATCGATGGCGTACATCACGCGCCTGACCCGGGCCAGCATGATGGAATCGGTCCGCGCCGACTACGTGCGCACGGCTGTGGCGAAGGGACTGCCCCGCCGCCGGGTCATCGGCATGCACGCCCTGCGCAACTCCCTCATCCCCGTCATCACGTTCCTGGGCATGGACCTCGGCGCGCTGATGGGCGGCGCGATCATCACCGAACGGATCTTCAACCTCCCGGGCATCGGAGGCCAGCTGGCCCAGTCGGTGTACCTGCGCGAGCGGCCCGTGGTGGTCGGACTGGTGACTCTCCTGGTCCTGATCTACCTGGGAGCCAATCTGCTCGTCGACATTCTCTACGCCGTGCTCGACCCGAGGATCCGCTATGAGTGACCAGACCATCGAAAAGTCCGTCCCGGCGACGCCCGGCGAGCCGACCGCCGCCGCGGCGGAGGAGAAGCCGGCGCGGGCCGCCAGCCTGCTCAAGGACGGCTGGACCGACCTCCGCAAGAACCCGTTGTTCATCATCTCGGGCCTCGTCATCCTCTTCTTGCTGGCACTCGCTATCGCGCCGGGGCTCTTCACCTCGCGGAGCCCCTTCGTCGACGGCTTCTGCCAGCTCCAGCACTCGCTTGACCGGCCCTCCTCGGGACACCTCTTCGGCTACGACCTGCAGGGCTGCGACATCTACACCCGCACGGTGTGGGGCACCCGCAACTCGATCGTCGTGGGTGTGGTCACCACGCTGCTGACCTCGCTGGTCGGCTGCGCGCTCGGAATGATCGCCGGTCTCCAGGGCGGTTGGCTGGACACGATCCTCTCCCGTGTGACCGAGGTCTTCTTCGCCGTTCCGCTGCTCATCGGTGGCCTGCTGATCACGTCGCTGTTCGCGACGGGCAACGTGTGGACGGTCTCCCTGGTGCTGGCGGTCCTCGGCTGGCCGCAGGTCTACCGCATCATGCGCGGTGAGGTCATCGCCAACAAGCACAACGACTACGTCAGCGCCGCCAGGGCGCTGGGCGCGGACAGCAAGCGGATCGCCTTCCGGCACATCCTGCCGAACGCCCTGGCACCGGTCATCGTCATCACGACGATGAACCTGGGCGTCTACATCGCGGCCGAGGCCGCACTGTCCTACCTCGGCATCGGCATCCAAGCCCCGAACATCTCCTGGGGCCTGATGATCAGCGACGTGCAGAACCGGTTCCTGACCGCCCCGCACGCGCTGCTCTTCCCGGCCGGCGCGCTCAGCATCACGGTGCTGGCGTTCATCATGCTCGGCGACGCGGTCCGCGACGCCTTCGACCCCAAACTGCGCTGAGGAGGGCGTACATGACCACCATCGACAAGACGGAGGGCGTGCCGGCCCCCCGGCGCGCCGGCGAGCAGGGCACACCCCTGCTCGAGGTCCGCGACCTGCACGTCGAGTTCCACACCCGGGACGGTGTCGCCAAGGCCGTCAACGGTGTGAACTACACCGTGGACGCGGGCGAGACCCTCGCGGTGCTGGGCGAGTCCGGCTCGGGCAAGTCCGTGACCGCTCAGGCGATCATGGGCATCCTCGACATGCCGCCCGGCAGGATCCCGCAGGGCGAGATCCTCTTCCAGGGCAAGGACATGCTCAAGATGTCCCCGGAGGAGCGCCGCAAGATCCGCGGCCGGAAGATTGCCATGATCTTCCAGGACGCGCTGTCCTCGCTGAACCCGGTGCTGAGCGTCGGCTACCAGCTGGGCGAGATGTTCCGCGTGCACCAGGGGCTCTCCCGCAAGGAGGCCAAGGCCAAGAGCGTCGAGCTGATGGACCGGGTCCGCATCCCGGCCGCGAAGCAGCGGGTGAACGACTACCCGCACCAGTTCTCCGGCGGTATGCGCCAGCGCATCATGATCGCGATGGCGCTCGCCCTGGAGCCTGACCTGATCATCGCGGACGAGCCGACCACCGCGCTCGACGTGACGGTCCAGGCTCAGGTCATGGACCTGCTCGCGGAGCTCCAGCGCGAGTTCAACATGGGTCTAATCCTGATCACCCACGACCTCGGCGTCGTCGCCGACGTGGCCGACAAGATCGCCGTGATGTACGCCGGTCGGATCGTGGAGACCGCGCCCGTCCACGAGATCTACAAGCGCCCGGCGCACCCCTACACCAAGGGCCTGCTGGCGTCGATCCCGCGGCTGGACCAGAAGGGCCAGGAGCTCTACGCGATCAAGGGCCTGCCCCCGAACCTGCTGCGCATCCCGACCGGCTGCGCGTTCAACCCGCGCTGCGAGATGGCGCAGGACATCTGCCGCACCGACGTGCCCACGCTGGTCCCTGTGACCGAGCGGGACGGTGGCGAGCTGCCGGGTCGCGGCAGCGCCTGCCACTTCTGGAAGGAGACGATCCATGGCTGACGTCACCACGACCGACCAGACGACAGCCGAGGTCGTCGAGGCCGCGATCACCGAGCCGGTCGAGCGCGGCGAGCCGATCCTCCAGGTGCGCAACCTGGTCAAGCACTTCCCGCTGACCCAGGGCATCCTGTTCAAGAAGCAGATCGGCGCCGTCAAGGCCGTCGACGGGGTCTCCTTCGACCTGTACCAGGGCGAGACCCTGGGCATCGTGGGCGAGTCCGGCTGCGGCAAGTCCACCGTCGCCAAGCTGCTGATGAACCTGGAGCGGGCCACCGCCGGCGAGGTCTTCTACAAGGGCCAGGACATCACCAAGCTGTCCGGCCGCGCCCTGAAGGCCGTGCGCCGCAACATCCAGATGGTGTTCCAGGACCCGTACACCTCGCTGAACCCGCGGATGACGGTCGGCGACATCATCGGCGAGACCTTCGAGATCCACCCCGAGGTGGCCCCGAAGGGCGACCGGCGCCGCAAGGTGCAGGAGCTGCTGGACGTCGTCGGCCTGAACCCGGAGTACATCAACCGGTACCCGCACCAGTTCTCCGGCGGCCAGCGGCAGCGCATCGGCATCGCCCGCGGCCTGGCGCTCAACCCGGAGATCATCATCTGCGACGAGCCGGTCTCGGCGCTGGACGTCTCGGTGCAGGCGCAGGTCATCAACCTGATGGAGAAGCTGCAGGACGAGTTCAACCTCTCCTACATCTTCATCGCGCACGACCTGTCGATCGTCCGCCACATCTCCGACCGCGTCGGCGTGATGTACCTGGGCAAGATGGCCGAGATCGGCACCGACGCCCAGATCTACGACCACCCGACCCACCCGTACACCCAGGCCCTGCTGTCGGCGGTGCCGGTGCCGGACCCGGAGTCCCGCGAGCACCGCGAGCGCATCATCCTCGCCGGTGACGTCCCCTCACCGGCCAACCCGCCGTCCGGCTGCCGCTTCCGCACCCGCTGCTGGAAGGCCCAGGACCGGTGCGCCACCGAGGAGCCGCTGCTGGCGATCCCGCAGCGCTTCCAGGGCCAGGACGTCCTGGCCGCGCACGAGTCGGCGTGCCACTTCGCGGAGGAGAAGGACGTCGTCCACGCGGTGAGCTGAGCACCACCCGCACCACGCCCGAGGGGGGGGGGGGGGGGGGGGGGGGGGGGGGGGGGGGGGGGGGGGGGGGGGGGGGGGGGGG
>NZ_CBDRBL010000151.1:0-6373 GCF_965342175.1 Actinacidiphila sp. bgisy167
GGTGGGCCCATGGCCAACCCCCCCCACTGCCCACCGCCGCCGTCCACTTCGGCTACATGCCAGAAGAGCGCGGCCTCTACCCGAAGATGACCGTCTCCGCCCAGCTGACCTACCTCAGCCGCCTGCACGGCCTTTCCGCCCACGAGGCCCGCCAGGCCATGCTGCGCTGGACCGACCGGCTGCGCATCGCCCAACACCGCGACAGCGCCGTCGACGCGCTCAGCCTGGGCAACCAGCAGCGGGTCCAACTGGCCGCCGCGCTGGTGCACGACCCCGACGTCCTGGTGCTGGACGAACCCTTCTCCGGCCTGGATCCGCTGGCCGTCGACGCCATGAGCGAAGTGCTGCAGGAAAAGGCCGCCGACGGCATCCCCGTGCTCTTCTCCAGCCACCAGCTCGACCTCGTTGAGCGACTGTGCGACCAGGTCGGCATCGTGCGCTCCGGACGGCTCGCCGCTTGCGGCACCCTCGACGAACTACGCGGCAGCGAGCAGGAGGCCCCGCTGGTTCTGCAGGTGGACGGCGCCGAGCCCGACTGGCCCCTGCACACCGAGGCGATCGCCGCCTACAAGGCGCACGAGGACGGCACCGCTCTGATCGTCGAGGCCGCCCCGGGCCATGACGAGAACAGCGTGCTGCGTGCGGCCATGCAGCACGGCATGGTGCGCCGCCTCACCCGCGAACGTCCCACCCTGTCCCAGCTTTTCCGTGACCTGGTGGAGCCGCACGCCTCCACCGCCTCGAGCGAGAGCGAGACGAGCAAGTGAGCACCCCCCGCAACGGCACCTTGGGCGACGTGTGGCTGGTGTACCGCCGCGAGATCGACGCACGGCTGAAGTCCAAGGGCTACTTCATCGGCATGCTCTTCATGGTCATCGCCGTCTTCGGCCTAGTCGCCGGCCTGTACTACGCCAACGCGCCCAAGACTCACACCGTCGCGGTCTGCGGTGCCGCCCAGAGCTCCTTCGGCACGCCGCCCGAGGACATCCGCCTCACCTCTTGCGCCGATGAGCAGACGGCCCGCGACCGCGTCACCGACAAGGACGTGGACGCCGCCGTCACGATCACCGGCTCCCGGGTGAGCGTGCTGACCCGCACGGACACCCCCACCCAGGCCAAGTCCTCCGCGATCACGCTGGCTCAGGTCTGGGCCACCCAGCGCGCCTACGACCGCCAGCAGATCGACACCCAGCAGCTGAACCTTGACGTCGCCGCGGCCGGCCCCACCCTGGTCACCGTGGGCGGCAACGGCCCGAACGGAACCGAGATCGGCGCCGCCATCAGCATGGTCGTCGTCCTGTTCATGCAGATCATCGGCCAGGGATCGCTGGTCGCCCAGGGCGTCGTGGAGGAGAAGAGCACCCGCGTCATCGAGGTCCTCCTGGCCACCCTCAGCCCGCTGCGGCTGATGATGGGCAAGGTCGCCGGCATCGGCACCGCCGCTGTACTGCAGATCGTCGTCCTGGTCGCTGCCGTGGTGGGCGCCCGGTCCATGTTCGGCGACCAGGCCGAAGGCCTTCCCTCCACGGCCGCGCTCATCAGCGCGACCCTGTGGTTCCTCTTGACCTTCACTCTGTTCGCCTACCTCTTCGCCGCCGCCGGCTCGCTGGTCTCCCGCCCCGAGGACCTGCAGGCGGTCCTCATGCCCGTCATGGTCCTGGCCCTGGCACCGGTCGGCATCGCCGCCGCAGCCGCCGGCGACCTCAACGCCGGCTGGGTCGGCATCGTCCAGTACGTGCCGCCCTTCTCCGGGCTGTTGATGCCACTGCAGGCCAGCGTCGGCAACGTCTCCCTCCTCCAGCAGCTCGTCGCCGCCGCCTTGATGGTGGTCGCGACCAGCGCCTGTGTCTGGCTGGCCGCCCGCATCTACGCCAACTCCGTCCTCAAGATCGGCTCCGTGGTGCGTTGGCGCCACGCGCTGGTCGCCTGACCCAGGACAGGTGCACCCATGACCTCTTCCCTGTTCACCTTCGCCCACATCATCGCTGCTCTCCTGCTCACGCTGCTGCTGGCCCACGGCGGACGCCGCGTCGCCCACCGGTTGCGGCAGCCCGACGTCATCGGCGAGATCAGCGCCGGCCTCCTGGCGGGACCGCTCCTGCTGGCTCTGGTCGGGCATAACACCTTCGACTTTCTGCTGCCGGGGCACATCCTCGAAGCACTCAAGCTGCTTGGCCAGGGCGCACTCGCGCTCTACCTGGTCGGCCTGGCGCACCACTTGCGCAGCAGCGCGAGGCGACCCGGCAAGGGAGCCATGGCGTGGGTCGCCATCGGCTCCCTGGTGCCGTCGTTGCTGGCCGGAGCCCTGCTGGCGTGGTGGATCACCGCTTATGCCCATCCGGCAGTGCGGGGCAACGCGCCGCTTGCCGCCTTCGTGTTGATGACCGCTGTCTCCCTGTCCATCAGCGCGGTGCCGGTCATGGCGCGCATCCTTGCCGCCCGGAAGATGCAGGACACCCCCAGCGGTGCCCTGACCATGGCGGCCGCTGTCCTGATCGATTCCGCGGGATGGATTCTGCTCACCCTGGCCTTGTGCCTGAACGCGCGCACCGCGCAGGGGCTCATCCACTGCCTGATAGCACTGGCTCTCGGCGGGGTGTTCATGATCATCCTGCGCGGTGTGCTGCGCTCTCGAGCCGCGCAGTGGCTGCTGCGCCGCCGGCAAGTAATGGTCGTATTCCTGGCCGTTGCCGCCTGCGGCATGGGATACGCCATGGAGCACCTGGGCATGACCTCCATCCTCGGCGCTGCGCTGGTCGGCTTCGCCGTGCCCTCTGGTGCACGGACGCCGTGGGCCCCGGTGGTGGACACCGTGTCGAAGACCGGGCGTTTCCTGGTTCCGGTCTTCTTCGTGGTGACCGGCGTGAGCGTGCTCAGCCGCTCGTACGGAGCCGCCTCCTGGTCACTGCTCCTTCTCACCCTCGCTCTGGGCGTGATCGGCAAGATCCTGGGTGGCTACGCCGGCACCCGGTTGGCGGGCCAGTCCCCCGTGGTGGCGCGCGAGGTGGGGGTGCTGATGAACACCCGCGGTCTGACCGAGCTCATCGTGCTGCAGGCCGGCGTGAGCGCGGGCATCCTGACCGGCCCCATGACGCTGTCCCTGGTGGTCATGGCCCTGGCCACCACCGCGATGACCGGCCCTCTGCTGTCCTACCTGGAGCGTCGGCGCACCGCCGATGACACGCCGCCGGTCACTGTGGCTGCCTTCAGCTAGCGCTCTCCGCTTCCGGGCTGCCCCTTAGATCCAGCCGCGCTCGCGCGCGAGAAGGGCGGCCTGGAAGCGGTTGCTCGCATCCAGGCGGCGCATAAGCGCCGCCACATGCTTGCGATACGTACGCAGCGCGATGCCCACCTCGCGCGCGCCCACCTCGTCCTTGTCCGCGGTGCACAGCGACTGCAGAATCCTTCGTTCCAGCACCGTCACCGAGTCCACCCGCTGGTCGGTGCTCTCCATGCCCTGCGGAGTCAAAGGATCGGCGCTGCGCCACATGCGCTCGAACAACGACACCAGCGCGGCAACCAGCCCGGGTTCGCGGGTCATGATCGCGCCTTTCGCGGTGTGCGCGGGATCCAGCGGCGTCAGGGCCGCAGCCCGGTCACAGATGATCAGGCGCTCGATCGGATCGCGCGCCACCCGGATAGAGGCGCCCATGTCTGACAGTTCCCGCAGGTAAGCCATGGTGGGCGCGTCTTCGCGGGCAGCGTGCCCCACCACGGTGCGCATGCGCACCCCCCGTCGCAGCACCCGCTCGTCTATGGGACGCGCGTGAGCGATGCTCTCCTGGCTCAGCACGCCTCGGGGGTTGGTGGTAAGACTCTCGTTCCAGGTGAAGAACGTCAGCTCGTCGATGGCCGCCCTTACCGCCGTCATGCCCGTCAGCTGCACGGACTGGCCGGCACCCAGGTGATCGTTGAGGGACGAGGCGCGCCGCTCCGCGATCAGGGTGTCGACGATCCCGCTGGTGTGGACCTCGCTCCGCAGGCTCTGTTGGAGCTTCTCGACCGCGGCCGTCACCAGTCCTTCGATGGCCTTGGCCGGCGACAGCGGCGTCAGGACACCGTTGTCAGAGGACTGGGCCAGACCGGACTCGACCAGTTGCTGGCAGATCTCTTCCATAGGCGCTGCCTTGCTGCCGCAGCGGCGGGCCAGCTCCTCGGGAAGAGCGTCACCGGCTTGGAGTAGAGCCCGGTAGGCCTCTTCCACCTCGGTCTCGACACCGAGAAAACGCATATTTGCTTGCATAGCCCCCCCGGTAGGCATTCTTCGCACGCACGCGCAGGCACGTCCGATGCAAGAAACCGAGGTTCCGCAAGACATGCACAACGACAGACTACGTACTCAATTCCTCACTTCAACCTTCACAGCCGATGATCATTCACGCGCTGTTCGTCCTCCCTCGGCGGGTGCAGGCTCCAGAACCTGGCGTTTCAAACTTCATGCAGCATGCGGCACGCCCGCGTGCATCAAGGTGCACGCCCCGCAGCCCCAACATCACCCTCCAGAACGGCAGAGTTCTCGGTGCGGGCCCCACGGGGGAGTCCGAACCGAGTATTCGGCCAGGGGGAGAAAAATGAACCAGTCGCGCCGCCGCAGCACCTGTCGTCCGCGCTCGTACGCCAAGAAGATCGCTCTGTCCGCCCTCACCGCCGTCGCTCTGTGTCTCGCGGGCTCGGGCACGGCGAACGCGGATGATGCCGCACCGCAGTCCGCAGTTGCGAACGGATCCTGCTGCACCGCCCAAATCACCGATGCCGTCGAGACGGTGCAGGACATCCTGGGCGTGGTTCTGGACTCGGCAGACGTGCATGACTGGGGGTGAGCCGTCCGGGGGCTTCTGGGCGCACACCTGCGAGCCGGGCACAATCCGCGGCATCAAAGGCCGACACCACAGACGCCACTTCGAAAGGCAAGGACACCATGACCACTCCCCGACGCTTTCGCATCGAGGCCTCCGAGCACGCACCCTTGGGAGCAGCTCCCGAGACTGCGGCGGTGAGACTGATCGCCCTGCTGCCGCCTCAGTGGAAGGCCTCCATCGTGGAGTGCACGGCACGCGCTGCCGTCATCGCGGTCACCTCGCCGGCTTCCCCGGCCCAGGGGGATGTGGATCAAGTCGTCGAGGAGATCGTGTGCCGTCCGGCCCTCGCCGGCTGGACGATCTGTGCAATATGACGCGACACAAGAACCACGTGGAGACCTACTGTGCCCAGACCGCCCGCGCTGCCACCCGAGGAGAAAGTCACCCTCCTTCTGTCCATCCTGTCCGGAGAGATCACAGCCGCTGAAGCCGCCCGGGAAGCCGGCGTCTCCGCGCAGGCCATAAGCATATGGAAGAAACGCTTCATCGAGGCCGGCAGAACCGGCCTCGAGACCACCCCCGCCGCATCCGCGGCACGGGAACAGGAGCTGATAGAGGAAGTAAACCAGCTCCGCAAAGCGCTCAGCGACTCGTACCTGCAATACCAGGCGATGCGCCAGGCCCTGGGACGGGCCAACGGGCGATCCATACCGAGCCAGTACCGGCCGCAGCGCCTTGCGCCACCTGCGCCACGTCCTCTCGTCACCGGATAATGCACGCCACGCCCTCCCACCCGCCGGGGTGTCGCCGTTCCGTCACGGCAGCTGTAGTTCCGTCGTCCGTGCTGGTCAGCGTCTCGCCGGGGGCTGCTGAGGGCATGAGGACGGCCACCGTGATCATGAACGTTTGTGACGACGATCAAGGACGCGGTGGCCGTGGAGGCCACCACAGCCGAGCAGGCGTGGGCCACGGCGTTCGGGGCGGCGATGGAGGCGATCGCGGACTGCTTCGCGCGACGTGAAGCCCGCGCCACGGCCGCGCAGTTGACCGCTGGGCTGCTGCTGGAAGTGGACACGCGGAACTGCTGGACGCTGGCTCAGGCGCTGGGACATCCCGGACCGCATCGACTGCAGCACCTGCTCTCCCGGGCCCGGTTCGATCACACTGCGGCACGGGACGCCGTCGCCCGCCTGGTATCGGACGAACTCGCGGGCCAGGACGTGGTGTCGGTGGCCGACGAAACGGGGGACGCCAAGTCCTCCAAGGACTGCGTCGGCGCCGGCCACCAGTACTCCGGCGCCCTCGGCGCGGTCGGACTGTGCCAGGTGGCGGTGCATCTGGCGGCGGTCACGCCGACGACGCGGGTGGTCATCGACCGGGCGCTCTACCTCCCGGCGGACTGGGCCGCGGACGAGGAACGCCGCGAGTGGGCCGGGGTGCCCGAGGAGACCGTGTTCGCCACCAAGCCGCAGCAGGCGGTGGTCATGGTCGCCGGCGCGCTCGCGGCCGGCGTGCAGGCACGCTGGTTCGCGGGCGACGAGGTGTACTCCGGGCGGCACCTACGCAGCAACATC
>NZ_CBDRBL010000152.1:0-6121 GCF_965342175.1 Actinacidiphila sp. bgisy167
TTCCCGCCGCATCACAGTCATGGGCAGGTGGTCGGGGTGGGGGACCGCGGAGACGGCCTCCTTCGGCGACGTGCCCGGAACGTGGCGGAGCTTCCAGCGGGGCAGGATCGTGGCGAGTGCGATGATGATCGCGGTCCAGGCGAAGGCGTCGCCGATGCACTTGCGGTTGCCCGCGCCGAACGGGAGGAAGACGGTGCGCGGCCGGTCGCCGGAGTTCTCCGGCAGCCACCGGTCGGGGTCGAAGCGCTCCGGGTCGGGGTAGGCCCGCGGGTCCCTGTGCAGGGCGTAGAGGCTGAACGCGACCTCGGTGCCGGGTGCGAGGTCGTAGCCGCCGAGCTCCACGGGCTTGATCGCACGGCGCATCAGGAGGGTCACGCCGTGCAGGCGGACCGTCTCGTCCAGGACCCGCTGCATCAGCGGCAGTTGCCGCACGTGCTCGAAGGAGACCGGACCGTTCCCGACGACCTGTTCGATCTCGGCGACCAGGCGCGCCTCGATGTCGGGACGACGGGCTATCTCGTGGAAGAACCAGGCCAGGGTGCTGGCTGTGGCTTCGGTGCCCGCGAACAGGATCGTGCCCAGCTCGTCGCGCACCTCCGCGTCGCTCAGCGGCTGCCCGGTGTCGGCGTCACGGGCGTCCAGCAGGGTCGAGAGCACGTCCGGAGTATCCGGCGCGTAGGCACTGCCCGCGGCGCGGGCGTCGGCTATGACCCTGTCCAGCACGTCGTGGAGTTCGCGGGTCGCGGCGTCGAAGCGCCGGTTGGCCGGGATCGGCACGTGGTCGAGCAGCTTCGGTGAGACGGTGCGCAGCAGGATGTTCTCGATGATGACCGGCACGTTGCGCCGAACGCAGTCACGGGCCTGCGCTCCGATGTCACTGGAGAACATCGACGCCGCCACGGTGGAGACGACCAGCGTGCCCATCACCTCCTCCACCGCCAGCGTCGCGCCCGGCTGCCAGGTGTCGGTGATCCGTCGGGCTTGTTCGGCCATGAGCCGGCCGTATCCGGCGATGCGTTCGCGGTGGAACATCGGCTGCATCAGACGCCGGTGGCGCCGGTGGGTGTGGGCGTCGGCGGTCGCCAGGCCGTTGCCGACCAGGCTGCGCAACCGGTCGAAGAACCTGCCCTTCTCGAAGCTGGCCGATTTGCCCACCATGACGTCGTGGGCGAGGCCGAAGGAGTTGACGAAGTAGACCGGCATGGTCCCGATGTCGACGCGCACCAGGTCGCCCGCGTCACGCAGGGAGGAGACGAACCTCAGTGGCGAGCGCGCCAGCGGTACGGCGTGCCCGAGCAGCGGGAGCCGTCCCGGGGCCCGCGGGATGGACTTCGATCCCACAGACATGGGACATCCTTTCGTCGTGATGCGGTGCGGAGGAGTGGCGGACGGGGCGGGGCTGCGTTGTGCGGGCATGCGGAGGGGCCCGCTGGAGGCAGTTGGCGGGGTGGCGAAGCCGAGGACGGCGGACCGGCGGCGGTTGGGCACCACACTCGATCACCTCGGCTGTTCGCATGGGCACCGTTCGCGGCCCGGAGAGCGGCGCGAGCGGCGCATATGACGGGAACAATCGTCCCGCCGATGATGATCACGTCAAGAGTGCCGTATGAGCCACGGTGCCGACGATTTCGCGCCGCGGCCGAGATCCCGGCGGGCCGCGCGAGCCGGACCCACCGCTCGCGCCGGGCGACGCGGAAGCCCGAACGTCCCGTCCCGGGCCCGCGCACGGGGCGGGCGGGGACGGGACGTTCGACGGGACGTCGGAGGGGAGGGGACCGTGGCTACCGGCCGACCAGGCTCCGCCACCAGGGCCTGCGGGCCGGGGCCGCCGCGGGGATCGTCGCGGCGGCCGCTGCCGAGGGCAGGGGCTGCGGGACGGCCTGCGGGAGCGCGGACGTCACCTGCTGCGCCACCCGTGCATGTGTCGTGGTGACCGGTGCTTCGGGAGCCTTGCGGGTGAACTCCACCGGTAGCGTGATGAGCGGGTGGGCCATCCAGGTGAAGACCCGCTGCGTCTCGCCCGAGACGTGCAGGTCGGGCAGCCGGGTCAGCAGGACGTCGCACGCGGTCTCGACGATGGCCCGGCCGATGTTCTGCCCCGGGCACTCGTGCCCGCCGCCGCTGAACGCCAGGTGCGAGCGGTTGCCGTGCATGGGCGCCTTGAGGTCGGGACGGACCTGCGGGTCGGCGTTCCCGGCCGCCAGGCCCATCAGGACCATGTCGCCTTCCTCGATCGTCTGCTCACCCAGCTTGGTCGGGCCGGTGGCGTAACGGGCCGGCAGGACGGCCAGCGGCGGCCGGACCCACAGGATGTGGTCGACGGACTCCTCCAGCGTCTGTGTACTGCCGTTCAGGCTGGCGCGCGTCTTGACGTCCGTGAGGTAGATCTCGATCGTGTCCGCGAGCAGCACGCTGGTGGTGGTGTGCGCCGCCACCAGGGTGTGCCGGAGGTGTTCGGCGACTTCGGTGTCGTTCAGGCGCGCATCGTGCTGGATCAGGAAACTGGGCAGGTCGTTCTCGGGACCGGCCTTGCGGGCGGCGACCAGGTCCTGCAGGACCCGCATGACGAACTGGTTGCTCACCGCCGCGGTGTCGGTGCCGGCGATGAGGTCCTGGCAGGCCGCGATCAGCGCGGGGGCGGTCTCCTCGGGAACACCGAGCAGCCGCATCATCGTGAGCATCGGGACCTGCTGCGCGTACTGCGCGACCAGGTCGGCGTGTCCGTCCCGGCAGAAGCCGTCGATCAGCGTGTTGGCGATGTGCTGGATCCTGCGGCGGACCCCGATGTTGTTGAACTCGGCGAGACTGGCGTTGACTGCTCCCCGCAGGCGGCGCTGGTCCTCCCCCTCCGAGAAGTTCACCAGCGGCTGCCAGGCGATCAGCGGTGCCAGCGGGTGCTCGGGGGTGAGCAGCCTGCTGTCCCGCCACAGCCGGGAGTCGGCCGAGAACCGCGAGGGGGTCCGCATCACCTCCAGGTTCTCCCGGTGTCCCAGCACCAGCCACGCCCGGACCCCGCCGGGGATCTCCACGGGCGCCACGGCCCCGTACTTCTCGCGTAGGTCGGCGTACAGCTGCTCGGTGTTCGCCACGGCCTTGGGCGCGTGCAGCTGCTGCAGCCCCTCGGCGTACAGACCGTGAGCTGGGCACCCCGGCGGCGGTACGGCGGTGGGGGCGGGCTGGGGGTGTTCGGGCGGAGAGGTGGTCACGAGGCCTCCGGGTCACGATGAGTACCGAAGCGAGCGGGGGAGCGGGGCACGGCGTCGGCGACCCGCCGTGACCGCTCCTCCCATGGGCGGGCAGTAGCCGCGGGTCCCCCCAAGTCCCGTAGCCGAATTGCAAGTTGGCAGCATATCCACACAACGGGCGGCGCGCGGGGCGCCCTGATCGCGCGCGCTGTGAGCGGTGGCTGCCGAGGACCTCTTGGGAAGAGGGGAGGCACCGGCCGCGCACGTCGTGACGGCGTGCGGCGGCGCGATACCACGGGCGCGGGGCAGGCCGAGGCATGGGGCACAGGCCGGGGTGGTCCGACGGTCGGCGTGGCGCGTTCATCGCATCGCGCCCCACCGTGACGCCACCGTGCGCCCCACCACCCCCTGGGACGGGCCGCGCCCGCGCGGACGCCGCCGGCAGCTGTCGGCCCCCAACCCTGCGTCGGCCCCCAACCCTGCGTCGGCCCTGCCCGGCCGTGCCCGCGCGGTCGGCGTCACCTCGCCGGGCGGCGCCTCGCAGTTCTCGGCGCCGCCCGGTCGGCGGTGGGCGCCCGGCGTGCTCGGAGCGGCCCGGGGAGGTGGCGCGGGGCGCCTCGCGGCCGCGGCTCAGGCCTTCAACTGGGTGAAGCGGATGCTGTTGCCGAAGGGGTCGCGCAGGCCGCAGTCGATGCCGTACGGGCGCTCGGTCGGCTCGTCGGTGAACTCCACGCCGAGGTCCCGCAGGGTCTCGTACGTCTTGCGGCAGTCGTCGGTGCTGAAGATCAGGTGACCGCCCGCGCCGCCCTTGGTGACCAGGTCGCGGACCTGCTGGGCGATCTCCTCGGACAGCGCCGGCGGGCCCGGCTTCTCCAGCAGGATCTGGCGCTCGGGGTGACCGGGGACACTTACCGTGAGCCAGCGCATGAAACCGAAGTCGACGTCCTGGTTCACCTCCAGTCCGAGCTTGCCGACATAGAAGTCGAGGGCCTCGTCCTGGTCGAGGACGTAGATCTGCGAGTGCGTGATGGCGTTGAACATGGGCATCACGCTACCGGCGGGGCGGTGCCAAAACTTATCCGAAACTGCTCGGCTTCCAGCGCCCGGGCGTAGCCGTTCGGCCTGGCGGCCCGGTCGACCTGTGGTCAGGCGCGCGGCCGTGTCCACGCCTTCACGAAGCACGTCGGCACGGCCGCCGCCGCGGCCTGCCTGCGGTAGGCCCGCGGGGAGGTGCCCACGATGTCCCGGAAGGTGCGGCTGAAGGTCCCCGGGCTGCCGAAGCCCACCTCGAAGCAGATGTCCGTCACGCTGAGGTCGCCCTCCCGCAGCAGGAACATCGCCCGCTCCACGCGGCGGCGCTGCAGATAGCGGTGCGGGGTCTCACCGAAGGTCGCCCGGAAGGTGCGCGTGAAGTGCGCCTGCGACACATGGGCGATGCGCGCGAGTGCCGGCACGTCCAGCGGCTGTGCGTACCCGCGGTCCATGGCGTCCCGTGCTCGGAGCATCCGGCGGTTGGTCTCTTCGGTGGCGCGGTTCACACCGCCCATGAGACCACAAGGCCTCCGACGCCCCGGTCGGGGGCGTCGGAGGCCTTGTGGTCCGCGGCGTGCACGCCGAGTTCACCAGCGGCACTGGTCGGGCGAGGCGGAGGGCTGCTGGACCACCAGAGGCGAGAGCGACGAGGGGCAGTTCGGGTAGCCGGGGCGATCGTCCTTGCACGGGTCGGGTCCCCAGGGGCAGTACGGGCCCGCCGTGATCGCGACCGTCGCCGTGGTGTTCGAGGCGAAGCAGTTGGCGTTCCCGTTGTACGCGGCCGTGATGGTGTGTGTGCCGGCGGTCGCGAAGGTGGCCACATGGGTGGCCTGCCCGTTGGCCGCGACGGGCACGGTCGCCAGGATGACGCCACCGTCGAAGAACGTCATGCCGAGGCCGCCGCTGGGGTCACCCGGGCAGACCACCGTGGCGGTCAGCAGAACGGGTGCCCCGGCGGCGGCGGTCGGGGGTGACACCTGGAGCGTCGTCGTGGACGGATCGGCCGCCATCGCCGGCGTGGCGAGACCTACAACCGCTGCTATCGCCGCGAGAGCACCCGCCTGCCATGTCTTCCGCGTATCCCAACGTTTCACGAAATAGGCTCCTTGTTCGACTGTGGGTGGGAATCCCGCAGTTGGCTTTGGAGCGTCACGTTACGTCGGTCTGTCAGGCCCCGCACTTGGAGCGGGCGACCGCCCCGCCCCGGGACCTGCGGTCCCCCGGCCAGCGCGTCTAGATCTCGGGAGGCGCGATACGGGTGTACGTGAGCGAGTTGCTCGTGCCGCCGAGTGTGGTCACGGAGACGGCCACCGGGCCTGGGGCGCCCACCGGGGCGGACGCGGCGATGGTGGTGTCGGACAACACGGTGAACGCCGCCGGCGTGGCGCCGAAGAGCACTGCCGTCGTGGTGGTCAGTCCCGTGCCGGTGAGGGTGACGGTGGACACCGAGCCGCTCGGTCCCTCGGTGGGGGCCAGGGAGGTGAGGACGGGTGCCGCCACGTAGGTGTAGCTGACGGGGTTGCTGGTGCCGCCGGGTGTGGTGACGGTGACGGGGACGGTTCCGGCGCCGGCGGGGGCGACCGCGGTGATTTGTGTGGGTGAGTCGACGATAAACGAGGTCGCCGGTGTGGCACCGAAGTTGACGGCTGTCGCGCCGCTGAGGTTGGTGCCGGTGAGGACGACCGTGGTGCCGCCGGTGGTCGCGCCCTGGCTGGGCACGATCGAGGTGAGGACGGGTGCGCCCACGTAGAAGAAGGTGACGGCGTTGCTGGTGCCGCCGGGTGTGGTGACGGTGACCGGGACGGTTCCGGCGCCGGCGGGGGCGACCGCGGTGATCTGTGTGGGTGAGTCGACGATGAACGAGGTCGCCGGTGTGCCGCCGAACAGCACCGCCGTCGCGCCGC
>NZ_CBDRBL010000153.1:0-5934 GCF_965342175.1 Actinacidiphila sp. bgisy167
CCGTCGTGCTGCGCGAGAACGGCGGCATGGAGCGCGAACCGGAGGCATGGGTGACCCTCCTCGGCCACGAGAATCTGCCGGGCCGCCCCCGGCCCGCCGACCTGACGGCACGTTGACTGCGGGACCGGGGAATCGACTGGTGGCCGTTCGCCGACCACGAGCTGGTGGTCGACCTCGTGTGCCGGGTCGGTGAGGACGGGCACTGGCACGGCCACTACGGCGTACGGGTCGACGCGGCCGCCCTGCGGCGGCTCGGACTTCACCCGGAACAGCCGGCCTCCGCCCCCGCCGATTCGCCCATACCGGTGTGGTGGGGGCCGTGGGCGCACGGCGGCGTCCGGCGGGGATGACGCAGCGCCGTGGTCCCGGCCGGAGAACCGGCCGGGACCACGGCGTTCGCGTGTTCCTCCGCTAAGGGCTGACGTTGATGGTGAAGGTGGAGGTCGTGTTCCGGATGTTCTCGTGGTTGTCGCTCATCCTGAGGTTGTTGAAGGTGACGGAGCCGACCGCCGGGCCCTGGCCCGCCTCCGGCATCTCGTTGGCCCACAGGCCCATGCCCGACTTGGCGTCGTAGGCGTCACCGCTGCGGTGGGCGCCGGTGATGGAGACGTCGGTGAAGATCGTGTCCTTGATCGGGTTCTGCGGCTGGCCGCCCACGTAGTTCGTCTGGAACATGATCCCGCTGTAGGTCGGGTCCACGATGTCCACGTCGCTGACGCGGATGCCCTGGAAGGCCTTCGAGGCGCTGAAGAGCCAGATGCCCGGGAAGGTCTGGCTGCCCCAGAAGTGCCCGCCGCAGCGGATCACCGAGATGTTCTGGAAGTTGGTCGGCTCGGTCCCGAAGCCGTTCATCGGATAGCCGAAGTCCAGGGAGCTGATCGTGACGCCCGAGTAGACCAGGGTGTCCGCGACGAGGATGTTGCGGAAGGTGTTGGCGTAGCCGCCGTAGACGGCGACGCCCGCGGCCCGCCAGGTCAGCAGGGACGTCAGGTTCTCGTAGAGGTTGTTCTTCTCGTCCGCCCCGCCGGCGTCGATCGCCGAGAAGAGGGCGAAGCTGTCGTCACCGGTGGCACGGGCCTCGATGTTGTCCAGGTGGTTGTCCGTGCTGCCGTTGGTCATGTTGACGCCGTCGGCGAACGTGTTGCGGATCCTGGAGTTCTTGATGGTGACGTTGTCGGTGTTGGCGCCCCAGTAGAGGCAGACCGTGTGCTCGTTCCAGACGTTGTCGATGGTCATGTCGGCGACGTTCGCGAAGTCGAAGACCTTGCCGGGGCCGTCGATGCGGGAGGTGTAGTTGCCGAAGAAGGAGAAGCCCGAGAAGGTCGAGCCGTTGGCGGTGGAGTCGGCACGGAAGCCCGCGTCGGTGTTGGACTGGCCGACCGGCGTGTGGAAGCGGGTGTACCAGGGGCCCGCGCCGATGATCTTGACGGGCTTGCCGTAGACCTGGAACTTGCTGCCCGTCTCGTACTCGCCCGGCGGCAGGTAGACGCCCTTGAGGGTGCCGGTGGTGTCCATCCGGGCCTTGTCCAGGGCGTTCTGCACGTCCTGGTGGGTGAAGCCGGTCGGCGCGGTGTAGGCGGCCGGGTCGGGATTGGTGATCGGCGCGACCTGCTCGGTGTTGACGAAGTCGATCGCGTACCGGCTGCCGTTCGCGGCGTCCTTCTGCAGTTTGATCTTGGCCCCTGCCGGCACGGTCGTGCCGAGCATCATGTTGGCCTCGTCGTAGATGTGGCGGGGGCTGCCCTCGGCCGGGTTGTTGCCGGGGGCGGTCTCGCTGCCGTACAGCCAGGCGTACTTGGAGGTGAGGTCGATGGCCTTGAGGAAGCTGCCGTTGACGTAGACGTTCAGGGTGGAGTCGATGCCGCCGCCGCCCGGGGCGTCGGGGATGGAGTAGCGCACGACCAGGGTGTTGGTGCTGGCCCGGGTGGTGAACTCCACCGAGCTGCCCGTGCTGCTGAGGGTGACGGCCTTGCGGCCGGACGCCTCACCGGCCAGGTCGCCGACGGTGCGGTTGGGGCCGACCACGGCGGCGCTCCCACCGAGGACGCCGTCCTCCGCCTCGTACATGTCGTAGGGCATGTTGGCGCCGCGGCCGACGAAGAGCGACTGGGTGCTGGTGTTGTTCTGCTGCTTGACCGCGAGTTCGTTCGCGTCGGGCGCGATGACGGTCCTGACGGTGTACTTGCCGTCGGCGGCGGTCCAGGTGCCCAGTGAGACGGGGCTCGTGGTGCTGCCCGCGGCGATGGCGCCGTTGTAGGAGCCGGTCAGCGTCCTGACGACGGAGCCGGTGTCGGTGTCGGTGACGGTGACGGTGATGCCGTGGGAGCCGCCCGCCGAGGCGACCGTGCCCTGGTTCCTGATCGCCACCGAGAAGGTGACGGTGCTGCCCTTGGCCGGGTTGCCGGGCGACCAGCCGGTGGGCGAGGCGATCAGGTCGGAGCTGTCGACCGGCTTGACGACCAGCGGGGTCGGGCTGCTGTAGGCGTTGTCGGTGTCGTTCTGCTCGATGACGTCCCCGGACTCGTCGACCTTGGCGCCGAGCGGGTAGCTGCCCGCGTCCCGTACGCCGATGTTCGCCGTCACCGTGGTGGAGGCGCCGGCCGCCAGCGCGCCGACGGCGGCGGTGCCGACTTTGGTGGTGCCCAGGTAGAAGGTGACGTTCGTGGCGCCCGAGGCCAGCTCGCCGATGTTGCGCACGGTCGCGGAGAGGCTGATGGCGTCGGTCTCGACCGGTGCGCTCGGGGAGACGGACATGCCGGTGACGGTCATGTCCGGGTTCGGCGCCGGGGTGCCGATCACCTGGAACTCCGCCACCTGGCCCGCGCCCGCGCCGCTGTTGGCGGTGAACTGCAGCCGTACGTCGGCGACCCGGGCGCTGACCGGTATGGTCACCGTGTTGCCGGAAGAGGGGCTGAAGGTGTAGCCGGCGGCCGCCTTGAGGCTGCTGAAGCCGCTCGCTCCCTGCTCCCTGCCGAGCACCTGGACGGTCTGGGTGCGGGCGCCCCAGGCGCTGTCGGGGTTGAGCTTGAGGATGACCGAGGTGACGTCGGCGTTCGCCCCGAGGGAGACGGTCAGCGTGTTCGGGTAGCTGCCGCCGGCGCCCTCCCAGTAGGTGGTGACGCTGTTGTCGTTGGCGTTGGCCGCGACGAAGGCCTGGGTGCTGGACGAGGCCGTGATGGGCTTGCCCACGGCCATGTTGGAGCCGGTGCCGCCCGAGCCGTTGCGGGTGGCCGTGGCGCTGGCGACGCTTCTGTTGCCCGCGGCGTCCTTGGCCTTCACGTAGTACGAGACGGTCGCGGTGTCCGGCTGGCTGTCGGTGTAGGTGAGGGTGCTGCCCGACACCGTGGTGCGCAGGACCTCGTTGGCGTACACCTCGTAGCCGGTGACGCCGACGTTGTCGCTCGAGGCGGTCCAGCTCAGCTTGATCTGCCCGGAGCCGGGCTGGGCGAGGGTGAGGTCGCCGGGCTGGCTGGGCGCCTGCGTGTCGCCGCCGGAGCCCGTCCGGGTGACGGTGTCGCTGTTGCCGGAGACGTTGCCGGCCGCGTCCTTGGCCCGTACGAAGTAGCTGACGGTGGCGCCGTCGGGCTGGTTGTCGGTATAGGCGAGCGTGCTGCCGGAGACGCTGGTGCGCAGCTCCCCGTTCGCGTAGACGTCGTAGCCGGTGACGCCGACGTTGTCGGTGGCGGCGTTCCAGGTCAGCCGGATCTGGCCGGAGCCGGGCTCGGTGAAGGCCAGGCCGGTGGGCGCGTTCGGCGCGGTGGTGTCGCCGGTGGCCGGGCCGTAGACCTCCAGCTCCGACAGCTGCGCGGCGGCCCAGCCGGTGTTCGCGGTGATCTGGACGCGCAGGTAGCGGGTGGTCGTGCTGCTCAGGCTGATGGTGACGGTGTTGTTGTCGGACGGCCTGAAGGCGTAGTCGCGGGAGGCGACCAGGTCGCTGAAGGACGAGCCGTCGGTGCTGCCTCGCAGGGACAGCGTCTGCGTCCTCGCCTCCCATGAGGGCGGCAGCCTCAGCACCACCTTGCTGACCGCGACGGAGGACCCGAGGTCGGCCTGGACCCACTGCGGGAAGGAGCTCCCGGCGCTCTCCCAGTAGGTGCCCTGGTTGCCGTCGCCCGCGTTGGCGGCGACATAGGGCGCGTCGCCGCTGCTCGCGGTGAGGGTCCTGCCCCGGGCGAGGTTGTCGGTCGAGGTGGCGGAGCCGTGCACCTCGAGCTCGGAGACCTGGGCGGCGGGCCAGCCGGTGTTGGCGGTGATGGCCAGCCGAACGAACCGGGTGGGGGTGGCCGCGAAGCCGATGGTCACCGTGTTGCCCGAGCCGGGGCCGAAGTTCCGCGCGGCCGAGCCGGAGAGCGTGGCGAAGGTGGAACCGTCGGGGCTGCCCTGGACGGCGAACGTCTCGGTCCTGGCCTCCCAGGAGGCGGGGAGCCGGACGACGACCTGGTCGATGCTGGTACTGCTGCCCAGGTCGACCTGGACCCACTGCGGGAAGGAGCTCCCGGCGCTCTGCCAGTAGGTGTTCTGGTCGCCGTCGGTGATGTTGGCGACCCCGTACTCGGCGTGGGAGCTGCTCGCGGTGGCCGGGGCCCCCGCGGCGAGGTCGGGGCCGCCGGCGGCCGTGGCGGGCAGCGCGGACTGGCCGAGCAGCACGAGGCCGGCCGCGATCACCCCCGCGAGCAGCCGTCGGATGAACCGTTTCTCTGGCATGTCGTCCCTGTGCCTCTCGTCAGGTTGTTGAAGCCATGACATGGCGCTGACCACTCGGCTGGCACGCTGCGTATTTTTCATGCGTTGTTTGGTTAATTGCGCGGCTCGAAGTGATAGTTGCAGAGGCGCTTCCGGCCGTCTATGGTTCCGGCCGCGCTTTCAGTAGAGTTGGCAGGCGTTTGCGCTGGAGTGTCGTCCGTCCGACAGGGTGTTGCGGAAGCACCGCAAGAACTTGCGCTCCCTACTCCGTCGTGCGCAGCGCCTGGTACACCGACCAGAGGACGGAGACCAGGGGCACCGCCACCACCGCGCCGATCACCCCGGCGGCGATGGCCCCGCCGATCACGGTGAGCGCGACGACCACCGGATGCAGGCGGACCGCCCAGCTCATCACGAGCGGGTGCAGCACATGTCCCTCGATCTGGCCGATGAGGACGATCAGGCAGACGACGATCGCCGCCACGAGGGGGCCCTCGGCGGCCAGCGCCACCACGGCGGCCACCGCCAGGGCGATCGGCGAACCGATCAGCGGCACGAAGGCCGCGAAGAACTCCAGCAGCGCCAGCGGCAGCGCGAGCGGAACCCGGAGCAGGAACAGGGCGACCCCCACCAGGATCGCGTTCGTCGCCGCCACCAGGACGATCCCGCGCGTGTAGCCGGTGAACGTGCGCCACGCCGCACGGCCTGCCACGGCCACCCTGCCGCGGACCGCCCGCGGCAGCTGCCGGCAGAACCAGGACCACTGCCGGTCGCCCGAGTGCAGGAAGAAGACCGAGCAGAACAGGGCCAGCGCCAGGACCGTCAGCACCTCGACCAGGCGTCCGGCGCCGCTGAGCGCGGTGCTGATCAGGGTCGACCGGTGGTCGGAGAGCCACTTCCCGACCTTCGACTGCAGGTTGTCGAGCGCCTGCGGGTCGAGCCGGAACGGCGGGGCCTCCAGCCAGCGCTCGATACGGGTCAGCCCCGCGCCGAACTCGCGTTGCAGCCCCCCGCTCTCGGCGGCGACCACCTCACCGACCAGCGCCAGGACGCCGAACACGACCAGGATGCTGCCGACCAGCGAGACCGCCACGGCCGACGCCCGCGGGATCGCGCGGGCGAGCAGATCGGCCGGCGGCCGGAGCATGGCGGTGACGACCAGTCCCAGGAAGACGGCCACGGCGATCTCGTGGAACCGCCCCAGGACGGCGAACGCGGCGTAGACCACGGCCCCCACGACCAGCAGCCGCC
>NZ_CBDRBL010000154.1:0-5861 GCF_965342175.1 Actinacidiphila sp. bgisy167
CGGACCGCGCGGCACGCCGGACAGTTCCGCGCACATCCGGCGTGCCGCGTGCCGATCGCAGGAGGGGGCCGCGCTCCAGAATCGGAGCGCGACCCCCTCATCTGCGTGACTGCGGGGTGCCGGCTCGCTCACCTGGCAGACCCCGAGGCAGCGGGCCCTGCCTGCCCTGCCGACCGTACGGGCGCGTCGTGGCGCCGTTGTGACATGGCACAGATGTGCCATGTCGGATCGCTGGCACGGTCCGGTCACCGCCCCACATGATGCGAACGGATTGTGAACCGCAGTCGAACGGGAGTTTGGCGGCGCGCGTACGCGCGGTGCCCCACCGGCTCCCGGCCTGGCGTCCCGGCACCGCCCACCACGACGGTGGCGCCGCGACGGCACGCCATCACGTCCGCTCACGAACACCGCACCCGGGCGCCGGGAGAAGGAAAGGTGCAGACACCTATGAGACGGATCCGCCTCTGGGCGGCGCTCTCCATGTCGGCTGTGGTCGCGGCGGGTGCTGTGGCGCCCGCGTCGGCCCAGGCCCCGTCGCCGGGGTCCACCGCGAGGACGCCGGCACCGCAGGACCGTACGGCCGCCGTACGGCTGATCACCGGCGACCTCGTCACCGTCAGCGACGCGCCGAACGGCAGGAAGACGGCCTCGGTGCAGCGTGCGCCGGGCCGCGAGAACGTCTTCTTCCAGATCTCCGAGAGCGGCGGCGCCCTGACGGTGCTTCCCTCGGACGCGGCGATGCTGGTCCGCACGGAGCGGCTGGACGCGAGCCTCTTCGATGTGACGGCCCTGATCGCACAGGGATACGACGAGGCGCACACCGACGCCCTGCCCCTGATCGTGTCCGCCCCGGCGGGTTCCGCGCGTGAGGCGGCCCGCACGACGGAAGCGCTCGCCGAGTTCCACGAGGGCTCCGCCGAGCCGCGGCAGCTGACGAGCATCGACGCCCAGGCGCTGCGCGTGGACAGGGAGGATCTGGCCGCGTTCTGGAAGCAGCTCGTGCCCGCGGCCGGTGTGCGGACGGCGAGCGCGGCGGCGGCCACTCCGAAGATCTGGCTGGACCACAAGGTGCGTCCCACGCTGGACCGCAGCGCCGCGCAGATCAACGCGCCCACCGCATGGGCGGCCGGCTACCACGGCGAGGGCGTCAAAATCGCGGTGCTGGACACCGGAGCGGACCAGACGCATCCCGACCTGGCGGGCCGGGTGAGCCTGGCCGAGGACTTCAGCGGCAGCGGTTCCACGCTGGACCACTTCGGCCACGGCACCCATGTCGCCGCCACCGCCGCGGGCAGCGGCGCCGCCTCGGGGGGTCTGCGCAAGGGCATCGCGCCGGGCGCCGACCTGCTGATCGGCAAGGTCCTCGGCGACGACGGTTCCGGCAGTGAGTCCCAGGTCATCGCGGGCATGGAATGGGCCGCGGCGCAGGGGGCCAGGGTCGTCAACATGAGCCTGGGCGCGGACATGGAGACCGACGGCACCGACCCGATGAGTCTGGCCGTCGACGAGATATCCCGCAGCAGCGGCGCGCTGTTCGTCGTGGCCGCGGGCAACTCCGGCGAGCGGGGGGAGATGACGGTGGGGTCGCCCGGCGCGGCCGACGCCGCCCTGACCGTCGGCGCCGTCGACCGCGACGACACGCTGGCGTCCTTCTCCAGCCGCGGCCCGCGTTTCGGCGACAAGGCGGCCAAGCCGGACGTCACGGCGCCGGGCGTCGGGATCGTCGCCGCGCGTGCCGCGGGGACGACCATGGGCACTCCGCTCGACGACTACTACGTCGCCGCCGACGGCACGTCCATGGCCACGCCCCATGTGGCCGGTGCGGCGGCGCTGCTGGCCGGGCAGCACCCCGACTGGAGCGGCGAGCAGCTCAAGGACGCGCTGATCAGCACGTCCCACACGGTCTCCGGGCAGGTGCCGACCGAGCAGGGCGGTGGCCGTGTCGACGTGAAGGCCGCGTTCACCTCTCCGGTGACCGCCACGGGCACGATCGTCATGGGTCCGTTCGACCGGGACGGGGCCCCGGTGGAGCGGGCCGGCGTGGTCCGTTACACCAACCACGGCGACGCCGAGGTGTCGCTGAGCCTGCGTGCCGCGCTCACGGCGAAGGGCGGCAGGCAACTGCCCGCGCAGGCGCTGACGCTGGGCACGGACACGGTCCGGGTCGCCCCCGGGGCGACCGCCGAGGTGCCGGTCGCGATCGACCCGGTGCAGGCGGGTCGCGGCTCCTTCTACGGCTACGTCACCGCCACGTCGGCCGGCGGTGTGTCGGTCCACACCACCGTCAGCCTGTGGGTGCGCGCGCCCATGCACAAGGTCACCATCGACTCGCGCGGTCCGGACGGGAACCCCACGGGATGGGCGCTCGTCGACCTGTTCGGCGGGGACACCGAGGTCCGGTTCGTCGGCTTCGACCCCCTGGTCGCCGAGGTCGAGGAGGGCACTTACCTGGTCGGCGGCACCCTGGCGGAGGACGGGGGCGACGGGGTCCGGGTGATCCAGGTCGTCGATCCCGAGGTGAAGGTCACCAAGGACACCACCGTGACCCTGGACGCCCGCAAGGCCAAACTGGTGCGTGTGCGCACGCCCTTGCCGGCGCAGCGGCGCAACAACTTGACGTACCAGATGTACCGGAAGATCGACGGGGTGGAGCGGACCTCGGGCGTCTTCTACGAGGACGGCGGGGGGCATGTGCCCCTCTATGTGAACCCCACGTCCAAGGTCACCGAGGGCGCCTTCGAGTTCAACGTGCGCTTCGAGATGACTGCGCCCGAGCTGAGGACCGAGGTGCGCGGTGCCGGGTTCGAGCTGAACCCGTTCTACGCCAAGCTGTCCGCGCCCTTCGACCCCCGGGGCGAGCGGCTGGTCGCCGTGGACGCGGGGACGCGGGACAAGCCGGACCTGCGGCCCGCGCATGTGCGGGGCAAGCTCGCCGTGATCCGCGACGAGTACGCGATGGACGGGTACGACCTGGCGGAGGCGGCCGCGAAGGCGGGTGCCAAGGGCGTTGCGGTCGTCCTGCCCGAGGGGCTCATCGCCTACACCCGGTGGAAGCCGACGGGCGCTCGCTCCGCCGTCCCGGTGGTGCGGATGACCGCTGCCGAAGGCGCCGCGCTGCTGAGGTACATGGCCGGTCGCAAGGCCGTCGTGGACATCTCCGGGACGGTCACGAGCCCGTACCTGTACGACGTCGTGACGCAGTGGCGGCAGATCCCGCAGGACGCCACGTACACCGTCTCGGACCGCAACACCGCGCAGGTGAAGGTCTCCTACGCGGACAACGGGCCGCTGCACTGGACCAGCGAGCAGCGCTTCAGTTGGCGGCCCTACACCGGCGTCGCCTGGGAGACCTCGCGCTGGGTGCCGACGGGCACGACCCGTACCGAGTACGTGACCTCCGGGGACACCCGGTGGATGCACGACGTCGACTTCGTCGCCGGACCCGACCTGTTCTACGGCGGTGCGCTGCGGTCGGGGCTGCGTGACGCCCCGCGCACCTTCGCGGGGGGCGAGAAGGCCTCGGAGGAGTGGTACCGGGCCGTGGTGCGGCCGTCCATCCCCCGCGGCTGGAACCGTCCTGCCGTCCGGAACGGCGACGTCCTGAGCCTCGCGATCCCGGAGTTCACGGACGCGGCGACGGGCCACTGGGGCCGGAGGCAGGAACCCTCCACCGGAGGTGGCATCGGCGGCCTGTCGGTGACCGGGACGGAGGACGATCCCTCCTACCCTCAGGGCGACAGCGTCGCGGCGGTGCTCTACCGCGACGGGAAGAAGGTGGCCGAGGCCGATGACGCCTGGCGGGACTTCTCCGTCCCCGCCGGAGCGGCCGACTACCGCCTGGACCTGACGACCGTGCGCGACACCGAGCACTGGCAGACCGGCACGCGGACCTCCACGTCCTGGACCTTCCGCTCCGGTACGGCGGCGGAGGAGACGCTGCTGCCTCTCCTCCAGGTCGACTACGGCGTCTCCGCCGACCTGGGGAACTTCGTCGGCGGCGGCAAGAAGCACGACCTCGACCTGACCGTCAGGAACCAGGACGGGCTCGCCGCACCGACCGGGGTACGCCTGACGGTCGAGGCCTCCTTCGACGACGGCAAGAGCTGGAAGGGCCAGGTCCGCGTCAAGGACCGCGGCCACAACCGGTTCACCGCCACGGTCGAGCGTCCCGGCGACCGGCGGGACGGCGGGTACGTGACCCTGCGCGTGACCGCCACTGACAAGGCGGGCAACGCGGTCCGTCAGACGGTGGAACGGGCCTACCGGCTCGGCGCGTAGGCACGCAGGCGCATCCGGAAGGCGCGAGCGGGTGCGGGGGCATGGCCCCGGCACCCGCTCGTCTCCACCCGCCGCCCCCGCTCAGCCGCGGGTACGGCCGCCAGTTCGGCGCTCCCCCGAGCGGGGACGCCGCCCGGCTGCGGGAGGCCGCGCACGCTCAGCGAGGCCCACGAGAACGGTCAGCCGGCGGTACGGGGCAGGGCAGGCGGATCGGTCCCGTTGACGCACGGAGGTTGACGCCCGGAGGTTGCCGACCGCCGCGTCAAGCCCTCGGGCGCCGTCCCGGGGGCTCCGGGGCGCCCGGCGATGTCACCGTCAGCGAACCCCCGACCGGCAGGGCGTGCCAGCGGTCGGCGTATGCGTCGAACACGTCCGTGATCCGGTCGACCACCGCCGGGATCTCATCCGCCGTCACATAGCGCGGCAGCTCGGGTGCGTGGCCGCGCCTGACCTCCCACACCCGCAGGGCGACGTCGGCCAGGTGCTCCGACCGGGCCATGTCCTGCCGGGCCCGCGGCGACGACTTCGCCGGCTTGGACTTGCGGCGCCGGGGCGGCCTTGACGCGCTCCGCCGGATCGGCGGGCAAGAACATGCCGTTGTCCCCGGCGGCCAGCCGCCCGTAGACGCCGAGTGCGATGCCCGCCTCCGCCTCGACCAGGAAGTGCACCAGGTCGTGCGGCAGGTACGGATGGCCGCCCGGGCCGTTGCGCGGGGCGAGCGCGGCCCCTTTCTCACGGTGGACGGCTATGCCGTAGCTCGTACCGGGCCCTTGGTGAAGACGACGCGCATGACCGGAACGGTACGAGAGGACCGCGGCCGGACGCACGGCACCCGCATTTCCGGCCGGCGCGGCGGGCACGGGACGGCGTCCGCGGCACCCGCCAGCACAGGCGGAATGACAAGTTCCGATTTAGGATCCTCGATGGGCCCGGCCGCGCCGTCCGTTCGCGACCGGCCACCGTCCACGAGTTCCCGGCGGCGCCGCGCGCCGCACACCGGAGCATGCGAACAGGACAGGAGAGCACCGTCATGACTCGAACGGCGTTCCGGCGAGGCGTTCCCGCCCTCGGGCTCACCATGGCGGCGCTCGCCGCGTGCGGTCCCGCGGCTCAGGACGTCAGCGGCGGGGCCCCGGCCGCCGCGGTGTCGACGCAGGCGTCCATGCGGCCGGTCGACAAGCTGTCCGTCCAGTTCGAGCAGGCCCTTCCGAACGTCAAGGGCAAGACGTTCACCTCGGCGATCGTCGACTATCCGCCGGACGGGAGCTCGCCCCCGCATCGCCACGGGCAGGCCTTCGTCTACGCCTACGTGCTCAAGGGCGCCGTGCGCAGCCAGCTCGCCGGCGAGCCGGTGCACACCTACCGCCAGGGCCAGTACTGGATCGAGCCGCCGGGCGCCCACCATGTGCTCTCGGAGAACGCCAGCCGTACGGAGCCGGCGCAGCTGCTGGTCGTCTTCGTCGGCGACACGGGCGAACCGATCAAGGTCGACGATCCGTCGAGTTAGAGGTCGCGCGGATAGGCGGGGTGGAGAAAGGAGCGGGTCGAGGGCCGAGTTTGGCAAGGCGGAGAAGGGAGACGCA
>NZ_CBDRBL010000155.1:0-5324 GCF_965342175.1 Actinacidiphila sp. bgisy167
CCCCCCCCCCCCACCCCCCCCCCCCCCCGCCCCCCCCCCCCCCCCCCCCCCCCCCCCCCCCCTCCGGCTTTGTCGTACCGTGCCGGACCCCCGACCGCCGGCGAGCGGCCCCGGGTTGCCCGAGGGCGCCCGAGGTGCCCCCCGTCAGCCGGCCGTGAGCTGCCTGCGCACCTCCGCGGCTACCCGGCCGCCCTCGGCCAGGCCTGCCACCTTCGGGTTGACGATCTTCATGACCGCGCCCATCGCCTTGGGCCCCTCGGCCCCCGACTCCGCGATCGCGGCGGCGACGATGCCGGCCAGTTCCGCGTCGTCCAGCTGCTTGGGCAGGTAGGCGCTCAGCACCTCGCCCTCCGCCAGCTCCCGCTCCGCGGCCTCCTTGCGGCCGCCCTGCTCGAAGGCGTCGGCGGCCTCCCGGCGCTTCTTCGCCTCGCGGGCGATCACCTTCAGCACCTCGTCGTCGGAGAGCTCGCGCGCCTGCTTGCCCGCGACCTCCTCCTTGGTGATGGCGGTGAGGGTGAGACGGAGGGTGGAGGAGGTCAGCGCGTCCCGCCCCTTGATGGCAGCCGTGAGGTCGTCGTGCAGACGCTGCTTGAGCGTGGTGGTCATGGCTCCGAGTCTGCCAGGTCGGCGCCGGGAGGACCGTGGATTTATCCCTGACGAGCCGTCTGCCACCATGGAGGACATGCGCGCGCGATACGGAGTACCCCTGGGCATCACAGCTGCCGGCGCGGCCTGCGTGGCCTACGCGGCCGGAATCGAGGCGCGGTCCTTCCGCCTGCGCAGGGTGCGGGTGCCGGTCCTGCCGGCCGGAATGCGGCCGATCCGCGTCCTGCAGCTCTCCGACATCCACATGGTCAGCGGCCAGAACAAGAAGCGCCGCTGGCTGCAGTCGCTGGCCGGGCTGCGTCCGGACTTCGTGATCAACACCGGCGACAACCTCTCCGACCCCCACGGCGTCCCGGAGCTGCTCGACGCCCTCGGCCCCCTGCTCGACCTTCCCGGGGCGTACGTCTTCGGCTCCAACGACTACTACGCCCCCAAGCTGCGCAACCCCGCCCGCTACCTCGTCGAGCGCGTCCGGGGCGTACACGGCCTCAACGGCAAGAACGACCCCGCCGTGGGCGTCGCCCGCAACCCCTGGGAGGAGGTCCGCGACGCCTTCGACGTCGCGGGGTGGGTCGGGGTCAACAACACCCGCGGCCGCCTCAAGCTCGACGACGGCATCGAGATCGCCTTCGCGGGCCTCGACGACCCCCACATCCGGCGTGACCGCTACACCGCCATCGCCGGCGGCCCCGACCCGGACGCCGACCTCTCCCTCGCCGTCGTCCATGCCCCCTACCTGCGGGTACTCGACTCCTTCGCCGCCGACCGCTACCCACTGATCCTCGCCGGCCACACCCACGGCGGACAGCTGTGCATCCCCTTCTACGGGGCCCTGGTCACCAACTGCGACATCGACACCGACCGGGTCAAGGGCCTGTCCACCCACGAGGCCGCCGGCCACCGCTCCTACCTGCACGTCTCCGCAGGTTGCGGTACCAACCGCTACACCCCGGTCCGCTTCGCCTGCCCGCCCGAGGCCACTCTGCTCACCCTCGTGCCGGGCGTCTGAGCCACCCGCGAAAACCGGATTTCGTCTCCGGCGGGAGGTCCGCTAGAGTAATCCACGTCGCGCCGGGCCAAGGCCACGATGCGACACCGGGGTGTGGCGCAGCTTGGTAGCGCGCTTCGTTCGGGACGAAGAGGCCGTGGGTTCAAATCCCGCCACCCCGACCCAGGTCAGAGGCCCATTCGCATGATCGCGAATGGGCCTCTTTCATGCCTAGGGGGCCAAACCGGGGGCCGACCGAATGTGGTCAGGCCACCGCGTCACCCTCATCCTCGTCCTCCGCGGCCGTGTCTTCCTGATCTTCAGCGAAGATGTCATCCATCGCTTCGGCGCCCTTCGTGATCACAGGCCGGAGCTGTTTCCGGTAGACCGCCTCATACGGGTAGCGGTAGCGGATCGAGCGGCGAGGTAGCGGATGCGCGGGGGCTACCCGCTACCGGTTTTGGGGCTCTGACCTGCGCGGTAGCGGAGGTAGCGGAAGTAGCGGACTTTCAGAGGGGGGAGGGCAGTACCGCTGCCAGGCGTCATGGAGGTCGGTTGCGTAGTAGCCCTTCATGACGTTGCCACCGGTCTTGATGTTGCGTGCGGCGATGGGGGTGCTGTCGCCGGTCATGTACTCGCGCAGCATCCGAGACAGGCCCCGGGCGTCCAGCGGTTTGCCGGCCATGTCCGCCCACGGCGCCCTCACGGCGGGACGGAGACAAGGAGATCCTGGCAGCGTCTGGCATGGAGACGCTGGAGATCGCGAGCCGTCTCAACCGGTCTGACGTCGACAATGCCACGCTCGATGCTCTTCGGATCACGACGGACCGGCTCGCCTCGGAGTACCCGTTCATGCCGACCGAGCAGCTCCTCATTGAGGGCCGGCAGTGGCTTCGCCGGGTCGTCGAGCTGCACACGAAGAGCCTCACGCTCGCGCAGCACCGCGAAGTTCTCGCCCTGTCGGGCTGCCTCACCCTTCTGGTCGGCTGCGTCGAGTACGACACGGGCGATCGTCACGCTGCAGAGTCGACGCGTCGCGCCGCCCTCTCTCTCGCTACCGAATCCGACCACGCAGAGGTGCCGGGTGGGCGCACGAGATGCGGACATGGTTCGCTCTCACAACCGGTGACTACCGCGGCGTCATCGCGGCGGCGCTGGCAGGAGCCGACACGGCGGCGCATCACGGCGTAGCTGTACAGCTCGCAGCACAGGAAGCCAAGGCGTGGGGGCGCCTCGGGGACCGCCGGCAAGTGGAGGTGGCCTTGGACAAGGGACGGCGGTTGCTCGAAGGGATGCCGTACCCCGAGAACCTGGACAACCACTTCGTGGTGGACCCCGCCAAGTTCGATTTCCACACGATGGACTGCTACCGCCTGGTTGGTGAGGACAAGCTCGCGCGCACGCTCGCCGAAGAGGTGCTGAGGGCGGGGACCCGACTTTGACGGCACCGAGCGGTCACCGATGCGCAACACTGAAGCCCGGGTCACGCTCGGTGTCACGGCAGCACGTGAGGGCGACTTGGAGCAGGCACTCGTCATGGGGGGGCGGGCCCTTCAAGGGGATCGGCAGTCGGTGCCGTCACTCATCATGACCAGCCGCGAACTCGCTGCCGAGATGCGGCGCCGGTACAACTCCGAACCGTCGGCGCAGGACTACCCTGGGCGCCTCCGCTCACTCGCTGAGCAGAAGCCCGGATTCATGCCCCGATGAGCCCTCTAGGTGTCCCTGACTTGCACGAATCGCGGTGCACGACTGGTCTGGTACGTTGCCTCGAACGTGATGGATGTTGCTCCTCCGGCATCACGACCACGGCTGTCAGTGGGCACTGTGCATCGTGAAGGACAGTTGGATCGCAGCCGTTGAACCGCTGTCCTGTTGCTGTACCGCGACGGTGCTCGCGTCGATTCCGGTCGAGTCCATGGCCGTTGCGCCTGACGCGCCGGTCGGCTTCCGCTACTTGCGGCTGAGGGTTTGGTGTTTCCCGTACGAAGGATCTCCCACGCTGTGCCGCATTTGCGGATGCGCCTTCGAGCCGCCGAATTCCCACGGGTTGCCGTCGCAGACGGTGGTCCCCAACTTCTCCGCTTCCTTGTCGTCGGGATACAAGAACCACTTGCCGGTGCCGCTGCACTCCGACACCTTGTCGCCATCGTTATTGAACTCGGCAAGGTTGGTTACGACGACGGTGCCATCGTCCTTGAAGAGAAGGGTCCCGGTATCGCCCTCGGTCCAGGTGCCTACGATGCCGGCCCGAGCCAGTGTCTGTTGCTGCCATATGCACCCTGTGGCCAGCGTCAACACCGCGACTGCCAAGACCACTCCACGCAACCCCGCGGCGACCCGCCCTCGTTCATCACGCATGGCTCCCCCTTGCGTACGTCAAACCCCGGTTGCTTCACACATCTGATCGTCAAGCGCCCACATTGCCACGAAAATTGAACATGTTCAACTCTGCTCGGTGTGCACTGGCGGCCCCGCTCCACACCGCAAATGAGTTCAGCGGTGGCCCCGGATTCGACGTAATTCGGGGGTTCTGGAGGCAGCGGCAGAGTGAAACTGCTGGTCAAGGGCGCGTGGGCTGGAGTCGCACGCGAAAGTGCCTAGTGTCGCGTGAATGAAGTTCTTGGACAGTTGGTTGGTGTGCGGTTGAATGGCGTATGCCTGTTGCTGCGCCGTTGGCCGTCTCCGATGCGGACCGTGAGGTCCTGCGTTCCTGGGTGCGTTCTCCGTCGACCGCGTCGGGGCTGGTGACGCGGGCCCGGATCGTGCTGCTGGCGGCCGAGGGCGCCTCGAACACCGAGATCGCGCGGCGGCTGGAGCTGTCCCGGCAGACCGTGGTCACCTGGCGGGGTCGCTACCGCTCGGCCGGCCTGCCCGGGCTGGAGGACCGGCCTCGCTCGGGCCGGCCCACCACTGTGGACGAAGCCGAGGTCGTGGTGCGCACGCTGGAGGGCCCGCCGGAGAAGTTGGGCGTGACGCACTGGTCGTCCCGGTTGCTGGCCAGGGAGGTGGGCCTGTCCAACGTGGCGGTGGCCAAGGTCTGGCGCAAGTGGAGGATCCAGCCCTGGCGCGCGGAGACCTTCAAGTTCTCCACCGACCCGGAGCTGGAGGCGAAGGTCCGCGACGTGGTCGGACTGTACCTGGCCCCGCCGGAGAAGGCCGTGGTGGTCTGCGTGGACGAGAAGAGCCAGATCCAGGCGCTGGACCGGACCGCGCCGATGCTGCCGGTGCGGCCCGGCCTGGCTGAGCGGCGCACCCACGACTACGTGCGGCACGGCACGACCACGCTGTTTGCCGCGCTGGAGGTCGCCACCGGGAAGATCACCGCCGACGCCTGCCACACCCGGCACCGCAACGACGAGTTCCTGAGCTTTCTCAAGCAGGTCGCCAAGGCCCACCCGAGGGTGAAGCTGCACGTGGTCGTCGACAACTACGCGACGCACAAGCACCCTCGCGTGAAGGCCTGGCTGGCGAAGAACCCCCGGATCACCCTGCACTTCACACCGACCTCCTGCTCGTGGCTGAACCTGGTGGAGATCTTCTTCGGCATCATCACCCGGCAGGCCATACGCCGCGGCACCTTCACCTCCGTCGCCGACCTGAAGGACGCCATCCGCCGGTACATCGACGCCTACAACGACCGCTGCCAGCCCTTCACCTGGACCAAGACCGCCGACGAAATCCTCGAACACGCCACATCCAAGCGTCCAAGAACTTCATTCACGCGACA
>NZ_CBDRBL010000156.1:0-5166 GCF_965342175.1 Actinacidiphila sp. bgisy167
GATACCCCAGTGGCCTCTGATCCAGGTGGCGAGCTCGGTGCAGGTGGCGTCGAAGACGCTCAGGCTGGTAATCAGGTAGACGCGCTCGATGGTCAGCTTCCCGGTGCTCAAGTCGCGTCGCCACCGTACGACTTGGATCGCCTGGCGGGCGCCGGGGTAGTCGAGGTGGCTGAACGCGGCGACCTTGAGCCGGCGGATCTCGTCGCGGTGGTGGGCGTGGTCGCGAGTGCGGTGCCCGAGCGGGATGTCACGCCAGGGCAGCTTCCTGACCTGGGCATACAGGCCCGGATGGTTCTTCTTCACGACGGCCACGTAGTGCGCGCCGCGACTGGTCAGATAGGCCCCGTGGTCGTGCTGGGTGTGCAGGGCGTCGGCGGTCACCACCGTGTTCTCCAGCTCGAGACCGTCCAGCAACGGCGCGAAGGAGGGGATCTCGTTGCTCTTGGAAGCAACCTGCCGCTGGGCCAGGACCACGCCGTGGTGGTCCATCGCCGCCAGCAGCTGGATCGCCGCGGCCGCCCGGGTTCGCGATCCGCGGACCACCTTGCCGTCGACCGCGACCACCCGTCGCACCGGCCCTCTCTCCGCCTCCGGTTCGACCGGGGGCGGCGTTCTGGCCCGCAGATACGCGCTGATCGCCGCGTCCAGCGCGTCACCGTCCACCCGCTGCAGCAGGCGGCGCACGGTTGCGGCGTGCGGCACCGGCCGCAGACCGGTAAGTGGATCAGCAGCGAAGCCGAGGACGCCCAGCACATGCTGCGGGGCATCCGTGATCCACTCGCTGATCGCGATGAGCGAGCGAGCCCCGGTCAACACCGCCGAGACGGCTGCGCACAGCAACGCGAGGGCCGGATACCGCAGTCCTCGCGCATCGCGGGGATCGGCGACCAGGATCAGGAAACGCCGCAGGTCAGCGACATCGCTTGAGGTGAGGGGATCAGTCGGGGAACCCAGTTTCTCCAGTGCGGAAGGGATGGGCGATGATGTTCGGGCAGGCACGGTCTCGCTCGGTTCTCATGGGTCTCGACAACCACATGATCACCGGCACCGTGCCTGCTCTGCTCTCCCGGGCCCCTTGCCCCACAACGGACATGACGCCACGTCACTCACGAGACCGGCGAACCGGACCAATCCCAATCACGCAATGCCCCTGGATCCTGACCCGCGGCTCGACGGTGCACGGCCGGTCGCAGGTCACGACCTGGACCGGCGACGGCGAACCGCAGCGGCGGGGGTGTCAGGCCGCCACAGGGGCACTCAGGGGCCTTCTGGGGCGTGTCAGCGGGCATAGCGAAGGGCCCCGGCCGGGATCTTTCCCAACCGGAGCCCTGAGGGGCTGAGGGATGCTCACGCGTCTTCCTGGGGCCGGGCCCAATTGACGGTCAGGCGCTCGGACACCGGCCGCCGCTTCCGGTCCGGCGGGCAGTGCACGGTCACGGAGTCGACCCACAGCGAGAGGAATTCCCGCCGTTCCTGCAAGCTCCAGCCGTGCCAAACGGAAGTGGGGCCGATCGGGTCCGTGCCCGGCTCGAACCATTCATCGATGGGCAGGGCGATAGCCGTTGTCTGGTGGGCCTCAAGTTCGGCAATTCGTGCCCGGCATGACTCCTCGGTGCCCTGCATGGCCGTGACGGCCTCGGTGAACGCCGCGCGTCCCACCTTGCCCGCGTAGAGTCCGGCGCGCTGGTCGGCGTAGATCTGCGCCAGTGATTCTTCGGTGTGCGACAACTGTGCCTGAAGTTCCTTGAGTTCGCGCGAAACGCCGGACGTGTCGATTTGCAGGGCGAAGCGGCGGGCCGTCTCTG
Organism: Actinacidiphila sp. bgisy167; assembly: GCF_965342175.1. GTDB lineage: Bacteria > Actinomycetota > Actinomycetes > Streptomycetales > Streptomycetaceae > Actinacidiphila. The sequence goes on from NZ_CBDRBL010000156.1 coordinate 1,806, forward strand.
CGATCAGTTCCGCGTCGTCCGGGTCATCAAGGTCCATGTTCGTCATGCGGGCGTACACGGTTCGCGCTACGTGGTCGTCTACGGCGTCTTGCAGGACGACGTTCGCCGTGTGCCCGCTCATGAGCCGTCGCGCCTCTGCGGACCGGCTACACCGGTACGAGGTTCGTTTCCCGTCCGTGCCGGTGCGAGCGGCCGTCATGTTCGCCTCGCACTCGCAGACCAGGAACGACCAGCCGGACAGCAACGCGGTTGCCCCGTGTGGTGCCTCGCGGAGTCGGCGGCCGGACTTGCCCATTGCTTCCTGGAGTACGTACCACTCGGCCGGAGAGATGATCGGTTCGTGAACGTGCAACGGCTGTCCGTCCTCGCCCCGCCGGATAGCGAAGTTGTAAGAGCCGGTCAGCTTGTCGGCGGCCATGCCCGCGATGCGAGGATCACGCAACACCCGCTGAACCTGCGTGCTCGCCCAATGCTCGGCCACGGCCGGAACATCGCTTTTCAGGTTCTTGTACTTGCGGCCCTTGTGGGTGCCACGCTGCGCCGGAGACGGAACCTTCCGTTCGTTGAGTTCCTTAGCGATCATTCCCGTTGTCCGGCCCTCAAGTGCCAGCTTGTGCATGAGTCGGATCGTGGCCGCTTCGCTCTCCTCGGCCACCAGCTTCACCCAAGAGACACCCTCGGCTGTCTTCTCCTTGGATGTGGCGAAGCCGTACGGCGCGCTACCGGCGAGATGCCCGCCAACCTTCCGCGCAAGTTCGCGGGTGTTCTTGATGTACTCCGACTTACCGTCAGACTCCTGCTTGGCCAGACCGGCGATGATCGCGAAAATGCCGGTGCCCGCCGGGTCCGACGTGTCGAGATACGGCTCACGGACGGACACCAGCGCGACGCCGTGCTTACGCATCTCGTCCTCAATCTGCATGGCCTCAAGTGCGCCTTGCCGAGTGAGACGCGACAGGGTGTAGATCACCACCACATCGCACTTACCCTCACGGACCCAGCTCATCATTTCTTCGAAACCGGGCCGGACGATGGACGGGTCCCAACCGGACTTGCCCGCGTCCGTGAAGCACGCGACGGGGTTGTACTGGCGTGCCTGGCACAGCCCTTCCCCGGCGTCGCGCTGCATGAGCGGGGACGCGCTAGAGCCGTCCTCGTTCAGCTTTGACTGTCGGCAGTAGATGACAGCGCGCGGCCAGTTGGCGGGCGGGGGCGCAACCGGCGGGTAGTAGAACGCATGCGCTGAACTGGGCTTCTGTGCGGTTGTCGTTGTCATGGTGGAAGTTTCACACACTCAGCGAACTGGAGAACGCCCTCATGGCCCACCCTGACGTCGCCGAGGCCGCGGTGGTGGCCGTCCCCGACGAGCGCTGGGGCGAACGGCCGCTCGCCACGGTCGTCCTCAGGGACGGCAGCACGGTCGGCTACGAGGAACTGCGCGCCTTCCTTGCCGAACGCATCGCCCGCTGGCAGCTGCCCGAGCGCTGGGCCGTCGTCCCGGCGGTGCCGAAGACCTCCGTCGGCAAGTTCGACAAGAAGGTGATCCGCGGCCAGTACGCGGCGGGAGAGCTGGACGTCACCAAGCTCGTCTGACCACTTGCCGCCCCGCAGGCATGCGTACACAGGACCGGGCTCCCGGGGCGCACCCGGGGGCGCCCGGCGTACGTGGTGGGCTTCGCTGCCGGACGCTCCTCTCCGTTCGGCAGGGGAGCAAAGCGGCCGGCAGCGGGCCTCAGGACCCGATCTTGCCGAGCATGTCGACGATGCGTCCCTGGGCGTCCGCGCTGGTCGAACGTTCCGCGAGGAAGAGGACCGTCTCGCCGGACGTCAGCCGCGGCAGCTCCGCGGGATCGATGTCGACCGCGGTGTAGACGACCAGCGGTGTGCGCTCCAGCCGGCCGTTCGCCCGGAGCCAGTCGATGATCCCCTGCCGCCTGCGCCGGATGAGCATCAGGTCCATCACCACGAGGTTCGGGTGCATCTGCGCCGCGAGCGTCATCGCGTCCGCCTCGGACTGGGCGTGCGCGACATGCATCCCGCGCCGCTCCAGCGTCGCGGTGAAGGCCTGCGCGATCGGTGTGTGGGCCTCGATCAGCAGCACCCGCGGCGGGTGCTGCTCGCTGTCCCGCGGCGCCAGCGCCTTGAGGAGCACGGCGGGGTCTGCCCCGTACGCGGCCTCGCGGGTCGCCTGCCCGAGGCCGGCCGTGACGAGCACCGGCACGTCGGCCTGCGCCGCCGCCTGACGCAGCGACTGCAGGGCGGTGCGGGTGATCGGCCCGGTGAGCGGGTCCACGAAGAGCGCGGCGGGCGGCTCGGCGACCTGTGCGTCGACCTCCTCACGCGAGCGGACGATGACCGGTCGGTAGCCGCGGTCGGTCAGTGCCTGGCGGGTGGCGACGTCCGGCTCGGGCCAGACCAGCAGTCGGCGCGGCTCGTCCAGGACGGCCTCGGGCCCGTGCGTGCCCTCCTCGGTGACGTCGACGGCGCCGTTGGGGCCGTCGAGCGGCTCAGGGCCCTCGGTGGCCTCCGTGGGCGCGCCTATGGCGTACGCCCGGCCGGGGGTCTCCGTGCCGTTGACGGGCGCGGAAACCGGTGCGGGCGCGGCGGGTGCCACGGGAGTCGCGGTCGTCGCGGTCGTCGCCGCCTGCGCCGGCTCGGGCTCCGCGGGGGCGGCCAGCTTGCGGCGCCGCCCGGAGCCGCCCACCGGCTGGGCGACCTGCTCGCTGATCTGCTGGGCGAAGGCGACGCCCTGACCGAGGGTCCGCACACTGATCGCCCGGTTCTGCGAACCGCCGCCGTCCTGGGCGGCCTGCGCCTCGGGCTGAGGCTGCGGCTGCACCTGCGCCGGCGCGGGGGCCTGGGGCGGGACGACGGGCTGCGGCTGAACCTGCGCCGGCGCGATCGGCTGCGGTTGCGGAGCGCGCTGCGCCTGCTCGGGGATCATCGGCGGTTCGGCGGCCGGCGGTTCCGGCCGCGCCGCCGGGGCGGGCGGCGGAAGCCGCCGCGGGTCGACGATCGCCGACGGGCGCGGGGTGCTCTCGACGATGCCGCGCGGACGCCGGGCGGACCCCTGGGCCTCCGGCCACTCGGTCACCGGGGCGGTGGCCGCGGGTGCGGCGGGGGGCGGGGGTGCGGCCGGCAGCGCGGGGAGCGCCGGTGCGGCCGGGGCCTGCGAGGTGGCCCGGCGCGCACGGCGGCCGTTGCCCGGCGCGGCCTGCTCCGGCGTGTTCGGCTGCGGTGCGGATGCCTCCGGCAGCGCGGGCGCGAGCCCCGGCCCCGGCTCCGGCGGGGCGACGCGGCGGGCCCGGCGGCCGGTGGGCTGGTCCTCCGCCTCGGCGGGGGACGCGGGGAGGGCGGGTAG
>NZ_CBDRBL010000157.1:0-5062 GCF_965342175.1 Actinacidiphila sp. bgisy167
GCGCTCGAAAGCGCTCAAGGGTCGGCCCCGCTGCTCCAGCGGGGTCGGCCCTGTGTCGTTCCCGGCCCGGTCAGGCCGCCGTGACGATGTGCTCGCCGCCGAGCGGGCGGCGCGGGGCGATGATCTGCCCGTCGGGAAGGAGCTCACCGGTGTCCTCGAAGAGCAGGACACCGTTGCACAGCAGGCTCCAGCCCTGCTCGGGGTGGCTGGCCGTGATGAGGGCGGCCTCGCGGTCGGGGCTGCCGGCGGACGGGCAATGCGGTTGGTGCGGGCACATGGACGACGTCTTTCGCTGTGAGTGGTGTGAAGTGCGGCTGCCCTGGGTAGAAACTTTGGCCATTCCGCTCCCCCGTTCAGTCGGTCGGTCCCAGTGTTGCTCTCCTGGCGGATTTCCGCAGGGGTTTCCTGTGAGCTGTCCTCGTCCGTGAAGGACGCGTTCACTCGCGAGGGCGGTTGCCGGACAAGGCGACGCCTCCGTGACCGGACGGTCACGGAGGCGTGTGAGGCGCCCCAGCCGGCAGCCTCAGGCGGTGGTGCCGAGCAGCGGGGGCGGAGCCAGCCGCAGGGTCAGCACCGGCACGAGGTCGGAGAGCCGGTGCATGCGGTGCGCGGCGATCCCCGGCGGGGCCGGCGCCAGCGGGATCAGCAGGTCGGAGGGGTCCGGTTGGGCCGTGCCCGCGTCAGCCGCGACGTCCCCGTGCAGCCACAGCGTCAGCATGTAGAGCCCCGGTACCGACAGGAGATGCGGCTGGTACGGGGTGGTGAGCGCGTCGGACTGGCGCAGCGCGCGCTCGGTGGAGGCCAGGTAGGGGCCCTCGCAGAAGTGCGAGAACGCCCATCCGTCCGGGGTCTCCACGGTCTCGCCCGCGGCGGCCACCTTCTCCCCCGTGCGGATGTGGAAGCGCCAGCCGGTCAGGCGTGCCCGGGGCAGTCCGCCCGGTGTGGTGGCGCCGGGGTCGAGGACGTGCAGGGGAAGCGGGTTGTCGGCGACGAGTGGTCCCGCGGCGTTGCGCAGCGCGGGGGTGCGGGCCTCGCGGACGGCGGTGGGGGAGCTCAGGGCGGCGAGAACGCTCCGCAGAGCGGGCGCGGGGGCTGGGGCTACCTGCAGCGGCATGTGGGCGGCCTCTCATGAGGAGACACGGGGGGTGCTCGGCGGGGTGCGGACAGCACTGTCAGCGGTGGAGCTGATGGAACTGCGGCAGGCCGGGACAGCCCGGATCCGTGGGGCGCGCAGGGGCGACGACGTACGGAATCAGCGTGGGCATGCGGATCCCTTCCCGTGGCCGGTGTGTCGCGGGCGCGCGGCGGGTCGCGGAGGCTCTGCCTTCAACGAAGGATATACGAGGAGTGTTCGCGCGGTGTTTCAGCTAGCCGTCAGCGATATTACGGGCAAGGCGGTTCCAGGTCACCCCGGACAGCTATTTCATCCCTGTTCGGACCCTTGCTCGCTCCGTCGCCCACGCCGTGAACTGCGCTTTCCGGGCTACTGCGGACGGCTGAATCCTGTCGGCCTTTTTCACCAGCGGGCCACCGGCGGCAAGTGAATTCCGTACGTGCCCTTGGAATGTGCCGCCAGACGGTGCGCGTGGCCAGCTTAGCGCTACCGGGGGCGGCACCGGGGCCTTATCGATCTCAGGGCTGGGCATGCTGGGATCACGGCCCACTCGAGGAAGGACCTCCGATGGGGGAAAAGGTCGCGGCCACGGGGTTCGACCTGGCCGACCGCCCGCGGTACCGCAGGAAGCTGAAGCAGTGCCTGCTGGGGTTGGAGCGACTGCTGGAGGAGAAGCGGTTCGACCGTCCCCGGAATCTCATGGGACTGGAGATCGAACTGAATCTCACCGACCGCGACGGGCTGCCGCGCATGATGAACGAGGAGGTGCTCGAGCGCATCGCGAGCCGCGATTTCCAGACGGAGCTCGCCCAGTTCAACATCGAGGTGAACATCGCGCCGCACCGGCTTTCCGGACGGGTCTTCGACCGGCTCGCCGAAGAGTTGCGCATGGGCCTCGGATATGCGGAGGGAAAGGCCCGCGAGGTCGGCGCGCGCATCGTGATGGTGGGAATCCTGCCCACCCTCGGCGTTCAGGACCTGGTCGGCGCCAACCTCTCCCGCGTCGACCGGTACATGCTGCTCAACGACCGCATCCTGGCCGCCCGCGGCGAGGACATCACCCTGGACATCTCGGGGGTGGAACGGCTGACCTGCGTGTCCGGCTCGATAGCCCCGGAGGCGGCGTGCACCTCCATGCAGATGCACCTCCAGGTCACCCCGGCGCGCTTCGCCGCGGTGTGGAACGCCGCGCAGGCGGTGGCCGGCCCCCAGGTGGCGCTCGGCGCCAACTCCCCCTTCCTGTTCGGCCGCGAGCTGTGGCGGGAGACCCGGCCCACGCTCTTCCAGCAGGCCACCGACACCCGCCCCGAGGAGCTGCGCGCCCAGGGCGTGCGCCCGTTGACCTGGTTCGGCGAGCGCTGGATCGACTCCGCGTACGACCTCTTCGCCGAGAACGTGCGCTACTTCCCTTCCCTGCTGCCCATCTGCGAGGACGAGGACCCGCTGCACGTCCTCGACGAGGGCGGGGTGCCGCAGCTGAAGGAACTGACCCTCCACAACGGGACGATCTACCGCTGGAACCGCCCGGTGTACGAGGTCGTCGACGGGGTGCCCCATCTGCGGGTGGAGAACCGGGTGATGCCCGCCGGGCCCACCGTCGCGGACGTGCTCGCCAACACCGCCTTCTACTACGGACTCGTACGCTCCCTCGCCGAGGCGCCGCGGCCGGTGTGGAGCCGGCTGCCCTTCGCGGCCGCCGCGGGGAACTTCGACGCCGCGTGCCGGTACGGCATCGAGGCGACGTTCACCTGGCCCCGGCCGGGGCGCGGCAACGGCCTGGCGGAGGTCGGGGCCGTCGAACTCGTCCTGGACGAGCTCCTGCCGATGGCCGCCGCAGGACTCGACGCCTGGGGGATCGATCCGGTGGACCGGGACCACTACCTCGGCATCATCGAGGGCCGCTGCCGCAACCGCATGAACGGCGCCGAGTGGCAGGCCGCCGCCTTCCACCAGGAAGTGGAGCGCGGGCTGGACCGGCAGCGCGCTCTGGCCGCGATGACCCTGCGCTACTGCGAGCTGATGCACTCCGGCGCCCCCGTGCACGAGTGGCCGCTGGAACGCTGAGCCGCCGCCCGCGCCGCCGGGCCCATGAGGCAGGATGGCGCGGGTGGAGGACTGTGTGGACAGGAATTCGGTGGGGCACGGCGGGTCCGGCACCGGGGCGCCGGAGCGGCTCGCCCCGCGCACGCTGCGCAGCGAGACCCTCCTGGTGCTCGCGCTGTCGCTGGGCGCGAGCGCGGTCTCGGCGCTGATCAGCTTCGTCGGGTCACTGACCAGGCCCGGCGGGCTCAAGGACCAGGCGGCCACTCTCGTCGGCTCGCAGGCGCCTGGCCGTCCGTGGCTGGACCTGGCCTGGCAGCTGTTCGGCGTCGCCACCGCGCTCGTCCCGGTCGCGCTCGTCGCCCACCTGCTGGCCCGTGAGGGCACGGGCATGCCCGCCATCGGCTTCGACCTGCGCCGCCCGCGCACCGACGTGCTGCGCGGCGCCGTCCTGGCGGCGGCCATCGGCGGCACCGGACTGCTGTTCTACCTGGGCGCGCGCGCCTCCGGGTTCAACCTGACGGTCGTGCCGGAGTCGTTGCCCGACGTCTGGTGGAAGATCCCCGTCCTGATCGCCTCCGCGATCCAGAACGCGGTGCTCGAAGAGGTCGTCGTCGTCGGCTATCTCCTGCGCAGACTCGGGCAGTTGGGCTGGACATCGGTCGGCGCGCTGGCGGCCAGCAGTGTGCTGCGCGGCTCGTACCACCTCTACCAGGGCATCGGCGGGCTCATCGGGAACATGGCGATGGGCGTCGTCTTCGTCCTGCTCTACCGGCGATGGGGCCGGGTGGGGCCGCTGGTGGCGGCCCACGCCCTCATCGACATCGTGGCCTTCGTGGGGTACGCGCTGCTCGCCGGGAAGGTCGGCTGGCTGCCGACCGGCTGACGCAGGCCCAGGGGCTGACGCCGGCCTACGGGCGGGCGTGCAGCTCGCCGTCGATCACGGTGACCGCACGGCCGCTGAGGCGCACCCGGTCGCCGCCGAGCGCCGTGCGCACCAGGCCGGAGCGCGCCGAGGCCTGCAGCCCGGTCAGCTCCTCCCGGCCGAGGCGCCGCGCCCAGAAGGGCGCGAGGGCGGTGTGGGCGCTGCCGGTGACCGGGTCCTCGTCGATGCCGACGGCGGGGAAGAAGCCGCGGGAGACGAAGTCGTAGCCGCAGGTCGCCGGGGTCTCGGCGGCGGCGGTCACGATGAGGCCGCGCTTGGAGGGCAGGGCGGCGACGGCGGCGATGTCGGGCGTGAGCGCGCGCACGGTCTTCTCGTCGACGACTTCCACCAGCAGGTCGCCCACGTCCTCGCCGGTCTCGTGCACCGAGAGCACCTCGGCGCCGATCGCCGCGGCGATCTCCTCCGTGACGTCGACCGGGGTGAGCGGGGCGACGGGGAAGTCCATGGTGATGGTGCCGTCCTCGCCGGCGGCCGCGGTGAGGACGCCGGAGCGGGTGCCGAACCGCACCGGGCCGCGGGCGGCGCCCGTGTCGTGCAGGATGTGCGCGGTGGCGAGGGTGGCGTGCCCGCACATGTTCACCTCGGCCCTGGGGGTGAACCAGCGGAGGGCCCAGTCTGTGTCCGGGGCGCCGGGCGTGGGGTGGGCGAACGCGGTCTCGGAGAGGTTGACCTCCGCTGCCACGAGCTGGAGCCAGCCGTCCTCGGGGAAACTGTCCGCGTCCAGCAGCAGCACGCCCGCGGGGTTTCCGGCGAAGGGACGGTCGGTGAAGGCGTCGACGATACGGATCCGCATGCCGCGACCCTACGGAGGCCAGGAGGCGACCGGCCAGGGCCAATCCAGGGGGTGTGGCCTGCAGGGTGGGTGCCGCCACCGGGCCGCGGGCCCGAACCGACCCGTCCGCGCCTGCTCGGGGCCGCGCCGGGTCGGTTTGCGGGCGGTGGTGTGACGGCGGGATGCGGGC
>NZ_CBDRBL010000158.1:0-4893 GCF_965342175.1 Actinacidiphila sp. bgisy167
GACTTCCCTGAGCCGTGCGCGTGCCGGGGGTGACGGCCGTGGTGGGGTCGGCCGTCACCCCCGGGTCAGGCCGCCGGTCGCAGGACCACCGGCAGGGTACGGTGGCCGTTGGAGATGAACGACACCTGCGGCAGGACCTCGGAGGTCCCGAGCGCCATGTCGGGGAAACGGTCGAACAGGGCCGCCAGAGCGATCCGCGCCTCCATACGGGCCAACGGCGCCCCCAGGCAGTAGTGCACGCCGAAGCCGAAGGCCACGTGATCCTTGCGCGTGGGGCGCTGGACGTGGAAGGCGTCGGCGTCCGGGCCGTGGTGCCGGAGGTCGCGCCCCGCGCCGGCGAAGGCGATCATGATGGCGTCGCCCTTGGCGATAACGACCCCGGCGATCTCGATGTCCTCCACGGCGTAGCGCAGGATGGAGTGGGCCCCGGGCGCTTCCAGGCGCAGGGTCTCGTCGATGACGTCGTCCCAGTCGGCGCGGCCCTCGCGGACCAGGGCCAGTTGCTCGGGGTGGCTCAGCAGTCTGTGCACCGCGTGGTCGAGCAGGTTGACCGTGGTTTCGTAGCCCGCGGTGAACAGCAGGATGAGGTTGTCGGCCAGTTCCTTCTCGGTCATCTGGCCCGCTGCCTGGGCCTCGATGAGCGCGCAGGTCAGGTCGCCGGCCGGCTCGGCCCGTTTGCGGGCGATGAGTTCGGTGAGTGCGACGTACAGCTCCTGACCGTTGACCTGCGCCTGCTCCAGGGTGGCCGTGGTGGAGAAGAAGCCCTTGATGATCCGTTGGAAGCGGCCGCGCGCTTCGACGGGTATGCCGAACAACTCGCAGGTGACCTGCAGCGGCAGCGAATGGGCGAAGCCCTCGCGGAGGTCGACTTCCGCCCCCGGGGGCTGCTCGGCCAGCGCGTCCAGGATCTCGGCGGTCAGCGCCTCGATCCGCGGCTGCAGGGTGGCCACCCGGCGGGCGGTGAAGGCCGAGGCGACCGGCTTGCGCAAGCGCGAGTGGTCGTCGCCGTAGGCGGTCACCATGTTCTGCACGGAGACCCAGATGGCCAGCGGCCACTCGGTGCCGACGCTTCCATCGATCCAAGCGGGCCAGTGCTGGTAGGCGTCCTTGGAGACGCGGGGATCGAGGAGCAGCGCCCTGATCTCCTCATGTCCGGTGACGGACCAGGCCAGAACTCCGCTCGGCAATTCCACTTGCTGGACCGGCCCCTCGGCGCGAATTCTGGCGATCTCCCCATGGATGTCCTGACCGGACGCGTCTATGGCGTACTTGCATGATGGAGGTCCTGCCACTTCCACCCCTTATGGACGTGTTCCCGCAATTACGGGACTACGACGAGCCAGCGGTAGTTGATCATATGGGAATGTGGCGTGAGCGGGGCAACCCACAGGGAAATCCGGATCCGGACTTTCCGGATCCGGACTCGTGACCCGGCAGGGAGCATTAGGCCGTGTGTCAGTCCGCAGCCGCGCTGGCGGCCGTCTCAGGCGGCGCCGGGTCGACGGGCGGCAGAACCACGGGGCGCCGACTGCGGGCGAAGCGCCGCATCACAGGTCGCTCCACCCCCACGTACAGGATCCAGCCCGCCACAAAGGTGGCCAGGAAAAAGCCGACGAACACCACCGTGGCCACCGGCGTCCCGTACCGGGCGCTGTGGCCCACCATGTTGCGGCCGTAGAAGACGGTGATGCCCTGGCACAGGTAGAACCCGAAGGACACCTCGCCCAGCCAGGTCATGGTCCGCCCGCCCAGCCGGCCCGACCGGCCCGCCACATCCCGCTGCACCGCCGAGATGATCAGCGCGCAGATCGGAAGGATCATCGTCACGTTGAAGACCAGGACGAACGGGACGTACAGCTGGACCACGAAGCCGACCAGGCACAGCGCCACGGCGGCGGGCATCGGCACCGGGATGTCGCGTCCGGCGCGCACGGCCAGCGCCAGCAGCGCCCCGATCACGAACTCGGGAAGGCGTAGCGGAGGCAGGAAGTCGCCGAACCAGAACTGCAGATTGGACACTCCGAAGGAGGTCTTCGGTGTGTCGGGCACCACCCAGGCCGTCGCCGCCTGGACGGCGACCATCACCACCATGAGCCCGGCGATCCACCCCCACAGGTGCCGGACCGGGATCCTCCTGAGGCCGTCGATCACCAGCGGGAACAGGACGTAGAACAGCAGCTCGCAGCTGAGGGTCCAGGCGACGAGGTTCACGCACATGAACACCGACGGGTCCGGGAACCACGCATGCAGCAGGAACAGGTTCGGCAGCCACGCCTTCGCCGGAATCGAGCCGTCCGCGAGGAAGACCATCACGAAGGCGAAGGTGACCAGGTGCGCTGGGAAGATCTTGAGCAGCCGGCGGCGCCAGAACGCCGTCGCGGGCTCCCCCGGCTTGGCCGACCAGGTGAGCACGAACCCGCTGAGGACGAAAAAGAACGAGACGCCGATCATTCCGGATCGGCCGAAGGTGTCCCCGAGCCACTGTGCGATCGTGTGGTTTGCGAACGGGCTGACCTTCACCGGCGCATTCGGCGGAAGCGGTGAATCGATCAGGGTCATGTGGAACATGAAAACGAGAAGGGCCGCAACGAATCGCAGCCCGGTCAATGAAGGAAGCCGATGTCTTTGGAGGTCGGGAGTCGGCAGAGCCGCCGAGGAAATCATAGGAAGCCTTCCGTTTGGCAGGGTGCGCTCGGCCATTCGCCCAATCCGAGCGACAAAGGCCCCCCGGGGCCGCGAGCGCACCCCCAGAGTGAACTCGACCAGAATTCACCCGTCCAATGAATTCGTTCATACGGAAGGGTTATAAATAGGAGAGCTGTATACGTTGCGAAACAGGAATCGCCGAAATATCACGGTAAATAAGGCATCCGCTGTCAGCGCAGCTCGTCCAGTCCCGCCACGAAGTCCTGCACCACGCTCCGCCGGTCGTTGCGCCGCCACGCCACCGCCAGCTCACTGGGCGCCAGCCCGCTGACCGGACGTGCCACGATCCCTGAGCGCCGGTATAGCTCGACGTTGCCCTCGGCCAGCAGCACCACTCCCTTGCCGGCTTCGACCGCCGCCAGGGTCTCCTCCGCACTCGAAACGACCGCACCGATCCGAGGTTCGCGCCCGCCGCGGTCCTCCAGCGCCAGCCAGAAGTCACGCAGCGGACCGGCACGGTCCGGCAGGGCGATGAAGGGCTCCTCCAGCAGGTCGGCGAAGGCGATCTCCTCCTGCTCCGACAAGGCGTGCCCCGCGGGAAGCGCTGCCCAGCGCCGCTCCCGCGCCACCACCCGGACCGAGAACTGCTCGGCATCGGGAAGCGGGAGCCACACGAAGGCGATGTCTACCTCGCCCTTCGTCAGCCCCACACTCGGATCCGCCCAGCCGACGTGCCGGAACCGCAGCTGCAAGTCCGGCCACTTGGACTCGAAGGTCCGCCGCCCCCGCTGGACCAACCCCCGGCCCACACTCGTCGAAAGACCGACGGTCAGCACCGCGTGGGCGTCAACCGCCGCGTCCGCCACCGCCCGCTGCGCCTGGTCCCACCGCTGGGTGATCTCCCGCGCCGCCGGAAGGAGCGCCGCGCCCGCCGGTGTCAGCCGCACCTCACGCCAGGCCCGCTCGAACAAGGACGTCCGCAGGCCCATCTCCAACTGACGCATCTGTTTGCTCAGCAACGACTGCGAAACGAAGAGCCGCTCCGCCGCCCGCTGGAAGCTCAGCTCCTCCGCGACAGCCAAAAAGTACTTGAGATCCCGTAGGTGAGCGTCCATAGCACATGGTTATCACAAGAGATCTTAGACAGGGGAGGCCGTTCCCGCCGAGGATGAGAGGGTCTCAACTCGCTTGGAGGCGACGAAGAATGAGGGCTCCCGACTTCGACCCGACCAACCCGGCCATCGATCCCAGGGATCGCGTCGCACTCGTCACCGGAGGAAACCGGGGCATCGGCCACGAGGTCTGCTCCCAGCTCGCCCGGCTCGGCCACACCGTCCTGCTCACAGCCCGCAACCTCCCCGCCGCCGAACGCGCCGCCGGTGCCATGGCCGCCACGGGCCTCGACGTCCGCCCCCTGCGACTCGACGTCCGCGACGCCGACACCCTCAAACGGGCGGCCCACCACGTCGGCGAGGAGTTCGGACGGCTCGACGTCCTCGTCAACAACGCCGCCATCCACTACGACAGCTGGCAGCGTCCGTCCTCCGCCCGCATGTCCGTCGTCACCGAGGCGTTCGAGACCAACCTCTTCGGCGCCTGGCGCACCGTCGAGGCCTTCGTCGACCTCCTGCGCGCCGCCGAGCACCCCCGCATCGTCAACGTCAGCAGCGAGGCCGCCTCCCTGACCAACATGGGCAGCGGCGCCCCCGCCTACACCGCCTCCAAGACCGCCCTGAACGCCCTCACCCGCATGCTCGCCGCCGACCTCCGCCACGAGGGCTTCCTCGTCAACTCCGTCTGCCCGGGCTGGGTCGCCACCGACATGGGCGGCCCCGGGGGCCGCCCCGTCGAGGCCGGCGCTGCCAGCGTCGTCTGGGCCGCCCTCCTCCCCGACGACGGTCCTACCGGCGACTTCTTCCGTGACGGCCGTCCCCTCCCCTGGTGACCCGGCTTGTCCGGTGCCCTGCGTGCGGGGAGCGAAGCGGCAGCCGCGCTGATGGGACTGCCCCACCTGCACAGCTTCTGCAACGGCCTGGAACTCGACCGCGCCGCTGTCAACGCCGGCCTGCCCCTCCCCCACCCACACCAAGCGGATCACGCGACAGGTGCACGGCCGAGCAGGATTCGAACTCCTCCGCCACCGCATCCTGCTCAGCACATAGGCACCCACCGTCACCACCGACTACGGAAACTTTGTACAGTCCCACCACCTTCACACCGGCCACCACATAGGACTCCTGGTGCGCA
>NZ_CBDRBL010000159.1:0-4823 GCF_965342175.1 Actinacidiphila sp. bgisy167
GCAGGGCCTCCTGCGCCGACGGCGACAGATGCCGCGCGTCCCCCACCAGATCGCTCACACATCATCAACGACCCAGAACCCAAACCGTTTCGGATCAATAGGGCGTGTTTCGAAAAAACATCGTTGCGTTTAACGTCGGTGGCGGGGAGTAATTGTCAAGACTTGTGGATCAGTTGAGGTGGATCAAGCGGCGAAGGTCTCGTCCTGTTCGACGAGGAGGCCGTTCTCGAAGCGGGCGCCGGCTCGGACGAGGGCGACGAGGTGCGGTGCGGTGACCGCTCGCCAGCGGGCCTGGGCGGACTCAACGAGTTTGAAGACCATCGCGAGGGCCGCGGCCGGGCTGCCGGCGCCGCGGGTGACCTTGGTCCTGAAGTTCCCCCGCTGAGCTGGACAGCCTGATACTGGGACGGTTGAGTCCCGGAGGAAGCAGTCCAGATCGTGAGTGGCAAGAGCAACATGAGTAAGCGGTACACGGCCGAGTTCAAGCGGGACGCGATTGCTCTCGTGCGGTCCTCGCCGCATCGGAACGTCACCGAGATCGCCCGGGAGCTGGGAGTGAGCCCCGAGGGGCTGCGGGGCTGGGTCAAGCAGCCGCAGATCGACCGGGGCGAGGGGCCCTCCGGCGCGCTGACCAGCGATGAGCGCGAGGAACTGCGTCGCGTCCGCCGTGAGCTTGCCGAGGTCAAGAAGGCGAACGAGATCCTGGTAAAAGCCGCTGCCTTCTTCGCGAAGGAGATCGTGAAGTAGACACTGTGTGTCTCTTCATCGATGCGGAGAAGGCTACCGAGGCGAACCCCGGTGGCTACAGCGTCGCGCGGCTGTGCCGCGTCCTGGGCATCAACCGCTCCACCTACTACGCATGGCTCGCGTCGCGGCCTGCTGTCGCCGAACGACAGCGCGCCGAGGAGGAGTTGGCCGGTCAAATCCGCGAGATCCACGCCGCTTCCCGGGGAGCTTACGGCGTCCCACGGGTCCACGCCGAGCTCCGGCGGAAGGGCCATGGCATCAACCGGAAGAAGGTCGAGCGGATCATGCGGGAGCGCGACATCCGCGGCATCACCCGCCGCAGGCGCCGCCACCTGACGAAGCCGGACGCCAAGGCCGCGCCGGCCCCGGACCTGGTCGGCCGCGACTTCACCGCCGCCCGGCCAGGCACGAAGCTGGTCGGCGACATCACGTATCTGCCGACCATCGAGGGCTGGTGGTACCTGGCCACCGTCATCGACCTGGCGACCCGCGAGGTGATCGGCTACGCGATGGCCGACCACCACCGTGCCGAACTGGTCACCGACGCCCTGCGCATGGCCGCCGGCCGCGGCGAACTGCAGCCCGGCTGCATCATGCACACCGACCGAGGCAGCGGGTACACCTCCGGCGAATTCCGCAGGGAGATAAGGAGGTTGGGCCTGAGGCAGAGCATGGGAAGAACCGGCATATGCTACGATAATGCCGCAGCCGAGAGCTTCTTCGGACTGCTCAAAGCGGAGATCGGCACCACCGTCTGGGACAGCCGCGAGGCCGCCCGCGCCGACGTCTTCCGCTTCATTGAAGTCGAGTACAACCGCACCAGGCTCCGCAAGCACCCCGAGTTCGGGTACCTCACCCCACTCGAAACCCGAGCCAGGCTGCAGCACGACTTCACCCCCGCAGCGTAAGCAACCGCTGTCCAAGATCAGGGGGGAACTTCACCGGCACCATCCGCCGCCACCTGATCAACATTCCCGCCCGGATCTCCACCGGTGCCCGCCGCCTCACCCTCCACCTGCCCCAAAGCTGGCGCTGGGAGCACGACTTCGCCGACTTGTGGACGGCGGCCGGACAGCGCATGGTCACCTGACCTGCACGACTGCCCTGTCCGCCCACGACCCGAAAGACCTCGGAGACCCCGCCCCGGACGGCCACCCGGCGATCACCGCTGCCCGCATGCCGAGGAAACGCCCAGAACCCGCCCGACACTCCTGATCAGAAATCACGCGGTGGATCGAGGATCAACGGTGGGCCTTTACAAAACCGAGCTGATCAAGCCTCGACGGCCCTGGAAGGCGCTCTCCCAGGTCGAGCTGGCCACCGCCGAGTGGGTCGACTGGTACAGCCATCGACGGCTCCATGGTGAGATAGGCCACGTCCCGCCGGTCGAGTACGAAGCCAACTACTACACCGAACTCGCGAAACCCCAGGTCACCACCACAATCTGAGATCTCCACCGAACCCGGGGCGGTTCGGTTTGCAAATGGGGCGTACCAGCTCATTCCGACCTTCATGGAAATTTTGACAAGCAAGGACGCGATAATGCCCGATTTTACCAAAGTCTGCTTCGCTGTGGAGCCAGACGTGGCCACCGAAATAGAGCAGCTGTCTGATGCGCGGGCGCAGTTGGCCGCTCTCGCCGCGCACTTCGAGCGCCTCGAAGCCACCGTCCCGCAGACTGGCTACCGGCTGCGGGGCCCTGTCTATCCGGCGGTGGACGCTACGGTGCGCTCGGCCTGGGCGGAGGAGGCCGCGCGAGCTGAGCTGCACCTGAGCAGTCTGTCGCCGGCCCGCCGGGAGGTAGTAGAGCGGGAAGCCGGTCAGATCATGAGCGGGCGGCATCAGGCTCCGCCGATCATCCGCCGGGACGCCATCCCAGGAACGACCGCGGGTGACTATCTCGCGTGGCACGACACCATGCGCACGCTGGTCGCCGCGCTCTTGGACCGTGATCCCCGTTCGGACCTGCCCTTGGTCGAGCGGCCGGCGTATCTGTTGTCGGAACGATTGAGGAGGGAATCCGGCTCCCATGCGGTGAGCGGGGGTCCGGCGGGCATGTGGAACCAGGGGGGTCATCGCGCGGTCGTTCCAGCGAGCTCCTCTTCCCGGGCCGGAGAAACCTCGTCCTCACGTCCAGAAAATTCGACAGCGTCGCGGCGCCGCGGACCGGTATTGCGTGGGGACGGGTCCGCGCTCGATAAGGCTATCCAAAATATCGTTAATGCACATGGCGACCGGAGGCAGATATCCGCCGCATCTCAGGCTTGGATTTCCCAAGTCGAAACCGGGGATACCCCGGTGACGCAGTACCAAGCGGCATGGCTGAAAGAAGTTGGGATCAAAGCGGGAAAGATAATGGTGGTGTCAACTGCCATGGAAAGGCACAATAAGGCAGCTTATGCGAGAATCGCTCCAGAGATGGAGCCGTACATTTCGAGAGAAAAACCAGAAGATGGGCTGGAGGATACTGTCGCCAACTACCCGTATATTGCCCATCCTCGCAAAGCGGACGGCTCACTGCCTGATGCTGCCATCGATGAGTCGCGTGCGATATCCCAGTGGGATCTGGATCATGCCATGATCGACCTTAGGCGGAACGCCGTCATCACGGTTCACAACAATGTAGACGATCGCGCGCTGACTCTGGACCAGATGCTCAATTACCCTGAGCTTAAATCGTTCACAGCCTCGCACTCCTCCGAGGGTAAACGATGGGACACGAACGGTGATTTCGGATCGAAAACGCTCGATTATGAGGGCGTTAAAATCACCTTCTATAGTCACAAAGGTGACAAGCTGGCCCAAGACGGCATGCGCCTGACCACGGAAGCGCTCTCCATTTTGAGGAGAGCCGGTTACGCCCTCCCAGGGCAGCTCAATGTATATATTCCAAAATATTACCGCTCCCTCCTGGTTCAAGGAGGGGAAAGGAACGGGAGGAATATTGTCAGGATCGAAGCAACTTCGGCAAGCAGCACGCTGGATAAAGATAGCTTGGCCGAATTCATGGCGCCGGACAACATAGTCATCACGGCCGCGATTCACACTCCGCCTGCGAGCTCTGGGGGGCTGCGCGCGATTTTCGATGAGCTTGTTCGCCCAGAACTCGGCAACGTTATCCACGAGATGTTCCACTGGCTGGCACACCAGCACAATCCCGGCCACGACACGGATCTGGACTTCGCCAATTTCTCCGACAATAAAGCGCATGAATTTATCGCCACATCCGTAAGCACCTACGCAGCCGAGAACCCTGCAGAATTTATAGCCGAATACGCAACTGCGCGACTGTTCGGAGCAAAAACAGACCCAAATCTTGATAGCTTGTACATGACCCTCGGGGGGGCAGTACAGGAGCGGCCAGGTGTCAAGCCGGCATCGCCCACTCCAAGCGAGGAGGAACAGCATGCTCTACAGAGAAAAGTAGCGCGTCTCACCTCCGGGAAACTTCCCGGAGACCCCACTCCGCAACAAATTCGCACAGCGCACAGGCGCTTGTCTGAGTTCGAGACATGGCTGAATATACCCGAACGCGCGGCCCGCATCGCCCAAATCATCCTGGGTGACGCCCACCTTCAGCTTATGCCACCCCCCCCGCCGCAGTCCTCGGCAGGCGGACAGCAAATTTCGACCGCGGGGTCGAGTCGCCAGCACTCACGGACGGTCGAGCTGTTCCATCTGGTCAACTTGGAACTGGGCAAACTGAACAAGGCTCCGAGCACGGTGGAGGCTGTGGCCGCGGCTCACCAGGCGCTATCGCGTTCCCTGAACTACACCAGGAGCGACGTCCGGGCGCAAGCCGGCGCTGTCGCCAGACACCTCTTGGGTCTTCCCCCTGTGGGGCTTCGGGGAGCGGGGCGTACGCAGGACACGGCCGGATCGAACGAGCAGTACACACCGCTGGCTGGATCGTCCAGGCAGCGCACACCGCAGACCCCGGCCGCTGAAAAGGCTGAAGCGGAACTCGTCGACACCAGCCACCCCGGCCGCCAACTGTCCGAAGAACTCGACGAGGAGTTCACCGCGGATAGCGTGCTGGGCCATACGACAAGTTCCCCCCACCGCCTGACCGCCGA
>NZ_CBDRBL010000160.1:0-4712 GCF_965342175.1 Actinacidiphila sp. bgisy167
CTGGTGATCACACCCGGGTGACAAGACGAACACCGGGTGGAGAACGCGCAGTTGCGCAGATGCGAAGCCGCAGCTCGGGCGGAGGGCGCCGAAGTGCCCGACGCGGTCCCGTTTCCCGGTGGAAGGGCTGCTTCGTGCGGCCATGAGACCCCCGCCGCATATGCCCCGCGCATGCACCCGACCACGAAGGCCGCCGCTTCGCCGCCCATCGGGTGCGCACGAGCTCCGTCCACAGCACCGATCGCCGGAACAATGCATTGCAGACGATGCGCTACATGATGATTCCGCTGTGTCGTCGCCATGGAACCGCGGGGGCGCCACTACGCACCGTCCCCGGCAGCCGACCGGAACGACGGACGGCGAGGCCGGCTGTCTTGACAGGGCGGACGTGGAACTCGGTGCGCGCGTCGCCGCCCGCGTGGGCCGATCTGCCGGCGATCAAGCGGCAGCCCCGCCAGGACCTGCTCGCCGGGCTGACCGCCGCCGTGGCGGCGTTGCCACTCGCGCTCGCGTGTTTCCTCCGGGCATCGGCGCGGACGCCGGTCTGGCCACCGCGGTGGCGGCCGGGACGCCGGCGGCCCTGTTCGCGGATCGGATGCGCAGGTCTCCCGGCCGACCGGGGCGATGACCGTGGTGCCGGTCGCCTGGTCCCCGTCGACCCGGCGAGCGCCACCGGACTGCGGCGAACGCCGGACAACGCTGTCTTGCCGGTCGCCTCGGCGGCGCGCCGCCGGGCGGCGCGATGTACGAGGGGTTCGTGAGAGCCGTCACGGCCGCGAGCGGCGCCCCGGTGCTCATCGCCGTGCGCATGTGTCAGTACCGGCGCGCGGGCGCGCCATGGTCGCTCTGCCGCCCGCGGCGTCCGGCGGGCCGCTCACTTGGGGGCGTGCTGCCCCAGGTAGAACAGCAGAGTGATGAAACCCGCGATGAAGTGGGTGATGAAGACGTAGACGAGGACGCGCAGCAGCACCGCCCGCTGCTTGTACCTGTCACCGCTGGAATCCGTGCGCGGGCCTCTCCGACGGCTCATGCGCCACCGCCGGTCCCGCCGCCCGCGCGGACGGCGGCGCCTCCCTCACTCTGCTTCAGTTCCGTCAGCAGATCCTGCTGCCCGGTCAGCAGATCGGTGAGGATGCGGCGGGCGGCCCGGAGCAGTTCCGCGACGTCGCCGCCCGCGAGCTCGTACACCACGGTGGAGCCGGTGCGCGTGGCGCTCACGATGCCGGACCGGCGCAGCACGGCGAGCTGCTGGGAGAGACTGGACGGCTCGATCTCCATCGCGTTGAGGAGCTCCCGCACCGGCCTGGGGCCGTCCTGCAGGAGTTCCAGCACGCGGATGCGCACGGGATGCCCGAGCATGCGGAAGAACTCCGCCTTGGCCTGGTAGAGCGGAACCTGCACTCGGACCACCCGCGCTCTAGTGGTTTCACCAATTGAAGAACTCTGCAATCCTAACCCAGGGTGATCGTCGGCCCGACCCGCCGCCCGGGTGAAGGGCTGCCCGCAGCACCGCATCGGAGAAAGTGAGCATCCTGTGACCGACGACGACCGCATGGGTCCGCCGCTGCGCGGGGGCGAGCGCGAGACGCTCCGGGCCTTCCTCGACTACCACCGCGCCACCTTGGCCATGAAGTGCCGGGGGCTGTCGGACGAGGAACTGCGGCAGCAGTCGATGCCTCCGTCCACACTGTCGCTGCTCGGGCTCGTCCGGCACATGGCGGAGGTGGAACGCGCCTGGTTCCGCCGGGTGTTCCAGGACAACGACGCGCCCATGGTGTGGTCCGAGGAGATCGACTTCCAGGCGGCCTACGACGCGAGCAGGTCCACCCGCGCCGAGGCCTTCGCGGCCTGGGAGGCCGAGGTGGCGAACTCCCGGCGGATCGAGGAGGCGGCCGACTCCCTGGACGCGACCGGGCACCAGCCCCGCTGGGGTGAGGACGTCTCCCTGCGGATGGTCATGGTGCATGTGCTCCTGGAGTACGGCCGCCACAACGGGCACGCGGACTTCCTGCGCGAGGGCGTCGACGGCACCGTCGGCGCCTGACCGCCCGCTCGCGGTGCGGCGCGGCGCGGCCTCGGCGGATGCCGGCCCCGGGGGACGTCGCCCCGCGGCCCCGGGGTGGCCGATCCCACGGGGGCCGGGGACGCTGGGCGTACGGGAAGCGAAGCCCGTGGACAGACCGAGGTGATCACCGATGGCGGACTCGAGCGCGAACCACCCGGGGCTGATCGTCCCGGTCGGGCAGGTCGAACCCGTACCGCGTCGCATCCGCGCGATGGTCGGGAGCCGTACCGTCCTCGACACCCGGCGTGCCATGTACGTGTGGGAGTGGCCCGGCTATCCGCAGTACAGCATCCCTATGGAGGACCTGACCGGTGCGGTGCTCACCGACGACGGCCGGGCCGGCCGGCTGGGCCCCGGACCGGCGCGCCGCCACTCGCTGCACGTCGGGTCCGAGGTCCGCGAGGGCGCGGCCTGGGTGTGGGACGAGGGAGCCCCGGACCGGCTCCTGGGCACGGCACGCTTCCGCTGGGAAGCCCTCGACGCCTGGTACGAGGAGGACGAGCAGGTCTTCGTCCACCCCCGCAGCCCGTACTCCCGGGTGGACGCCCTGCGCTCCTCGAGCAGCGTCCGCGTGGAGGTCGAGGGCACCGTGCTGGCCGACGCCCCGCACGCGGTGACCCTGTTCGAGACGGGCCTGCCGACGCGCTACTACATCGAGCGCGTGCACGTCGACTGGAGCAGACTGCGCCCCACGGACACCGTCACGAGTTGCCCGTACAAGGGCACGACCAGCGGCTACTGGTCGTTCGACGGCGACGGCGCCACCCACGAGGACATCGCCTGGGCGTACGACTTCCCCACGGCGGCGTGCGCCCCCGTCGCGGGCATGATCGCGTTCTACAACGAGCGCGTCGACCTGTACGTCGACGGGACACCGCTCCGCCGCCCCGCCGCGATGTCACGAGACGCATGGGAGCGGCGTCGCCTCGGACAGCCCTGAGACGCATCGCACACCGGACACGGAGGGCGGCCGCGCCGCCTGTCCGCGCGGCCTCTTAGGCTGGCCGCATGTCTCAGCGGGTCGAAGTCGTGCAGTTGCTGGTGTCGCCGGCGCACCGGTACATGGGGCGGCCGTCGGAAGGGCCGTCGCCTGCGCCGGCCGGGGAGCTGGTGAGCAGTGCCGAGGTGCGCAGCGGCCTGGGGCTCGTGGGCGACCGCTACTACGCGCGGCCGGCCCATCGCGACGCCGCCGTGACGCTCATGGGGGCCGAGAACCTCCCGTCGGACATCGGCTCGGACACGGACCTGCGGCACACCCGCCGCAATGTGCTGCTCCGCGGCGTGGACATCGACGCGTACGTGGGCGTCACCGTGGCTCTGGACACCGGCTCCGGGCCCGTCCTGTTCGCCGTGCGGCGCCCGGCCCGGCCCTGCGCCTGGATGGACGCCGTCATCGGTCCCGGGGCGCAGCGCGCGCTGCGCGGCAAGGGCGGAGTGCGGTGCACACCGCTGAGCGACGGCGTGCTCACCCTGGGTCCGGCGGACTTCCGGGTCCTGGAGGATGCGAAGGAGACGTCGTAGCGGGGGCCTGACCCGTACGGCGCGGACGGATGGGAACCGGATCGCCCGGCGCCGCGTCATCGGTACGTGCGATCACTGTGGCGGGCGGGGCAGCAGGCGGAGGACGAGGGAGCGGGGCCCGCGCGGGCGGGCGTGGCGCCGGCCGGTCGCGGATGGCGCGGCCGGCGGCGGGGGGACGGGGTCCTCGCGGCGCTCCCCCTCCTGCTCGCGTCGCTGATCGTCGGCCACGGCGCGGTGCCGAACGGCCCGGGCCGGCTGGGGAGCCTCTTGGAGACGTTCCTGCCGTGGCTGGGTCTGGGCGTCCCGCTGCTGGCGGGCCTGGCCCTGCTGCGGCGCTCGGGGGTCGGGCTGTGCTCGCCGCTGGTGGCGGCCGCGGTGTGGTTCGCGGTCTTCGGGTCGCCGCCGGTTCCTGACGGCGGTTCCCCGTACGACCTGGTGGTGGTGCAGCACAACGTCAGTGACACGAACGCGGACCCTCGGGGCACGGCGCGGCAACTGTCCTCCGCGGGCGGTGACGTGATCGCTCTGCAGGAGGTGACGCCGTCCCTCCTGCCGGAGTTCGGCGCCGCGTTGGGAGAGGTCTACCCGCATCACGTGTCCTTCGGAACGGTCGGGCTGTGGTCCAGGTTTCCCCTGACGGACGCACGCAGGATCGACATCCGGCCCGCGGACCTGGGCGATGACTGGGACCGCGGCCTTCGGGCGACCGCCCGGACACCGCACGGGGATGTCGCCGTGTACGTGGCCCACCTGCCCTCGCTCCGGCTCGGCCCGAGCGGGTTCGGCTCCGCCAGGCGGGACGAGAGCGCTGCCCTGCTCGGCGCCGCCCTCGCGGCCGAGCGGCTGGACCGGGTGGTCCTGGCCGGCGACCTCAACGGCACGCTCGACGACCGCGGGCTCGCCCCGCTGACCTCGCGGCTGAACACCCCGGAGTCCGGGCTCGCGTTCAGCTGGCCCCAGCGGTTCCCCCTGGCCCGGATCGACCAGGTCCTGGCACGCTCCGCGAAGGTCCTGAACGTACGGACGCTGCCTGCGACCGGGAGCGACCACCTGCCCCTCGCCGCCCGCATCCGCTTCTGAGCCGGACAAGCGAACGGCATACCACGTCGGCGAGCTGACAAGTCAT
>NZ_CBDRBL010000161.1:0-4603 GCF_965342175.1 Actinacidiphila sp. bgisy167
CCGTGCCGTGGGGGAACGTGGGAGGGGCGGCGCCGTCCGGCGCCGCCCCTCGTCCGCGCGCGGTCAGAGGACCTTGGAGAGGAAGGCCTTGGTGCGGTCGTGCTGCGGGTCGGTGAGCACGTCGCGCGGGTGGCCGGACTCCACGACGACACCGTCGTCCATGAAGACCAGGGCGTCGCCGACCTCGCGCGCGAAGCCCATCTCGTGCGTGACGACGATCATCGTCATGCCGTCCTCCGCCAGACCCCGCATGACGTCCAGGACGTCGCCGACCAGCTCCGGGTCGAGCGCGGAGGTGGGCTCGTCGAAGAGCATCAGTTTCGGCTCCATCGCCAGCGCGCGGGCGATGGCCACCCGCTGCTGCTGGCCACCGGAGAGCTGGGCGGGGTAGTGCCCGGCCTTGTCGCGCAGGCCGACCCGGTCCAGCAGGCGCGTCGCCCGCTCGCGGACGACGGCTTTGGCCTCGCCCCTCACCATGACCGGGGCCTCCATGACGTTCTCGATGGCCGTCATGTGCGGGAAGAGATTGAAGCGCTGGAACACCATGCCGATGTCCCGGCGCTGGGCGGCCACTTCCCTGTCTTTGAGCTCGTACAGCTTGTCGCCCTTTTGGCGGTAGCCGACAAGATGGCCGTCCACCCACAGGCGGCCCGCGCTGATCTTCTCGAGGTGGTTGATGCACCGCAGGAACGTGGACTTGCCGGAGCCGGACGGCCCGATCAGGCAGAACACCTCACGTGGGGCGACCTCTAGGTCGATGCCCTTGAGGATGTGGGCCGCGCCGAAGGACTTGTGGACGCCCTCCGCCTTGACCATGGGGCCACCGGGAATGCCCATGTTGAAGTCGGTCATCGGGCCACCTCCGGGCGGCGGAAGGAGGTGAGGTTCGCCCTGAGCCGCTGCCACGGCGTGGGCGGCAGATTGCGTGTGGAACCGCGGGCGTACCGGCGCTCCAGGTAGTACTGGCCGACGCTGAACACTGTGGTGAGGATCAGGTACCAGACCGAGGCGACGAACAGCATCTCCATGACCGCGAGCGTGGTGCTGGAGATGTCGTTTGCCCGCTTCAGGAGCTCGTTGAACTGGACGGCGTAGGCCAGCGACGAGGTCTTGAGCATGTTGATGAACTCGTTGCCGGTCGGAGGCACGATAACGCGCATCGCCTGGGGCAGGACGACCCGGCGCAGAGTCTGTCCCTTGGACATGCCCAGGGCATGCGACGCCTCGGTCTGGCCCTCGTCGACGGACTGGATGCCCGCCCGGACGATCTCGGACATGTAGGCGGCCTCGTTCAGACCCAACCCCAGCAACGCGGCCAGGAACGGGGTCATGACCTGGTTCATCTCGTCCTTGTAGAACCCGAGGTTCAGAACCGGGAAGATCAGGGCGAGGTTGTACCAGATCAGGAGCTGGACGTACACCGGCGTGCCACGGAACAGCCAGACGTACAGCCAGCCGACCGTGCTGGTGACCGGGTTGTCCGACATGCGCATGATGGCGAGCACGACCCCGAGTACCAGGCCGACCACCATCGCCAGGACCGAGATGTAGAGCGTGTGCCAGGCGCCGGACAGGATGGTCCCGTCCGTGAGGTAGTCCGGGATGATGCCGTAGTTGATGTTCGCGTTGGAGAACGCGATACCTATGAGCACCAGCACGGCGATGACGAGCACGGCCGAGATCCAGCGGCCGTAGTGGCGCACCGGAACCGCCTTGATGGCGTGTGGAGCACCTCCGGCGGCGGCCGCCGAGGCGGTTCCGGTGCCCCTGGGTGGGTTGCCGCCCGGCGCCTTGTCGGTTTTGTCAGTCACGATGACTGCCCTTCAGCGGAACGTGGGGCTCAGGAACCGCCATTGACCGTCGCGGAGGTCACCGCGCCGTCAGTGACATTCCACTTCTCGAGGATCTTGGTGTACTCGCCGTTCTTGATGATCGCGTCCAGGGCTTCCTTGAGCGCGTCGCGCAGTTCGGTGTTCTGCTTGGTCACACCGATGCCGTACGGGCCCGCCCCGATCTGGTCGCCGACGACCTCGAAGTCCTTGCCGCCGCCGGAGGTCTGCGCGTTGTACGAGGCCACCGGGAAGTCATTGAGGTCGGCGGCCGACGCGCCCTGCTTGAGGCGGAGCAGCGCCTCGGGGTCGGTGTCGAAGGTCTGCAGGGTGAGCTTGCCCTTGCCGTCGGCCTGGCACTTCTTGGCCTGGTCCTTGGCGATGCCCTCGGAGGTGGTGCCCTGCTGGAGCGCGACGGTCTTGCCGCAGAGGTCGTCCAGGGACTTGATGCCCTTGGGGTTGCCCTTCTGGACCAGGATCGACGTGCCGGCGGTGAAGTAGTCGACGAAGTCGATGCCCTCGCCGACCGTCTTGCCGGTGTCGGAGTCGACGCCGTTCTGGCGGTCCTTGGTGTCGTTCATCGCCGACATGATCATGTCGAAGCGCTTGGACTGCAGACCCACGATGAGCTGGGCGAACTTGCCGTTCTGGAACTCGACCTTCACACCGAGCTGCTTGCTCAGGGCGTCGGCGATGTCGGGGTCGATGCCGACCGCCTTGCCGTCCTTGTAGTACTCCACCGGGGCGTACGCGATGTCGGAGCCGACCTTGAGCACGCCCGCCGACTGCACCGACTTCGGGAGCTTGTCGAAGAGGGGCGCCTTGGACGCGTTGCTCGACGCGGACGAGGAGCCGCCCTTGTCCGTCTGGTCGCCGCAGCCGGTGAGGACGAGGGCGCCTGCGACCGCGATCGCGCCGACCGCGGCGAAGCGGGTGGTCACGGTCGCGCGACGGGTGGTACGTGCGGTCATTGCTGGTTCCTCCTGCGGGGAATCCTGGGAGCAGCCGGTCTTCGGGTGCACACGTTCGGGTGTCGCTTACGTGTGTGATCTCCGCATCTTGCCATCCGGACACGCACTCTTGGGTGTCCGGATGTGTCAAAATCGCATAACGGGCGATCCCCTTGTCCTCACCGGGCCGCTACACCAAGGCCGATCGCGGTGGGGCCGTACCGCGACGTTGCGTGCATCACGTTTCTTGTCCCGCTATGCGGACGACTTGTCGCGTCGTGACCGGACGTTCCGGATGTGCGACGCCGCGCCGCGGCGCACAGACTCCTCAGCGGAGAGCGTCTTCCCGCAGCGCGGACCCTCACCCCCATCGGGGCCCCTCGGCGTGCGTGCGGCGCGCCCGGCCTCCGTGGCGCCCGGGACCACTCACGTCCGGGTGTACGGAAGCCGAGCCCGGCTATCCCCTGGCGCGGGGGGTAGTACCCTCAACAACAATTCGGACAAAGGGGTCAACAGTGGCAGCGGAGATTGTCAATCCTCGCACCAGCGGCAGCGAGGGCACCGGGAGCGGTGACGGCCTCGCACACGCGGACACCGACGGCGACGGCCCGGAAAGCCCCGTGGACCCGGTCTTCGCCCTGCACCGCGGCGGCAAGATGGAGATGACCGCCACCGTCCCGGTGCGCGACGCCGACGACCTGTCGATGGCCTACACCCCGGGCGTCGCCCGTGTCTGCACCGCGATCGCCGACCGGCCCGAGCTGGTCCACGACTACACGTGGACGTCCCAGGTCGTGGCCGTGGTCACGGACGGAACGGCGGTGCTGGGCCTCGGCGACATCGGCCCGCAGGCCTCCCTGCCGGTGATGGAGGGCAAGGCGATCCTCTTCAAGCAGTTCGGCGGCGTGGACGCCGTGCCGATCGCGCTCGCCACCACTGACGTGGACGAGATCGTCGAGACCGTCGTGCGCCTCGCCCCCTCCTTCGGCGGGGTGAACCTCGAGGACATCTCCGCCCCCCGCTGCTTCGAGATCGAGCGCAGGCTGCAGGAGCGCCTGGACATCCCGGTCTTCCACGACGACCAGCACGGCACGGCCGTCGTCACCCTCGCCGCGCTGCGCAACGCCACCCGTCTGACCGGCCGGGCGCTGGGCGAGCTGCGGGCGGTGATCTCCGGGGCGGGCGCCGCCGGCGTCGCCATCGCCAAGATCCTCGTCGAGGCGGGCATCGGGGACGTCGCCGTCACCGACCGCAAGGGTGTGGTGCACGCGGGCCGGGACGACCTGAACCCCTCCAAGCGCGAGCTCACCGCCTACACCAACAAGGCCGGGCTCAGCGGGACGCTGGAGGAGGCGCTCGCCGGCGCGGACGTCTTCATCGGCGTCTCCGGCGGCATGGTGTCGGAGGAGGCCGTCGCCACCATGGCGAAGGGCTGCTTCATCTTCGCGATGGCCAACCCCACGCCGGAGATCCACCCCGACGTGGCGCACAAGTACGCGGCCGTCGTCGCCACCGGGCGCAGCGACTTCCCCAACCAGATCAACAACGTGCTCGCCTTCCCCGGCATCTTCTCGGGCGCACTGCAGGTGCGGGCCTCCCGGATCACCGAGGGCATGAAGATCGCCGCGGCCGAGGCGCTGGCCGCGGTCGTGGACGGCGAGCTCGCCGCCGACTGCGTGATCCCCTCGCCCTTCGACGACCGCGTGGCCCCCGCGGTCGCCGCCGCCGTCGCCGCGGCCGCCCGCGCCGAGGGCGTCGCCCGGCGCTGAGCGCCGCCGAGGCGCGCATCCCACGCCGACGCGTGGCGCTGTTCCCCCCCCCTGT
>NZ_CBDRBL010000162.1:0-4305 GCF_965342175.1 Actinacidiphila sp. bgisy167
CGGCGACAGATGCCGCGCGTCCCCCACCAGATCGCTCACACATCACCAACGACCCAGAACCCCAACCGTTTCGGCTCAATAAGTGAACGAGGCCGAGCAGGAACCGAGTCCGCCCATGATGGTGGAGAACGTCTTTGACCACTGGAGTCACCAGGGGGAACCCGCAACATGACCGGCACTACGGAGGCCCTTGACGGATCGGCTGCAGTCGACGCAGCACGAAGCGTCACGCGCCCGTTCTACGTATACGCTGTGCTCTCCAACTCGCTTTTCCAGCGCGGCGTATTCGTCATCTTCCTTTATCAGCAAGGCTTCTCCGCTGGGCAGGTGGCCCTCCTCCAAACACTGCTCTTCCTGGTCAGCGGACTTGCGGAGTTGCCGACGGGAATCATCGCCGACCGGATCGGCAGGCGCGCCAGCATCGTGATCGGCCAGGTACTGGTGGCCGGATGCCTACTTGGTCAGGTGACGACCTCCAACTACTGGCTGTTCTTGGCGCTGTTCATTGGCCATGGCGTGGGCCTGGCATGCGTATCCGGTTCGGACACCGCCCTGCTGTACGACCTGCTCGTGCGCCGTGGTGCAACGAGCGGCTACGTCAAGATCAGATCCCGGTTCACCATGCTGGGGACGGTCACCTCGGGGGTCGCCATCATCCTCGGCGGCCAACTGCAGCAGTTCTCCTGGGGAATCGTCTACGCCGGTTCGGCGTCGTGCCTCGTCCTGGCCGTGGTGGTGCTGATGGCACGGGTGCCCGAGATCCGCGGGGCGGACGCGGTGGACGAACAGGACGGAGCCGAGAAGGAGCACGGCGACACCACGGCATGGCGGGCGATGCTTCGGGTCGCCACGCCGGCGCTCGTGACGCTCGTCGTGGTGTCCGGACTGATGCACGCGACGTTGACGCCGTACATCATCTTCACGCAGAAGACGCTCTCCGATCAGGGAGCAAGCACCGCACTGGTCAGCGTGGTCATCTCGGCGGGATTCTTCATCGGCGGACTCACTCCCCTCCTGTCAGACCGCGCCAACCGGCGCATCGGGTACCGGGTCATCGCCCCCGTGTCCCTCCTGGCGCTCGCCGTGGCCCTCGGCCTGACCGGCCTCGGCCTCGTCTGGGTCACCATCGCCGCGTTCCTGATCCTGGTCGGAGTTCCCGAGATCACTGCCGTGCTCGTGGACAACGTGTTCAACGAGGCGGTGCCGTCGCGCCACCGGGCGAGCCTGCTGTCGATGATCGCGTTCGTGGAGTCGGTGCTCATCGGCATCGGCTATCTCGTCCTCGGCGCACTCATGGACGGGCTGGGCTCCAGCGTGGGCATGGCCGTCTACGCCGCGGTCCCCCTGCTGGCGTGTCTCCTGTGGCTCCCGGTGCTCATCCGGGGAACGCGGGTAACCACCGGGAGCGAGGAGGCCGCCAGCCCGAAGGAACCTGAAACAGCCCGTCTCGGACAACGCCCCTGATCGATGAGGAGCCGAAGTGGAACTGATGCAGATCGGGCACAAACAACCGGTGCCGGATCTCACCCCGCCGGTCGTGAACGAGGACGCCCTTTCGGTTGCGCTGGTCTGCATGCCCTGGGCCGTGGTCGACATGCCCTCCCTGGCGCTGAGCACGATCGCCCCGTTGTTCGAGCGGCGCGGAGAGGTCGAGAAGCTCGACGTCGTCTACGGCAACATCTGGTGGCTCGACCACCTGGTCCGGGAGGCGGGCCTCGAACGCGGGCACTACGAGCTGATAGTCGACGCCGAAGTGTTCGGGGTCGGCGAATGGGTCTTCTCCAGCTATTTCCGCCCCGGTGTCGACCCGCGCCACACGAGCTTCTACGACCTCGTGCGCGACAGCGAGAACGTCGACGCCTACTGTGCGATGTTCCGCGCGGCACCCGCCTTCATCGAGGAGCTGGCCCGGGATCTCGTGGCATCGGACGCCGATGTCCTGGGGCTAACGACGACCTTCGATCAGAACATCGCCTCGTTCGCGCTCGCGCACCGCGTCAAGGAGCTGCGGCCGGACGTCGTGACGATCCTCGGCGGGGCGAACTGCGACGGCGTCCAGGGCACGGCGGTCCACCCGCCCGGAGTTCGACTACGTGATCCGAGGGGAGGCGGAGCACTCAATCGCGCCGCTCATCGCCCACATCGCGGCATGCCGCAGCGGTGAAGGGGAAGAAGGACGACGGACTGCTGCGTGCCGTGCCCGGCCTGTGCTGGCGGTCCGACGTCGACGGAGTCACGGTCAGCAACCCCATCGGGCGGACGCCCGTCTCCATGAACGTAGTGCCGGAACCCACCTACGATCACTACTTCCGCGATCTGGGGAAGTCTCCGGCCGCTCCGTTCATCGACGTCACGATTCCACTGGAGGCCAGCCGCGGTTGCTGGTGGGGCGCGAAGCACGCAGCTGCAGCCGGGTGTCGAGAGCCTCTGCACGCCCATCCTGCGCATCATGCGCAAGGGGGTGACCGGGTGGCAGAACGTGCGGTTCCTGCGGGACTGCGCCACCTGCAGGATCTATCCGTCGTGGAACATCCTCGTGGGCTTCCCCGGGAGCAGGACAGCGACTACGCGGCGCTGATCGATTCGATCCCGTCCCTCCACCACCTGACGCCGCCCGCCGGGCCGCTCCCGATCAAACTGGAACGCTTCAGCCCCTATTTCGACGATCCCGCACTCGGTCTCCAGGCCATCGGCCCCTCGCTCAACCTGGTGAGCGCTTACGAGGGGGTGGCGGACGCCCTCGACGACCTTGTCTACGTGTTCGAGTCCGAGCCCGCCGGCATCTCCCCCGCGACGAGCGAGTTGTTGCGCGAAGCGATCGCGAACTGGCAGGCCACCGCATCGGTGTCCCGGCTGGTCGCCCTGCCGGCGCCGGACGACTCATTCGTCGTCATCGACGACCGGCCCGCCTGGCCCTCCCGTGAGCTGGTGCTTCGGCCGGGTCTCGAAGCCGAGGCGTGCCGTGCGCTGGCCAAGGGCAAGACGCTTCCCGCGCTCGCTTCCACGATGCGCTCGCTCGGGATCGCCGTGCGGGAAGGTCAGCTCGAAGAGCTCGTCGAGAACTGGACGGAGCTCGGCATCGTGTTCCATGAGGACTCCACCTATCTGGCGCTCGCGACGGGCTTGCGTTGGTGACGAAGCAGACTGCAGAGCGGCGGTCGAACCGCCGGAGGCTCTTCGCGCCGGTGGATCTCCACTCGGTGCGGAGCAGGGAGGACCTCGTCGCCCTGACCCGGTCGGGATACGCCGGGGTCCGGCTGACCGGTCACTTCGCCATGCCGGAGATGGGCGACGGCGAACTCGTCTCCTTGATCGCGCTGCTCCGCGACGCTCGCGGGGTCGGCCTGCGGGTCTCGTGGAGCGGCGACTGCGGCGCCCTCCGCCACCTCGACCCGCCGCGGCGGCCGGACGGCTCCTTCGCGTGGTCGGCGCAGCAGGGAGGATCCCTCGTTGTCCGGCGCGGTCCGACGTTCCTAGCCGTCGAGGACACGCGCCACGGGGAGCGCCGCCGCATCGACGTCGACCGCTCGGAACCGGCGGCGGCCGTCCTCGACGAAAGCCGCTGGGGGCGCACGCTCACCCCCGCCGAGGCGGCCAGTCTGGACGCTCTCGAATTGCACGACCTCGTCTTTCGTGCCGGCGACCATGGTGTGGGCATTGCCGTGAGACAAGGAGTCTGGTGTGTCTGAAGGCCACATCCTCTTCCGCAGGACGCTCGGCGAGCGGACCGTGCGCGAGGGCCAGGATCCGGCCGCCGCCGTCCCCATGCGCATGGGGACGGCCGGGCTGGGACTGCTCGTCAACGATCACCGCGAAGCCACCCGCATCCTGTCCGACGTCGAGACCTACGGCAGCGCGGGCGAGCTCATGGCGAGCGTTTTCGACGAGCCGGACGATTTCGCATCCGGGACGCGTCGTCCGAGGCGGTCTTCGCGGTCAACCAGACCGACGGGGAAGAGCACCGTCGCGTACGGCGCACGCCTCGGAGGGTCATCGACACCCGCGTGCGCGACGTCTTGGACCAGCTGATCCAGGATGTGCAGCACGCAGTCGAGAGCGCCCTCGTCCTGGGAAGGCTCGACGCGGTCGGGTCGATCGACGTGCCCATCGCCGACGGCGTGATGTCGCGCCTGCTCGGGCTCGACGAGAACCTCGTCTCGGCCCTGAGGACCGCGGTGTACGAGGGGATACCCGGTGCGCGAGCTCGACGAGTTTCGGCCTGACCGTGGAGCCGTCACAATACTTTGGCCATGAACGGTCTCGTCGAACTCCCGATTTGGGCTGAGTGCGCGAATTAGCCTGAGG
>NZ_CBDRBL010000163.1:0-4299 GCF_965342175.1 Actinacidiphila sp. bgisy167
ACGCGTAACGGAAGCCCATCACGGTTCTCATTCGCATAGAGTCGCGTCGTCGCCCAGAGGAAACAAAACCGGTTTCCGCCGGCGCACATGAATCACATCACCCGACGTGCACCGGAAAGAACGGAAGGATCGACGACGCTGTCGAGAAAAGCAGGGAAACTGGCGTCCGCCGCGGCCCTGGGAATCGCGGTCGCGACGATGACCGTGGGCACGACTCCCGCATACGCCGATCAGGGCTCGGGCCGTCTTGTCAACGACTACGTCTACACCTACCCGACGGACACCATCTGCATCGACGAGGAACTATCTCAACGCGCAGTACTACCCCAACGCGACCGATGAGTACTACTACTGCGGCGGGTCCGGTTACAACGTGCTCTGGCTCCGGCACTACCGCTAGGAATTCCGGAAGATTCTGACGCACCTGCGCCCGAATATCCCCAATCCCTTGAGGAGAGATCGCGATGACACCGAGAAAAGCACGAACATGGACTGCGGCTGCGGTCCTGGGAATGACGGTTGCGGCGACGATGGCCGTGAGTGCCACTCCGGCGGCGGCCGGATACGCCCCCGATCATGTCAACGTGTGGATCACCACCTTCCCCACGGACACCCTCTGCGTCGAGAGCAGGGACGCGCTCAATGCGGCGAGCGGCTATCCGAACTCTCGCGACGAGTATCACTACTGCGGCGGAAGCGGCCACAACGCGCTCTGGTTCCGGCGCGCCAATTACTAGACCAGATGTGCACAGTCAACGCCGAGGAGCAACGGTGATTCGGAAGAATGCAAGGATGTTGGTGTCGGTGGCCGCCATGGGCATGGCGGTCGCGGCGGCGGCAGCGGTGAGCGCGCCTCAGGCGTCTGCCGACGGCACCGGTCTCGAACCCCGTCGCGTCAACACCCTCATTGCCGTCTATCCGTCCGACACGATGTGCGTGCAGACGAGGGACGCCCTCAACGCGGCACAGGACTACCCCAATTACTGGGACGAGTACTACTACTGCGCTGGAGACGGCCACAACGCCCTCTGGTTCCGGCACCTGGCTCGCTAGTCCGGTGAACGCGTAGGTCCGCGGGACAGCAGACCGCTGGGGCGAGCGGGTACCCGCCCCAGCGGATGCGCTTCTCACCGCGGGCGACGGCGCCGCGTCGGCGCCGGCCGGGCCTGCGAGACCCGGGGCACCGCGTCCGACGGCACCGGACTCAGCGTCCGAGGAGGAAGTCGTGGACCGCCTGGCGGCCCTCGTCGCTCGCCGCCCGGCTCTGCACGGAATGGGCGGCGCCGCGGACCACGACGACCTTGGCGCGCGGGGTCAGTTTCCTCTGGTCGTACAGCCACTCCACGGGCGTCGACAGGTCCCCGTCCCCGCCGAGCAGCAGCACCGGCACGCCGGGGAGGCGGCGGTGGTCGGGAGGCAGCGGCGGGGCAGGGGTGCGGGGCCAGTCGACGCAGCTGAGCATGGAGCCGAGGCCCGTCGCCGTGGCGGCGTCGAAGGGGCCGTAGTCCGCCGGGGTGAGCTCGGCGCCCGCCTTCTTCAGGGCGTCCCGGCGGCCGGTGAGCGGAGCGTCCGAACGGCCCCAGGGATAGCGGCCGTCGAGGCACAGCGTCGCGGCGTGGAGTCCCTGGCTGACCTCCTCCGGGGCTGCCGCGTTGCCCTGACGTGTGCCCTGGATAAGGCCGTTCAGCCGTCCGAGGTCGCCCTCGGCGGCCTGGTGGAGGGCGTCGATCACGGCCGCGTAGTTCGGGTCGACGAACCCCCAGGTGGTGATCGCGTCCAAAACGTCGACGCCGTTGCCGTACGTGGCCACGACCTTGGCGAGGTCCGCCACCGGGTCCGTGGTGCAGCCGACGCTCTCGCACGCCTCCTTCAGCACACGCGGCGCGGCCTGCATGGGGACCAGGGCCATCGGGTCGTAACCGGTCTGCGGCACCACCGAGTCCAGCACCAACCGGGCCACGCGCCCTGGGTGGGCGAGGGCGTAGCGCTCTGCGGTGTACGTGCCGTACGAGACGCCGTCGAGGGTCATCTTCTTCACGCCCAGCGCACGCCGCAGCAGTTCCAGGTCGGCGACCGTGTCGCCGGTGGAGTGGAAGCGGCGGTTCGGGCCGATGGCCGCGGCGCAGTCCCGCACCGCGTCCGGGGTGGGCGGTGTGAGGTCGGACGATCCCATCTGCGCCTGCAGGTCGGGGCACTGCAGCGCGCCGCCGCCGGTACCCCGCTGGTCGATCATGACGAGGCGGTAGTCCTTGAGCACCGGCGCCATGGCCTGGGAGATGCGTCCCACGTAGGGGACACCCGGCTGTCCGGGGCCACCGGTGAGGAACAGCAGGACGCCCCTGGGGGCATCCGCGTTGTCCCCCATGGCGACCTTCAGACCGAGCCGGCCCCGCACCGCTCCGCTGTGGTCCAGCGGAACGGTCAGCGTGGCGCAGGTGAAGCCCTCCGGACCGGGGCAGGCCGCGGCGCCGGAGAGCCCCCCGCTCCCCCCGGCCGGCCCCGCGGTGCCCCGGTCCTGGGCCGACGACGTACAGGTGCCTGACACCATCAGCAGGCCGGCGGCGGCAAGTACCGCCGCGCCCCGTGCTCCGGACCTCCGCGTTCCCCGTGCCGTTCCGGCCCTGCGCTTCGACCGCATCGCACGCCCCCGCCTTCCGGTGTCCTCGGGTCCCTGCCGTTCGTCGGGGCATCAGACTGCGCGAAGGGGGCTCACCGGGGCGAGAGTCCGTGCCACGATTCGATCACGTTCGAAAGGACCGGGGTGGGGAGTGGCAGGGACAGGATGATCGAACTGATCGTGGACGCCGCCGGTCTGGCCGAATCCCGCTTCGCGGTCTCGCCGCTGAACGAGGTAGCGGCGACGTTGCTGCCGTGGGGGCTGCACCCGGACCCCTCAGCCGCTGCCTGGGTGGCGCGCGCCCGCCGCGTGCTGCGCCGCGCGCAGCTTCCGCTGTTGTCGGAACTCGCGCTCGACGGGGGCGGCTACTTACCCGACTTCCTCAGTCCGCACCCGAACGGTCCTTCGCCGACCGTCGAGGAGGAGTTGGAGCGCGTGCGCGCCACACCGCCCGACCGCGTGCTCGGGGAGCTGGCAGCGCTGCGTGACGGCCGCCCCCGTGCCGGGCTGGAAGGGGTGGAGCTGCCGCCCGGCGTGCGGCGCGCCATGGCCCGGGGCGGGGGGCACGTCGCCCGGCAGGTCGCGGAGGAGCTGCGCAGATACTGGGAGCTCGCCTTCGCCCCGCACTGGCCCGAAGCCAAGGCCGCGCTCGACGCGGAGGTCGACCGGTGTGCGGGGGTACTGGCCCGGCAGGGCGCCGCCGAGATGTTCAACTCGCTGCACCCGGGCATCCGCTGGGCCGACAGCACCCTGCGCGTCGACAGCCGCTTCACGGTGCGGCTCGGCGTTCCGCTGGTGATCGTGGTGCCGTCGCTGGTGGCGGTGGGGCCGGGGGTCGCCGTGGACCCGGTGCGCGGCGGACGGCTGCGGCCGCCGATGTTGGCCTACCCGGTACGGGACCGTCCTTCGGCGCCCACGCCGCCGTCCGCCGAGCTGGCCCGGCTGCTGGGCCCCACCCGCGCGGGGCTGCTCGGGGCGGTGGCCCGGCCGGCGTCCACCACGCAGCTGGCGGCCCGCCACTTCCTGAGCGCCGCCACGGTCTCGTACCACCTGGGCGTGCTGCTCCGGGCCGGTCTGGTGACCCGCTCCCGATCGGGGCGGACGGTGCTGTACCGGCGCACGCCCGCCGGGTCGCGGCTCGCGGGGAGGGATGTGTGAGGGGCGGACCGACCAGGAACCACCGGCCGGTCGCGCCGGGCCGGAAGCCGATGCGCTGGTGATCAGGCCGGGCAGCATGGCGACTCGCCGCCGTTCCAGGTAGTCCCGGACCGCATCCGCTGCGACCCGGCCGTACGAGGTCCGCGCGTGCGCGCATTCCGCTGGACGCGCTTCCGTCCGGGCGATTGGCCTGCACGCAGCCGACACTGCTCCACCTGGTCGGCGGGCTCGCGGAGTTGCCGACGGGTCTCATCGCCGACCGCATCGGCAGGCGTGCCGACATCGTGATCGGCCAGCTGCCGGTGCCGGCCTGCTCGGTCAGGCGGCGTTCCCATGGGGGGCGACGCCGCATCGCGCCGCCCCCTCGTCCCGTGTGCTCGGACGGCAACGGGGGGGGGGGGGGGGGGGGGGGGGGGGGGGAGGGGGGGGGGGGCGGGGGGGGGGGGGGGGGGGGGGGGGGGGGGGTGGGGGGGGGGGGGGGGGGGGGGGGGGGGGGAGGGGGGGGGGGGGGGGGGGGGGGGGGG
>NZ_CBDRBL010000164.1:0-4124 GCF_965342175.1 Actinacidiphila sp. bgisy167
ATGGTGATCACACCCGGGTGACAAGACGAACACCGGGTGGAGAACGCGCAGTTGCGCAGATGGGAATGCTGTCCTGGGCCGGAGAAGCCGACGCGTGCGGCGGAGCCGTGAGTGCGCCGCCGGCGGTCAGGCCTCGCCGTAGCGGGCGAGCAGCGCCGCGACGTAGGCCTCCAGGCGCGCCGCGAGCGTCACCGGGGTGAGGTCGCTGCGGCCGAGTTCACGCCAGGGCACCGCGACCTTCTCGGCGTCCGGTGCGAAGGCGAGGGCGTCCAGCAAACGCCAATAGAGGTGCTCCGCGGGGGAGTCGGCCAGGTGGCCGCCCGCGGCCGTGTAGCGGTCGCCGAAGCGCATCCCGGCCTCGGGGCCGTGCAGCAGGGCGAGGGCGGTGGCGCAGTGGGCCACGTCGAGGTCGGCGGGGCCCCAGGAGGTCTCGACCCAGTCGACGACATCGGTGATGCGCAGCCGGCCGCCGTGCCCGGAGAACAGGACGTTGCCCGGGTGGAAGTCGCGGTGCAGGAAGCGGCCTTCGTACGCGGGCGGGTCGCACCGTATGACGTCCACCGCGCGGGCCCACAGGTCCGGGCGGCTGGTGGCCTCGGGCGGATGGACGCGGTCGGGCGCCGTCCACGCCTGGCACACGCGGGGCCGGTCCTCCTCGCCGACGTGCAGTCCGTGGATGCGTACGAGTTGGCGGGCCATGAGCCAGGCCCGCGCCCCGGCCTCGGCGTCCTCCAGCCGTACGTCGCCCGGCAGGAGCGACATCAGCAGGGAGGGGTGGTCGCAGTGCTCCGCCGTCGCGTCGACGGCGTGGAACTCGGCGGCGGGGACGGCGGTCGGGCCGAGCAGCCTCAGGACCCGCGCCTCACGGGTGAGCAGCCCTTGAGCGTGCCGGAGATAGAAGGGCTTCACGAACGAGCGCAACACCAACTGGCGTCCGCCTCCGGCACCCGTGACCTCCAGTCGGCGCATCTGCGAGGTCCAGCCGCCGCGCAGCCACTGCGTCGACTCGACGCGTTCACCCTCGGACAGATGCCGGTGCACCCAGGCGCGGGTGGCTGTCCAGCCGGGTTCCGCTCGCTCTGTGGACACCCCGGCAGCCTATCGGGCCGGTCGTCCAGGTGCCGGCGAGACGCCGTCAGTCGGGGTCGGCGGGTGCCTTCGCGTGCTGCCGCGCCCTCGATGCGCGGAGAGCGGCCGCGTTGCCGCAGGACGGCACGTCGTGCCGGATCCCGCCGGCCCGCGCGGCGGCTGTGGTGACGGATCGCAGCAGGTCGGGTTGACGCGCTTCCCGGCGCGGCGCCCGCCGTGGAGGCCGGAGGCGCGGGCGCCATGGGTTAGCGTCGGGTTTGCTGGCTTTGTTGGCGCGGATGTGGTGGTTCCGGGGAGGGGACACGCGTGGTGCAGACGGCGTTTGACGAGTCCGAGCGGCGGGCGTGGGCGGGGCAGGCCGACGCCTATGCTGCGAGTTTTGCCAAGCTCTGTGCGTATCCGGTGCCTGAGCTCCTCGATGCCGCCGGGGTGCGGGAGGGTGTACGGGTCCTCGATGCCGGGACGGGCACGGGCACCGCCGCCGCACTCGCCTGCGAGAGACGGGCGAAGATGACGGCGGTGGATGCCGAACCCGCCATGGTCGCCCGGGCCGCGACGGCCGTTCCGGAAGCTGATGTGCGGCTTGCCGCTCTGCCGCGCCTGCCGTTCGCCGACGACGCGTTCGATGCCGTGGTCGGCAACTTCCTTCTCAACCATGTCGGACGGCCTCGGCAAGCCCTGGCGGAGTTGCGACGGGTGACGCGGCCGGGCGGGCGGATTGCCGTCACCATCTGGGCGGTTCCGACGGCCGCCGGGCAGGCCCTGCTGGGCAGGGCTGTCCAGGCGGCAGGCGTCACACGTCCGGCTCACCTGCCGGCCCTTGCTCCTGCAGACGACTTCCCCCGTACCGAACGGGGCTTCGCCGCTCTGCTCGAAGAGGCGCGTCTGACGAACGTCGGCTGCGAGACCCTGACCTGGGATCACCGGACGACGTGTGAGGAGTGGTGGAGCGGACCGGCCGCCGGAGTGGCGACGATCGGCCGGATCGTGACGAGCCAGGTCCCGGCGGTCGTCGCAGAAATCAAGATGCACTTCGAGTCGCTGTGCGCGGAGTTCGCTGATCCGGACGGCGTGCTGGTGCTGCCTCACGCTGCCCTGATGGCACATGGCCAGGTCTGACGTCGCCCTGCCCGAGCGGACGGGCTGATGCTTCGGCCGGTCGGCCTGCCGCCGGTGGACGTCTCTCCCTGTCGGCGACCGCCGTGTCCACGGGAGCGAGCCGGCCGCTTCGCCCAGCCCACCTGTCCGCGCTCCTGAACGCGGGTCCCGGCCGTCGCTGCCGGCGGCGCCGCCATCCGGCAGCGACGCCTCGCACCAGCGGGCCCCGTCGTCGCGGACGTACTCGGTGACAGTCGGACACGCGAGCGCACCAGGATCCGGTTACAGATCCGCGATCCAGGGATGCCCCGGGTGTACGCGGTCGAGCAGCCCGGCCAGGGTGTCGCGCTGAGCCAGGGACATGTGCGGGACGGTCGTGTCGAAGTCCGACTGGTCTTTTCGGCGGGCGTGCTTGGCCTTGAACAGCAGGACCATTTCGGGCGCCAGATACGGAATGCCGTCTTGGGTGTGGTGGATGATGTCGCTGTAAGGAAGCCGGATCCTCTCGTTGCGTCGGCAGATCCAGGTGTCGCCGTCGTGCGGTTCGCGGAACACGTCGAGCAGGTAGTTGTCGCCGGCGGGATCGCGGAGCCACGTCTGGTGTACGGCAGCCAGCACGTCCGGTGTGGCGTCCTCCCAGATCCGGCCGCTGCCGGGCGCGTCGAAGACATATCCGGGGAAGCGGTCGCGGACCTCGGGAAAGCTCGCGGCCGGAATCGCGATCTCGGTGTCTTCGTGAGCGCGCGTCTGCCTGCCGCGGAACAGGTCCAGCGCCCAGCCCGCGGCCACGTACCAGGGCGTACTGATCCCGGCCAGCCGTTGCGCGACCTCGGTCGGGGTCCAGCAGGACGACCACCTGGCAGAGAGGGCCGCGATCTCGTCGGGCGACAGCTCGATGCCGCCGCTGGGCAGTTGCTCGCTCACGGCTGGAACCTACCAGCGGAGTCGAACGTCCTGGGCGTACGGCGGCCTGGATGGATGTCCACCGCCGGCTCCGCGTGGGCCTTCGGGGCGGTTGTTCAGGCAGGGGCGGGGGCGTGCCGCTGTGCGTTGAGCAGCATCGTGATCAGGGACCTGGCGGTGGTGCGGAGCCGGTCCGGGTCCTGGTACACGCGCTCGATGACGACGGTGCCGCGGGTCATGGTCACCAGGACCCGTGCGGCCTCGGCGGGCGGGACGGCGAGCAGGCCGACGGCGTCCTCGCGGGAGAGCCGCTCGGCCAGGACGCCTTCGAGGCGGTCCAGCATGCCGCGGATTGCGGCCCGGATCGGTTCGGCGTCCGCCTGCGTGTCGGTGGCGGTCTTGGTCGACAGGCAGCCGCGGGCGGGGGTGCCGCGGGTCATGGAGTCGATCGTGAAGTCGAAGAAGTCCTCCAGCGCCCGCCTGACGGCCGGCTGGTCCAGGGTGGCGGAGGCCTCGGCGAGGAAGGCGTCCGCGTAGTCCTGGAAGACGCGGAGGAAGAGCGACTCCTTGTCGCGGTACGCGTTGTAGAGCGATCCGCGCTGCACGCCGGTGGCGGTCGCCAGGTCCTGCATGGAGGTCGCGCCGTAGCCCTGGTTCCAGAAGACGTCCAGGATCCGCCCCAAAGTGTGCTGCTCATCGAATTGACGCCGTCCAGCCATGACCTCAGCCTACGGCGTCTTTGACGGACCCGGCGCTGACGATGGCCCTCTCCGCCTATCTCTACTCGTACGTCTTCGCCCGCAGCGGCCAGGAACACCGCGTCCTCTTCCTCATCGGCGCCGCGGCGCTCGTCCTGGCACTCGTCGTCGGGGTGGTCGGACGGTTCGCCCGCGGGCGCGCGGGGGAACGCGAGGTCCCGGGCGAGGTCCCGGGCGAGGTCCCGGGCACAGCTCCTGGCTGGGTCCCGGGCACAGCCCCCGGCGAGGCCTCAGATCAGATGAGGTCGTTGCTTGCCGCGTCGCAGGTGAGCGCGC
>NZ_CBDRBL010000165.1:0-4088 GCF_965342175.1 Actinacidiphila sp. bgisy167
GACCGGCCGAGGAAACGGGGCAACCGTTCCCTCGGCCGGTCGTGGCCGTTGCTGACGTGCCGTCCGCCGGCCGCCGCCCGCGGGCGGGCCGATCGGCGGCGCCTGTTCGGGCGGACGCGAGGTGGAGGCGATCCCCGCACGGTGTCCCGGTGGTCAGCCCATCCCGGTCACGGGGCGCCACGCTACGGGCGGCGCCCCATATCCGGGCTCTCAGCCGTTGTTCTGCTCGTCGGCGGTCGGCAGCGCGTTCTTCCGGATCACGTCCGCGTACCAGTGGGCGCTGGCCTTCGGGATACGGCGCTGCGTCGAGTAGTCGACGAAGATCGTGCCGAAGCGCTTCGAGTAGCCGTAGGACCACTCGAAGTTGTCCAGGAGGGACCACAGGAAGTAGCCGCGGACGTCGGCGCCGTCGGCGATGGCCTGGCGCACCGCGTCCAGGTGGCCGTGGAGGTAGTCGATCCGCTGCGGGTCGTTCACCACGCCCTCGGGCGAGATGTAGTCGTCGAAGGCGGCGCCGTTCTCGGTGACCATGAGCGGCAGCTGCGGGTGCGACTTCGCCAGGTCGGTCAGCAGGGTGTGCAGCCCGCTGGGGTCGATCGCCCAGTTCATCGCCGTCAGGTTGTCGTTGGCGAGGTGGAAGGCGATGTGCTCGGAGCCCGTCCACGGCGAGTGGTCGCTGGCACCGTGACCGTCGTTCTTGGTGTTGCCGGCGCCGTCGGCGGGCAGCGACACGACGGTCGGCGAGTAGTAGTTGACGCCGAGCACGTCGATGGGGCGGGAGATCTCCGCGAGGTCGCCGTCGTGCACGAGGCTGTCCCAGTCCACGATGTGCGCGGTGTCCTGGCGCAGGTCCTCCGGGTAGGCGCCGTCGAGGATCGGGCCGGTGAAGACCCGGTTGCCGACGGCGTCGATGCGGCGGGCGGCGTCGACGTCCGCGGCGCTGTCGGTGAGGGGCCGCACCTGGTGCAGGTTGAGCGTGATCGAGGTCTGCGCGGTGGCGGGCAGGGCCGCGCGCAGGGCCCCGATCGCGAGGCCGTGGCCCAGGTTGAGGTGGTGGGCGGCGCGCAGGGTCGCGGCGGCGTCGGTCCGGCCCGGCGCGTGCACGCCGGAGCCGTAGCCGAGGAACGCCGAGCACCACGGCTCGTTCAGCGTGGTCCACACACCGACGCGGTCGCCGAGCGCCCGGGCCATG
This sequence comes from Actinacidiphila sp. bgisy167, assembly GCF_965342175.1. Classification (GTDB taxonomy): domain Bacteria; phylum Actinomycetota; class Actinomycetes; order Streptomycetales; family Streptomycetaceae; genus Actinacidiphila. The sequence continues at coordinate 1,193 of NZ_CBDRBL010000165.1, forward strand.
ATGTCGGCGTACTCGGCGAAGCGGTAGGAGGTGTCGCGCTCCGGCCAGCCGCCCGCGTCCTCGAGCTCCTGGGGAAGGTCCCAGTGGTAGAGGGTGGCGACGGGGGTGATGCCCGCCTCCAGCAGCTCGTCGGTGAGCCGGCGGTAGAAGTCCAGGCCCTTCTCCACGGCGGGCCCGCGCCCGGTCGGCTGGACCCGGGACCACGAGACGGAGAACCGGTACGCCTTGAGGCCGAGGTCCTTCATCAGGGCCACGTCGTCGCGGTAGCGGTGGTAGTGGTCGGCGGCGATGTCGCCGGTGTCCCCGTTGCGGACCTTGCCGGGAGTGTGGCTGAAGGTGTCCCAGATGGACGGGGTGCGGCCGTCCTCGGCGGCGGCGCCCTCCACCTGGTAGGCGGCGGTGGCGGCTCCCCAGATGAAGCCCTGCGGGAAGGAAGTGGCCGAGGCCGGCTGGCCGTTCGCCTCGGGTCGTACGGCGGTCATGGCTGAGAACGCTCCAAATGGATCGGTTGAACTGGCCGGGCAAAGCGATCCGGCACGGAAGAAGTGGGTGAGGGCCCGGGGCGCGGGCGGGGTCAGCCCTTCACGGCGCCCGCCATGATGCCTCCGACGATCTGCTTGCCGAAGACGACGAACACCAGCAGAAGCGGCACGGTGCTGATCAGGGCGCCCGCCATGACGATGCTCTGGTCGGGGGTGTAGGAGGCACTCAGCTGGCCGAGGGCCACCTGGAGGGTGGGGTTCGTCTGGTTCAGTGCGAGGAAGGGCCAGAAGAAGTCGTTCCACGACTGCACGAAGGTGAGCATGCCCAGCACCATCATCGCGGGCCGCGCCACGGGCAGGACCACGCTCCAGACGATCCTGAGGTTGTTCGCGCCGTCCACCTTGGCCGCCTCGACCAGCTCGTACGGCAGGGCCTCGAGGAGGTACTGGCGCATGAAGAAGACACCGAAGGCGCCGACCAGGGTCGGGAAGATCACCGACTCCAGCTGCCCGCCCCAGCCGATGTCCGCCATCAACTTGAAGAGCGGGACGACACTGAGCTGCGGGGGGATGGTGAGGGTGGCGATGACCGCCGTCATCAGGAAGCCGCGCCCGCGGAAGCGCATCTTGGCGAAGGCGTATCCGGCGAGCGTGCAGAAGAACAGCGTCGCGATCGTGATGCTGCCGGCCACGATGACGCTGTTGACGATGGCTTTGCCGAGGTTCGCCTGTTCCCAGGCCGCCTGGAGGTTGGTCCACAGTCGGCCGCCCGGCACGAGCGGCGGCGGGGTGTCGAGCACCCGCTGCTGATCATGCGAGGCGGCCACCAGGGTCCAGTACAGGGGGAAGATCGATCCCAGGCCGACGATGACGAGGGCCGCGTAGGTCAGCGGGCCGCCCTTGAGCTGCTGGCCGGCGCCGAGCTTCAGACGGTTGCGCCCCTTGCCGTGGGTCTCGGTCCGCGCTGTGGGAGCAAGGTTCGGTGCGGTGGGGGTGGGACTGGTCGTGGTCATCGAATTCGCTCCCGTCAGGCCGCGCTCTTGCGCACGAACCGGCTGACGATCCAGTTGATCAGGGCTATGAGCAGCAGCAGGACGAGCATCGCCCAGGCCACGGCCGCGGCGGGGCCCAGGTGTCCGAGCTTCCAGCCGTAGTTGTAGAGGTAGATGCTGAGGGTCTCGTACTGGTGCTCACTGCCGCCGGTGGATCCGAGGGTGCCGCCCTGGAGCAGCAGAGGCTCGCCGAACAGCTGCATGGAGCCGATCGTGGAGATGACGACCGTGAACAGGATCGTCGGCCGCAGCGAGGGGATGGTCACCTTGCGGAACTGCTGCCAGCGCGAGGCGCCGTCGAGCGAGGCGGCCTCGTACAGATCGGTCGGCACCGCCTGCATGGCGGCGAGGTAGATGAGCGCGTTGTAGCCGGTCCAGCGCCAGATGACGATGACCGAGATGGCGATCTTCGACGACCAGTGGCCGTTGCCCCAGTCGGTGTTGCCGGCGCCGAAGAAGTGCAGCACCCAGTTGAGCAGGCCGCCGTCGGCCCGGAAGACCAGCGCGAACACCAGCGCGGCGGTCGCGACCGAGGTCGCGTAGGGGGTGAGGATCACGGTCCGCCAGAAGGTGCTGGCACGCAGCTTGTAGTTGAGCAGGTGCGCGAGGCCCAGCGCGACGAGCAGCTGCGGAACCGTGGAGATGACGCCGATCACGAAGGTGTTGAAGACCGACGTCCAGAACTCGGAGTCCTGGAGGATCTTGGCGAAGTTGTCGAAGCCGACCCACTCCGACTGGTTGAGGCTCGTCAACTCGACCCGGTGCAGGGCGATCCACCCGGTGTAGATGAGCGGGTAGAGCCCGAAGGCGCCGAAGATCAGGAAGAAGGGGGCGATGTACGCGTAGGGCGACGCCTTGTCGTCCCAGCGCCACAGCCGGCTGCGCCACGCCCGCCGACGTCCGTTCGACGCGGCGCCGGAGCCGCCGGTCGGCGGGTCGTAGGCGCCGCTGGTGGGGGTTGTTGTTGCCACGGAGGAGGTCCTTGTCTGGGATTCGGCCGGGGTGAGTGCGGGACCGAAGACGTGATCGATGGGGCCGGGTTGCGGTCCCTCACGCCCCAAGTGGGTCGGCACGGTGATCGCTCGCCTCGCGCGCCGGCCGAGGGGTACGTGCGAGGCAGGGCCTGGCAGCCGCCGGACAACCGGCGCCGAGGCTCAGGAGCGGCGATCGGATCCACCACCGGGACCAGCAGCGGTGAGCGGCCGGCGGAGCCTGCGCGCTGCGGGGACCCCGCAGCGGCGCGCTACGCCCTGCGACCCGAGTGAGCCGACGTTGCCGGCCGGCGGTCGCGACCCTGCCTGCCCGGACCCGGGGGGGGGGGGGGGGGGGGGGGGGGGGGGGGGGGGGGGGGGGGGGGGGGGG
>NZ_CBDRBL010000166.1:0-4084 GCF_965342175.1 Actinacidiphila sp. bgisy167
CTAAGCCCTCCTTCGCGGGCGGTGTCGCCAAGATCTGGCTCGACGGCAAGGTCAAGGCGGACCTGGCCGAGTCCACCGCGCAGGTCGGCGCGCCGCAGGTGTGGGCGGAGGGCAACACCGGCAAGGGCGTCAAGGTCGCGGTACTCGACACCGGCGTGGACGTCGAACACCCGGACCTGGTCGGCCAGATCGGCGCCAGTGCCAGCTTCGTCCCGGAGGAGTCGGACGTCCTCGACTACCAGGGCCACGGTACCCACGTCGCCTCGACGATCGCCGGCACCGGCGCCGCGTCGGACGGCCAGGAGCGCGGTGTCGCCCCCGGGGTCCGCCTGGACGTCGGCAAGGTGCTCAACAGCGAGGGCACCGGCCAGGATTCCTGGATCATCGCCGGCATGGAGTGGGCCGCCCGGGAGCAGCAGGCCAGGATCGTCAGCATGAGCCTGGGCGGCGACGGCGACCACACCGACCCCCTGAGCCAGGCGGCCGACCGGCTCAGCCGCGAGACGGGCGCGCTGTTCGTCGTCGCGGCGGGCAACAGCGGCCCGAACTCCATCGGCAGCCCCGGCGCCGCGGATTCGGCGCTGACCGTCGGCGCCGTGGACTCAGCGGACCACCTCGCCGACTTCTCCAGCACCGGCCCTCGGGCCGGCGACGCCGGTCTGAAGCCGGAGATCACCGCCCCCGGCGTGGACATCGTGGCGGCCCGTTCCCACTTCAAGCGGGGCACGGGCTACTACACGACGATGAGCGGTACGTCGATGGCGACGCCGCACGTCGCGGGCGCGGCGGCGCTGCTGGCCGCGGCCCACCCGGACTGGCCGGGGCCGCAGCTGAAGGAGGCTCTGGTCAGCAGCTCGAAGGCCACGCCGCAGTACACGCCGTACGAGGCGGGTGCCGGTCGCCTGGACGCGCCGGCGGCCGTGCACTCCTCGGTCTTCGCGACCGTCAGCGCCTTCTCCGGTTTCCACTCCTGGCCCCAGACGCCGGGCGAGACCGACGTCCAGAAGGTGACGTACACCAATGTCGGCGACGCGCCCGTCGCCCTGGACCTGGCGATCGACTCCCCCGTACCCGCCGGGCTGTTCAGCCTGTCCGAGCGGAAGGTCACCGTCCCGGCGCACGGCACGGCCTCGGTCTCGCTGACCGCGGACCTGGACCGGCTGCCGCTCGACCAGACGGTCAGCGGCATGGTCACCGGTACGGACGGCACCGGAAAGGTGCGGGCCCGGACCCTGATCGGCGCCTCCAAGGAGGGCCGCCGGCAGACCCTGACGGTCACCGCCAAGGACCGGTCCGGCAAGCCGCTGGCGGGCCGGGTCATGCTCACCGCCGAGGGCCTCTTCACGACGATCGACCTCGACGAGTCGGGCACCGGCACGGCGCGGCTGCCCGTCGGCACCTACAGCGGCTGGCTCACCGGCGACGTCCAGGGCGCGAACGGCCCGCACTCCCTGGGGAAGGCGCTGCTCGCCTTCAACGACGTGCGCCTGGACCAGGACCGCACGGTCACCCTCGACGGCCGCGAGGCCCGTCAGGTCCTGGCGCGCGCCCCCAAGGAGACCACTCCGGTCGCGCCGCGCCTGGACGTCCACCGGTCCTTCGCCGACGGCAGCCTGCTCGAGTCCTCCGTGCTGCCCGACGAGACCTACGACAGCGTGTGGGCCCTCCCGACCGGCAAGAAGGTCACCGACGGCACGTTCGAGTTCGGCGCCCGCTTCCGCCTGGAGCAGCCGGCCCTGACCGTGAGCGCGGCGTCCAGGACCTACGCCGATCTGCTGGTCAAGCGGGGCGCCACACCGCTGCCGGCCGGCACCCGGACCCTCACGGCGGTCTATGCCGGCCAGGGAACGGCCCAGGAACTGGCCCGCGCCGGCGTGCGCGGCAAGGCCGTGGTGGTCCGGGGCGGCGGCCTGGGCGCCATCGCCGGACAGGCCGAGGCCGCGGCGGCCGCGGGCGCCCAGGTGCTCCTGGTCGTCAACGACGGCATCGGCCGCCTCCAGCCCTGGGACGAGGTCCCGTGGAGCCCGGAGAGCCCCGCGCCGTTGACGGTGGCGACACTGGACGCCGACCAGGGCGCCGAGCTGATCGGCGCGCTCGGGCGCGGCCCGGTCAAGCTGAAGGTCGTCTCGAACCCCGCCACCGACTACGTCTACGACGTGGTGCGCCACTGGACGGGTGCCGTCCCGGCGGACCCGACGTGGCGTGAGAAGGAGAAGGACCTGGGCCGGGTGGACGTCTCCTTCCGCAACTACCGGCCGGGCAAGGCGATGCAGTCCCGCACCGACGTCTGGCGGGGCTGGGCGGTCGGCAACCAGCTGACCGCTCCCGCCCAGGGCGACCGCACCGACTGGGTCACGGCGGGGACGACCTGGCTGGACGACGCCTTCATCCAGGGCGAGACCGGGCAGCACTCGATCGACCTGCTGAGCTACCAGGCCGGCGGGACGGCCCAGGTCACCTGGTTCGGGCCGATCCAGCGGCCCCGGATGGGCCCGGTGGGCTACCAGCCGGTGCGGTACCTCGACACGATGTACATCACCGCGCCCGGCTGGGGTGACTCCGGTTCCGGCCACGTCGGCGAGGCCGAGGCCAACTACGACGTGAAGGACTGGATGGCTCTCTACCAGGGCGACCAGGAGCTCGACTGGGGCAACGCGGAGTGGCTGCAGGTCCCCTCGCTCCCGGCGGAGAAGCTGCCGTACCGCCTGGTCGTCGACAACGACCGCGCGGACTGGGCGAATCCGTACTCCCGGCACACGCTGACGGAGTGGAACTTCACCTCCGCGGCCACCGGCAGTGAGTCGTCGGTGTCCCTGCCGCTGATCCAGCTCGACTACGGCGTGGAGACCGACCGGGCCGGCAAGGCCGACCGGCACGCCGAGCTGACGGTCGCCGCGTCGCATCTGCCGGGCACGACCACCGCCATCGGGAAGCCCTCGCTCGAGGTCTCCTACGACGACGGGAAGACGTGGCAGCGGGCCGACCTGGACCGCGACGATGACGGCTGGCGCACGGGCCTGCGCGCCCCGAAGTCCGCGGGCTTCGCGACGCTCCGGGTCACCGCCCGGGACAGCGCGGGCAACGGCGTCTCGCAGACGATCACCCGGGCGTTCGGCCTGCGCTGACACCGGACGCACCACCGTGTGGGCGGGACCGCGACGAGCGGCCCCGCCCACCGGCGTTTCCGGCGGGGGCCGGCCGGTCGCCCGCGGGGGCTCCGCGCGATACGCGAGATCCCCCTGCGGGGTCCGCCCGCCCCGCACCGCGCCGGCTCGGGTGCGGCGCCGCGCGTCGCGGCACTTCGCTGACCCCGCGCCGGACGGCGACGCCGGCCGCTCCCCGCACGGGGCCGCCCTCGGTCAACGCCTGCGGGCAGCCCGCCCTCCCCTCGGCATCCCGCGCACGGTCGCCGACCGGCAGGCGACAGGACGGCGGCAGCGGAGACGGTCGCCGGCGCGCGGGTGGGCGCCGACGCACGGGTGGACGGCGCCGCGCGGAGGCGGCGGCGCGCGGGTGGACGGCGACGCGCGGAGGCGGCGGAGCGTGATGGCGCGCACATTGAGCAGCGGGGGCCTCGCGGCGGTGCGGCGGCCACCCGGCACGCAATCGTCACCTCCTTGACAGGTGATGATGCGTGTGCGACTGTCGCCATCAACCGCGGTGGTGCCCGACTCCGCCCCGACCCCCACCGGAGGGTTCCCGTGAAAGTGCTCAGCGTCATGAAAGTGGCCACCGTCGCCGTGGCCGTCGTCACCATCGCCTGCGGATGCTTCCTCCAGGTCTTCTGAGGACGGCGCGGCAGGAGAGAGGATGACCGGAATGCCCAAGACGCAGAAGACGCAGGAGACGCAGCAGGTCGCCAAGGTGGTCAAGGTCGTGAGGGTGGTCGGCGCCGCGGACGGCGGCGCGCCGGCGCGCAGCGCCCGCTTCGGCGCCCTGCCCGAACGCGTCAGGCCCGAGGACACCACCGAGGTGGTCCCCATCGTGGCGCGGTACCCCCCGCAGGACCTCTACGACCACGAGAAGTGGCTCACCTGCCGATGGGTGTAGCGGCGGAGGCCGCGCCCCCAAGGGGGACTGGGGT
>NZ_CBDRBL010000167.1:0-4045 GCF_965342175.1 Actinacidiphila sp. bgisy167
ACGGCCCGCACGGGTGCGCCGTGCGGGCCGAGCGCCTCATGCATGGCGTAGGCGGCCTCGGCGAGTTCGCCGGGGTCGCAGGTGGGCTCCGGCAAGGTGCGGCTGCGGCTGACCGACGAGCCGCCGGCGAGCCGGACGGTCAGGGTGAGCCCGGTGGTCGTGCGGCCGGTGCCTCGCAGCCGGTCACCGAGGCCGAGCCCGAGTTCCAGGACGGCCCGGCTCAACGCGCCGCGGTCGGTGGGGTCGGTGGCGTCGACGGTGAAGAGGCGGTCGGCGACGAGAGAGCCGAACGGGTGATCGGGCGCGATCGGAGCGGGGTCGAGCCCGTGCGCGCGTTCCCACACACCGCGCCCGGGAAGAGCACCGAGGAGCGCCTGGAGATCGGGCAACGGCGCGGCGGCGACGTCGCCGACCGTGTCCAGCCCGGCCGCCGCCAGCATCCGGACGGCTTCCGCGGTGATACCGGGAAGGGCCGCGACCGGCTGGGCCCGCAGGAAGCCGGCGACGGACTCCGGGTCGGAGTCGACGGCGCGGATGCGGCCAGGGAGGACGTCGCAAGCGGCCATGGCGGCGACCGTACGGCTGCCGGCGATACCGATCGTCAGGCTCACGTCGTACAGGGCCGCGACCCTGGTGCTGATCATGAGGGCGAGCTGTTCGGGCAGCAGCCCGTAGAAGCCCACCGCGGACTGCACGTCGGCCACGACGGCGTCCGGCGGCTCGGCGCGGACGACCGGGGTGAACTGGCCGACGAGCCCGGCCAGCGCCGCGAGCGTCGCCGGCTCGGCGCCTCCGCAGCGGATGTAGAGCACACAGGGCCCGGGGCCCTGGTGCGGCTCGGCTTCGACCATGGGGTCCGCCTCCACCTCTTTTCGAACAGGTGCTCGATTTCGAGTGTAGGGCATTCCGGCTCCCCGCGTCCGGCTCATAGGCTGCGTCGCATGACCTTGACCGCCGTCCAGCGCCGCGCCCTGCTGGAGTCCGACGCCGACACCGGGCAGCTGAAGGCGCGCGCACCCACGTGCGCCGCGCTGGTCGGGCAGGGCCTCGCCGTGCGTTACGGCCGTACCGGCGGCTACTACCTGACCCAGGAGGGGCGCCGGCTTCGCACCGAACTGGCCGGCGCGTCGCTTCGGAGCGGGGAAGCGAAGGCCGCGGCACCGGTGCCCGGACCGCCGACGGCCGAGCCCGCCGAGCGCGGGGATCGAGGGAGCTTCACCGCCGACGACGGGCACGGCACCGGCTCCGCCGCCCCCGGCCGCGCCGCCGAGGTCGCGTCGGCCTGGTCGGGGCTGCTGGAGATCCGGCGCGTCCTGCAGGACGGCGACACCACGCGGCCCGCGCCCTGGGAACGCGAGCGCTTCGTGCACGCCGTCGCCCTGGCGCTGGAGGCGGCCGGCCGGCCCCCGTGCGCGCGCGAGGCCGCGGGTCCGCCCTCGGCCGCCGGTTACGCCGTGGCGCCCTCCGCCCAGAGCGGGGTCGCCGAGGTGTCCTGGCACTCCCCCGCTGGGGACGCCCGGGGCTCCACCAAGGCCGAGTTGGCCCGCTGCCAGAGCGTCCTGGAGGCGTGCGGCTGGCAGTGCACGCTGCACCGCGACCGCCGGCGGAGGGCGTTCCTGCTGGTGTCGCCCCGCAGGGCCTGAGGGAGCACGATGGAGGCAGCGACTCAGGAGGTGGTCCGCCATGACGTCCACGTCGCCGGAGGCCGATCCTTACCTGTACGCCGAGACGCCCTCCCAGGCGGAGGGCGAACGGATCTACGACACGGCCGAACGCAGCACGATGGAGATCCACCCGGACGTGCCCCGCACGACCCCCTCCCAAGCGGAGGGCGAACGCGTCGACGACCTCGACCTCCCGCCCCGGTGACCCGGGACGGGGTGCGCCGCGAGGCCGTCCGCCGGTGACCCCTGCGGCGGAGCGCGGGGAAGAGCCGTACCGCGGCCCGCGCCCGCGGCGCACGGTGGGCCCGGCGAGGCCGTGACCAGGAGGCATGGCAGGGTGAGGGCATGCCGACCATCACTCATGTCACCGAAGAGCAGCCCGGACGCTTCATCGACCTGCGCAGCGACACCGTCACGCGACCCGGCGCGGGCATGCGCCGGGCCATGGCCGAGGCCGAGGTGGGCGACGACGTCTTCGCCGAAGACCCCACCGTGGGCGCCCTCCAGGACCGGATCGCCGAGCGGCTCGGCTTCGAGGCGGCGCTGTTCGTCTCGTCCGGGACGCAGAGCAACCTGTGCGCGCTGCTGACGCACTGCGGCCGGGGCGACGAGTACATCGCCGGGCAGTCGGCGCACGTGTACCGCTGGGAGGGCGGGGGCGGCGCCGTGCTCGGCGGGATCCAGCCGCAGCCGCTGCCCCACCGGACGGACGGGACGCTCGACCCTGCCGACATCGCGGACGCCGTGAAGCCGGACGACCCGCACTTCGCGCGCACCCGTCTGCTGTGCCTGGAGAACACCATCGGCGGCCGGGCGGTCCCCCTGGACTACCTGCGGACCGCCACCGGGCTGGCCCGGGAGCGCGGGCTCGCCACCCACCTCGACGGGGCCCGGCTGTTCAACGCGGCGGTGGCCGCGGGCGGCGACCCGTACGAGCAGGCGCGGCTGATCGCCGGCCACTTCGACAGCGTCTCGGTCTGCTTCAGCAAGGGCCTGGGGGCTCCCGTCGGCTCCGCGCTGCTCGGCAGCCGGGCGTTCGTGGCGCGGGCGCTGCGCTGGCGCAAGGCGCTCGGCGGCGGGATGCGGCAGGCGGGCATCCTGGCCGCGGGCGCACTGTACGCGCTGGAGCACCAGGTCGCACGGCTCGCCGAGGACCACGTGAACGCCGCGCTGTTCGCGGAGGGGATCAAGGGTGTGCCGGGCCTGGTGGTGGACGGCGCCCAGACCAACATGGTGTTCGCCGAACCCGCGCCGGGGCTGTCCGCCGAGGAGGTGCAGGAGCGCCTCGCGCGGCGCGGGCTGCGCTGCGCCGGCTACCCCGGGCGGCTGCGCTTCGTCTTCCACCTGGACGTGTCGCGCGCCGACACGGAGGAGGCCGTGCGCATCGTCCACGCCGCCCTGGGCGGTTCCCCTCGCTGACGGCGGGCCCCGAAGTGAGGCCCAGAAGTGACGGCAGGCCCACGGCCCGGCGGCCCGCCCGGTCGGCGGACCGCCGATTCCCCTTCTCCCGCGCGTGTTTCCGCAACCTCCGGCGCCTCCCCGCTGTCCTAGGGGGTGAGGCCGTCAGGTGACGGCCCACCAGGGGGATGGGGGATCAATGCGAACGAGAGTGTCAGCGGGACGTCGGGCGGGGGCCGCCCTCACGGTGGCGGTGCTGGCCGTGACACCGGTCGTGGCGGGGGGCGGCACGGCGCAGGCCGCGTCGTGCACGAAGAGCAAGGGCCCCTACCAGAAGCAGGTGGAGAAGTTTTTGGGCCGGCCGGTGGACGGGAAGCAGTCGGCGGCCGACTGCAAGGCGACCCGCGCTTTCCAGACGAAGTACGGGATCTCCCCGAACATCGGCTACGCGGGGCCGGTGACCTGGGGCGTCATGAAGATCATGAATGCCCAGAAGGCCGCGGGGCGCAACCCCGACAAGGCCGGCACGTGCCCCGTCAACAAGGGGCGGATCGCGTGCGTGGACCTCACGCGCCAACTGAGCTGGATACAGGACGGCAGGAAGCTGACGTTCGGGCCGGTCCCGGTTCGCACGGGCCGCAACGGCTACGAGACCCGCACCGGCGCCAAGAAGGTCTACTGGCGGAACATCGACCACTGGTCGACGCTGTACCACGTCCCCATGCCGTACAGCCAGTTCTTCGACGGGGGGCAGGCGTTCCACTCGATCTCCGGGAGTGTGTGGTCGCCGCCGGGGTCGCACGGCTGCGTGAACATGCGCACGGCGGACGCCAAGAAGTACTGGAGCCTGTTGCGCAACGGCGACGACGTGTACGTGTACGGACGCAAGCCCGGTACGTGACCGCGCCGCGCCGCACGTCGGCGGGCAGGACCTGGGTGGGGGGGGGGGGGGGGGGCCCCCCCGGCCCCCCCCCCCCCCCCCC
>NZ_CBDRBL010000168.1:0-4022 GCF_965342175.1 Actinacidiphila sp. bgisy167
CCGGCCGTTCCGCGAGGCGTACGATCATGAGCCGATGCGTGGACGTACAGGGGTGGCAAGCTGCATGGATGTCTCATCGGGAGGTCCCTGGGAGGGGCTGGGGCTGGACGCCCTGGGCGCCCGGGTGCTGGAGTACCTGGTGGGCCATCCCTCGGCCGACGCCGGCGCGGTGGCTGAGGTGGTCGGGACGTCGGTCTGCGAGGCCGAGCGGGTGCTGCGGGCCCTCGAGGACGAACTCCTCGTCATCCGCATCCCCGGCGGGTCCCCGCGCTGGAAGGCCGGACCGCCGCGCTCCTCACTGGGTTCGCTGCTCGCCCGCAGGCGCAGCGAACTGGCGCGTACGGAGCTGTTCGTGGAGCAACTCGACGAGCTCTACCGCTCCGCCGCGCACCCCGGCGCACCCGACCTGGTGGAGGTGCTGGAGCAGGGCGAGGAGGTCACCGCCCGGTACGCGTACCTGCTCAAGGGCAGCAGGAGCGAGGTGCTGCACCTGTCCAAGCCGCCCTATGTGACGGAGACCGCGGACGACTCGGGGCACCGGGACCCCGACCGCACCGCCGTCGCCCCGGGGGTGCGGCTGCGTTCGGTGTACGAGGCCGACGGCCTCACCGACGAGGTGTCCCTGGAGACCGTGATGCGCGGCATAGCGGTCGGCGGTGAACTGCGCCTGGGCACACGGGTCCCCGTCAAGCTGGCCGTCTTCGACCGGACGGCCGCTCTCCTCCCGCTTCACCTCGACCGGCCCTCGGCGGGTTCCCTGGTGGTGCACTCCTCGGCCCTGATCGAGGTGTGCGTGGCCCTTTTCGAGGGCGTCTGGGCATGCGCGACTCCGGTCTCCCTGGAGAGCCGCCAGGACTGGCCCGTCCCACGGGGCGAGCGCGAAGCGGTCGCGACGGACGAACGCACCCGGGCGATCCTCCACCTCATGGCCACGGGGATGAAGGACGACGCCATCGCCCGGGTACTGGGAGTGAGCCGCCGGACGGTCCAGAAGCACGTCAGCGACGCGGGCGCCGCCCTCGGCGCCCGGACGCGGTTCCAGATCGCGCTCCTCGCGCGCGACCGCGGCTGGCTGGACGGCTGAACCGGCCGCCCACGGCCGCGTCGGCGTGACCGGGTCCGCGTGACCGATCCACCAACGGCCGGCCCCGGCGTCGGCCCATGACCGGGCCTGGAGCCCCGCAGTCCCGCACTCGGCGGTCCGGCGCAAGCACGTCCACGTCCCACACCACCTGCCGGCCCACCGGGGCGCCAGGCGCACCGCAGGGCTACCGGGAGCATTCGACCAGGTCACAGAGCTGCATCGCCGGGTCGTACCACTGCCGGAGCGCCGTGACCCGCGCCAGTGTGGCGCTCGCGCCGCCGGTCACCCCACCTCTTCGCAGGTGCGGCGTCAAGGAGCCGTCAAGCCGTCTCCGGGCCGCGTCAGGGACCCGCTAACGAAGCCTGTCCGGGGCACTGCGGGGCGCTTCGCTACGTACACCGGTTCTTCACCGGCGCCGCGGGCCCGACCGGGTGCGCGGCATTCTTCCCCACACGACTACCGGGGTGCTCCGCATGCCAGATGTGGCCTTCATCGTCCTCACCGTCGCCGTCTTCGCCGTGCTCGGCCTCGTGGCCAAGGGGGCGGAGCGGCTGTGAGCGTCGAAAACGTCGTCGGACTCGTCGTCGCCGTGGCCCTGGTCGGTTACCTGGTGCTGGCGCTGATCTACCCGGAGAAGTTCTAGTGAACGACACCCTCGCGGGCTGGCTTCAGATCCTCGCGCTCGTCGGCGCGCTGGCCCTGACCTACCGGCCGCTGGGCGACTACATCGCCCACACCCTGACCTCCGTCAAACACCTGCGCGCCGAACGCCTCGTGTACCGGCTCGGCGGGGTCGACGGCGACGCGGACCAGAAGTGGTCCGTCTACCTGCGGAGCGTGCTGGCCTTCTCGGCCGTCTCCGTCCTCTTCCTCTACGCCTTCATGCGGCTGCAGAACCACCTGCTGCTGTCCATAGGCATGCCTTCCGTGACGCCCGGCGTGTCCTTCAACACGGCCGCGTCCTTCGTCACCAACACCAACTGGCAGTCCTACTCCGGTGAGTCCACGATGGGCCACCTGGTGCAGATGGCCGGTCTCGCGGTGCAGAACTTCGTGTCCGCGGCCGTAGGCATCGCCGTCGTCGCGGCCCTCATCCGGGGCTTCACCCGCAAGAAGACCGACCGCGTCGGCAACTTCTGGGTGGACCTCACGCGCATCGTCGTGCGCGTCCTGCTCCCGCTGGCGTTCGTCTTCGCCATCGTGCTCGTCGCGGGCGGCGCCGTGCAGAACTTCCACGGCGTGGACTCCATCTCGACCCTCATCGGCGACCACCAGAGCCTGACCGGCGGCCCGGTCGCCTCGCAGGAGGCCATCAAGGAGCTGGGCACCAACGGCGGCGGCTTCTACAACGCCAACTCCGCCCACCCGTTCGAGAACCCCAACGCCTTCACGAACCTGCTGGAGATCTACCTCCTGCTGGTGATCGCCACCTCCCTGCCGCGCACCTTCGGCCGCATGGTCGGCGATCACCGCCAGGGCTACGCGATCCTCGCCGTGATGGGCGTCATCTGGGCCGCCTCGGTCGCGATCGTCACCGTCAACGAGCTGCACAGCGTGAGCAGCCAGGCCGGCCACGTGGCCGGCGGCATGATGGAAGGCAAGGAGCAGCGCTTCGGGGTGTGGGGCTCGGCTCTGTTCGCGGTGTCGACCACCCTCACCTCCACCGGCGCGGTCAACTCGTTCCACGACTCGTACTCGCCCATCGGCGGCGGGATGACGATCTTCAACATGATGCTCGGCGAGATCGCCCCCGGTGGTACGGGATCGGGTCTCTACGGCATCCTCATCCTGGCGGTCATCGCGGTCTTCGTGGCCGGTCTGATGGTCGGCCGCACCCCGGAGTACCTGGGCAAGAAGCTCGGCGGCCGGGAGATGAAGTTCGCCTCCCTCTACATCCTCACCACCCCGGCGATCGTCCTGGTCGGCGCGGGCCTGGCCATGGCGCTGCCCGGTGAGCGGGCCGGGATGCTCAACACCGGTGCCCACGGCTTCTCCGAGGTGCTGTACGCCTTCACCTCGGCCGCCAACAACAACGGCTCGGCTTTCGCGGGCCTGACCGTGAACACCGACTGGTACAACACGGTGCTCGGCCTGGCCATGCTGTTCGGCCGCTTCCTGCCGATCGTCTTCGTCCTGGCGCTGGCCGGCTCCCTGGCCCGGCAGCAGCCGGTGCCCGTCACGGCGGGCACGCTGCCCACCCACCGGCCGCAGTTCGTCGGCCTGCTGACGGCCGTGATCCTGATCGTCGTCGGCCTCACCTACTTCCCGGCCCTGGCGCTGGGTCCGCTCGCGGAAGGTCTGTCCTGATGTCCCTGACCACCCTCGAACCCCCCGCGTCACCGGGCGGCGCCCCGACCGGGCCGCAGCAGCCGCACCGTGTCTCCGGCGGCATGCTGGACCCGAAGCAACTGCTCACCTCGCTCCCGGACGCGCTCAAGAAGCTCGACCCCCGGGTGATGGTCAAGAACCCCGTGATGTTCGTGGTCGAGGTCGGCGCCGTCCTGACCACGCTCTCGGCGATCAAGGATCCGAGCATCTTCGCCTGGGTCATCACAGTGTGGCTCTGGCTGACCGTCGTCTTCGCCAACCTGTCCGAGGCCGTGGCCGAGGGCCGCGGCAAGGCACAGGCCGAGACCCTGCGCCGGACGAAGACCGACACCGTCGCCCGCCGACTCACCGACTGGAGGCCCGGGCAGAGCTCGCTCCGCGAGGAGGAGGTCCCCGCCTCCGGCCTCAGGCTCGGCGACCACGTGGTCGTCGAGGCAGGGCAGATCATCCCCGGCGACGGCGATGTCGTCGAGGGCGTCGCGTCGGTCGACGAGTCGGCGATCACGGGTGAGTCGGCCCCGGTCATCCGGGAGTCCGGCGGTGACCGGTCGGCGGTGACGGGCGGCACCAAGGTGCTGTCGGACCGGATCGTCGTACGCATCACCTCCAA
>NZ_CBDRBL010000169.1:0-4002 GCF_965342175.1 Actinacidiphila sp. bgisy167
GATGAGCGTGGTCGGATTGCTCATCGGTGTGCTGACCGCGGTGACCGGTCGGCTTGCCGAACACGCCATGACGGCGGCCCTCTGGCCCTCCTTCGGCTCGAGGCGCGTCGGCCGCGGTCTTTCCGTGGCCGACCCGTTTTTGGCGGACCTGGCCCCCGCCTTCGCCCAAGGACAGGCGGCAATCCAGGTGCACCGTCACGGGGCTGTCTCTGACCCCGGCTCGGATGATGCCAGTGGCGGCCGCACCCGGGGAGCGGCCTGATGTGGCGGTGCCGGGTGCGGCCTGGAGTGGTCTGGTGGGGGTCAACGGCAGATGTTGACGTGGGTGTGTCCGAAGTCGAGTTGGATGGTGGTGATGCGGGTGTGGGGAAGCTGGACGATGGCCCTGAGGAAGTACGTGGCGTGGATGGTCGACAGCGGGTCGGTCTGGCTCTCCGGTGCGATCGCCACGAGGGGCGGGGTTGCCTGTAGCCCGGGTGCGGTGTCGGGGTCGCGGAGCGTGGCTGCTGCGGCTTCGGCGTGCTCGGTGTACTCGGGAGTGCCGGTGGCCGGCAGGAGTCTGGTGTCGAGCAGGTACCGGTGGCTTTCGGGGTCCTCGCGCAACGGCTGAACCGGCTGCACCTCCAGCGGCCCCGTGGCGAGGCCGGTCCGGCGCTCGTGTGCTGTGGGTGTCGTGAGGCGGTCCGGTTCGTCCTCGTGACCTGCCGAGGTCGCTTGCGCTGCTGAGCTCGGCTGTGGACGGTGTGTATTGAGGGCGTTCTGGACGCGGGTGCGTCGCGGATCGTCTGTGGGCAACTGCTCCAGTCTCCGTTGAAGCAACGCCCGGTTCAGGTTGTCGGTGTGGGCGTTCTCGGTCAAGGCTTGGCCGAGGAACGGACTGGAGATGGTGGGGGGGTGGCTTTCAGAGGTTGTCGTTGCACTCCGAGGGGTGAGTGGGAGCAATGTGATGGCTTGGGACTGGTCGCCGAGCCACCAGCCTCCGGCGTCCCCAATGGGTGGGCGGCCTGTCCGGGGCTGGATAAGGGCTTCCGCCGCGGGCGGCAAGGTGATATGTGTCTGGCCGCGCGGGTCCAGTCTGGTGCGTGTGACGCCCCTGACGAGGGTGCGAAGGTCTTGCCTGGAGGCGATGTAGCCGAGGGCGGCTTGCCAGATCAGGTCGGGGCTGGGGTGGCGTGTAACTGTCGGGGCGGTGTGGACCAGGTCCAGGTCGCCTTGCCTGTTGTAAAGACCGCGGACGAGTGTCTGGACCACGCGAGCCGTGAAGTGAGTCGTTTGCTGCGCGGTGAAGTCGCGCTGCACAGAGGGCGCGGGGGCTATCCAACTGTTGTCCGAGCGAAGTGTCACTCCGCCAAGGGTCGGGATGTCATCCAGACTTTCCCAGCCCAAGAGCTGCCGCATCCCGACGTAGGAGTAAGGGCCCGTGCGGAACATGACCGAATTGCGTCGAACGATTCCCCGGCCCATGGTGTACATCGCAGCCGGGGTGGCGGTTTCGGTTCGTGGAAAAAGTCCGATCTGCGACATCTCGTACTTCTCCTTTATGATGCGCATCATCATGCGGAAGAAGGGGTGGTGGGCGTGAGCCGCGAATGCCGAGTTCATGAAACCGCCCTCCATCTTTCCGACTGCGTATCCCTGCCGACTGGACGTGACCTGCTGGAGGGCATCCAGGGATTCGATGACGTTGTCACCGTCGCTGTACATGCCGCCCATGGTCATAATTTCTAGTCGCAGAATGTCGCTCGCCGCGGCCCAGCCGGAGCCCGTTTGCTTGACCATCTCCGTCATGAATTCTGCATGCAGCTGCATGGGCCGTGAGACGTTGAACACTTCATGAACGTTGACGAGCGCTATTCTCGATCTTTTGGCCCACTGAACCATTTCCCATATCTGGGCCTGCCATTCCTCCAGCGGGCGGTGAGACAGGTCCCGTACACCTGCTATGTCGTCACGAGAGATGTCAGTCCACAGGACGAAGACAGCTTCGCCCCAGTGACGGAGAGCCGCCTCGCCATAGTTGTGCCAGAAGCCGGCAGTCCGTCCGTGCTCCCGCAAGGGATCACCGAACCATATGGCATGGACCACAGCCGGTGTGCTGACCTCGGGGGACGACAGGAGAGGAGCGTTGGACGCGGACGTCCATACCCGAGTGCTGCGCCGGTGTGAGTAGCTGTTGGTACCTACCGGGCCCCACGCCTCCGGGTCCATATCCTCCGGCTGGCTGTCCTCATCCCGCATGTCCATGGCGTTGAGGAAGTACACCCACTCATCGGAGTTCAAGCGGGAGTAATCGTACGGCTCGCCGGTTTCCAGGTCGGTCAACATATAAGGGACCGGGGCCGGATGAAGCAGGCCGAAGAGGTCCGTGCCCAGTGATGCCGAAAGCCGCGTCCCCTGGGTTTCGGGGGTCGCCGCCTGCATCTGATGCAAGCCCTGAATCACCGTCCATGCCGCAGGTGGCACCTGGGGACCGGAAACATTCTGACTCGGCCCTCTGCTGACCTGCGTGCTGCTGACCTGCGTGCTGTTTTGACCCCTCAGAGATTTGCCGGGAGGGGAGGCGTGCCGGCTGCCTGACGGATAGGGGTGGGCGGCAGAACGTGCCTGGCCACGATGCTGAGAGGGTGAACCGCTCTGCGTGGGGCTGGCATAGCGGGGGTTGGTGGAGGGGTCGGGAAGGGTGTAGGTGGTGCTGGTGGAAGGTTGGAAGGGGGTGAGGACGTGCGGTACCACCTGGCCGGAGGGATCGATGATGAGGGCTTGTGCCTGCAGGAGTGGGGCATCCGGGGTGCGGTGCAGGATTCTGATCCCGGGTGTGGCATTGCCCGCGCCGAACGCCTGTTCATCCGGTGCGATTTCGATCCAGACAGCCCCCTGATCCTGACCTTCGTACCGGGGATGGTAAGCAACCGACACGTGGCCTTCGCGACCCAAGGAGAGCCGGCCGTCGGGCCCGAAGGCGCTGCCGTTGGGTGTGCGGGACATGACCAGGGCCATACTGCCCGGCCCCAGCCCCAGGGTGGTGTCGCCGAGCGCGGTGTGGATGACGTCCCAGTCCCCAACCGGGGTCCACCGGGCGCCGCCGGGGGCGAGCCGCTGGCTCGCCCGCCCGGTGCCTACTTCGAGGTCGTCCACGGTACTCCCGGGGTGTATACCGGTGCTGCCCGGCAGTTCGGGGGCCGGGGCGTACACCTGGTCCCTGAGTGCCGCGGCCACGGTCACACACCACTCCTCGACGTTCGCCTGCCGGCCATCGGCACGGTGATGCAACCGCTCGAGCACCATCCCACGCACTGTGACTGCTACTTCGAGGATGCCGTCCCGGTCCAGTACCCGACGTTCCCGGCCGGTACCGGCTGCTGCGGCGCCGTGGGTCGCGTGGTGGGGCGCGTCGAACAGGCGGCTGGTTGCGGTGCCTGCGGTTGCCTGGGGGCGTTCCTCGATGTGCGGCGTGGTGTCGACATGCCGGTCTAGACCGGGTCCGCGGGCGACCCCGGTTTCGTTTTCGACCGTCAGGTGTCGCTCGTCCGCGGCAATGGGGGCGGAGCGGTGCGCGGTGTGGAGGAGGCGGTCGCGTTCGTCGCGTGTGAGGCCGGTGGTCAGGCGGTGGGAGGGGATCCGAGTGAGCGCTCTGAGCGCCTGTTCCGCCGTCATCCCCTGAGGCGGACGGGCCGCCACGTCCCGGTAGACCTCGGCGGCTTGATGGACGTGCGCCACGAAGGCGGCGAGATCGGCGAGGTCTAGGGTGCCGGTCCCGGTGAGGACGTCCCCCATGGGCGAGGGCATCTCGAAACATATCCGAGCAAGAGCACGAGGACTCACGAGATCAGAAATCCTTTCACGTCAGCTTTTGCACCACGGGAGACCTGAACCGATCGGGTGCACGATTGACCGAGGCAGCCCTTTGGAAAATGGCGCGCTCAGGTATCCACCGCACTCTACGCGAGGGACATCCAGGAGCTTCGGGACCCGCACCGGCAGCGACACACCGCGCATGCCTCG
>NZ_CBDRBL010000170.1:0-3803 GCF_965342175.1 Actinacidiphila sp. bgisy167
AACCGTTCGGATCAATACAGACCCGGTTATTCGCAGATGTTGATGGTGGTGTCTTTTCCGAGGTCGAATTGGATGCTGGCGGGGGTGTGGGGAAGGTGGACGACGGCGTTGACGAATTCGATGGCGCGGTTGGTGGCCTGGGGGCCGGTCCGGTGTTCCGGTGCGATGGACACGATGGGCGGGGTCTTTTGTTCTGCGGGGGCGCTGAGCAGCGCTGCCGCGGCCTTGACGTGTTCGGTGTACTCGGGTGTGCCGGTGGGCGGCAGCATGCTCGCGTCGAGCAGGTATCGGTGACTTTCGGGGCCCTGGCGCAACGGCTGGACCGGGTCGTGCACCGGGTTCTGCGGTGTTGTTGCCCGGTCTCGGGTGCTGGCGGGTTCTGAGGTGTCGAGTCGGGGGGAAGTGGTTGTACTGGCCGATACCGGCCCGCCGGTCGTTCGTTCCTGTGATGGGGGTGTGGTGCCGGTAGCGGCGTCTTCTTGTGCGAGTTCGCGAGTGTTGCTAGGCAGGCGGGTGGGATACCGCTGTTTTGCGTGCTCGAGAAATAGCGCCACATCCTCCCGGCTCAAGTGGTGTTGGCCTGTGTGTATGCCCTGCCGTGCTGGTGAATTCAGGCGGAGGTTGAATTCGTGATATAGGTCGTCCTCGGCGGTCAGTGGTGCGGTGGGTTTTGTGGTTGTGGGTGCAAGTACATCGATGTGATCGCCAGGAGGCATCGGAGGGATGAGGGGACGGATGGGACGGATGCTGGGCCCGGTCACGGCGGTTTGAGGAGAGACGCGACCGGTGTGGTCTTCGGTGCGGATCCTGTGGGTGGTTCCCGGAGGCGCTGTCGCGGAGATAGAAGATGGAACCTGACGGGTTGGCCAGCCCGATCCTTCTCGTCCGCGTTGACTGGGGGCGGCTATGGCAGAGACGGAGACCTGGTCGGACGGTTGGGACACTATCTGTGCCATGCCGTTGCGAGCTCGCACCCACGACCCGCCGGATTCGAGGATGAACCCACTGTTTCCTGCAGAGACGCTGTGAGTTCCTCCGAATGTCTCGACCCGCAGTGCTTGGCTGATGTCAGCGAGGTGGTGGGTCTGGCCCACCTCACAAACAAGGCAGACTGCTTGCGAGGCCAGCCGTTCTGTAAACGACCGCCGACGCCGGAGTACCGAGCCCACGGTCTTGCCTGTCAAGGGCATCCTTCCGTGTACGGTCTGAAGAATCGGCTGTCCGGCAGTCGTGCTGTCAGTTGAGTGAGAGTCGAAGAAATAAGCGCCATGACTATCCCACGGTACTTTCCATGCAGGGCCGACAGGCAACAGGTCCTCATCATTGATGAGCTGTCCCATACGATAGGAGCTAAAAGAGCTTAGCGGCCAGTAGTGATGAGAGGCCGGGTCGTTCGGGGCGAGGGAGCGATGGCCAATTAGTCGGCCCTGTTCGTCTGCCAGCGGAGCCAGATAGAGGTCGCTGTCGAGGAACAACCTGCCGTCGTCAGCGACGAACGTCGCCACGGTTGGGCGCTCCCTGACCTGGCCGCCAGCATGGGGGGCGGTATAGAGCCACTGGCCCGCAGGCTCGTACTCCCCGTGCAACACAACCAGCGACATCCGGTTCCCCTCCTGATGGAGAAGGGGCCGGCCGGTGTGGGACCACACCGGCCGCTTGATACGGTCCGCCACTGCACGGGCGAGGTCCAAGTTACGGGCTGCCGCATCAGGGATGATCAGCACAATCGACGGATGCGCACGCAGCGCGCTGTCCTGCGCGAGAAGGTCGCCAAAGTGCTCATAGCTCAGGCGCTGCTCGCCCATTTGAGTAGCTACTCGGATGAAACCCGGTCCAGAGCTGTCCAGCTGAGCTCGGACAAAATAGGGGCCCCCCGCGACCGCGCGCCAGGGGACAGGAACGCGCACAAAGTTATTTCGATCACCTTTAACCTGCGGATAGGCAGTGAAATCGCCGTCGAACTGCGAGTCAGCACTGCGGCCACTGAAATCCCGCCCGCGCACCACGCCGCTAGGCCCACGCAGCGTAGTGGAGATCAGATGTTCCAGAGCCTGGACAGGATGAGGGCTGGTATCGATTTCGGGCCGGTCCACCCGAAGTTCCACCACGTCTGGAGGAAGAGGCGCCGACTGTATGTGGAGCAGCGTGTTCACGGGAATCTGTTGCGTGACAGCGGGGCCCAGTACGGATCTCAAAAGGCCCTGAACCTGAGAAGCCACCGACTGGGCGACAGCCTGGAAATCCTGATGGGCGCCCACGGCGACTCGCGGCAGGGCCGCCGCGTCGCTGTACGCGTGCCACAATCGCAGTTCGGCCGCGTACCCGAAGACGAACTGAGCCAGCGCTGCGGCCCCTTCGTGCGTCAACGTTCCTTGAACGTTTTGCACTGCCACTGAGACAGGACGAGTCATCACCCGCTCAAGACACCTGCCCATAGTCTGAGGGCTCCAGCCGTTCGCTGGCCTCACCGCAGGCCCGATATTGACACTCGGTGCTCCTCCGGGGAGGCTGGCGAGACCACGTCCGAGGTAAATATCGACCAGCGCCCCGGCAAGCTCGTGGGTGTTCCGGGGCAGACGGTTGCGGTACTCGGTCAGTACCCGCTGGTGTAGTGCAGCGACGTCATCCGCATTCACGTGAGGCCTGGTCGGGACGTTTACTTCCCCCTCTGCCAGTTCGTCTAGTTTCTGACGCAACCTTCTGTTGAAGGTGTGATAAAGGTCTATGGCAGGATCCAGATGCGACCTGCTGAGTGTTGTCGCTTCTGGGGTGGGGTCCGTTAGGACACTGGCCTGTGCGCGAGGACTATGGTTAGGCAGCGCCGAAGAAGAGTTCCTCGCGATTTCAGATTCGCTCGGTGCACCGCATGTACGGAGGACTGCCTGGACACGGGCATGTTCCGCCGTACCAGGAGTCAGCTCGCTCAGTCGACCTTGCAGGTTTTGCTGATTGAGGGCGTCGGTGGCATCGGTTTGAGTGAATGCCATTCTGACGGAATGCTCGTCCTCTGGATCACCAAAGAGTGGTTCGTCCGCGACCATCTCGTCGCCGTAAACCGCCGCTGCAACAGCAGACCTGGGTACGTCGAGGAATGCCTGAGTTGCCCGATTTTCAGCCACTGGTGTGACACTTCCCACGTGCTGGATATCTACGTGGGGATTTTTCACGCGGGAGGTCGCCGGGCTCCTTACCCCGACGACAGGGAGGGCTGACGGCTCCTGCTGCCCGTCCGGGACCGAGAAGAGCTGGTTGGCGGGTTTCCGAAGCGTGACAGACGGCCCCGGCTCGTCGTATACGGAGCCGTTGCTGAGGGTCATTCCCAGGGGAATCTCAAAGCCGTGTCGACCACCCGTGGAATTAACCACTTGACCGTCCGAAGACGCCGACTGCGGGTCGAAGCGGAGCTGGGGGCCCAGATCGGACGAACGAGATTCCGGGATCTCGGCGGACTCACTTACTACCTCCTGAAGTATCTTTGCATAAGAGGCTGCAAGAAGTGTTCTGACCGCCTCAACTCTTTCCTGTATGTCACCCGAGCCCATTTTCGAAAGTTCGGCGACATCTTCGCCGACGGGAAAGCATTGCTGTGTTTCAATGTTTAACATTCTGGGTCCTTTTCGATCGCTCTGCAAAGCAGCCGTTACTTGGCATTTCCCACAAAACGGTCCAGGATTGCGATGCAGGTCCCGCAATAGTTGGCGAGTTCCATCAGGAGGCCGAAGAAGGCCGCCTGGTCTCGGGCGAAGGTCTTCACCATGGACGTGATGCCGGCTTCGCCGGTGTCTTGTACTACAGCCTCAGAC
>NZ_CBDRBL010000171.1:0-3641 GCF_965342175.1 Actinacidiphila sp. bgisy167
CTAGCGCCTCGCGGCCGCTGCCCACGCAATGGCCATCCGCATCGAACGCCGCGAAGAGGATCGCACCGTCCTGCTTTTCGACGACCTGCTCACCACCGGCCAGCAGATGCAAGCCGTCGCCTGCCTGCTGCGCGAAGCGTTCGCGGCTGAGGTAAGGGGCCTCGTCCTCGCTCGCGCCCCTTGGCGAGGGAGGACCGTCATGGGGCACTCTTCGACTCATGACGATCGACCGGTGCCTCCTGAATTCCTGTCTCAGTCCGTATCCCGACTCTCCCAGCGGTCCCGGAACCACGTCAGAGTCTCCACGAGCAGCTCACGGTTGCGGTCCTTCTCCAGAACGGACAGCCGGAAGCTGGGGTCCGGTCCCTGGCCCGGTTTTCTCATCTGGAGGTCGACCCCTTCAAGTTCGTTGAGGTGCCTGAGGAGTTCGGAACACAGGACGCGGTCGGTGAACGGCTCCTGTGCGGCCAGGTATTGGAAGCCGACATACGCGTTGCCGCCCAGGCCGCAGCCCGGGGTGAGGCTTAGCGGTGAGATCCCGCTGCCCGGGGCGCCCG
The DNA here is from genome assembly GCF_965342175.1 of Actinacidiphila sp. bgisy167. Classification (GTDB taxonomy): domain Bacteria; phylum Actinomycetota; class Actinomycetes; order Streptomycetales; family Streptomycetaceae; genus Actinacidiphila. Next base: position 558 of record NZ_CBDRBL010000171.1, read on the forward strand.
ACTCACCCAGGGTGAGGAACGCGCCGGTAGCGTTGTCGCCTCCGACCACGTTGATCGAGCCGCCGAGTTCTTCCCAGCGGGCAAAGAGGGCGCGCACTGCCTCCACCGTCTCGCGGGAATTGTCCTCCGCGAGCTGACGGAAGAACCGCCTCTCGGGGGAGTTCTCCGCCACGAGCTGACGGTAGAACCGGTCGGCGCGCGTCTCCTCATCCTGGCTCTCTGGGGTGCGCTGCGCGGTGTCCTCCTTGCCGACGGCCTGGTCGTCGTCGGCTCCGCCGACCAGCAGGGCGAGGTCGTCGACGGAGAGGCGCTGGGCTGGATCGGCGGCACCGTTGGCCGTGAAGCGGATGCCGTCGGCGGTCAGCCGGGCGTGAACATCGCCTCCCTGGTCCTGAGGCGTCCAGCGGAAGCCGTCGGAGACCTTGCCTTCGGAGGTGAGTACGCGGTACGCGTTGGCCACCCTCGGCGTCTTGGCCAGATGGCTGCCCACGGCCTGGGCTCCGGAGCCGATGAACGCTGCGAGATCGCCGTACGACGTCCAGGTTCCGTGGGGGAGCGCGGCGAGCACCTGGTGAGCCAGGTGCCAGTCCCGGCTCCGCTCCGCACGGCCGACTCCGCGCAGCGGGGCCGGCCACAGCGCGATCGCACGGTCGGCGAGTTCGTCGGCGCGGGCGCGGATCTCCTTCACACCCCAGCGTTCGGTCGCGGCGATGCGGCGGTTCATCTCCAGGTGGCTGCCTCGCAGCAGGTCCTGCTTGCGCTCGAAGGGGTGGTTCGACAGCTGTGAGTTGACCGCGGTGAGCGTCAGGTTTCCGAGCGTGTGCTGCAACCGGGAGTGTAGATCCTCCGCCAGCTCTCCGCTGGCCGCGTCCTCATCCAGCATTCGGAGCCACTCGTCGCCGGGTGACTGCGGCATGACGTGCTCGATGGTGAGCTGCGCGGCGGCGAAGTCCACCGGCTCGGGGTGCCCGTAGCTCTCCTCCAGTCGTTGCAGCACCATCTTGCGCTGCTGCGAGCGTCCGAACTGGTAGAAAGGCGCCTTCTGGATCTTCTCTCGCAGCTCCTCGTCGTTGGGCCAGAACCGGTTGTCGGCGGAGAGTAGCTGGTGCAGCCCGTCGGCGACGGGCACGTCGAGCGGCAGCTGCCCGGGCACGGCCTGGAAGATCCTGCTGAGGTTGTTCGTCGGCACCCGACACATCATCCGGCGCACCAGGAAACTCTCGATGTACGACATCGCGCGGGCCGTGTCCGAGGAGTCGAGCCCCCCAAGCTCACGACGGTCGAGCAGCAGCATCAGCGCGGGGTAGGTCACCTGGGCCTGCCAGGCGTCCAGGCGGCGCAGGTGGGCGCGGACCGACGCGTTCGGTTCCTCCTCGGGATGGAGCAGCCGACGGAAAATACCGGCACGGCGGTGCAGCTCCCTGATGTAAGCCTCGATTGCCTCCTCGCTCGCCGCGCCGCGCTCGAAACGCTGCTGCTGAGCCGCGTACAGGTCCTGGCGGCGCACCCGGTCGTCCCCGTCGAGGACCAGCTGAAGCCACATGAGCTGTTCCAGCTCTTCGTTGCTCAGGCTGTCCTGCAGCGGCAGCCAGTAGGTCTCGTAGACCTGCTCACCGCGGGTGTGCAGCTTCATGAACAGGTAGTTGCGCAGGAGGTCTGCCTGGCTGAGCTTGAGCCCGGTGTTGTTGAGGGATTCGAAGATTCGATGCACATTGTCACCACGCTCGGCGGTCACCGCGACCAGCGTCAGCCGTGAAGTGATGGCCCTCTCGATGCGGAACACGTCCTGTGGGGCGACCGGATCAGCGGCCTCGACCAATTTGCGGCGGAAGAAGCCGTAGGCAGTGGCGACCGCTCCGCCCGCGGCCTTTTCCGAGAACGGTCCGCGAACGTACGCGGCGAACTGCGCACGGTCAGCCTGAGTCGGCAGCAGTCGGAGGTGGTCGTTTCCGCTCTTGCGCTTGTTGATGAGGTAGTCCTCGTTGATGCGTTCGGCCGCGTCAGGTTCGGCTTCGGCTATGTGGTCGCGGATCGCGGCAAGGGCTAGCGAGAGCGTGGTCAGCCGCTGCTGTCCGTCGACGACGAGCCATCGGGGAAACGTCGCCTCGTTCTGCGGTGACGGAGCGAGCACCACGGACCCCAGGAAGTGCGTGCTTGCGTTCTCTCTTGACTCCAGCAGCTCGGCCTGCTCCAGGATGTCGGTCCACAGCTGTCTCAGCTGCTTCTCCGCCCATGAATAGGTCCGCTGATAGAGCGGCACCTGGAACTGCTGTGCTCTGCCCTGGACGAGATCGGCGAACAGCGTCTCCCTCACCTGCATGGCGTCCCCCTCGGTGATCGGTCCGGTCGTGGCGCGTGGGAACGACCATAGGGCCTGTTCCTGACAGTCAGGGGCGCTTCAGCCCTCGTCGAGGCACGCACACCACAGCGCGTAGGCCTGGTCCATCTCGTCGAGTGCCGCCCAGGTGAACCGGGCATCGACGAAGGCTCGGTCGACGATTCGTTCTGCGAGTGCGACCAGGTGCCCCGCGACGTGCTCCACCCGCTCCCTGCGCACCCGGTCCTGAACCCGCTCCAGGTGTTCCTGACGCTCCCACAGGTCGGCGAGGCTCGTTCCCGGCTTCTCCCCGTCGTCGTAGATGGACGGCACGCGGGGCAGCAGGTCGGCGGTGAGAGCAGGGACGGAGTCGAGGGCGGCCGGCTCGTCCGGCCCGTCGTTGCCGAGGATGCGGTTGGCTATGGTACGGACGGCCTCGGAACGCTCGACGCGCGCCGCCTGGGCCCGCAGGGCGCCGAGCAGCGTCGGGATCTCCGTCCGGGCCCGGCGGCCCAGGCTGTCCGCGAGCGCGGTCGTAAGGTCATCGCCCAGGCGCGAGGCCTCGTCCAGCACGTCGTTCGCCGCGCCGACCTCCTCGAAGGCGCGCTGCGCGGTGCGGGCCGCCTCGGTGAGGAGGGCGATGTCCTCGGCGGTCGGCTTCACACCTGCCCTCAGCCGGGTCACGGCCGCGTCCAGCGGGTCACCAGCCAGATCGAAGAGGTCCACGCAGTTGTCTCCCAAGTCGAGTTGGCCGTCCGCATCCCGGT
>NZ_CBDRBL010000172.1:0-3248 GCF_965342175.1 Actinacidiphila sp. bgisy167
AATGACACGACTTCGGCGGTACGCTTGAGCCCCGCTACATTGTCGGCGCGGAATCACTTGACCAGTGAGCTATTACGCACTCTTTCAAGGGTGGCTGCTTCTAAGCCAACCTCCTGGTTGTCTCTGCGACTCCACATCCTTTCCCACTTAGCGTACGCTTAGGGGCCTTAGTCGATGCTCTGGGCTGTTTCCCTCTCGACCACGGAGCTTATCCCCCGCAGTCTCACTGCCGCGCTCTCACTTACCGGCATTCGGAGTTTGGCTAAGGTCAGTAACCCGGTAGGGCCCATCGCCTATCCAGTGCTCTACCTCCGGCAAGAAACACACGACGCTGCACCTAAATGCATTTCGGGGAGAACCAGCTATCACGGAGTTTGATTGGCCTTTCACCCCTAACCACAGGTCATCCCCCAGGTTTTCAACCCTGGTGGGTTCGGTCCTCCACGCGGTCTTACCCACGCTTCAACCTGCCCATGGCTAGATCACTCCGCTTCGGGTCTTGGGCGCGCGACTAAAATCGCCCTATTCGGACTCGCTTTCGCTACGGCTACCCCACACGGGTTAACCTCGCCACACACCGCAAACTCGCAGGCTCATTCTTCAAAAGGCACGCAGTCACGACACACAGGCAAGCCTGCATGCGACGCTCCCACGGCTTGTAGGCACACGGTTTCAGGTACTATTTCACTCCGCTCCCGCGGTACTTTTCACCATTCCCTCACGGTACTATCCGCTATCGGTCACCAGGGAATATTTAGGCTTAGCGGGTGGTCCCGCCAGATTCACACGGGATTTCTCGGGCCCCGTGCTACTTGGGAATCGCACAAGCAAGCCGCTAATGTTTCAGCTACGGGGGTCTTACCCTCTACGCCGGACCTTTCGCATGTCCTTCGCCTACATCAACGGTTTCTGACTCGCCCAGCCGCCGGCAGACGACTGAAGTACAATCCCACAACCCCACATGCGCAACCCCTGCCGGGTATCACACGCATACGGTTTGGCCTCATCCGGTTTCGCTCGCCACTACTCCCGGAATCACGGTTGTTTTCTCTTCCTGCGGGTACTGAGATGTTTCACTTCCCCGCGTTCCCTCCACACTGCCTATGTGTTCAGCAGCGGGTGACAGCCCATGACGACTGCCGGGTTTCCCCATTCGGACACCCCCGGATCAAAGCTCGGTTGACAGCTCCCCGGGGCCTATCGCGGCCTCCCACGTCCTTCATCGGTTCCTGGTGCCAAGGCATCCACCGTGCGCCCTTAAAAACTTGGCCACAGATGCTCGCGTCCACTATGCAGTTCTCAAACAACGACCCGTCACCCAACACCCACCCCGCAACCGCGAAGCTTCGATGAGCCCGGTCCACAACCGAGAACACTTCCATGCCCTCAGGACCCAACAGCGCGCCCGACACAGTCCCGAGAAGTCCACGTTCCACGCCGAAGCAGTACTAGCGATCCCCTACAAGACCGTGCCGAATAGTCAACGTTCCACCCATGAGCAAACCACCGCCGAACACTCGCCGGCGTAGTGGCTCTGGACCCCCGAAGAGGCCAAGAAGCTCCTTAGAAAGGAGGTGATCCAGCCGCACCTTCCGGTACGGCTACCTTGTTACGACTTCGTCCCAATCGCCAGTCCCACCTTCGACGACTCCCTCCCACAAGGGGTTGGGCCACCGGCTTCGGGTGTTACCGACTTTCGTGACGTGACGGGCGGTGTGTACAAGGCCCGGGAACGTATTCACCGCAGCACTGCTGATCTGCGATTACTAGCGACTCCGACTTCATGGGGTCGAGTTGCAGACCCCAATCCGAACTGAGACCGGCTTTTTGAGATTCGCTCCACCTCACGGTATCGCAGCTCATTGTACCGGCCATTGTAGCACGTGTGCAGCCCAAGACATAAGGGGCATGATGACTTGACGTCGTCCCCACCTTCCTCCGAGTTGACCCCGGCGGTCTCCTGTGAGTCCCCGGCATAATCCGCTGGCAACACAGGACAGGGGTTGCGCTCGTTGCGGGACTTAACCCAACATCTCACGACACGAGCTGACGACAGCCATGCACCACCTGTACACCGACCACAAGGGGGCACCCATCTCTGGGTGTTTCCGGTGTATGTCAAGCCTTGGTAAGGTTCTTCGCGTTGCGTCGAATTAAGCCACATGCTCCGCCGCTTGTGCGGGCCCCCGTCAATTCCTTTGAGTTTTAGCCTTGCGGCCGTACTCCCCAGGCGGGGAACTTAATGCGTTAGCTGCGGCACGGACCACGTGGAATGTGACCCACACCTAGTTCCCAACGTTTACGGCGTGGACTACCAGGGTATCTAATCCTGTTCGCTCCCCACGCTTTCGCTCCTCAGCGTCAGTATCGGCCCAGAGATCCGCCTTCGCCACCGGTGTTCCTCCTGATATCTGCGCATTTCACCGCTACACCAGGAATTCCGATCTCCCCTACCGAACTCTAGCCTGCCCGTATCGACTGCAGACCCGGGGTTAAGCCCCGGGCTTTCACAACCGACGCGACAAGCCGCCTACGAGCTCTTTACGCCCAATAATTCCGGACAACGCTCGCACCCTACGTATTACCGCGGCTGCTGGCACGTAGTTAGCCGGTGCTTCTTCTGCAGGTACCGTCACTCTCGCTTCTTCCCTGCTGAAAGAGGTTTACAACCCGAAGGCCGTCATCCCTCACGCGGCGTCGCTGCATCAGGCTTTCGCCCATTGTGCAATATTCCCCACTGCTGCCTCCCGTAGGAGTCTGGGCCGTGTCTCAGTCCCAGTGTGGCCGGTCGCCCTCTCAGGCCGGCTACCCGTCGTCGCCTTGGTAGGCCATTACCCCACCAACAAGCTGATAGGCCGCGGGCTCATCCTGCACCGCCGGAGCTTTCCACCAACCCCCATGCAGAGGAAGGTCATATCCGGTATTAGACCCCGTTTCCAGGGCTTGTCCCAGAGTGCAGGGCAGATTGCCCACGTGTTACTCACCCGTTCGCCACTGATCCACCCCGAAGGGCTTCACCGTTCGACTTGCATGTGTTAAGCACGCCGCCAGCGTTCGTCCTGAGCCAGGATCAAACTCTCCGTGAATGTCTTCACGAGAGCGGCACCATCGGGAGGAATAATCCCGACGTGCCCAGCGTCCTCGCTGTGTTTTTCTTCAAAGGAACCTCGACCATCCGAACGGATGGACGGGGTATCAACATATCTGGCGTTGACTTTTGGCACGCTGTTGAGTTCTCAAGGAACGGA
>NZ_CBDRBL010000173.1:0-3147 GCF_965342175.1 Actinacidiphila sp. bgisy167
GTCGGGGGCACCCTTCTATAATACTATCAGGGCGTCAGATCAGGGGCCAGCCAGCGTCGTAGCTGAATTCACGAGGTCGGATCATCAAACCGTGCGGAGACCCTCGCTGCAGCATGGGAAGATTGCATCTCGGAAGTGCCCTCGTGGTCGTGCGTGCTGGAAGCTTGAAGAAACTCCCATCATCGCAGGCCACAGGGCACTTCCTCGTTTCCGGAGAAGCTATCCACAGGCATCAAGCCGGTGGATTCGGGCTCAGGAGTAGACCGTGATCTGGAGTCGGGGCGCCGTTTCCCATTCGTGGGGCTCGAAGCTGACCCGTGCGACTTTCCGCTTGCAGGCGGCGCGGCTCAGGAGTCGCTCTATCTGCGTCTGCTGCTGCGGGTCGAGGTAGGACCAGAACAGGCTATGCCATACCACGGTATAGATCGACCGGTCCTCTTCGACTGCGGAGAGTTTTGCCTCCAGCCATTCCACCGCGTCAGCCTTGTCGACCTGCACTCCGAAACGGGAAGCGAGCGTCAGGGCATCATCCAGTTCCAGTTGTTCGATATCGCGCTCAGGAGGAAGGAACGATCTGACGATCAGGGAGTCGGCAGGGTCCGCGGGGTCGCGCGGGACGAGATCGCACCCTGCCCGCTCGACGATCCGGATGTCGCCGGGATTCCTGCCGTCGGTTGCCAGTCGCACCGGAGAATCGGCGTCCCCCCACTCCCAATCGGGTCCGAACCAGCGGTAGCGGTCAACGAGCAGGTTGAGTCCGGCGCAGGCGCCGAGTTCGAGCAGCCGGACTCGCGGAGCCCCGAGCATCCCCAGTCCGCTGAGCAGTGCGGCCGCGCGGCCTGGTTGATGCTGCTGGATCGGGCGGTCCAGTGCTGCCCGGATTTCGCCAGGATTTTTCAGCATCGCGTCGCGGAAAAGCAGCCAGGTCTGCTCGACGTAGGTCGGATCGCCGATCCCGGACGTCAGGTTTCGCAAATGCGCTTCGAGGTCCGGGGCCAACCCGGACAGGACGAGCCAGCGCACTCCGGAAAGTGCACGCATACAGAACAATGGCGCGCCAGCGTCGGGGTGCTCAGCGAGAGCCTGTGCGACTGGTCCGCCTTCTTCCACCTCGTCGACGAGACGGGAAAGTATGCCCGAGGAGACAGGGGCATATGTGGCCATGCCGCCGGACATTGTGCGCAGCTGACGAACAGAAGCCTCAGAGATCTTCACAGGGCACCACCACTGGTCTGCAACTTTGCACCATCGGCTGAGACATTGACCATCCACTGGATGAGGTCGCGATGGTCCGATGGTTCGGCCAGGTCTTCCAGAAGAGTCGATGCCTGATTTTTGATCACCGAAATCCGCTTGTTGTACGGAATCGCCAGGTCTGGCTGCCGGAACCTTCGCCAGACGGCCTCGCGGGCTCCCCGGTCACTCGATGCCCTGTCGTACTCCTCGACGAGGAGGCGCGACTCGTCGCGAGGCAGCGCTTCAACGGCGTGGGCCAGCAGCAACGTCCGCGTGCCGTTGGCGATGTCTATATCCTGGTCGGGCGACTGCGGCGCACGGTCGTTGGTCAATTGCCGAAGGGCGCCGAACAGATGACCGAAAGCCCTCCAGCGGCGAAGCTGTTCCGTGTTCGCGCCGCCGAGTGCTGCTGCCATCACACAGTCGCGGGCATAGGGCGAGCCTGACTTGCCCACGTAGGTGACCATGCTCCTTTTCCAGGTGCAGTCGCCTTCGGTCGACCTGGCGTCGTCGAGTTGGCTGCCGGCGGAGCGTAGACCGGTCCTCGTCAGCTCACGCGTCCAGACGGTTTCCAGTGAACTCGGCAACTCCGCACGGTTGACGATGTCCTGAGGAATCAGCGTGAGGCAGGCTGTACCCGCGATCGTGGCCGCAGCCGTCGTGAGTCCCGTCGCTGACGTATCGAACTCACCGTCCATCACGTCGTCGAGGGCCTCCGCGCCCGCCCACCACACCCGGGAAAGCACGCAGATTCGCAGCGCGGGGTCCGGATCACCGGTCAGGGCACCAAGCACCGGAAATGCGAGAAGATGGAACGGCATCCCACCGCTTTCATCGGACTCCAACAAACGGAGCACCGCATGGCAAAGCGATTCGTCTCCCTCGCAGGCGCTCCTGACAGAGAAACATGCCGCTTCATCAAGAACAGATGCTCTCTCGAGCAAATCTCTGTAGGCAAATGTTACGTCTTTGGCAACCATGGCTCTACCATCGTTGACGACTGATAAAGAAAGGCGGGGCACAAATGCCCCGGCCTTTCCGTCGAGATTCATGCCCCAATATCAGGTCTGGCTGGGCGCGCCGATACCGCTGCCGTTCTCGTTGAGAATCGTGCGGTCAACTTCCTCGGCCTCCGTGGCGATCCATGCACCTTCGAGGACCATGTCAATCTCGTCAATGATCGCCTGTGCAGACATGGACTGACTCCTTTCTCACTTGAAGGAACAAAATGGGCAGCATGCCGCTGGCGCTTCCATCTGCCGGCGGGCAGAACGTAGCACACAACTTCCGGAACTGACACCCGGGCGGATCCCCGTCGGATGAAACAATTGAATGCCGTTAGCGGACCTCTTTCCCGAAACCCGGCACTCAATCTAATCGCGGTGATATCGGACATCGGTTCACAGCCTGGATATATCACCCACCAGCCGTCGGCGGTACTCGGTCGCCGACTCGGCCGGCGGTTCTTACCGCACACCTTCGGGTCGCGCCCAGCCGACTGTCGCAACAAGCTCCACTTGATGAAGCTTTGGTTAATTAATGAATCTTTACCATCCAGTCTTCCCGCCTACTGCTTCAAATCACCCAAAGAGTCGCACTCGGACCATGCACTCTAGAATGCCCCGATCCGGCCCCCCAGCCTTTGGAGCCTGCGCAAGGCCGTGCTAACATCAGCGGTGTCGGAAGAGGGGGTGATCTTACGTCTACATCTACAGTCGTTAACGAAATTGAAGTGCTGCTCGACGGAACCTGGGTCGCCACGGAGATCGAGGAGCTCGAGCGCGTAGTGGTCAATGAGGACCCGACCGACCCCGGTGGTTCCTGGTCCACCTGATATCGAACCAGTTCAGCGACAGAGAGGTGGGGGTTTCACACCCCACCTCTCTTTTTAACCTCAATACCAGTGACTTA
>NZ_CBDRBL010000174.1:0-3115 GCF_965342175.1 Actinacidiphila sp. bgisy167
CCTTAGCTTGACGTTTAACCTCGCAGGTCACCCGTCCTGCTGACCTGTGGTTCTTCCTGGGACAGCAGGAACGGCCGTTCTCCACGCTTCGAGATGTCGAGTCACGAAATGCGAGAGAACGGCCGCTGCCCATGAGTCTCCCCGTTGATGTGCCCGGACGTGAAGCGTTGGACGTGTTGTCCCGCTTTCGGGTCGAGTTCTACGACTGCTTGTACGCCCGTGCGGACACGCTCTTCGAGCTCACCGATGCGGTGCTGTGTGCGGACGGGCCGGTGAAGACCCTGGTCGAACTGTCGCTGGCCGCCGAGCACCAGCGCGGGCACGGTGCCCTGTACGCGGCCCTGGACCGGGGCTGGATCGAGCCGACACGACTACGCCGCGCCCTGGCAGGCCTTCCGCTGCCGAGGGCGGCCGACGGGCGGATCGTGCTTGCAGTGGATGTGTCGCACTGGCTGCGACTCGACGCGCCCACCAGCGACGACCGGCTGTTCTGCCACGTCTACGGACGCGGAGACCGCAGCACCGACCAGTTCATTCCCGGCTGGCCCTACTCCTTTGTCGCCGCCCTGGAGACCGGCCGCACCTCCTGGGTCGCTCTCCTGGACGCGGTCCGTCTGGGCCAAGCGGACGACGCCACTCAGGTCACCGCCAGCCAACTCCGAGAAGTTGTCGGCCGATTGATGGCTGTCGGGCACTGGCGGCCGGGCGACCCCGACATCCTGATCGTCATGGACAGCGGCTATGACGTCGCCTACCTCTCCCACGCCCTGACAGACCTGCCGGTCGTCCTGGTCGGGCGCCTGCGCTCGGACCGCGTCATGCTCCGCGATCCGGGACCCGCCCGGGTTGGACCGAAAGGCGGGCGACCCCGCAGGCACGGCGGCGTCCTGACCTTCGCCAAGCCCGACACCTGGCACCAGCCCGACACCACCACATCCACGGACACCACCCGCTACGGCAAAGCAAAAGCGACGGCTTGGAACAGGATGCACCCCAGACTCGCCCACCGCGGTCCTTGGCTCAACCACGCTGACTAGGAACTACCCATCCTGCACGGCACGTTGCTTCGCCTGGAGGTCGAGTACCTGCCAGGCGACCGCGAGCCGAAACCCGTCTGGCTGTGGGTCTCGGCTACCGACGCCACACCCGCGGAAGCGGACCGCTGGTGGCAGTCGTTCCTCCGTCGTTTCGACCTCGAGCACACCTTCCGACTGATGAAGCAAACCCTCGGCTGGACCGCCCCGAAGATCCGCCACTCGGATACCGCCGACCTGTGGACCTGGCTCATCGTCGCCGCTCACACCCAGCTCCGCCTCGCCCGACCCCTCACCGAGGACCTACGCCGGCCCTGGGAACGACGCACCGAACCCCGTCGCCTCACCCCAGCCCGCGTCCGCCGCGGGTTTCGCAACCTCCGAGCGACGGCGGCGAGGCTGTCGCATGACTTCCCCCGGCCGGGTGTCAAGAGCGATTCGTTGTTCGGTTCCTGCTTCCGGGCAGGCCTCGGATTCTTGGTTCGTGGGGCGGAACTTCCTGGTGTGCGACCGTGAAGGTGATCTCGAGATGCCGCGGAGTGCACGGGAGTGGTTGCCGCCCGGTCACCTGTGCTGGAGAGTGCTCGACGTCGTCGAGGAACTCGATCTTTCGGCGTTCGAAAACGGCTACCGCGCCGACGGGCAGGGAGGCGCCGCCTACCCGCCGGTGACCCTGGTCGCGCTGCTCCTGTACTGCTACAGCAAGGGCATACGCTCCTCCGCCGCATCGAGCAGGCCTGCTGGGACGATGTGGGCTGCCGGATCATCACCGCGAACCGCGGGGTCGACCACTCCACCGTCGCGCGGTTCGTCCGACGTCATCGCGACGCCTTGAAGAAGCTGTTCCTGCAGGTGCTGGCCTTGTGCGGCCGACACGGCCTGGTGGACCTGTCGGCAGTGGCCGTGGACGGCTCGCCGATGGAGGCTAACGCTTCCCGCGATTCCAACCAGCAGTTGCCTCGCCTGGAAGCTGTCATCGTCCGGTGCGAGAGCGAGATCAACGCGCTCATGGATGACGCGGGCGACCACGCACGACGCGTCGAAGCCGACGACGGCGCGGGAGCGGAGGGCGACGCCCGCGACGATGGGCTCCGGCTTTCGCGGCTGAGTGACCTGCTCAGCCGGGCCCGCACAGCCAGGGACAGACTCTATGAGCGGGCCCTGCCCTCGGCCAATGAGATCAGGATCAAGGTCGAAGCCGCGGAACGGATCGTGGCTCGGGCACAGAAGCGGCTCGCCGCGGAGACAGCGGCCCACCAGGAGAAACTGAGGAAGTACCAGTCCCGGGCCGAGGCCGACCGGGCGGCAGGTCGCCGCGGCGCCAACGGCCGACCGCCCGTCCCCATGGAACACAAGACCGTCCTCACGCGGCAGTGGGCCCGTCTCGCGAAGGCGATCGCGCACCTGGAGCGCGCACGCAACCCCCGGCCGGAACCCTCACCGACTTCCCGCGCAAGCCTCAGCGATCCGGACTCGCGGCTGCTGCCGGGCAAGCACGGCGGCTACCTGCAGGGATACAACCTGCAGATCGCCTGCGCACGGCGGCAGATCATCTTGGCCATCGAAACGCACGACAACCCCTCAGACTGCACGGCCCTGGTCCCCATGGTGAAGCAGATCCAGGACAACCAGCGGGCCGCCGGACTCCCCGGCGACATCCAACTCTGGCTCGCCGACAGCGGATACGCCTCCGCCACTTCCTTCGAGACCCTCGCCGATCTACCACTGCTGGTCTCGGTCACCAGCGAAGCCGATCAGGCGGGTTTCCCCGCAAAGCGCCGGCAAGCTCGAGCCGGCCACCAGGCCATGGCCGCTCGCCTGGCCACCCCAACCGGCCGAGCCCAGTACCGGCAGCGCAGTGCCCTGGTCGAGCCGGGCTTCGCCCAGCTCTTTCAACGGTTCGGCCGACACCTCAACTACCGTGGCCACCGTGCCGTCGACACCGAGATCAAGCTCCTCGGCACCGTCCACAACCTCAACAAACTCCTCGCCGGCACCACAAAATCGCGCTCTTGACACCCGGCCGGGGGAAGTCATGCGACAGCCTCCGGCCCATCCTGCGGCCGCACCGAAACCCACAC
>NZ_CBDRBL010000175.1:0-3054 GCF_965342175.1 Actinacidiphila sp. bgisy167
GGAATCCTCCGGACTGCCCCCACCGACACTCCCTGGGGGCCCGGCACGGCAGCCGGGACGGCGTCTCACACGTCACCCCGCCTGCCGCGCCGACGCGATCCCTGTGGACGCGTGCCACGCCGGGCGCGCCGTCAGTCGCGGGTGAGGTGCCCGTCGACCAGCCGCCACAGCCCCAGCGGATTGGCCGGGACCAGTGCCTCGGGGAGCAGCGCGTCCGGGAAGCCCTGGTAGGTGACGGGCCGCAGGAAGCGCTCGATCGCGCTCATGCCGACCGAGGTGAAGCGGCTGTCGGTGGTGGCGGGGAACGGACCGCCGTGGATCGTGGCGTGGCCGACCTCCTGCGGGTGGGCGAAGGCGTTCACCACGATCCGGCCGGTACGGCGCTCCAGGACCGGTAGCAGGCGCGCCGCCTGCGGGTGGTCCTCCTCCTCGAGGTGCATCGTCGCCGACAGCTGGCCGCGGAAAGCGCGGGCCGCCTGCGTCATCTGCTCCGTGCCGGTCAGCCGGACGAGCAGCGCGGCCGGTCCGAAGACCTCCTCGGCGAGCGCCGGTTCGGCCAGGAACCGGTCGCCGTCGACCTCGAGAAGCTGCGCGCGGCCCTCGTGGGCGCCCGCGGGTTCCGGCCCGGCCGCCACGGTCGCGGCGCCGAGGTCGCGCAGGCGCCGCGCCCCGTGCCCGTATGCGTCGTGGATACCGGGGGTCAGCATGGTCCGCGCGCCCATCGCGCGCACCCGTGCCGCGGCGGCCTCGCGCATCTCGGCGTACCCCGGGCCGTCGACGGCGAGCAGTGCGGCCGGCTTCAGGCAGGCCTGGCCGACGTTGACGAGCATGCGTTCGGCGAAGCCGTCGCCGATCGCGCCACCGCGTGCCGCCAGCGCGGCCGGGAGGACGAAAGTAGGGTTGACGCTTGTCATCTCGGCGAATACCGGGATCGGGTCGGGGCGCAGCTGCGCCCGCCGGTACAGGGCCATGCCGCCGCCCTCGGAGCCGGTGAAGGTGACCGCCTTGACCAGCGGGTGGTCCACCAGGGCCTCGCCGATGGCGTTGCCCGCCCCCCGGACCATCGAGAACACGCCCTCGTGCAGCCCGGAGTCGGCGACGGCGCTCTGGATGACCCGTGCCTGGAACTCCGAGGCGCCGGGGTGGGCGTTGTGGGCCTTGAGGATCACCGGGCAGCCCGCCGCGAGGGCGGCGGCGGTGTCGCCTCCGGCGACCGAGTACGAGATGGGGAAGTTGCTCGCGCCGAAGACGGCCACCGGACCGATCGCGATCTTCTGCATGCGGTGGTCCATGCGGGGCCGCGGCTGCCGCTCCGGCTGGGCCGGGTCGACGGCGGCCTGGCGGAACCGGCCCTGCCGGACGACCTCGGCGAACTGCCGGAACTGGCCGGCGGACTTGACCGCCTCAGCCTCCAGCTGTGCGACCGGAAGGCCGGTCTCCAGGGCGGCCCGTTCGGCCAGTTCACCCTTGACCGCCTTGAGCCGGTCCGCGATCAGCTCCAGGAAGGCGGCGCGTTCGTCGAGTCCTGTGCGGTTGTAGGTGTCGTACGCCTCGTCGGCCAGGCGCGCGGCGCGGTCGACCTCGGCCGCTCCGCCGAGCGCGAACTCCGGTCCGACGAGTTCCCCGGTCGCCGGGTCGAGCGCCTTCATCGTGCCTTCGGACGCGGGGACGGACGACGCGCCTATCAGCATCTCTCCGGTCAGTCGCATGTCAGTGGTCTCCGTTCTCGAGCGTGCGCAGCAGTTCGGCGGTGGTGGTGAGGGAGTGGGCGTAGGTGGGGCCGTTGAGCTCGTGGGCGGCGTGCATCATCTCCGGGCGGTAGGCCGCGGTGGCGTCGCGGACGAGCGTGACGTGGTAGCCGAGCTCCATGGCGTAGCGGCCGGTCGACTCGATGCAGGTGTTGGCGAGCAGCCCGACGAGGATCACATGGGTGATGCCGTGCTGCCGGAGCCGGAAGTCGAGGTCGGTGTTGGCGAAGCCGCTCTGCGACCAGTGCTCCTGGACGACCACGTCCGCCGGGGTGGGCCGGAAGTCCGGGTGGAACTCGCCGCCCCAGGTGCCGAGGGCGAAGGTGTGCCGGTCCTGGATGACGCGGTGCGTCGGGTTGGGGTGCGCCCAGTCCTCGTAGTCGCCCTCCTGCCAGCGGCGGTGGGGGACGAAGAAGACCTTCTGGCCCGCCGAGCGTCCCGCGCCGACCACGGCGCGGAGGTTGTCGAGCAGGCCCACCTCGGTGGCCACGGGTTCCAGAGCGGGCCAGACCTTGCCGCCCTCGGACAGGAAGTCGTTGTAGGGGTCGACCAGCAGGATCGCCGTGCGCGCGGGGTCGTAGGAGTCGGTCATGACGCGTGCCTTCCATCTGGATTATTTGCATCATCCTCATTCAGGATTACTCTTGTCATCCTGAAAGTCAAGCAACGACGGTGATGTGAGGTGTGGGCGATGACCCCCGAAGAACTGCGCGAATCCCTGATCGGAAGTTGGCACTTGAGGTCCTATGAGGCCGCGGACGTCGCGACCGGCGAGGTCGTCGAGCCCTTCGGCCCGCGGCCTCGGGGTCTGATCACCTACGGCTCCGACGGGTACATGTCGGCTCAGATCATGCGAGTGGGGCGGCCGGACTTCCGCCGCGGCAGGCTCGAGGAGGGACTGCCCGAAGAACTGGCGGCGGCGGCCGCGGGCTACCTCGCGTACGCCGGCACCTTCCGGGTCCCGTCGGGGGACCGGGTCGTCCACCGCGTGGAGTTGAGCCTGTTCCCCAACTGGGTGGGCGGTTCCCTGACGCGGATCGTCGCCCTGGACGGTCGCAGGCTGCGGCTGAGCCTGCCCGGCCCCGCCAGGATCTGGGGCGCGGTGCGCACCGGCGTCCTGACCTGGGAGCGGGGTGTGCGGTAGCGGCCTCTTCGCGCGGGGGCGGGGGTGCGCGGATCGGGGCGCGGGCGCCGTGGGCCCGCGCCCCGCTAGGAGCGTGTCTCGGTAACGGGCAAGCAGGGTGGTGCCGTCATGGATGGGATCGGTCGTGGCCGCTGTGCTGGTGCGTGCGGGGTGACAGTCCGG
>NZ_CBDRBL010000176.1:0-3042 GCF_965342175.1 Actinacidiphila sp. bgisy167
GGCGCAGCCGCTCGCGGTCCCGGACCAGGACCTCCTCGCGCGCCAGAGCACTACTCAGCACTGCGATGAAGGCCCCCGGACCGTAGCGCGCTGCTTTCGGGGATCCGGCCAGCACGGTCTCGGCCGCCTCGTCCGCGTTCCGCGTGAACAGCAGCGTGGTGGCGGCCCCTGCCAGCATCCCCTTGACCGCTGCGTCCGCATACTCCTCGCCCGGACAGGCACGCAGCGGCGGTCGTACCACATCCTTCCCGGCCAGCGTCAAGCGATCCGGTGCGCACAGTATGTCGTGCACCGCGTCGAAGGCCGCCAGCTGAGCCAAGGACGACACCAGTTGGACGGTCCGCAGGGCCGCATCCAGCAGCAGCGGAGTCGGCGACTGCCCCAGGCCAGCGGCGGCTGCATAAGCCAGCGCCAGGACCAGGTCGGCACCATCGACCCCCACAGTGCGATGCAGCGCCGCCCGTACGCGCGAATCCTCCCGCAGCAAGGTGACCACGGCCGAGACACTGCGGGGTGGGCGAGCGAGGAAGGCGCTGCGCGCTGCGACGGCAGTGCCGATACCAGCCGCGTCGCAGGCCAAAGCAAGCGCACTGGTACGGACACCACCGGCGGCACCCGGATGCACGTGCTCCCAAGTCGGCTCGGGACTGTGCTGCAGGCCCCTCTTGGCAGCCAACCGTGACACAGCGTCGGCCACCACATCACGCACGACGCCCTCGCCGGCCTGCACGACCAACCGCTCCAGACCACCGTCCCAATAGGCGCTCAGCACATCCGGGTGCTCGGCCAGCTCGGCCGCAACCTTCCGGGCTGCGTCTTCGACCCTGCCCACTCTCTGCTCTTCCGCCTCCGGCCGATGCGGCAGGCAAAAGTGCATCCGGGATCCCGCCCGCCAATAGCCCACCTGAGGTGTCACGGCATTGCGGACGACCCTGCCGACCCGTACCGCGGTCTCCGACAGGGCCGCTGCCGCGCTCACCGAACCCCGGGTACCGGCGTTCAGCAGCTCAATGATCATCTGTGCCGTACCTGCGCTGGGCGGGGTGAGACGCCGGCTGGCGTTCACGGGGATGGCCGCAACTTCCTGAAGATCAATGGCAGACAGGCAGGCCAGCAAGCGAGACAGCATGATTCGCCCTTCAGGCTCCCGCGCCCAGGGGCCCGGGGCAGCGCCGGTCGGTGGTCGCAGGGAGCAAAGCGCGTCACGCCTCTGCGGGCGCGGCGCGGCGGTCTTGCGCCGCGGTGGCAGCCGACGTGGCCGAGGATCCGACCTCTGCTGGGAACGCTGACGTCTCCGGCGCGCCGCGTCCCGTTTCCGACTGCACAGGCCTGCTGTGCCCACTGGCCACGACGGGGGCGTTGGCAAGCGGCTGCGTCAGCCACACCACTGCCGCACCCGCCACAGCGACCGGCCATTCGATCACACCGACCACGCCCAGCAGCCCGGCCCCGGCATAAACCACGGCACGCCGCGCATGAGGCGAGACGATACCCACCGAGCCCAGCACGCCATCAATGACGCCCTTGAGTGCTCGAGAACCAGGAAGGCCTTCCACCGCCGTTTCCAACCTCTGCGCAGAACGTGTCAGCACGTCATTGACGGGACCAGCCACCCTCCCGACTCGGGCGCCAAGCGTGTCTACACTGCCGCTGGCCATGGTGTCTCCCTCCGACGAAGTCATCGCACTGCCCTCTGCAGCGTGTTCGAGCGGCCCGAAGGACCCTGAATTCCCGCACTGAACCCCAACCCTGACAAGGGCTTACCAATCCAGCAAATCGGAAATTTTTGCCGGGTGAGGGAAGTGCTCGGTCGGCGCTGCGGCGCCGAGGGCGGCCCCCGAGGTTGAGGATCGTTGCAAGGGTTCTGACATGAAACTGCACGAATTTGCAGGTCAGCGGGTGACAGGGGGAACATTCCTCCCCTGGGGATTGCCCGGTCAGGGGAGCCCTGGCGAGCGAGGATGTGCTGTTCCCGGGATCGATGTCCGTGTCCAGGCAGTGAGTGAGTCTTTCCCGGTAAGCACCCGTCACTCGCTGTGATCGCTACCCCTTGCGCTGCGGCCTGCGTGGTCCCCAAGTCCGGGCAGGCGTAAGGCCCCTGGTAGGAACGATCTTGCGACGGATTGTTCTGACCGAGGGGCCTCACGTGTCGACCAGTGTCACATATACCGCGATGCTCGATGTGAAGCGGTCCACCGCCGAACACCTGGCCCGGTTGCTGCGCGACCACCGCGCCGCGGTCGGCACCCGCCGGGGACGGCGTGCGCTGGGCTGCTTCCGGCAGGCGGTGCTCGTCCTGCGCTGGTTCCTCGACGGTACCCGCCTGGCGCAACTCGCCCGGGACAACGGCCTGTCGTCCTCCACCGCCTACCGGTACCTGCACGAAGGGCTGACCGCCCTGGCAGCCGGGGCTCCGGATCTGCACACCGCGCTGGAGCGGGCGAAGGCGGCCGGGCTGACCCATCTGAACCTGGACGGCACCGTGGTCCGCACCGACCGGGTCGCGGCCCCCGGCCCCAACGGCGCGGACCTTTGGTGGTCCGGGAAGCACCGCCATCACGGCGGGAACCTACAGGTCATCTCCACTCCGGACGGCTGGCCGATCTGGGTCTCACCGGTCCGCCCCGGCCGCGAGCACGACACCACCTGCGCGCGCCGGCACGGCCTGATCGACGCGCTCAACCGGGTCGCGGCGGAGTTGGGCGTGCCGACCCTGGTCGACCTCGGGTACGAGAACGCCGGAGACGGCTTCCGCCACCCGATCAAGAAGCCCGCCGGCGGCGAGCTGACCGAGGCCCAGCAGACCTACAACAAAGTCATCCGCGGCATCCACGGCGTGTGCGAACGAGCCAACGCCCTGCTCAAGACCACCTTCAAGGCCCTGCGACGAGTCAGCCTCGACCCCAGCCGCATCACCCAGATCGCCGCTGCGGCCCTCATCCTGCTCCAGCTCGAGTACGACCGAACCATCTAAACGATCACGCAGTGTCATGATCCATTACCGGGAAAGGCTCAGTGCACCCGCGAGAGTGGTCGCGATAT
>NZ_CBDRBL010000177.1:0-3027 GCF_965342175.1 Actinacidiphila sp. bgisy167
GCCATGGCGCGGGGTGCGGTCCCGGTGTGGACGGTGGAGGTGTCCTCGGCGAAGGTCACGTCTCTGATGTGGTGCAGGGCCTCCACGGTCCAGTGGCCGCGGATCGCGGTGGCCAGGTCGGCGGGGGTGGTCTGGTGAGCGTCGAGGCTGGTGACGGCGTAGAGGGTCTCGCGGCTCTCGCGTCGGCCTGTCTGCCTGCGGCGGCGATGGACACGGATGGCCAGGCGGGCGTGGGGAAGGCGATCCCGCCGAGTTGGTCGGCGATGCCGCAGGTCTTGATCGAGCGGGACTCGTGGCGGCCGTGTCCGGTGGAGGTCGTGGTGTGCTGGACGGCGATGTCCCGCCAGGGCAGGGCGGCGAGTTGGCGGTGTGCGGTCGGCTGGTTCGCCTTGATCACCGAGATGTAGTGGGCCTTCTTGGTTTCGACCAGCCAGGTGACGTTCGCCTGGATTGAGTGCAGGGCGTCGAAGGTGACGAGAGTTCCGTTCAGGTCCAGCGGTTCGAGCAGGGGCTGAAAGTGCGCGGTCTCGTTTGTCTTCGCGCCGACCTCCGCCTGGGCGAGGGTCAGGGCCCGGTGGTGGGTGACGGCGGAGAGCAGGTGTCTGCGGCCGGCGGACAGGCGAGCCGATCCTCTCAGCGATTTGCCGTCGACGGCGATCACCTGCCGTTGCTCCGGAGCCGTTCCCGCAGGGGTCGGGCCGGCGGGATAGGCACCGACGGCCCGGTCCGGGGCGTCGCCGTCGACGGCCGCCAGCACACGGCCGATGGTCGTACGCGAGGGTGAGCGACGCCACCTGAGCGGATGCCGTCGGACTCCGACGGCCGTCAGCACATGGTCCGAGGCCCGCGCCGCCCACTCGGCGATCTCGTCGATACTGCTCGCTCCCGACACGGCCGCGCAGGCACAGACGAGGAGGATCGCGGTCAGTGAGTACCAGCGGCCCCGCCTCGCACGCGGGTCGGGCACCAGGTCCAGGAAAGTTCGCAGGTCAGCGACTTGGCCGATGTTCAGCGGACCCAGCCTCACCAACACCGACGGGATGAGAGAAGATACAGCGGCAGGCACGGGCCACCTCATGATCGTTGAGCTTCGACACCCCAATGATCACGAAGCCCGTGCCTGCTCTGCTATGCACCCCAACCGGTCACGGCCCGACCAACCACCCGACCCCGGATCTCGCCCAAGCCCTGACCCCAGGTCACAACCACAATCTGAGATCTCCATCGAACCCGGGGCGGTTCAGTGCACGCGGTCGCGGACCGGGATGTCCTGACGGAGGGCCGGCCCAGCGCTCGGCTGCTGCGACCGCTGACCAAGCTCGGCGCCGACGAGTGGGGCACGCTGGGCGAGATCCGGCACCTGAACCGCATCCCGTACGAGGAACCGGCGCCCGGTAGCTGCCGCGCGTCCGGCCCGCCCGTACCGCGCAACGGAACCGGGGCCGTCGCCGCTGCCGCTGCCGCTGCGACAACGGCGACGGCGGCCCCGGTGCGGGCCCCGAACGAACCCGCCCGGGCCGCCGGGCGGGTACCCGCCCGGCGGCGCCCGGTCAGGGGATGCGGTCGGTGAGTTCCAGGAGCGGAGGGTCGACCCGGAAGGTCTCCGGGTACTTGGCCGCCGCCCCGGTGTTCAGCACCACGACCTCCTCGTCGCCGGACAGCCACCCCTCCTCGCGCAGGACCCGGACCGCCGACAGGGTCGCCGCGCCCTCCGGGCAGAGCAGCGCTCCGTCCGCGGCCGCGCACCTGTCGCGGTCAGCGAGGATCTCCTCGTCGTCGACGGCGACGGCCCGGCCGTCGGTCTCGTACAGCGCCTCCAGGACGATGAAGTCGCCCAGCGCCTTGGGCACGGTGATCCCGAACGCCACCGTGCGCGCGTCCTGCCACGGCTCACTGGTGCGCTCGCCCTTCTCGAAGGCGCGCACGATGGGCGCGCAGCCGGAGGACTGCACGCTCACCAGCCGGGGCATCGCCCCGCGCAGCCACCCCAGTTCGCGCAGTTCGCGCAGGGCCTTGTGGATGCCGATGAGGCCCACGCCGCCGCCAGTGGGGTAGACGATGACGTCCGGAGCGCGCCAGCCGAGCTGCTCGGCGATCTCCAGCCCCATGGTCTTCTTGCCCTCGATGCGGTACGGCTCCTTCAGCGTCGCCGCGTCCATCCAGACTCCGGGCTCGGCGGCGATCTTCTCGGCCACCAGCCGGCCCGCGTCGCCGATCAGTCCGTTCACCAGGAAGAGGTCGGCCCCGGCGGCGGCGCACTCGGCCCGGGTGATCGACGGCGCGTCCTTCGGCATCGCGATCAGCGCGTCCAGGCCCGCCCGCGCGGCGTAGGTGGCCCATGCCGCCCCCGCGTTGCCGTTGGTGGGCATGGCGATCCCCCGCGCGCCCAGTTCGAGGGCCCTGGCCACGCCCACCGCGGCGCCCCGCGCCTTGAAGCTGCCGGTGGGTATGAGCCCCTCGTCCTTCATCACCAGCTTCGGCACGCCGATCGCGGCGCCGTAGCGGGGCAGCGGCACCAGGGGGGTCATGCCCTCGCCCAGGGTGACCACGTGCGCCGGATCGCGTACGGGCAGCAGTTCGTGGTAGCGCCACAGGTCCTGCCGGCGGTCCTGCAGGTCCGCGGGTGTGAGGGAGCCCCGGACCCGGTCCAGGTCGTAGCGGGCGAGGAGCGGCGATCCGCAGGCGCACAGGTTCTGCACGCGGTCGGCGTCGTGGCGGCGTCCGCACCGCGCGCACTCCAGATGCGTCAGGGCGCTGAAGGGCACAGTCATGCCTTCCTTCATACCTCGCCGGCGGTGGCGACCGGGTAACGAGGAGGTCATGACCCTGCGCACGACACGCGGTCGCGCACGACCGGCAGCGGCCGCATCGGGCGCCGCGGACGCGGGGCTGTGCGCGACGGACGCCCGCGCCCAGGTGCCGAAGGGCGAGTTCCGTCGTCGCCTCTCCCCTGGTGATGCAGCCCGTTCCCCGTTCCCGAATGCGTGAGCCGGTGGGTCATGCGTGAGCAATTGGTGAGCTGTCCGT
>NZ_CBDRBL010000178.1:0-2701 GCF_965342175.1 Actinacidiphila sp. bgisy167
TCCAAACCAGCACGGGCACCTGTCGTCAAATCAGTCGCCACACCGCCCTACTACCTGCGGATTCGGGTCTGACGTGCATATTCCGGCCATTCGGAGGTCTCTGCGTACCGATAGGCTCTCGGCCATTACTCGCACGCTTGGAGATCTTCGTGAAGACCCGATTGAGACAGGCCGTACCCGCCGCGGTGGCTCTGTTCACCTTGGCTACGGTCAGCGTCGGCACGGCTGAGGCGTCTCCCGCGCCCGGTGCCGCCGCGGCCGCCACCCCGTGGACTGGAACTTGGGCGACCGCCATGCAGGGCACCGGTGCCACGTTCACCGACCAGACGATCCGCCAGATCGTGCACACCAGCATCGGCGGCTCGTCCGTCCGCATTCACCTGTCGAACCGCTTCGGCACCCAGCCGGTCGTCCTCGACGACATCCACGCGGCGTCGAGCCTGTTCAACAGCGACATAGCCACCGGCACGGACGCGAAGCTCACCTTCGGCGGGAACACCTCGGTGACGATCCCGGCAGGCGGGGAGGCGGTGAGCGACCCGGCGGGGTTCTCCGTCACCCCCGAGTCCGAGGTCGCGGTCAGCTTCCACGTACCGGGCACGGCGGTCGCCACCCAGCACGACGCCGCCCGGCAGGTGAACTGGTACGCGCCCGGCGACCAGTCCGCGGCGCCCTACCTCAGCAGCGCCCAGCAGAGCTACTCGTACACCTTCCTGTCCGGCCTGGACGTCCAGAACCCGGACGCTGCAGGCGCGGTGGTCGCGTTCGGCGCCTCCATCACCGACGGCGAGGCGTCGAGCGGCAACACCAACCGCCGCTGGCCCAACCGGCTCGCCACCCGCCTCAATGAGGCGGGCTACCAGGTGGGCGTCCTCAACGAGGGCATCAGCGGCAACAACCTGCTCCAGAACGGCGGCGGCCCCGCGGCCGTGAGCCGCTTCGCCCACGACGCCCTGGACCAGCCGGGCGTGCGCTGGGTCGTCTTCTCAGACGACCCCATCAACGACATCATCAACACCAACCCGCCGGTCAGCAGCATCACCGGCGCCCTGCGCCAGCTCGTCGACGCGGCCCACGCGCGGAACGTCAAATTCCTCTGCTCCACACTCACCCCGTTCAAGGGCTTTACGTGGTGGTCCGACGACCGCGAGGTCAAGCGGCAGGCCGTGAACGACTTCCTGCGCGGCCCCGACAGCGGCTGCGACGGCGTCATCGACCAGGCGGCCGCGACCGGCGACCCCGCCGACCCGCGCGCCTACCTGCCCGCCTACGACGCCGGCGACCACCTCCACCCCAACGACGCCGGCCTGAAGGCCATCGCCGACGCCGTTCCGCTGTCGCTGTTCGGCACCCCCAGCGGCCCGGCTTTCGCCGACCTCGCACTGGGCCGTCCGGTGGAGACCTCCAGCGCGCAGTCGGGCTCCGGCTTCACCGGCGACAAGGCCGTCGACGGCGACCTCACCACCCGCTGGGCCGCCAACGCCGGCGACCCGCAGTCGCTGACCGTCGACCTCGGAGCGGCCAGGAACTTCAGCCGGATCCGGCTCAACTGGTACGCCCCGGTGGCCGAGTACCAGATCCAGACCTCCCCCGACAAGAACACCTGGACGACCGTCGCATCGCCCGCGGGCGTGCGTACCATCGAGGACTTCGCGGTTACCGCCACGGCCCGGTATGTGCGGGTCAACGCCACCCGCTCGGGAACCCCCTACGGCACGTCGCTGTGGGGCATCTCCGTCTATGGGACCCCCGCCCCGGCTTCCTCGCTCAGCGCGACGTTCGACAATACGGGCGTCACCTCCGACGCGGACACCGACGCGGGCAACTTCGACGGCGGCGGCGCCACCTACTCCGCCCAGGCCCTGGCTGCGGCAGGCCTGCGCGCGGGCAGGACGTTCGACGTCGGTGGCGTCTCCTTCGTGTGGCCCTCGACCGCCGGTTCGGGCAAGCCCGACAACACCGTGGCCTTCGGGCAGAGCTTCTCCGTCCAGCAGGCCGGCGGCAGCACCACCCTCGGCTTCCTCGCCTCCGGCTCGTACGGCGGCGCGAACGCGAACGGCACCATCACGTACACCGACGGAACCGTGCAGAGCTACACCCTGCTCATCCCCGACTGGTTCGGCGCCGGCGCCGAAGCGGCGGCCGTGGCCGCCTACCAGAACCGGCCGGGCGAGACGCGGTTCGACGGCCCCGCATCGGTCTACTTCGCCGGGATCGCCCTCCAGCCGGGCAAGACCATCGACCATGTCCGCCTGCCCGAGGTCAGCTCCCGGGCCGCGGCCGGGACGCCCAGTGTGCATGTCTTCGCCGTCTCGGCGGTGAAGACTGGGGCCACCGGGGGCCCGACCGGCCGCATCGTCGGCAAGAAGTGCGCCGGCGTCAACGGCGACCTGGCTGTGGACGGCGCGCGCGTCGTCCTCGACACCTGCGACACCACCGCCGCCCAGCAGTAATCCGTCCGCCCCGACGGCCAGGGCTTGATCAAGTTCCGTAGGCGTCCGGATCGTTGGTGACGCCCAGGATGGGGAGTGGGTTCGTCGCGGATCGCTCGGGTGGTCTTGGCGATGTTGTCGGCTCCGAGTGTTTTCAGCACGCCGATGGCGGCGAGGTTGCGGAGGGTCGCCATGGCCCGTGGTGCGGTTCCGGCGTGGACGGTGGAGGCGTCCTCGGCGAAGGTGACATCCCTGATGTGGTGCGAGGA
>NZ_CBDRBL010000179.1:0-2465 GCF_965342175.1 Actinacidiphila sp. bgisy167
CGCTGTGGAACTCGCCGTGCACCAGGTGCGGGCGGAGATGGCCAAGGGCGGCTACCGCCCCGCGCGCGCCAAGAGCGCGAAGGACGACCTGACCGGCACCGACCGCGGGCTGAGCGTGCTGCCCACCGGCAAGGGCGTGCTGGCCCGCCACGTCACCGTGCGCGGCACCGACCCGGCCACCGGCGCACCCGTCGACCAGGAGGTCTACCTCGACGCCGCCACCGGCGTGGCGGTCTACGAGCACGGCGGCGCGCCGACCTTCCTCCCGAGCGCTCCCTCGCGCGGCGCCGCCGCGCTCCGGGCGGGCGCCTCCCAGCGCGGTGCCTCGGCGGCAACCAAGCCCCCCACCGCTCCTGCGGGCGATTCGAAGGGCGTCAGCGGCAGCGGAACCCTGTTCGACGGCACCACCGTTACGCTGAACCTCACCAAGGACGCCGGCACCGGCGGCTACCTGCTGCGCGACACCGCGCACATGGCCGACAGCAAGGCGCACAACGTCATCCAGACCTGGGACGCCACCGGCCTCTATTACCAGGACGTCTCGCACCAGTGGCCCGACGCGATCGTGCCGTTCACCTCGCCCACCACGAAGGTTCCGCAGGACCTGACCGACAACGGAGCGGTCAACGCGCACTGGGCGGCCGGCAAGGTCTACGAGTACTACCGCGGCACCTTCCAGCGCGACAGCCTCGACGGCAAGGGCATGGCCATCAACTCCGTCATCGGAGTGACGGATCGCGGCTCCCCGTACGTCAACGCCTTCTGGGACAGCAGCAAGATGGTCTACGGCGTCGGTGACAGCGAGTACCGCCCGCTCTCCTCCGACCTGGACGTCGTCGGCCACGAGATGACCCATGGCGTCGTCGAGCACACCGCCGACCTCGTCTACGCCGGCCAGTCCGGTGCCTTGAACGAGGCCATCGCCGACTACTTCGGCAACGCCATCGACATCACCGTCAGCGGCACCCCCATGAGCGACCCGGACGCCGGCCTGATCGGCGGCGACCTCTGCCGCACCCTGACGCCGAGGGAGTGCGCCTTCCGCGACCTCAACGACGGCGCCACCACCAAGGGCTTTCTCGGGCTCCCCCTCGGGAGCGACTACGACCAGGGAGGCGTGCACTACAACTCCCCGATCTTCGGCGGCGCGCTGTGGGACATCCGCGAGGCCCTGGGCGGCGAACTCGCCGACCAGATCGTCTACAAGGCGCTCACCTCCTACCTCACCCCTCTCGACGGTTTCACCGAGGGCCGTGACGCGGTCGTCGCCGCCGCCAAGTCGCTGCACGTCAAGGGCGACCGCATGGAGCAGGTGAAGAAGGCCTTCGACAGCCACGGCATCGTCCCCGGCTGGGAGAAGAGCCTCGGCCTGGACAGCGACGTCCTGCTCGGCCGGGTCGGCACGCTGCGGTCGTTCGTCGGCACCGGTACCAGCGTCAGCGCCGGCGGCGACTGGTGGGCGGTTCCCCGCTCCAGCGCCGACGGCACCGAGCCGTACGCCGTGTGGACCGGCCGCATCGACGGCAAGGGCAAGCCGCGTCGGATCTCCCCGGTCGACGGGCGCTCGCACCTCAGTGCGGTCACCGACGGCAAGCGCGTGGTGTGGGTGGCGGTCGGCGACGTCCCCGGCGACGACCCCTGGGTGCACACGTACGACATCCTGTCCGCGCCCATGGGCGGCGGCCCGGTCAAGACCCTGTACAGCACCCGTTCGGAGATCAGCGGCCTGAGCGTGGACGGCGACACGGTCGCCTGGTCCCGCCGTGACGACGCGACCGCCTGGCAGCGGGTCCTGTATGTGCAGGGCAACGACACCACCCCGCGTGAGGTGCCGCTCGGCCAGGACTACAACCAGGCGTTGAAGCCCGCCGTCAAGGACGGGCGTATCGCCTACGTCCACGAGGACGCCAACGGGACCGGCGTGGAGGTCTTCGACACCAGGACCCGGAAGACCACGGCTCTGGGCGCACCCTCCTCGCCGGAGTGGATCAGCGCACCGGTGATGACCGGGGCCGATGTGTACTGGCTCATCGACACCGACTACACCGACGACGCCTTCACCACCCTGCGCCGGGCGTCCCTCGACGGCTCCTCGGTCACCGACATCGTCCCCGAGAAGGGCCCGCAGCCCATCCGGGCCTACGGCCTCACGGCGTCGGACACCGCGGTCACGGTGCAGGTGCTCTCCTCGTGGTCGCAGGTCTTCGACGACCCGAACGACTCCCTGGACAAGCTCTACCAGTTCACCCCGCAGGGCGCGCCGCTGGGCCGGGTCTCCTGCGACAAGGGCAGCCAGTCGGGCGCCGCCGCGGGCGCCGGCAACCGCGTGCTGTGGATCGACAGCACCACCACGGACACCGACCTGGTGACCCGGGCCCGCCCCGCGGGCACATGCCGCTGAGCGGCCGCGACACCGCACCACCCCGACGGGGGGGGGGGGGGGGGGGGGGAGGGGGGGGGGGGGA
>NZ_CBDRBL010000180.1:0-2458 GCF_965342175.1 Actinacidiphila sp. bgisy167
CCCCCCCCCCCCCCCCCCCCCCCCCCCCCCCCCCCCCCCCCCCCCCCCCCCCCCCCCGGGGTCGTCAGCCCTGGGTGAGGAGTTCGAGGGTGTCGACGACGCGGTTGGAGAAGCCCCACTCGTTGTCGTACCAGGCGACCACCTTGATGTGGCGGCCGTCGACGCGGGTGAGGGCGGCGTCGAAGATCGCCGAGGCCGGGTGGCCGGTGATGTCGCTGGAGACCAGGGGCTCGGTGGCGTAGTCGAGGATGCCCTTCAACGTGCCGTCGGCGGCGGCGCGGTAGGCCTCCAGCACCTGCTCGCGGGTGACCTCGCGGGAGACGGTGGTGTTGAGCTCGACGATCGAGCCCACCGGCACGGGCACGCGGATCGAGTCGCCCGAGAGCTTGCCGTCGAGCCTCGGCAGCACCTTGCCGATGGCCTTGGCGGCCCCGGTGGTGGTGGGCACGATGTTCACGCCGGCGGCGCGGGCGCGGCGCATGTCGCGGTGCGGTCCGTCCTGGAGGTTCTGCTCCTGGGTGTAGGCGTGCACCGTGGTCATGAAGCCGTGCTCGATGCCGGCCAGATCGTCCAGCACGGACGCGAGCGGGGCAAGGGCGTTCGTGGTGCACGACGCGTTCGACACGATGACGTGGCGGGCCGGGTCGTACTCCTCGGTGTTGACGCCGTACGCGAGGGTGACGTCGGCGCCGTCGGAGGGGGCGCTGACCAGGACCCGCTTGGCGCCGGCGGTCAGGTGCGCGCGGGCGGCGTCCGCCGAGGTGAAGCGGCCGGTGGACTCCAGCACGATGTCGACGCCCAGTTCGGCCCACGGGAGCGCGGCCGGCTCGCGCTCGGCGAGCACCGTGATCCGGCGTCCGTCGACGACCAGGTCGGACCCGTCCACCTCGACGCTGCGGCCGAGCCGGCCAAGGGAGCTGTCGAACCTGAGCAGGTGGGCGAGGGACTCGGGCGCGGTGAGGTCGTTGACGGCGACGACCTCGAGGTCGCTGCCGCGCTCGATGAGGGCGCGCAGGGTGTTGCGTCCGATGCGGCCGAATCCGTTGACGGCGATGCGGGTCATGGCGGTTTCCTTTCGTTTGCCGTCTCCATGCTGGGCGGCGTGCGGTCGCCGCGGCAGTGGCGTGGACGACAGGGTGCGCAAGGATCCCGCCATACTTTTCGCCACTGACCGCAAGGATCTCGCCAACACCCCGCCCCCAAGTCGCGCCGACACCCCGCCCTCGAGTAGCGCCACCACCCCGCCCCCGAGTCGCGCCAAGAGCTCGCCTGGAGTCGCGCCGAGAGTCTCGCCATGCCCCTCAGGCCGAGAAGGTGTTCCGGTACTCCGTGGGCGAGGTGCCGAGAATGCGGTGGAAGTGCAGCCGCAGATTCGCGCCGCTGCCCAGGCCGACGCGGTCGGCGATCTGCTCCACTCCCAGATCGGTGCGCTCGAGCAGTTCACGGGCGAGATCGACTCGGGCGCGCAGCACCCACTGCATCGGCGTGTAGCCGGTGTCCTCCACGAAACGCCGGGAGAAGGTGCGCGCGGACACCCGGGCGTTGCGGGCGAGCGTGTCGAGTGTCAGCGGTTCCGCCAGGTGCGCCAGAGCCCACTCGCGGGTGCTCGCGAACAGGTCGCCGAGGGGCTCGGGGACGCTCCGGGGGACGTACTGGGCCTGGCCGCCGCTGCGGTAGGGCGCCGCCACCAGACGCCGCGCCACATGGTTGGACAGGCCGACGCCGTGGTCGTGCCGCACCAGGTGCAGGCACAGGTCGATGCCGGACGCCGCTCCGGCCGAGGTGAGCACCCCGTCCTCGTCCACGAACAGCACGTTCTCGTCGACCCGTACCAGCGGATGCCGTTCGGCGAGGGCCTTCGTGTAGTGCCAGTGGGTGGTGGCCCGCTTGCCGTCGAGCAGGCCCGTCGCCGCCAGCGCGAAGGCTCCCGTCGAGATGGCCGCGAGCCGGGCGCCGCGTTCGCGGGCCGCCATCAGCGCGCCGACGACCGCCGCGGGGGGCTCGGTGGTCGCCGGCTCCCGGTAGCCGGGGATGAAGACGGTGTCCGCGTGCTCCATGGCCTCCAGGCCCTCCGCCACGTGGTACGACAGTCCATCGCCGCCGGTCACCAGGCCCGGCGCGGCACCGCACACCCGCACCTCGTAGGGCATGCTCGGCCGCCTGGCGAACACCTGCGCCGGGATCCCCACGTCGAGCGGCTTGGCGCCCTCCAGCACGAGCACGACGACCCGGTGGTTCTTCCCGTGGCTCAACGCTCTTCCTCCTGCTCTGCGGCCCCGACGGGTCTTCCGGCCCCGACTGCGCTGCCGACCCGGCTCTCCCGCCCCGATGGCGGGGTGGACGGTCACCGCAAGCATCCTGCCACCGGGCGGCGGGCACCACCCGCCGACCAGACGCCGCCAAGGCGTCGGGCCCCGTGACGAGGGGGGGGGGGGGGGGGGGGGGCGCATCCCCCCCC
>NZ_CBDRBL010000181.1:0-2359 GCF_965342175.1 Actinacidiphila sp. bgisy167
GTTGGCGAAGCCGCCCATGGGCTCAATGATCTCCAGGTTGGTTCCGTCAGGGTCGTTGAAGTAGGCGACCTTGGTGCCTAGGGCTTCGTCCGGGGTGACCTCGCCCTCGATGAAGGTGTAGTCATCGCCCAGGAAGTCGTAACCGGCCTCCTTCATCCGCTGATAGACCGCATCGAAGTCGTCGACCTTGAAGCACAGGTGCATGGAACCGGGGCGGTTCGCCTTGCCGTGTGTCCGCTTGCCCGCCGGCTCCGTGAACTGGATGAGGTCGATACCGAGCCCGTCGATGTTGATCGTCGCGTACCGCAGGTTCGCGACGGGCAGTCCCTGCGACTTACCGAACGGCACGCTGCTCATGGTTCCCTGGGCGACGGGTCCACGACCGGTCAGGGCCGTGTAGAACGCGATCGACACGTCCAGGTCCGAGACCGAGATCCCGGCGTGGGCGGCCTTCGTGAGGTTCATGGAAGTAGCGGCGACAGTCATGAGGGATCCTCCTTGAGTTCCTTGACAGGCATCACTGCCCTGGTACCCAGGTAACACGTCTTGTCACATCGTCGGATCAAGAACCCGAGCTCGCCTCAACGGGTTTCCGACCGCCGGGGGGTTGCTGAGGTTCCCCGCAGTGCGGGAGGAGCAATGCTCAAGACCTGTGGATCGGTTCCGGGAGGGCACGCGGAGGGCGTACCTTCCCGAATGATCCTTTGATGGTCACCGAGTAGGCCCGCGTTCGCAGCGCGGGTCGGGAAGGCACGCCCGTGCTCAGCGTAGTGAACGCCGACGGTTCCACCGAGTCCGGCTCCCTGATCGACGAGATCGTCCGCGAGGGGGCCCGGCGGATGCTTGCCGCCGCGCTGGAGGCTGAAGTCAACCAGTACATAGCCGAGTTGGCTGCCGAGACTGACGCGGCCGGGCGTCGCCTGGTGGTCCGCAACGGCCGTCACCGGCCCCGCACGGTCGTCACCGCCGCAGGTCCGGTCGAGGTCACGGCCCCACGTGTGAACGACAAGCGGGTCGACGCGGCCACCGGCGAGCGGATGCGGTTCTCCTCGAAGATCCTGCCGCCGTGGTGCCGCAAGTCGCCCAAGATCAGCGAGGTGCTGCCGCTGCTCTACCTGCATGGCCTGTCCTCGGGGGACTTCGTGCCCGCGCTGGAGCAGTTCCTCGGCTCGGCGGCCGGCCTGTCGCCGGCCACCGTGACCCGGCTGACGAAGCAGTGGAGCGACGATCACGCCGCCTTCCAGCAGCGCGACCTGTCCGAGTCCGACTACGTGTACGTGTGGGCGGACGGGGTGCACCCCAAGGTCCGGCTCGGGCAGGCACATTCCTGCGTCCTGGTGCTGATGGGTGTGCGCCTGGACGGCACCAAGGAACTGATCGCGCTGGCCGAGGGGCTGCGAGAGTCCACCGAGTCGTGGGCCGACCTGCTGCGCGACTGCCGCCGCCGGGGCATGCGCGATCCCGAGCTGGTCGTCGGCGACGGCGCGATGGGGCTGTGGAAGGCGCTCGCCGAGGTGTTCCCGGCCGCCCGCCACCAGCGCTGCTGGGTCCACAAGGCCCGCAATGTCACGAACGCCCTGCCGAAGTCCGCACAGCCGGGCGCGACGAAGGCGATGCAGGAGATCTACAACGCCGAGGACCGCGCCCATGCCGAGAAGGCGATCGAGGCGTTCGCGAAGACCTACGGCGCGAAATGGCCCAAGGCCGTAGCGAAGATCACCGACGACGCCGAGGAACTGCTGGCGTTCTACGACTTCCCGGCCGAGCACTGGATCCACCTGCGGACCACGAACCCGATCGAGTCGACCTTCTCCACGGTCAAGCTCCGCACCAAGGTCACCCGCGGCGCCGGAAGCCCAGCCGCAGCCCTCGCGATGGTCTTCAAACTCGTCGAATCCGCCCAGGCTCGCTGGCGCGCAATCCGCGGAGCCCACCTCGTCGCCCTGGTCCGCGCCGGCGCCACGTTCGAAAACGGCGTCCTGGTCGAGCGCGAGGAGGTCAGTGCGGCATGACCCGGCAGGTGAAACGCCCGCTGCTGTTCCTCGATGTCGACGGGCCACTTCTTCCGTTCGGCCTGAGCCCGCAGCGCGAGCCGAAAGACACAGGCCCCCACCCTCACCTGGCGCGACTCAACCCCAAGGTGGGGATTCGGCTGGCGGCGCTGCCGTGCGAACTGGTCTGGGCCACGACCTGGGAGGACGAGGCGAACGCCGAGGTGGCACCCCGGATCGGGCTGCCGCGGCTGCCCGTCGTGAACTGGCCGGAGCCATCCGCCGAGCATGAACACGAGGACCGGTGGTTCGGACTTCACTGGAAGACCCGGACCCTGGTGGAATGCGCAGCTGGCCGCTCGTTCGCG
>NZ_CBDRBL010000182.1:0-2293 GCF_965342175.1 Actinacidiphila sp. bgisy167
GAGCTCTTCGTAGGCTGTCCAACAGTCGATGCTGCCGTCGTCGTACAGGCTGCCCATGTACCAGTCGTCGTCATCGACAGGCTTCACGATGCACAGGTCGTGGAACCCGAGAACGATCTCCGGGTGCATTACCTTGTGGGCGTCAGAGGCGACCCACTTCACTGCTCGGTTTGGGTCCAGGACGACAGCTTCTCGGTCCCCGGATACGTCGCGAATCTGCTGAAGGGTCCACCCCGCGGGTAGCTGTGCGTCTGCCACCTAAGGATGATCTCAGCTCGTTGGCGATCAGGGCTGCTCTTTCAACGCCGCATAGGCCCGCTCGACTTCGCCCAGGTACTGGTTCAGGTGGAAGCGAACCTCCTCGATGGGTCTGCCATCGAGGCCCGGATACATCAGGTCGGTCCAGATGACCGTCTCGCCCCGGAGCCGGATCCGGATGGTCAGCCTGTCCGGCCCCGGCTCGGGCTCCTCCTGAGTTGCCACATCCACCGTGCATGGCATATCCGGCGGATAGAGCGGTCCGCCTGGGCGGAGCAGCCGCCTTGGACCGAGGCCGGCCATTCTGCTGTCGCTGCGCGCGACCACGTCGAGGCCATCGACGAAGAGGTACGTGTGAATGGCCGAACACACTGGCTGCCCCGGGCACGTACTGATGAGCAGCGTGCTCACCCCACCGTCGTATTGCCCATGGGGCGAGGTGGCCCTGAGCTTGCGCGGGGATCTACGCGGCATCCGCCTGATGTGACGTCATGGGTCGATTGTAACGGCCACGCCGCACCAGTTTGGAAGACTGAGGCTGCGGACCCTGCCTCACCTGGGCGGGCGCTGACCTGCGGCAAAGTGAACCCGTCACCGCTGCTCCCCGTGGCTCCCCGTTCAGCACCGCCTCACCTGGCACGGCTGTGGCACAAGGTCCTGTGTCGTTTAGCCTCTGGTCTAGAGCGCGGGACCGGCATGAGTTTCGGGGGTGGAGGCGATGGCGGCCAGTGAGTCGGTCAGGTATCCGTCCGACTGCGAAACTTGCGGCGCCGTGGCGGAGTGTGACGCCGGTGAGGGCCTGGTCGACGGTGAAGTGCGCTGGGACATCGCGAAAAGCTGTGCCGCCTGCGGCATGTACGTGATCGCCTGCGGTCGATCGGATGTGCCAGGAGATCTGCGGGAACGGCTGCTATCCGAGCATGGTCCGACGCGACTACGGCTCTGCGACCCGTCGTCCAGTGCCGTCGTACTCATGAGGGTGATACGTGTCGAACTAGGACTCGACTTGATCCAGGCGAAGGCCATGGCGCAGCGAGTACGCGCGGGAACCCAAACGGGGACGCTGACCGAAATGACCGTCCTCGCCCACCGGCTGCGCCAAGCAGGTGTCCAGGCGACGACTGAACGCCCGTAGCTGATGGCACAAAGCCGTACACGCTGCGCCGGCGTGCGAAGCAACCACTGACCCAGGCGCGGTGGGTGGAGCACGCTCCGGGCAATGCCATCAGTTCTTCTGGAAGTGGTGCGGCAAGCTCCCACCTGGGCGGGTTTGTCGCGCCCGGCTTATGACCTGCGCCGATGCCGTGAACGGTTGTCATCGTCTGTCAACGTTGGCTCACCTCGGACGGCCCGGAGACGGCCCACGTTCAATCGGACTCGTGCATCTCTTGACCGTCGTCATCCTCGGCCGAAGCCGCGATGAGGCGCCGACGAGCTTGCTCAAGGCGACCAACGTAGTCCGGCATGAAGATCTCTGGCAGCGTGGTTTCCAAGGTGCCTGAGATCGCGTACACAGCAGACCAGACCGCCTTGTCGGGCACGATCGGGCTCAGCTGGTCGGACTTCATCATCACTTCGTACAGCCAGTCCGACAGCACGAACGCTTGATCGCGGGTGAGCTTTATGATGACCGGTTCCTCGTCCACCCGGGCACCGTACCTCGCGGTCGGTGTGGAGAGGCTTTGGGCTGGAGCTGCCATGGGGCGAGAGATCGGGGCCCGTAAGCTGCTGGCGACTCGGGCGGTCTGTGGACCTGCCCGCTAAGGCCCGATGTGGGCCCCGATCTTCGAGGCTCGCCCCATGGTGGCTGCGTAAAGCCTCGGAGCGCCGGCCGCCCCAGCCACCGCGGTTCTGACCTCATGCCCCTTGGCCTACCTATGTGGGCGCGCGGCAGCGGACGGCGCGCCGAGCGGGACGGAGGCAGGAGCGTGGGCGCGGCCGGACGTCGGCCGCGCGCCCGGCGGAGCGTGAGCGACGCCGGGTGTCTTGATGAGGTAGAGAAATCTGTAACAAGATCGGGTTCAGTCGTCTTCTT
>NZ_CBDRBL010000183.1:0-2271 GCF_965342175.1 Actinacidiphila sp. bgisy167
TGTCGGCAGCGGCCTAATGTGAGGCCAGTCTGAGCGGCTCAATCGTGGGCCATCGTGCGTTCTCGTTTGTCGTGTCAGTTGGTGTCGTTGCCGGTCTGGATGCGGCCGAGTTCGCCGCGGCCGCGCATGCGGTAGGACTCGCCTTTGAGGGAGTGGACCTCGGCGTGGTGGACGAGTCGGTCGATCATGGCGGCAGCGACGGTCTCGTCGCCGAAGGTCTCGCCCCAGCGGCCGAAGGGCTTGTTCGAGGTGACGATCACGCTGGCCCTCTCGTATCTGTTCGAGACGAGCTGGAAGAACAGGTTCGCCGCCTCCGGCTCGAACGGTATGTAGCCGACCTCGTCGATCACGATCAGTGGATAGCGGCCGAGCTTGACGAGTTCGTCCTGGAGCCGGCCGGTGTGGTGGGCGGCTGCCAGGCGGTCGACCCATTGGGAGGCGGTGGCGAACGCGACGCGGTGGCCGGCCTGGCAGGCTCTGACGGCCAGGCCGGTGGCGAGGTGGGTCTTGCCGGTGCCGGGCGGTCCGAGGAAGACGATGTTCTCCTTGCCGGTGATGAAGTCCAGTGTGCCAAGGTGAGCGAGCTGTTGGCGGGTCATGCCCCGCAGGTGGGCGGTGTCGATCTCCTCGATGGTCTTGACCGCGGGAAACCGGGCGGCGCGGATGCGTTGCTCGCCGCCGTGGGACTCGCGGGCGGCGACCTCGCGCTGCAGACAGGCGGCCAGATACTCCTGGTGGGTCCAGGACTCGGTGCGGGCTCGCCCGGCCAGGCGTTCGGCGGCGTCCAGCAGAGCGGGAGCTTTCATCGCGCGGGCGAGGAAGGCCAGGTCGGCGGCGGTCTGCCTGCCGGTCGGGGCCGCCCGGCCGTCGGCCGTCCTGGCGGTGGATGCGGTGGTGGGGGTCATCAGGTGTCCTTTCCGGCGCCGCCCTCGATGAGGGTGAAGATGCGGTCGTAGGAGCCCAGCGCGCGCTGTTCGACCTCGATGCCCAGGTCGTCCTTGGCCAAAGCCGTGGAGAGCGCGGTGGTGGTGCGGGCGGGTGGCCGGGCCTGGTCGCGCAGTCGTCGTGCCGCGGCGGCGTGCTCGGGGTCGGTGATGGTCTGGTGTCGGGCCCAGCAGCGGTCGTGGCGAGCGACCACGTCATTGCCGCAGGTCACGACGATGCTCTCGGTGTCCGTCCGGACGGTGATCCGGTGCCCGATCGCGCGGGGGTGGACGGAGTAGTCGCAGGTGTCGACGCGGATGTAGTGGTCGCGGCCGAGCCGGATGGTGCGCGGCCACCAGTTCGGCGGGGCGACCGGTGGCAGGGCGAGCATCGCCGATCGGTCCGCGTCCCAGCGGTCCATGGGGTGGGCGTCGATGCTGCGGTGCCGGCGCCGGTTGGCGACCTGCAGCCAGGCGGTGAGCTGGCCGTTGAAGTCGTCCGGGCCGGTGAAGACACGACCGGGCAGGAAGCTGGTCTCCAGATAGCCGTTCGCCCGCTCGACCAGGCCTTTCGCCTCGGGGTCACGGGGCCGGCAGAAGTGGATCCGGATCGCAAGCAGGCCGGCGAGTGCCGCGAACTCGGTCGTGGGCCTGCCCCTGCCGACACCGGCCTCGTTGTCCCAGACCAGTGTCCTGGGAACCGCCTGCCAGCCGGACAGCAGCTGCCAGTGCCCGTCGATCAGATCGGCGGTGGTCCGGGACGGCAGCATTCTCGCGGTGATCATCCGCGAGTAGCCCGACACCATCACCAGCACCGGCGGGCGCCCCGTCTGCCCATAGCCGAGCGGGATGTCCACCGCCGGGAACCACAGATCACACTGAGCCAGTTCACCCGGCTGATAGACCGTCCGGGAGACCGGGTCGACCGGCAGAAAAGCCGGCCGCAATTCCCTCACCCGTTCACGCAGGATCGTCAGCCCACGCTCCCAGCCGATCCGCTCCGCGATCACCGTGACCGGCATCGTCGGAGTCTGCTTCAACAACTCCCGGATCGCGGGCTCGACCGCGTCCACCGCCGAGCCCTTCGGCGCCCGCCGGTACTGCGGTGGCCGATCCGAGGCCAACGCCCGCAACACCGTTCCCCGGGAAATCCCCAGCTCACGGGCCACCGCCCGGGCGGACAACCCCTCGCTCCGATGCAACCTACGGATCTCAGCCCAGTCCTCCACGCGGATCACCCTCGCTTCCTCCTGACTCCAGCACCGCTGAAGCCAGGATGATCACGAGACCGCCGACCGGCCCGCTTTTGATCCGCTGACCGTGGCCCTCATTTCAACCGTCGCCGACA
>NZ_CBDRBL010000184.1:0-2267 GCF_965342175.1 Actinacidiphila sp. bgisy167
TTATCGACTCGGGAACCGGGGCTTTTTTGCGTTGTCCTGTGTTCTCTCTGCGCTTGTTCTCTCTGGGGCAGCCGCACCCTCGGCCTGAGAACGCTGTGGGGCGTGTGTGCGTGGGGCGTGCCTGCTCGGCGGCTGCGGCGGACACCATTCACCCTGGGCTGCGGACCCACTGAATGGTCGGGCAAGCGGGAGTGGGCAGCGAGGAAAGCCGGGTCGTGGTCTCGTCGGTGGGGGTGACGTCCGCCGAGCGGCCTTGGCGGCTTTCTTGTCGGCCCTCCGTCCGCGGGGCGCGAGGCCACCTGGTGCTGGTTCAGGTCGCTCATGGAGACATGCAGCTGCTCCTGGGGTCTTCGGCCCCGGTCACGGAACGCGTGTCCTCGGTCGCAGAAAGACGACCACCGCCTCCGGGGTGTGCCCCGGAGGCGGTGGTCAGCAGGTGGGTCGATCTTTTGTTGAGCGGGTTCGGCACTCGCCGGCGTCAGCCTTCGACGGCCGGGCTGTTTCCGCGTGCGCTCGCTCCGGGACCGTCGGTGTAGCCGGGGATGCCGGCGGCACGGCCCAGTTCGATGTCGAGGGCCTCGCGGCGGATCCGCTGATCCATGTAGAGCAGAGCGGTGACGCCCGCCTGGACGGGGAAGGTGATGGTGGATCCGATGACGGCGCCGATCCCGGTGAGGATGAGATACGTCCAGCCGAGAGCCGCCTGGTCACCCGTGGCGAATGCCGCCAGGCTGTCGCCGCTGGCGAGCATCCCGACCACCGAGAAGGGGATCTGGACGATCGACGAGACGAGCGAGACGACGATCAGGGTGAGCACCTGGATGCCCAGAATCCGCCACCACGAGCCCCGGACCAGCTTGCCGGACCGGGCCATCGACTTCAGGACACCCTGTTTCTCCAGCATCAGAGCGGGTGAGGAGAGGCTGAAGCGGATCATCAGCCAGACGGCCACGGCAAGGGCGACGACCCCGCCGAGGAAGGCCAGGCCGAGACCCGCGGTGGTGGCGCCGCCGAGCGCCACAAGGATGCCGGGGGCGACGCCGACAGCGATGACACCGCCCACGATCAGGCTGAGCAGCAGCACCAGCGCGAGCAGACGCGGCAGTCGCCCACGGGCGTCGGACCAGGTCTCGCCCAGCGTGGCCGGCCGGCCGAGCACGGCGCGGCTGACGACCATGGTGAGCATCGCTGTGGCGATGACGACGCCGAGCAGCGTGACGACCGTGGCGAGCCCCCCGGCGGCCAGGGTGCCGCCGAAAACACGCATGGCCTCGCCGAACGAGACGTCGTCACCCTGCAGGGAGTCGAGCGTCTTGGTGTCGTCGAGCATGACCCTCTGGAGCAGCAGCATCGCGCCCTGGGTCAGCAGGGACACCGGGAACGAGATGACGAGCACGGTGCGCCAATGTGCGCGCATCGTGGCGACCGCTCCTTCGAGGACGTCGCCGATGCCCAGTGGCCGCAGCGGGATGACACCGGGTTTGGGCACCGGCGGGGCACCCCAGTGCGGCTGCTGCCAACCGGAGGGCGCGGGGCTGCCCCAGACGGGGCCGGCGGGCGGCGGGGGCGGCGGGGCGCCCCAGCTGCGGGCGGCCTGCCACTGTCCTGGGGGCGGTTGCCGCGGGGACCAGTTCTGCGGCGCAGCGTCCTGCGGCGCACCGGCACCGTCCGTACGGCCCGGTTCGCCGGAGGGCGAGGATCCGGGCGAGGCCCAGCCCGGAGAGTCGTTCATCGTCGCTCCTTCGCTACTGCGCTACGTACCCGTCCAACGGCGGGACGGTGGCCATCGTGCCACGGGGGATGCGGGTGTGTGCCTGCGGATGCGGAGCGCCGCAACCGTTCTAAACGTGCTGCCGGTCAGGGCAGACTGAGTAGATGGGTGATCAGCACGTGGTTACTGTGGCCAAAGGTTCACAAGACAATCCCGGCGAGCCCCTGCCGGTACTGCGCTGGGAGGAGCCGCCGGAAGGTCCCGTCCTCGTTCTTCTCGACCAGGCAAGGCTGCCCGCCGAGGAAGTGGAGCTGGTCTGCACGGACGTTCCCGCCCTGGTCGAGGCGATCCAGGGTCTCTCCGTGCGTGGCGCCCCCCTGCTCGGCATCGCGGGCGCCTACGGCGTCGCCCTGGCCGCCGCCCGCGGCTACGACGTGGAGGACGCCGCCGCGTCCCTCGCCCACGCGCGGCCGACCGCCGTCAATCTGGCCTACGGCGTCCGGCGGGCCCTCGCCGCCCACCGGGCCGCTCTCGCCGGCGGCGACCCGGGGGGGGG
>NZ_CBDRBL010000185.1:0-2084 GCF_965342175.1 Actinacidiphila sp. bgisy167
TGAAGCCCCCCTTTGGTTCCGGCGTACCTGGGGGTGTGGCGGTGCTGGCGGTGCTCAAGCGGCCCACGTGGGAGGGGCTGCGGGCGTGGTGGGGCGGCTTCGCCGAGGGGGTGCGCACGCCGTGCGGGGTGCGGCGGCCCATGCGGTGGCGCACCGTGGCACGGATGGTCGCGCTGGGCCGCCCCCCCCGGTCATCTGACCCGCCGGCCGCACCGGGTCGGCCGGGAGCCAGGGGACGTGTGCTCGGGATAGTGTTGATAGATCAAATTGCCGACCCGGCGAGGAAGTAGTGAGGATGGCTGGTGTGCCCATGGGGTTGGTGTGCTTCGATGATCTGCCACGCGAGGTGGCTCGAGCGGTAAAAAAGGAACCAGATCAACTGGCAAAGATTAACATTCTGATTGAGCACTACAGCCAGGCTTCACGCGGCGATCTACTGCCACAGGAATCTGCTGCGCGAAGTACGGTCCCGGTCACGGCGTCGACGTCTGGTGCCGCTCGACTCGACGGAGCTCGGGCCGTCGATGACAGGCTTAAGGCGGGATCGGTGGGGGGCGTCGACGCCTCGCAGCGACGTGCGGGGCCTATCGGTCCCCTGACGGTTGAGTCGACTACTGGAGCGGTGTCGAGGGAGGCGTCCGGGGCTGCCAGCGGCGGTCACGGCGGAATTGTCAAGCGTGCCGGCGGCATGGTCCTACAAAAGCCCACCAACGACGTCGAGCGGAACTTCTACAATCGTTTGCGGGGCTCGGGCACCGGCTTGGAGCGCATCGCGCCTCGTTCGTTCACCGCCCACGACGTCTGGAAGCTGGAGTCGGAGCTGGACCCGGATCACCTGGTACCTGCGCGGGACGTCGAAGCGAGCGGGGAAGATCCACACATTTACATCGAGAACATAACCCATGGCATGGTGCAGCCGAGCTTGCTCGACATCAAGATCGGCGAGAGCACCGCGAGCCAGCACGAACTGCGTCGCAACCTCAGCCCTGGCGGTGCATGGGTCAAGAAGCGCAAGCTGATGGTCGCTGATGTGGCGAGCGGGTCCGCGAGGCGGGGGTGGCGCGTTGTAGCGGGGACGAAGATCCAAGGTAGCCGGATGCAGATCGGTCGCGCCTCAAGCGAGCACGTGGCGGATTTCGCCGCGCCGATCCACAGCCTTGCAACGGAACTTGCGGCTCAGTTGCAGAACGTCCGGGATGCCGTTGCCGTGTCTGGGTACGCGTTGGTAGGGGCGAGCGTGCTGATCGCCGTGGATCGTGCGGCAGACGATCCCGGTCAGTCGGTCAGGGTCAAGCTCATCGATTTCGCCCACTCTTTCACCGCAGTAGACCTCGGCCCGCAGCAGTACGAGAAGTACACGGAACGCTTTCTTCACGGACTCGACAACGTGATCACTGAGATAGCGACGCTCGATCCCGCGTCCGTCCGTAGTGTGTTGGGGTTCCGTGAGCGAGTCATGTCGGCCAGGCGTGTGTGGGATGAGCCGGTGCCACAGGCCGTGGCACGCCTCGAGGCCGCGCTGCTGGCCGCCGGCCCCGGGGCTCGGGCCTTGGTGGTGGGTGCGGTGCTGGAGGCGCTGTGGGCGGTGAACCATGAGGGTGTAGTGAGCTGGCAGAACAACAGAGGTCAGCGGGTTTCGTC
This sequence comes from Actinacidiphila sp. bgisy167, assembly GCF_965342175.1. Taxonomy (GTDB): domain Bacteria; phylum Actinomycetota; class Actinomycetes; order Streptomycetales; family Streptomycetaceae; genus Actinacidiphila. The sequence continues at coordinate 1,642 of NZ_CBDRBL010000185.1, forward strand.
CCCTCACGCCGACACGGACCAGCCTGTGTGGCAGATCGCGCTCAGCCCGCACGGTAACTTGCTGCATGTGCCGGAGGAGTGGGAGGACGCCGGGCCTGAGATGACCAATTTCTGCTCACTCACGCCCGGTATGAAACTGACGCCTTTCCTGCAGTACTGAGTGAGGTTTTCTCAGCGAAATGATCTACGCGAAACGCCCTCAGCCGCCGTATGTGTGAGCAGGTCGGACAGACTGGGCCCGGCTGCGGACAGACGTAAAGCCCTGGTAGGACAGGTCTCACCACAAGATCATGTCGACAACCACCAGAGGCTTCACGTTGGTCACCTATGTTGCCACGCTCGACGTCCCGCGCCACGTCGTGGAGTACCTGTCCCGCCTGCTGGCCGCCCACCGACGGCGTATCGGCACTCCGCGCGGCAGCCGAGCACTTGGTTCGTTCCGT
>NZ_CBDRBL010000186.1:0-2070 GCF_965342175.1 Actinacidiphila sp. bgisy167
ACTGGACCGTGGCAAGGTACTCGTTGAACTGCGCAACCTGGCAGACGTCAACGGCGTCGCCCAGGCTCGTGAGCAGTACCAGGACCTCAAGCGGCGTACGCAAGCCCGGTGGGATGCAGCCGCCTGGATAGCAGGACTGGGCTCTGACCACCATGCTCAGCAGTTGGCGCTGCAAGCGCGGCTGGCGGGCGATGGGCTCGCAGGTGCCCTGGACCGGATGCTGCGGATCACGAGCGAGCTCAACGTCGTACACCACCAGCGCGCCCTCGGGTTCGAATTTTTGAAGCGGGACGCAGTTCAACCTTTGGTACGCAGCACCCTTCGAACGAGTCGGCTCATTCAGGGGGGCCCGCAGGGTACTGTCGAGCTGGACCGCACCGTCGTCAGGTCTGTGCTGCCGAAACTGGACACCGACCTTTCAGAGTTCGCCTACACCGTGAATCTTCTTGATCATGACGGGCGTTCATGGGAGCAGGTCAGGAAGCAGTGGACGCAGGTGATGTACGACAGCGCCAGGCTTCGCGAGGCGCTGTCCGGCGAGTCGGCGAACTGGCCACCGCCCGAAGCAATGGAAAATTGGAAAGAAATATCAGCACTCCCTGGTCTGCGGCCTCGCACAAACCTGAAAGATGTCGACGCAGCCGTGAAAACTGCCCTTGCCCAGCCAGGCAATACGCCGGCCCTGCAGGCTGTTCTTGTCCAGGCGACTGCATGGCGTCAAGACAATCAGGGAAGTAAGCGCGAGTTCGCCATCAGCGAATTGGAGCGCAACGTCCTCCATCGCCTTGCTGGAAGTCCTGAGCACCTCGCAAGGCGTCCGCCTCGGGGCTGGGGTTCTCAGGAAGTCGGGCAGTTGCCACAGATGCCGCTCCGGACCCACGGAACGAGGACCGGTACGAACTCTCAACCACAGAACGCCAGATACCCCCAGCCCACTGCCGCAGTGCTCGAAGAGTGGTCAGACCGAATCCGCTACGCGCACGAATACCTTCGGGAAGCACCTGACGGCAGCCAACTCCGACAGCAGGCGGCGGAAATCGTCGCCCAATTCCACGTCGCTCCTCCGGCCGAATCCGGACAGCTTTCAGACGAGGCCAGATCTTATCGGAAGCTGTACAACAGCACTATAGACGTAGTGGCGTTCGCCTTGGGCCGTGACCGAGGACGAACGCAACCCACTCTGCGTGCAAACGAAGTTGCCCAGAAAATGGCAATGGACTTCGGTAGCTCTCCCGAAGCTCACATCGCCCTCAACCAAAACCTGCAGAGCCAAGCGGGAAGTGTCCCTGACCCCGTGATGCCCGAGTTCGTGGAGGGCAGCAGGCGACACCGGCCACAGGACCGACTCGAAATTATTGAAGGCAGCAGGCGAAACACCAGAACGGGTGGCTCCGCGGGTGTGCACGACGCTTCCGCGACTCGGCGTCAGAGACGGCTTGGGGGTGCTCGAGAAGCAGGTTTGGACCCGCAGGTGGAGGGTTGGGAGCTGGGCCGATCGATCACGGTGACAGCTCCAGAATCCTGGATGGACAGCTTCCATCCCCAGAGCCACAACTCCGACGAGTTGGAGCCTCCGGCGCGAGTCCCTCTGTCCGCAGAGGCAACACCGGAACTTTTCGCACCTTTCACGCGCTCGTATGCGCACTCGACCCGCTCCTACACCTATCAGGTCGGTTCCGGCGGCACCGTGGTGCTGCCGAACGGCGCGTCCCTGACGGGGCGCTGGGCGGCTCTCGGAGACGACTTCGTCAATGAACAGGGATACATCCTCTACAGAGAAAGCGGATGGATCGGCCACGTCGCAAACTGGGACGCCCTGCAGAAGATCCTCGACTTCGACCTGCACGGCTACTACCTGATCTCCGATTCCACCAACCTGCAGTTCATCCCCGTCACCGACACTCAACCCCCTGTACTCCTGCCCCTGAAAGAGGACTCCGCGCCACCCCGAACGAGCAGCAAAGGCACAGAGGAAAACACAGTCACAGGCCTGTCGGCCGGCACACCGGCGCCTCATGTCTCGCAAGAGACAGTGAAGACCGCATCACAAAGAGAAGTAGGGCTCACCGA
>NZ_CBDRBL010000187.1:0-1946 GCF_965342175.1 Actinacidiphila sp. bgisy167
CACTCCCCAGTGCCCGCGGATCGCGGCGGCCAGGTCGGCCGGGCCGGCCTGATGGGTGTCGAGGCTGGTGACGGCGTAGACGGTCTCGCGGGTCTCGCGCTTGCCGGTCTGCTTGCGCCGGCGGTGGACGCGGATGGCCAGGCGGGCATGGGGAAAGGCGATCCCGCCGAGTTCGTCCGCGATGGCGCAGGTCGTGATCGAGCGGGACTCGCGCCTGCCGTGCCCGGTCCCGGAGGCGGTGTGCTGGACGGCGATGTCCCGCCGGGGCAGGGCTGCGAGCTGGCTGTGGGCGGTCGGCTGGTTGGTCTTGATCACGGCGATGTAGTGGGCCTTCTTGGCCTCGACCAGCCAGGAGATGTTTGCCTTGACCGAATGCAGGGCGTCGAAGGTGACAACGGCGGCGGCCAGGTCCAGCGGTGCCAGGAGCGGTTGGAAGTGCGTGGTTTCGTTTGTCTTCGCGCCGACCTCCACCTGGGCGAGGGTCACGACGGTGCCGTGCGTGACCGCGGAGAGCAGATGCCGGCGCGTCGCGGTGAGACGGCGGTGTCACCAAGGGCGGCGAGACCCTGCGGAACCTGACTCCCAAGGGTCTTGAAGCGGCTTCTCACGAGTTGCGGTGCCCGCTGTGGGAGATGGGGGGCCCGGCCCGCGGCGCGGGCAGCAGCGGAGCCGCGCACGCCCTGTCCGTGAACGAGACCGTCATCGCCCTGCTGCGCCCGAAGCCGGACCTGGTCCTGCTGGCTGGGGAACCGCCTGCAGCTCTGGCAGCCGCCCGTGCTGCCGTGGACGGCCCGGCGGGGCTCGGTAGCCTCGCCTCCTATGCGACGGAGGTTCCGCTGCCGGCGACGGGGACGTGGAACGTGCCGGGCCGAGGCGGCGCGCAGGCCGACATTGTGGTGACCGCGGCGCAGGACGGGGTGCCGTTGCTGTTCGTAGAGGTCGACAACTGCTACGAGACAGCTGAGGAACTCGCGGACAAGCTGGAGAAGTACGCGCGGTTTTTCCACCGGCAGGTGAAGGACACCGACGGCAAGGAGCGGGCGATGTGGCGGACCCGCTGGCCAGCACCCGAGGGCTCATTGGGGTACGACGTGCCGCACCTTCCGGTGCTGCTGGTCTTCCACCGCATCGGCGATCGCAACCCGGACCGCACCGTCCCGCGTCTGGCGGACCTGACCCGGCACCTGTGGCAGGGCCAGTGGCACCGGGGGGACGGCTTCCACTCCTACGACCAGAAGATCCCGATCATCGCGACCGGGCTGAACAACCTGCGCGAGCACGGACCGGCCGGGGCCGTCTTCTGGCGCTTCGGCCAGACCGGCATGCAGTCCCTCACCGACGCGATCGGCAACCCCCACAAAGACGCCGCCGACGCCCGCGCCCGGGAGGCACAGATCGCCCGCCAGGAGGCGTACCGGGCCGAACAGCAATGCAAGGCCGAGCAGGAAGCGGCCGAGCGCGAGGCCCGGCGTCCGGCCTGCGCGCAGTGCGGGGCGAAGTTTCCCGACGACCGCTGGGAAGCCGCGCGTGACTACCCAGACCCCACCACGCATTGGCATCCGGCGCTGTGTGAGGACTGCGAAAGCCACACCAGGGCCGCCGCCCTCCAGGCGAACAGGCCGAATGGGAACGCCGTGAGCAGCGGGAGGCGCTGGCCGCGCGGAAGGTCGGCGGCTGGCTCGCCCGTTTCCGTACCTGGCACCCGGCGGCGTGCCCAGGCGGGAGCTGGTCAGGTGGTTGCGTTGCTCCACGATGGGCCTGGGCTGCTCAACCCTCGGGGCTTTTGCACGGCTTCGATATGGCGGGTTGCCGCTTTGAGGGATTGTGCGGCGGTGTCAAGGGCGCATCGGACGGCTGTGGTGGTGGCGTTGTTGTATTGGAGGCGGTCGGCGTCGATGAGACTGGCTGCGGCAAGGGCTGCATCACTGGCGGCGAGGGCCAGGCGG
>NZ_CBDRBL010000188.1:0-1856 GCF_965342175.1 Actinacidiphila sp. bgisy167
GAGGTGCGCCATGAGGCGCTTTGTTTCCGGACGGGGGTGAGAGACCCCCGGCGCCTGGCTGTCGCAGCAGCCGGGTGAAGCAGAGGGCAGCCGTCATGCCGTAGGAAGCGTGGGTGTGGCGGTGGCAAGCGGCCCTGACACCGTCGGGACGTGCGGGTACTACCAGACCGTGCGGGTCCGGCCAGCGATTCACGAAGGGATACGAAAGGAACCGGTGCTTGACGCCTCGTTAGCCAGAACCGCTCTCAAACCTGGTGGATATGGGGCGGGAGTGCGGTGCGAGCTGGGCTGTTTCGACAAGCAGGCTCCCGTCCGTCGCGGCAACCGGCCGCGATGGACAGGTCGTCACGTGTGTCTGCGGGCGTGACGAAGACCGCCGGGGTATAGCCGGGTCCCTCCCGTGAGAACCGGGACAAAGTGAACATGGGAACCATGCAGGGTCTGCCCTCCCCGCTCCCCAGCCAGGGGACGGGTGGCAGGCGCGCTGTCCGCTGTCGGGCCCTGTGTGGGGCGGAGCGGTCGTAGTACTCCGAGGACGGTAACGCCGTCCGCATGGGGAAGGACCGCAGCGAGTCACGTAGATGAGGAGAGGAAATGGCAGGAGATACGCCGGGGAACCCCGGCGTTCCCGAGGCCGCCGAGTACGCGGCAGCCTCGCGGGTACTGCGGATTCAGTCCAAGCTGCACGATCGGGCAGTGGCTGACCCTGGCCGCGTGTTCGACGATCTGTTCAATCTTGTGGCAGACCCGGCGTTCCTGCTCGAAGCATGGCGCCGGGTCAGAACGAACAAAGGAGCGCGAACAGCCGGGATCGACGGCTGGACCGCTCCGGGGATCGAGGCGTCCGAGCGCGGTGTGCTCGGGTTCCTCGACCAGATCCGCGCGGACTTGAAGGCGCGGACGTTCGTCCCCCTGCCCGTGGCCGAACGCATGATCCCGAAATCCAACGGGAAGATGCGCCGCTTGGGCATCCCGACCGCGCGAGACCGCGTGGTGCAAGCCAGCCTGAAACTGGTGCTCGAACCGATCTTCGAGCCCGGGTTCAGCTCGTCCAGTTACGGGTTCAGGCCCGGCCGACGAGCGCAGGACGCGATCGAGGATGTCATCCACCACGCCCGCTCGGGCTATGTGTGGGTGTTCGAGACCGACATCGCCGCCTGCTTCGACGAGATCGACCACACGGCCCTCATGGACCGGGTGCGTCAGCGTATCGGCGACAGGCAAGTCCTGCGGCTGGTCAAGTCCTTCCTGCATGCAGGGATCCTGACCGGGGAGGGCACCCTGCGGGAGACCGTGTCGGGCACGCCGCAAGGCGGGATCCTGTCCCCGTTGCTCGCGAACATCGCCCTGGGTGTGATCGACGAGCACTTCGACACGAAGCGCCGAAGCCTTTCCAAGGAATGGCACCGGCGCCGACACCGCCGTGAAGGGGGAGCGACGTACCGACTGGTCCGGTACGCCGACGACCTCGCCGTGATGGTGTTCGGCACTCAGGAGCACGCCGAAGCGCTCCGCGACGAAGTTGCAGGCGTTGCCGCCACCATCGGGCTTCGTCTGGCCGAGGACAAGACCCGAACCGTCCATATCGACGACGGCTTCGACTTCCTGGGCTGGCACATCCAGCGCCACACCCAGCGGGGCTCGAACCGTCGTATGGTCTACACCTATCCCAGCGACAAGGCCGTCAAGTCGGTCAGGTCCCGGGTCAAGGAACTGACCGGACGGCAGACGATGAACATGGACCCCGGCACAGTCTTCACCCTCTTGGGGCAGAGACTCCGGGGCTGGACCACCTACTTCCGCCACGGCGCATCCAAGATCACTTTCAGTGAGCTGGAGCACTACCTGTGGCACCG
>NZ_CBDRBL010000189.1:0-1825 GCF_965342175.1 Actinacidiphila sp. bgisy167
GATGGGTAGGGGAGCGTCGTGTGCCGGGTGAAGCGGCCCTGGAAGGGAGTCGTGGACGGTTCACGAGTGAGAATGCAGGCATGAGTAGCGATACAAGAGTGGGAAACTCTTGCGCCGATTGACTAAGGGTTCCTGGGTCAAGCTGATCTGCCCAGGGTAAGTCGGGACCTAAGGCGAGGCCGACAGGCGTAGTCGATGGACAACCGGTTGATATTCCGGTACCCGCTTTGAAGCGCCAGCGCTGAACCCTCTGATGCTAAGCCCGTGAAGCCGCCCTTGATCTCTTCGGAGTGATGGGGAGTGGTGGAGCCGGTGACCCGAGGTGGTAGTAGGTGAGCGATGGGGTGACGCAGGAAGGTAGTCCAGCCCGGGCGGTGGTTGTCCCGGGGTAAGGGTGTAGGGCGCTAGGTAGGCAAATCCGCCTGGCACGTAGCCTGAGACCTGATGCCGAGCCGATTGTGGTGAAGTGGATGATCCTATGCTGTCGAGAAAAGCCTCTAGCGAGTTTCATGGCGGCCCGTACCCTAAACCGACTCAGGTGGTCAGGTAGAGAATACCGAGGCGTTCGGGTGAACTGTGGTTAAGGAACTCGGCAAAATGCCCCCGTAACTTCGGGAGAAGGGGGGCCATTGCTGGTGATGAGTTTTGCACTCTGAGCTGGTGGTGGCCGCAGAGACCAGCGAGAAGCGACTGTTTACTAAAAACACAGGTCCGTGCGAAGCCGTAAGGCGATGTATACGGACTGACGCCTGCCCGGTGCTGGAACGTTAAGGGGACCGGTTAGCTCCATTTCGGTGGGGCGAAGCTGAGAACTTAAGCGCCAGTAAACGGCGGTGGTAACTATAACCATCCTAAGGTAGCGAAATTCCTTGTCGGGTAAGTTCCGACCTGCACGAATGGCGTAACGACTTCTCGACTGTCTCAACCACAGGCCCGGTGAAATTGCACTACGAGTAAAGATGCTCGTTTCGCGCAGCAGGACGGAAAGACCCCGGGACCTTTACTACAGCTTGATATTGGTGTTCGGTTCGGCTTGTGTAGGATAGGTGGGAGACTGTGAATCTCAAGCGCCAGCTTGGGTGGAGTCGTCGTTGAAATACCACTCTGGTCGTGCTGGATGTCTAACCTCGGTCCGTGATCCGGATCAGGGACAGTGTCTGGTGGGTAGTTTAACTGGGGCGGTTGCCTCCTAAAGGGTAACGGAGGCGCCCAAAGGTTCCCTCAGCCTGGTTGGCAATCAGGTGTTGAGTGTAAGTGCACAAGGGAGCTTGACTGTGAGACTGACGGGTCGAGCAGGTACGAAAGTAGGGACTAGTGATCCGGCGGTGGCTTGTGGAAGCGCCGTCGCTCAACGGATAAAAGGTACCCCGGGGATAACAGGCTGATCTTCCCCAAGAGTCCATATCGACGGGATGGTTTGGCACCTCGATGTCGGCTCGTCGCATCCTGGGGCTGGAGTCGGTCCCAAGGGTTGGGCTGTTCGCCCATTAAAGCGGTACGCGAGCTGGGTTTAGAACGTCGTGAGACAGTTCGGTCCCTATCCGCTGTGCGCGTAGGAGTCTTGAGAAGGGCTGTCCCTAGTACGAGAGGACCGGGACGGACGAACCTCTGGTGTGCCAGTTGTTCTGCCAAGGGCATGGCTGGTTGGCTACGTTCGGGAGGGATAACCGCTGAAAGCATCTAAGCGGGAAGCCTGCTTCGAGATGAGGACTCCCACCCCCTTTGAGGGGTTAAGGCTCCCAGTAGACGACTGGGTTGATAGGCCGGATGTGGAAGCCCAGTAATGGGTGGAGCTGACCGGTACTAATAAGCCGAGGGCTTGTCC
>NZ_CBDRBL010000190.1:0-1767 GCF_965342175.1 Actinacidiphila sp. bgisy167
CCGATCCTCCGCACATAGCTGAGTCGGATGAACTGATGAGGTGGCCGGTACTTCAGTGGGTGTGGGTCGTTGGAGTGGACGTGCCGATATCTCGTTCGCGTCGTTCCCGGGTTCAGCGTCCCCGCATGTCGGTCGAGCTGGCACCTGTGGTGGAGAGGCGTCTGGGCGCTCTGCCTGCCTCTGCCGAGTTTCTGCGCCGGTTGGACGTGGCCGGGATCATCGACGAGCTGTGCCCCGTCCGGGATGTGGCACATCTGACGCACGGGCAAGTCATCGAGGCGCTGGTCGCCAACCGGCTGTCCTCGCCGACCTCGATGGTCCGGGTGGAGGACTGGGCGCGGAAGTGGGCGGTCGAGGAGGTCTTCGGCATCGAGCCTGACCTGCTCAACGACGACCGTATCGCCCGCGCCCTGGACGCTATCGCCCCGCACCTGGAGGAGATCACCGGCTCGGTCGGCGCCCAGACCATCGCGGAGTTCGGCATCGACACCGCCCAGATCCACTGGGACATGACGTCGATCTCCATGTTCGGCGCTTATCCGGACCAGGAAGAGCAATTCGCGCAGGTCAGATACGGTCACCCCAAGGACCGGCGGGTGGACCTGAAGCAGGTCCAGGCCGGAGTGGCTGTCACCCGCGACGGCGGCATCCCCGTCTTCCACCGCGCCTACGACGGCGGCGCGGGCGAAGTCGCCCAGGTCGTCGGCGCGATGAAGGCCCTGCGGAAGATCGCCGACCGCAAGGACTTCCTGCTCGTCGCGGATTCCAAACTGGTCTCCTACCCCAACATCACCGCCCTGCTCGACGCCCGGGTCCCCTTCGTCGCCCCCATACCCGCGGCCCAGGTCAAGGCCGGCTTCTACGCCACGCTCGACGTCCAGGCCGCCGAGCTGGTCGACTACGTCAACGACCGCGACTGTGACCGGAACACCCCCGCCGACCAGCGCCACTCCTACCGGGTCCTCGAAGACGTCCATGCCATGGCAGGACCGCGCAAGCGCGACCCGGTCCACCACCTGCGCCGGATCCTGGTCCACTCCACCGGCAACGCCGAGGGCCAGCGCAAAGCACGCGCCAAACGCCTGGCCAGAGCCGCCGAGGAACTGGAAAAACTGCAGAAATCGGCCGGCGGCCGGTACTACACCACCGCCGAGAAGATCCAGGCCCGGATCGGGGTGATCACCAAGTCCCGCCGGGTCGCCAGCTGCCTGCGCACCGCCGTCACCGTCGGCCCCAACGGGAAACCCGCCCTGTCCTGGCACTTCGACCAGGATGTCCTGGATACCGAAGCCGCCGCCGACGGCTGGTACTGCCTGGTCACCGCTCTGACTCCCGAACAAGCCGACGCGGCCGAGGTCTTCCGGCGCTACAAAGGCCAGGGGGTGGTCGAACGTCGTTACGGCGAGTTCAAAGGCCCCCTGGCCGTCGCTCCGCTGTTCCTGGAGCACAACCGCCGCATTACAGCCCTGATCACCGTGATCTGCCTGGCCCTACTGGTCTACTGCCTGATCGAACGCCAAGTCCGTCAGGCCCTGGGCCCCGAGCAGACCATGGCCGGCCTCTATCCCGACAACCGCAAGGTCCGCCCCACCGGCCGCATGATCCTCTACCACCTCGACGGCCTCACCCTCCGACCCGGCACCACCACCGACCCACCCGTCATCCTCGTCAGCCAAGGAGTCCAAGCACACCTGCTCGAACTCCTCGGCATCGACGAAACCCGACCCCGCTGGCTGGAGACCTAAAACCCCATGTGCGAAGTCACCG
>NZ_CBDRBL010000191.1:0-1729 GCF_965342175.1 Actinacidiphila sp. bgisy167
TCCCGAGGAGTGGCGGGTCACCGCCACCGCCACCCCCTTCACCGGGAAGAAGACCAGCGTCCGCACCGATGACGTCGTCATGCCCGACGGCAGCGTCGCCCGGCGCGACTACCAGGTTCACCCGGGCTCGGTGGCCGTGCTCGCCCTCGACGACCAGGACCGCGTCCTGGTCCTCAAGCAGTACCGCCACCCCGTGCGGATGAAGCTGTGGGAGATCCCCGCCGGGCTCCTCGACGTGCCGGGTGAGAACCCGCTGCACGCCGCCCAGCGCGAGCTGTACGAGGAGGCGCACGTCAAGGCCGAGGAGTGGCGGGTGCTCACGGACGTGTACACCACGCCCGGCGGCTGCGACGAGGCCGTGCGCATCTTCCTGGCCCGAGGCCTGTCCGAGGTGGAGGGCGAGCGCTTCGCGGTGTCGGAGGAAGAGGCCGACATGGAGTTCGCCCGGGTCCCGGTGGACGAGCTGGTCCGCGGTGTCCTGGCGGGGGACGTGCACAACAACTGCCTGGTGGTCGGCGTGCTGTCGCTGCAGGCCGCCCGGGCGGGGGACGGCCTGGAGTCGCTGCGCCCGGCCGAGGCGGAGTGGCCCGCGCGGCCCTTCTCCGCCTGACCGTTCGGTCTGACCATCCGATCGTCCGAGAGGGTGATCATTGGCTGGATCCGCCGCGTCGTGTACGGGGGTTGGACCCTCGCCGTGAACTAGGCTCTTGCCGTTCGTAGGAGAACGGGAGTGGGCCCGTGGCGGATCACGTGCTGGACGCCGACGCATCGGCGGCGGCCTCTGACGACGGCCCGTGGGAGCCTGCGTCGCGGGCTCCGGCACACGGCACGCTGCCCCCCGGCCTTCCGGGGTTCGTCGGCCGCCGCCGCGAGCTCGAGGAACTGCGCGCCGACATCGACCGGCCGGGCCTGGCCGCGCTGCGCGGCCAGACGCCCGACGGCAGCCGGGTGCTCCTCGTGGCCGGCCGGCCGGGCTCGGGACGCACCGCGCTGGCCGTGCGGCTTGCCCACGAGGTGGCCGACCGCTACCCCGGCGGCCAGTTCTACCTGCGGCTCAGCGAGAACGACGGCCGTCCGGTGCCGCCCGAGCAGTCCGCCCGTGCCCTGCTGCGCGCGATGGACGTCGAGGCCGAGCCGGCCGCGGAGTACGGGGAACTGCTCGCCGCGCTGCGCACCGCGTTGGACGGACGCAAGGCCGTCCTCGTCCTGGACGACGTCGTCGAGCCCCGGCAGTTGCTGGACCTGATGCCCAAGGGTTCGGGGAATTTGCTGGTCGCCACGGCCGAGGGACCGCTGCCGGGCGTCCACGACGTACGTCCGTGCACCCTCGGCGGCCTCGACCCGGCGGCGTGCGTCGAGCTGCTGGCCGAGGCCGTCGGGCGGGTGCGGATCACCAACGACCCGCGGGCCGCGGAGGGCCTGGCCCAGGAGTGCGGCCGCCACCCCGCCGCCCTGCGGCTCGTCGCCGCGTGGCTCGCCGTCCAGCCGGGCACCTCCGTCGCCGAGGCCACCCGCAGGTTGCGCGCCGCCTCTAGCGAGCCGCCGGCGGCTGGGACCGCCGCGGCGTCCGAAGGCGAGGCCGTCCGCGGGAACGGCACGCTCCACCCCGACGTCGGGCACCGCACGGGCAGCGGCCCGATCCCCGAGGCGCTGCGCGGACTGGCCGCCGCGGAGGGGCAGGCACGGGTGCTGCGCCGGGGGGGGGGAGGGGAGGGCGGGAAGAGGGGGG
>NZ_CBDRBL010000192.1:0-1677 GCF_965342175.1 Actinacidiphila sp. bgisy167
CCTGTTCATCCAGGCACCCGCCGGGAATTTGTCGATCAGCCCGCCGTAGACGCCGATGACCGACACCACGCCTCCGCTCCTGCAGGACAGGATGGCCTGGCGCAGGGCGTGGGGCCGGTCGGTCTCGGAGCGGACCGCCTGCTTGGCCCGGTCGTACATGCGCACGTGGGAGGCACCGTGTGTGGCCTCCATTCCGACCGCGTCGATGCACTTGTCGGGGCCCCGCCCGCCGGTGAGTTCGAGCAGCGCCGACCGTACGTCGGTTTCCTCGAAGTCGACGGTCGTGTAGCCCTGGGCGGCGGCCATGTCAAGCCGGTAGGCCTCCTTGTCGATCGCGATGACCTTCTGCGCGCCCAGGACCCGGGCGCTGTCCATCGCGAACTGGCCCACCGGACCGGCGCCCCAGACGGCGACGATGTCGCCTTCCTGGATGTCGCACATTTCCGCGCCCATGTACCCGGTCGGCAGGATGTCGGACAGGAACAGCACCTGCTCGTCACTGAGGTCCGACTCGAGTTTCAGGGCGTTGACGGCAGCGAGCACCACCCGGGCGTACTCGGCCTGACCGCCGGCGAACCCACCGGTGAGGTGGGAATAGCCGTAGATGCCGGCGGTGGGGTGGCCGAAGAACTTCTCCGACATGCCGGCGTTGGGGTTGGTGTTCTCGCAGCACGAGTACAGCTCGGCGCGGCAGGACGCGCAGACACCGCAGGCAATGGGGAAGGGCACGACAATCCGGTCACCGACGCGCAGTTTGTCGTTACTGATGCCGGGGCCGACCTCCACGACCTCACCCATGAATTCGTGGCCCATGATGTCGCCCTCTTGCATGGTGGGGACGTAGCCGTCGAGCAGATGGAGGTCGGAGCCGCAGATCGCCGTCGAGGTGATCTTCACGATGGCGTCGCGGCGGTTCAGGATCGACGGTTCGGGGACATCCTGCACCTCGACCGAATTTCGTCCCGTCCAGCAGTTCGCCTTCATGCCAGGGCCTCCTTCAATTCGCCGTCGGTCAGCGGTCGGGCAGGGTGCTGCGGGAACTCACCGCGGGCCCGCTTGCCGCCTGGTGCGCCCTCGGAGCGGATGACCTCGCCGGTCTCCGCGATCTGCTTGAAGCGGCGCAGGTCGTCGTCCAACTGCTGGTGCGGTTCCTCGCCGAAGTAGCGCGCCGCGGCCTTGCCCAGCGCCCCACCGGGCACGTCGTAGCGAAGTGTCACGCGGATCTCCGTGCCCCGCCCGCCGGAAGCGGGCTATGCGCGCCTCCCGCGCCGAGAAACATGGTGGCACCACGGTTCGGTGACGTTGCCTGTCGCCGAGCCGTGGCCTTGGTCGAGCTACAGGAAGGTCAGCTGCTTGGGCGCGTCGGGATCGTCGGTCGGTGTCCAGGTGGAGGGCGGTGCGTCGGGGGCGCCCCGGTTGGTGCGCAGCCACCACGCAAACTGCCAGTTGTAGCAGGTTCGGTACTTCCACTGGGTCCGCCGCTGGGCGTCGGCGGGGATGGAGTGCTCGCCCCATCCTTGATCACGCGGGCGTTGTCCAGGGTCACGTGCAGGCCGCGCACGAGGGCAGGCCCTTCCCACTGGTGGCCTTCGGCGTACTCGCAGGTGGGCGTTCTTCGCCGTCCCACGGGTGGGGAAGCGCGCACAGGTACCCAGGCCAGCGGCCGGTTCTCGGCCG
>NZ_CBDRBL010000193.1:0-1627 GCF_965342175.1 Actinacidiphila sp. bgisy167
CGGGTCCTGCCGGTTGGGAGATCGGCCTGGCGGGGCCTGGTGACCCACTGGGAGGCCCGGTGAGTCACCCGGTTGCGGTGGCCAGTCCCGTGATCCCGGTGTGTCGGAAGATCTTGCGGAGGTTGTGGCAGGCGGCCAGTAGCCGCCACTCGCCACGGGCTCCGTCCTCGCCGCGCAGGAGGAGCTGGCGGCCGTCCTGGCAGGTCATGATCTGTCCGAAGACGGGTTCGACGATTGCTTTTCGGCGGGCGTAGGCGGCTTTGCCGGGCTTGGTCCGCAGCTTGCGGGCCATGCGTTCCTTCAGTGTGGCGTTCTTGGGGATGCGTCCGCGGGGTGCGGGCGGGACCTGCTCGTCGTGGGCGAGTCGGCCGGTGGCCATGAACGTGTTGGTGCCGCAGGCGAGTTGGCGCTCGCGCGCGGCTTCGAGGTTGGTCTCGGAGCAGTAGCCGGCGTCGACGAGGGCCTGCCCCGGGTGGGCGCCGGTGTTCTGGGCGGACTGGTCGAGCATGGTGGTGTAGTTCAGCGCGTCGGAGGGGTTGGTCGTCACATCGGCGGCGGTGATGACCTGGTGCTTGTCGTCCACGACGGCCTGGGCGTTGTAGGCCTGGATGTAGGCGCCGTCGCTGTTCTTCATGATCCGCGAGTCGGGGTCGGTGAAGTTGGCCTGTGCCTTCGGCTTCGGGCGAGCCGTCTTGGCAGCCTTCTCACCGGCGTCGGTGACGGCCTGCTCATCGCTGCTGCCGGCGCGTTCCTGGCGGCGGCGCTCCTTGTCCTCGGCGTGGCGGCGGGCCTTGTCGGCGGCCTCGGCCTCGATCTGGGCGCGGGCGGCCTGCAGCTTGGCCAGGCGTTTCTCGCGGCGGCCCAGTTCGGCGGGCAGGTCGGCCTGCGTGCCGTCGGGGCCGAACCGCTCATCCTCGGCGGTATCGGTGGCCTCCGCGTCGGCCAGGAGGGCAGCCGCCTTCGCCTCCAGTTCGGCGACCTCGGCTTCGAGGCGTTCCTCCTTGTCGACCAGGCGGCCGTAGCTCATCGCCTTGTGCTTGGATGCGTTTGCTTCCAGTTTTGTGCCGTCCAGAGCGACGCGGCCCATCTTGACCATGCCGAGCTTCTGTGCGAGATGCAGGGACTGCAGGAACAGGCCGGCGAGCGCGTCGAGGTGGCGGCGGCGGAAGCGGGCGATCGAGCGGAAGTCGGGGGCCTGGTCGGCGGCGAGGAACCGAAAGGCGACGTCGTCGACGCAACGGCGCTGGATCGCCCGGGAGGAGCGCACGCCGGTGGTGTAGCCGTAGATCAGCAGGCGCACCATCAACCTGGGATCGTAGGGCGGGTAGCCACGCTTTTCCGTGTAATCGGCCAGGACCGGCGTGAGGTCGAGGGTCTGGTCGACCAGGTCCGCGACGAACCGGGCCAGGTGGTCCTCGGGCAGCCAGTCGTCCAGCGACGGCGGCAGCAGCAGGACCTGGTGAGGGTCGAACGCGCGGAACCGCTTGTCCACCACCGCTGGATGTGCCTGCTGCCGCTTCGGCTCGACCGGCTCGACCTCGAACAGCCCATCCCCATCACGCATAACCTGATCATCCCGCATGAATGATCACGAACTGCACGCGGGTCACCGATTACTGGGACACGC
>NZ_CBDRBL010000194.1:0-1623 GCF_965342175.1 Actinacidiphila sp. bgisy167
AGCAATGCTCAGGACTTGTGGATCAGCTCCTCTGGAGGGCGCGCGAAGGGCGTACCTTCCCGAGTGAGTGATCGTGAAGTCACCGAGTAGGCCCGCGCTGCGAACGCGGGTCGGGAAGGCACGCCCGTGCTCAGCGTAGTCAACGAAGACGGCACCACCGAGGCTGGTTCCCTGATCGACGAGATTGTCCGGGAGGGCGCCCGGCGGATGCTGGCCGCCGCGTTGGAGGCGGAGGTGGACCAGTACATATCCGAGCTCGCCGGTCAGCGTGACGAGGCCGGTCGCCGGCTGGTGGTGCGCAACGGCCGCCACCGGCCGCGGACGGTGACCACCGCCGCCGGGCCCATCGAGGTGGCCGCCCCGCGTGTGAACGACAAGCGGGTCGACGAGACGACGGGTGAACGTCAGCGGTTCTCCTCGAAGATCCTCGCGCCGTGGTGCCGGAAGTCCCCGAAGATCAGCGAGGTGCTGCCACTGCTCTACCTCCACGGCCTGTCATCGGGCGACTTCGTGCCCGCGATGGAACAGTTCCTGGGCTCCTCGGCCGGCCTGTCGCCGGCCACGGTGACCCGACTGACGCAGCAGTGGACCGCCGACCATGCCGCCTTCCAGCGCCGTGACCTGGCCGGATCGGACTACGTCTACGTCTGGGCCGACGGTGTCCATCCCAAGATCCGCTTGTCCCAGACGCACTCCTGCCTCCTGGTCCTGATGGGCGTCCGCGTCGACGGCACCAAGGAACTCATCGCGATCACCGAGGGTCTGCGCGAGTCCACCGAGTCCTGGGCGGACCTGCTGCGCGACTGTCGGCGGCGCGGGATGCGCGACCCGATGCTCGTGGTCGGCGACGGCGCGATGGGCCTGTGGAGGGCGCTGGCGGAGGTGTTTCCGCAGGCCAGGCACCAGAGGTGTTGGGTTCACAAGACAAGGAACGTCTCGAACGCGCTGCCGAAGTCCGCGCAGCCTGGCGCGAAGAAGGCTCTGCAGGAGATCTGCAACGCCGAGGACCGCGCGCACGCCGAGAAGGCGGTCACCGCGTTCGAGGAGGCGTACGGCGCGAAATGGCCCAAGGCGGTGAAGAAGATCACCGGCGAGGTCGACGAGCTGCTGGCGTTCTACGACTTCCCCGCCGAACACTGGATCCATCTGAGGACCACGAACCCGATCGAGTCGACCTTCTCCACCGTGAAGCTCCGGACCAAGGTCACCCGCGGCGCCGGCAGCCCGGCCGCGGCCCTCGCGATGGTCTTCAAACTCGTTGAGTCCGCCCAGGCCCGCTGGCGAGCGGTCACCGCACCCCACCTCGTCGCCCTCGTCCGAGCCGGCGCCCGCTTCGAGAACGGCCTCCTCGTCGAACAGGACGAGACCTTCGCCGCTTGATCCACCTCAACTGATCCACAAGTCTTGACAATTACTCCGAGGACACGTAGATGGGGCGGTTGGCCACCGCACCGTCCCTGATCTTCACGTTCACGCAGTCCACGAACAGGACCGGATAGACCGGGTCGAGCGGGCGCGTGCGCCAGTCGGCCATGGCGTTCAGGGCCTTGTCGGTGATGGTGGAGACCGTCTCCTTGGACGTCTCCATGCCGTAGGTCTCGGCGAGATGCGCGACGATCTCCC
>NZ_CBDRBL010000195.1:0-1615 GCF_965342175.1 Actinacidiphila sp. bgisy167
CGCCGCTTGCTTCTCGTCGTCAACGGCGTCGGGACGGACGGGGCGGGCACGGCCGGAGCCCCGTGGCGCGGCCGGGGGCGTCACGGGGCTCCGGTCAGGGCGTGCGCCGGGTGGCGCCCGGGGTCAGCCCTTACGGGCGGTGACCTCCTCGGTCAGCTGCGGCAGGACCTGGAACAGATCACCCACCACCCCGTAATCCGCCAACTCGAAGATCGGCGCCTCCGGATCCTTGTTCACCGCCACGATCGTCTTCGACGTCTGCATCCCCGCCCGGTGCTGGATCGCCCCCGAGATACCCGCCGCCACATACAACTGCGGCGACACCGACTTACCCGTCTGACCCACCTGATGCGCATGCGGATACCAACCCGCGTCCACCGCCGCCCGCGACGCCCCCACCGCCGCACCCAACGCATCCGCCAACGCCTCGATCACCGCGAAGTTCTCCGCACCCCCCACCCCGCGACCACCCGACACCACGATCGCCGCCTCGGTCAACTCCGGACGACCCGACACCTCCCGCGGCGCCCGCGCCACCACCCGCGTCCCCGCCGCCAGCACACCGAACTCCACCGGCAACTCCTCCACCACACCCCCGGCCGCAACCGCCTCCACCGGCGCCGCATTCGGCTTCACCGTGATCACCGGCACACCCACCGTCACCCGCGACCTCGTCGTGAACGACGCCGCGAACACCGACTGCGTCGCCACCGGCCCCTCAGACCCCGCCACCACATCCACCGCATCGGTGACCAGACCCGACCCCAACCGCAACGCCAACCGCGCCGCGACCTCCTTACCCTCCCCCGACGACGGCACCAGCACCGCCACCGGACTCACCACACCCGCGGCCGCCTCCAACGCATCCACCTTCGGCACCACCAAATACCGCGCGAACTCCCCCGCCTCATTGACCAGCACCCGCACCGCACCATGCTCACCCAGCACACCCGCCGTCGCACCAGCACCCGCACCCAGCGCCACCGCCACCGGCTCACCCAGCCGACGCGCGATCGTCAGCAACTCGAGGGTCGGCTTGCGAACCGCACCCTCCACATGATCGACATAAACGAGGACATCACCCACGGGAACACCACTCCTGAGAACTCGAAGAGAAAGAAGAAGAAGGCCGCTCAGACGAACTTCCGGCCCGCGAGGAACTCCGCGAGCTGCCTACCGCCCTCACCCTCGTCCTTGACGACCACACCAGCCGCCCGCGGCGGACGCGCCACCGCCTCATCCACCCGGGTCCACGCCCCCGCCAGACCCACCAGCCCCACCTCCACACCCAGGTCGGACAGATCCAGCGACTCCACCGGCTTCTTCTTCGCCGCCATGATCCCCTTGAACGACGGATACCGCGCCTCACCCGACTGATCCGTCACCGACACCACCGCCGGCAACGACGCCTCAAGCTCCTCACTCGCCGCATCACCATCCCGCCGCCCCGACACCACCCCACCCTCGACCGACACCCGCGACAACAACGTCACCTGCGGCACACCCAACCGCTCCGCCAGCAACGCCGGCACCACACCCGCCGTCCCATCCGTGGACGCCATCCCCGTCACCACCAGATCGAACCCCACCCGCTCGACCGCCCTCGCCAGCACCA
>NZ_CBDRBL010000196.1:0-1568 GCF_965342175.1 Actinacidiphila sp. bgisy167
TGCTGTGACCGCATAGGTTCGCCGGGTTGGTGGTCGGGGCGGTTGGATGGGCGGTGACGTTCGATCCGACTGCTGGAGGTGCGGTGGCTGAGCCTGTGCGGGTGCGCAGACTGACCGATCAGGAGGGGCAGAAGCTGCAGCAGATAGTGCGCCGGGGCAGCACCAGTTCGGTGCGCTACCGGCGGGCGATGATGCTGCTGGCTTCGGCGGGCGGGAACCGGGTGCCGGTGATCGCGCAGCTGGTCCAGGCCGACGAGGACACCGTCCGCGACGTGATTCACCGGTTCAACGAGATCGGCCTGGCCTGCCTGGACCCTCAGTGGGCGGGAGGCCGTCCCCGCCTGCTCAGTCCTGACGACGAGGACTTCGTCATCCAGACGGCCACTACCCGCCCGACCAAACTCGGCCAGCCCTTCACCCGCTGGTCGATCCGGAAGCTCGCCGCCTACCTGCGGAAAGTCCACGGCCGTGTGATCCGCATCGGCCGCGAGGCATTACGGATGCTGCTTTTGCGCAGCGGCATCACCTTCCAGCGCACCAAGACCTGGAAGGAATCCCCGGACCCCGAGCGTGACACCAAGCTCGACCGCATCGAACACGTCCTTCACCGCTTCCCGGACCGTGTCTTCGCGTTCGACGAGTTCGGCCCGCTCGGCATCCGGCCCACCGGCGGCAACTGCTGGGCCGAGCAGACCAAGCCCGACCGGGTGCCGGCGACCTACCACCGCACCCACGGCGTCCGGTACTTCCACGGCTGCTACTCCATCGGCGACGACACCCTGTGGGGCGTCAACCGGCGCAAGAAGGGCGCCGCCAACACCCTGGCCGCTTTGAAGTCGATCCGTGCGGCCCGACCCGACGGCGCCCCCATCTACGTGATCTTGGACAACCTCTCCGCACACAAGGGCGAGCGGATCCGCCGCTGGGCGACCAAGCACCGGGTCGAACTGTGCTTCACCCCGACCTACGCGTCCTGGGCCAACCCCATAGAAGCTCACTTCGGGCCGCTGCGGCAGTTCACCATCGCCAACTCGAACCACCCCAACCACACCGTCCAGACCCGGGCCCTGCACGCCTACCTGCGCTGGCGCAACACCAACGCCCGCCACCCCGACGTCCTGGCCGCCCAACGCCGAGAACGCGCCCGTATCCGCAGCGAGAAACGCATCCGCTGGGGCGGACGCCCACTCGCCCCAGCAGCATGAAACCCGGCGAACCTATGCGGTCACAGCACTAGCGGTGTGTCCGCTCGGTGGCGGTCTTTCAGGTGCGTTTATTGTGGTGTGGTAGCTGATCTGAAGGGATTTCTGTTCTCGTGGCTCCTCGTGCTCTTGCCCGGATGTGTTTCGAGATGCCCTCGCCCGTGGGGGATGTCCTCACCGGGATTGGCACCCTCGATCCCGCCGATCTCACCGCCTTCATGGCGCACGTCCAGCAAGCGGCCAAGGTCTACCAGGATGTGGTGGCCCGTCCGCCCCAGGGGATGACGGCGGAACAGGCACTCAGAGCGCTCACCCGGATCCCCTCGCACCGCCTGACCGCCGGCCTCACCCGCGCCGAACGCGACC
>NZ_CBDRBL010000197.1:0-1534 GCF_965342175.1 Actinacidiphila sp. bgisy167
CTGGCGGCTGGTTCGTCAAGCCGCTGCTGAACGAGGAACGGGACCTCTGGTAGATCACTTGTGTCGAGCAAGATGATCAAGAACCAGGGGTCCCGTTGCAGGAGAAGTCTGCCATCATCCGCACCATCGAGACAGCCGCGGGCGTCCACGCGCCGGGGCATCTGGGCGAGCTGACCCAGATCGTGGATTTCGCGCTGGTCGACGCCGTGCTGGAGGAGACCGGAGCGCGCGAGAAGCGCCGACGGCTGCTGCCCGCTCGGGTCGTGGTCTACTTTGTCCTGGCGCTGGCCCTGTTCGAAAAGTGCTCCTACCGGGCGGTATGGGGCAAGCTCACCACGTCCCTGGGGGCGCTCGCCCCCATCGTCCCGGCCGCCTCTTCACTCGCGCGGGCCCGCCGCCGCCTCGGCGCGGCTCCGCTGCGCCGCCTGTTCGAGGCCCTGGCCGGCCCTGTCGCCGACCGCGGCCAGGCCGGAGCCTTCTACCGCGGGCTGCGCACGGTGGCACTGGACGGCACCCATCTGCACCTGCCCGACGACGAGCAGGTCACCTGGCGCTACCCGAAACGATCCGGCGACACCCTCGAGTTCGGCTACCCCCTGCTCCGCCTCCTCGTCGTGGTCGAGTGCGGCACCCGCGCCGTGCTCGCCGCCGCCTTCGGCCCCGAAGACGAAGGCGAACTACCCTACGCCCGCCGCCTCCTGGGCTGCCTGAACACCTCGATGCTGCTCCTGGCCGACGCCGGCTTCGACGCGATCGAGTTCCTGCGCGACGTCACCACCAGCGGCGCGCAGTTCCTGGTGCGCTCCTCCGCCCGGCGCCGTCCGACCATCCAGCGCCGTCTGCCGGACGGCTCCTACCTGGCCCGCATCTCCGGCGCCTACCGGGCCGGGCAGGGCTACCGGCCACTTGAGGTGCGGGTGATCGAGGCGTGGATCACCATCACCCTCGACGACGGCACCACCCGACGCGAACCGTGGCGGCTGGTCACCAGCCTCCTCGACCACCAGCGCCATCCCGCGCGTGAACTGGTGGAGCTTTACCATCGCCGGTGGCAGGTGGAGACCGCCTACTTTTCGATCAAGGCGACCATGCTCGACGGCCGGGTCCTGCGCTCACGCAGCGTCCCGGGCCTGGACCAGGAGGTCTACGCGCTTCTGGTCACCTACCAGGCACTCATCCGCGCGGCAGCCGACGCGGTGACCGGCCGACCGGGCCCGGCCATGGAACGGATCAGCTTCACCGTCCTGCTGCAGGCCGCCGTCGACCAGGTCATCAGCGCCGGCGGCATCCTTCCGCCGGAAGGCGAACCCGTCGACCTGCTGGGAGCGATCGGCCGAACGGTCCTGGAGAACCTGCTGCCCGCCACACCACGCCAACGCGTCAAGGCCCGCAGCCGCAAGAACCCCACCAGCAAGTACGGACCGAACGCAGGAAAACACCCGCAAACCGCCCAGAGCTACACCCTCACCGCCGAGATCCACGTCATGGAAACCGGACTTGCACCCCGGCCCCGCCGGTAAACGCAACGGTGTTG
>NZ_CBDRBL010000198.1:0-1492 GCF_965342175.1 Actinacidiphila sp. bgisy167
CGCCGAACGAGCGTAAGCCAACCAGACCAACGAGAAACCTCTACGCCAACCGAGTGGTGAACACCACTTTCGTGATACTCCCTCGATTCTTCCAAGGGCTGACGGCGACGTCGTAAACGGCTAGCTGGCTGCCTGCCGTGTCGGGCCGTGTCGGTCTTATTGGCAGATGTTGATGGTGGTGTTGTTTCCGAGGTCGAATTGGATGGTGGTGGGGGTGTGGGGGAGGTGGGTGATGGCGTTGATGTATTCGATGGCGCGGGTGGTGGCCTGGGGGTCGGTCCGGTTTTCAGGGTTGATGGACACGATGGGCGGGGTTTTTTGTTGTGCGGGCGTGGTGGGGCGGTTGCGGAGCAGGGCTGCGGCGGTTGTGACGTGCTGGGTGTACTCGGGTGTGCCGGTCGCCGGCAGGAGGCTGGTGTCGAGGAGGTATCGGTGGCTTTCGGGGCCGTGGCGCAATGGCTGGACCGGTACCGACTCCGGTTGCTCGTGTGCTGTGGCCGGGGCTGCTTGGTGGTGCTGAGTGCGGAGGCTCTTCGCGTCGGTGGGGGCGGGGTGCCGGTTTCGCGGGGGCTGTGGCTGGTGTGTGGTGACGACGTCCTGGCCGCGTTCGCCCTGGCCGACTGGGGATCCGGTGAGTGCGGTCATCGAGGGTGGGCGGGGTGCGTCCAGGAACGCTCGCCGTTCGCCGGCCGGGGTGGTTTGGGTCTCTGTTTTTTCTGATGCTGTGGGGTCCGGGTTTGTGGTGGGGCTGAGGGGCAGGCGGGTGGCGGTGGTGCTGGTGCTGGTGGTGTGAGGGAGGAGGTGGACGGTCCGGCCGTCGTGGTGGACGGTGTGGGTGGCTTGGGGGTGATTCAGGGAGTCGTGAAGCGTGTCCCAGTTGTCGATGCGGCCGATCCAGCCGGTGTCGCCGCGGAGGATGACGCCTTCGGTGGTGTGGATGAAGTCGTCGCCGTAGGCGAGCCAGCCATCTGCGGGCAGAAGGACTGGGTGCTGGCGGTCGCGGAGGTGGATATCGCCGGTGTCGCTGATGTCGTAGCCGAAGAGGGCGGTCGGCCGGTCCGGGGCCGGGAGTTCGTAACGGGTCCAGGACCGGGACTGCGGTTGCTTCCCAGTGGTGCTTTCGGTGGTGCCGGGCGCTACCGAGGTCAAGGGGTCGGTCTTGATGGTGCTGCCCGTCCGTGGGCGCTCGACCACCAGTGCGTGGCCCAGCGGCAGGCCGGTGGGATTCAGATAGGCGTCCCGGGCACCGCCGAGCCGCCCCGGCCCGCTGGATACACGGGACTGACGCTTAAGGAGCTGGGTTTCTTGGGCTTCACCCGGCGCGGTGGCTGTGGATTCGTCGGGGTGGGACTGCGGGAACAGCTCCGTTGCGGGAACCGTGCCGGTCTTTGCTGTGTCGGTGGTTTCGGTGGTGGGTGGGGTGGTGGTGTAGGTGTTGAGAGCGGTTTGCAGGCGTGTGTGTGCGGGTGTGCCGGGGGTGCGTTTGCTCAGC
>NZ_CBDRBL010000199.1:0-1466 GCF_965342175.1 Actinacidiphila sp. bgisy167
GAGAGCGTGGTGCTGCCGCTGCTGCTGCCCGACGCCCCCGTGGTGGTCTGGTGGCCGGAGGACGCCCCCGCGAACCCCGCGGAGGACCCGCTGGGCCGGCTCGCGGCGCGCCGGATCACCGACGCGGCGGCCACCGAGGACCCGGTCGCCGCGCTGGGACTGCGCGCCGAGACCTACACCCCCGGCGACACCGACCTCGCCTGGACCCGGATCACCCCGTGGCGCAGCGTGCTGGCCGCGGCACTGGACCAGAAGCAGGCCGCGGTCAGGGGCGCCGTCGTCGAGGGCGAGGCGTACAACCCGAGCACGGAGCTGCTCGGGCTGTGGCTCGCCCGGCGGCTCGGTGTGCCCGTCCGGCGGAAGACCAGCGAAGGCCCCGGGATCACCGCCGTACGGCTGGCGACCGCGGACGGCGAGATCTGCCTGGACCGGCCGACCGGCGCGCTGGCCGAGCTGGCCATCCCCGGCCAGCCGGACCGGCATGTGGCGCTGCAGCGGCGGGCGACCTCGGATCTGATCGCCGAGGAACTGCGCCGGCTCGACCCGGACGAGGCGTACGCCGCGGCGGTCAAGTTCGGTGTCGAGCAGCTCGCGCACGCCGAGGAGACCGTCGAGTCCGCCGCCGCCGCGGCGGGGCCCGGCCAGGACGGCGGCTCCGGCGAGAAGGCGGCCGCCCGATGACGGCACCGCAGGTGGTGGTCCACCGGGACAAGGAACTGATGGCACAGGCCGCGGCGGCCCGGCTGATCACCAAGATCGTGGATGCCCAGGCCGCCCGAGGCTCCGCCTCGGTCGTGCTGACCGGCGGACGCAACGGCAACGCCCTGCTCGCCGCGCTGGCCACCTCGCCGGCCCGGGACGCGGTGGACTGGGCGCGGCTGGACCTGTGGTGGGGCGACGAGCGGTTCCTGCCCTCGGGCGATCCTGAGCGCAACGAGACCCAGGCGCGTGAGGCCCTGCTCGACTCGGTTCCGGTCGACGCGGTGCGGGTGCATGCCATGCCGCCCTCGGACGGTCCGTTCGGCAACGACGCGGACGCCGCCGCAGAGGCCTACGCGCGGGAACTGGCGGACGCGGCCGGCCCCGAGGACCACGGGCCGGTGCCCTCCTTCGACGTGCTGATGCTCGGCGTCGGCCCTGACACACACGTGGCCTCGCTGTTCCCGGGGCACCCCGGGGTCCGCGAGACGGAACGCACCGTCGTGGGCGTGCACGGCTCGCCCAAGCCGCCGCCCACCCGCATCTCGCTCACCCTGCCCGCCATCCGCGCCGCCCGCGAGGTCTGGCTGCTGGCGGCGGGCGAGGACAAGGCGGGGGCCGTGGCCATCGCCCTGTCCGGGCCAGGCGAGATCCAGGCCCCGGCGGCCGGCGCGTACGGACGGTCCCGCACCCTGTGGCTGCTGGACCGTACGGCCGCCGCCAAACTGCCCCCGCAGCTGTATCCGCCGTCCTCCCCGTAAGGCGGT
>NZ_CBDRBL010000200.1:0-1442 GCF_965342175.1 Actinacidiphila sp. bgisy167
GGCTTCAAAGTTGAGCGGTGCGGAGGTGCCCGCCGGCGGTTTCCCCTTGGCGCTGGCGGCCCAGCAGGGCGGGCTCGCCGGTGATGAGGGCGGCCGGGTCCGAGACCAGGGCGTCGAGGGCGGTTTCCAGCCGGGCGAGCAGTTCGCCCTGGGAAAGGGGCCACATGGTCGCGACGTGGGCGCGTACCTGCCCGCGATGCGCCCACCGGTTCGTGTCCCGCGACATCACCGCCCTCTGACCCGAAACCGCAGGTAGCGGCCGACGGTGGTGTAGTTGTGCTCGCCGTCGGCCGGTGAGCTGCGTGATCGGGGTGGGGGGCACGGGTGGCACCCGGCTGTCGTGCCGGGTGGACGGCTTTCCAGGGCAATTCGGCGTGGTTCGGGCCAGGTCGGGACGATGGGTCAGGAAGCCAGGGGAGGTCGGGCGGCGCGGATCCTCGCCAGGGCGGTGGCGATCAACGCGCTGGCCGTGGGTGCGAAGTGCAGTTCGTGGCGGCGGGCGGTGGTGGTCAGCCGGGCGGCGCGGGCAATCAGCAGGCGGCGCACGGTGGCCATGCGGCGGCGGGCCGAGCCGATGGGGACGGGCATCTGCAGCCAGGCGGCCAGGTTGTAGGCCAACAGGGCGCCCCACATCCACATGGCGTTGACCGGGTGGGATGCCGACGGCAGGTGATTGAGGCCGGCGCCGTGGGCGGTGTCGCGGAACAGCTCCTCGACCTTGGTGCGGCGGCGGAACTCCCACTCCGCCTGTGCGATCTCCTCGTCCAGGTCCAGGTCCTGGTTGGTGGCGATGAACGAGTAGGCGTATGCGGTGTCGGCGATCCCGTCCAGGACCAGGGCGAGCTGATCCTTGCCGACGGTGCGCGAGCGACGCGAGCGCGGGTCGGCCGACAGCTCGGCGGCGTCGTAGCGCACCCGCCGGGCGAGTATCCGGGTGCCCTGGGGCCAGCCCGTCGGCACGTAGTCCAGCAGTGCGACCTGCGCTTGCGGGTAGTCGACCGCGTCGATCCAATCGTCCTCGTCGACCCTGGCAACGGCCCGCCACAACGGCTTGCTGCGCGGCACCCCGAGCCGGAACAGTGCCTGGCGGGCCACGATCTTCTCGGCGACCTTGCCCGCGTAGTAGCCGGAATCGCCCTGGAACAGGACCGGACCGCTGGCCCCGGCAGCGCGCACGGCGTCCACCGCCCGGTCGATCTGTGCTGGAGCGTGGGTGCGGCCGTCCGAGCGGCCGTCGAGCAGATCCGCGACCAGCACCACCCCGGCCTGGGCCCAGTGCGCGGCGTGCACCCGCCCCGCTATCTCGCCCTTGTAGGAGCGGACCACCTGGTCCTTGCGGGTGGAGAACACTTCGATGTCCTTCGCGTCCAGGTCGATGGTGACCGGCCCGAACACAGCCTTCGCTCGCTCGGTGACCGGCAGCGCGGCCAGCGCCCGCGCGG
>NZ_CBDRBL010000201.1:0-1391 GCF_965342175.1 Actinacidiphila sp. bgisy167
GCCGGTGAAAGCGACACCGAAGCGAGCCGATTTTCGGCATCTGAAAGCTCTGCGTCGTACAAGTGAACATTCTTTGAACGGCACTGCCAGGGGCGTCGATTCATGCTGCCCGTGATTCCCCGTGATTTCCCGTGGTTCCCCGCACATCCCTGCCCGACGTGGCAGGCATGTGGCACACCCCCCTCGATGCGAACCACCGAGTCAGCCGCCTTCCCGCTCCGCGGACCACGGTGGTCGAAACCTGCAGTTGATGCGGGGCGGAGCAAAGGGGAAACACCACGTGGTCCCGTCAGCCGTGGTTGCGAAAGACGAGCAGATAGCGCCAGAAGAGGAGCCTGCGGATGTTGCATCCGGGCAGCAGCACCGCGGCTTCCCGGCGGATCTCGGCCAGGGGCATGGCCGGCTGTCTCACCGGCACCTTCACCCGTTCCCTATGAGTCGCAGCAGAGACAGAGAGGATCTTGTCCCTCACCGCGACAGCCAGTCTGGCGACGGCGTTGACGGGCACAGCTGCCAGGCTCCAAGCCCAGTCGAGCCGGGTCTTCTCCGGAAAGCACCCCAAGATCACGAGGACCCCGCCGGGCGCAAGCGCGTCACGCAGTGCGGCGACAGTGTCGAACGGCATGTGGTGAATGCTGGCGAGGCACGAGATGAAGTCGTAATGCGCCTTGGGAAATTCGACTTCAGTCACGTCCGCGTGCTGGAAGCGCGGACTCCGGTCACTGGTCATCCGGCCGGACAGCGCGCGAGCCTCCGCGATGGCCTCCTCCGACGGATCGATCGCATCGACCTCTATGCCCAGGCGAGCGAGCCGACGCGCGAACTGGCCGGTCCCGCACCCCACATCCAGTGCCGCACCGCAGTTCCGCGGCACCTGGCGCAACAGCAGACGGTGATAGTGGTCGTTGTGATCAAAAGGCATGGCCCCGACCCTGCCACAGCGGACGCACTCGGCCTCACCTTCCACCATCAACACCCTTGCGGTGATCTGCGTCATACCAGCGGGTCCGGAATGCAACACAAGCCGCTGTCATCGTCGCGAACGCGGCGCCAGCAGCGGACCTGCTCAATGGCAACACGCACCCGACCGCACACGGCCTCTGCGGACACAAGGCATAGCAGCGTCTCGCTGCTGTCGGACTGCGGTGTCCCGCTGGAGGAGATCTCCGGCCTGGTCGGCCACTCCGGTACGGCAGTCACCGAAGAGGTCTACCGGAAGCAGATCCGCCCCGTGATCCAGACGGGGGCGGTCGTGATGGACGGCATCTTCAAGCGCGATCCGAAGCCGTGGCAAGCAAGGATGACTTCGTCGCGCGCCCAATCCGGGTTCTTGACGGCCTTGACCTGGAAGCCGAGGCGCTTCAACCAGGCGGCTGCGTGATCCTGGCCAC
>NZ_CBDRBL010000202.1:0-1381 GCF_965342175.1 Actinacidiphila sp. bgisy167
GTCATTCGCCTGACAGTTGGGCGGCCTTTGCGTGATCGTGTCTTCTCGCTGAAGTCGACAGTCGATCAACCCAAAGGCCGTGATGGACAGTCTGCAAGATGGCGCCGCGCGCGTCGAGGCCCTGACCGGGTTGTCCCGGTTCCGCCGCGAGTTCTACGAGTGCCTGACCCTGCGGGCCGATGCGCTGTTCGAGCTGACTGACGCGGTGCTGTGTGCCGGCGGGCCGGTGGTTTCTCTGCCTGAGCTGTCGCTGGAGGCGGTGTACCGGCGCGGGCACGGGGCGATGTACGACGCGCTGGCCCAGGGGCACATCGCTGTGTCCCGTCTGCGCAGGGCGCTGGCCGGGCTGGAGCTGCCGCGCGGTGCGGATCGGCAGCTGTCGATCGCGCTGGACGTCACGCCCTGGCCTCGTCCGGATGCCGAGTGCTCGCCCGAGCGGCTGCACTGCCACCGTCCGTGCCGTTGCGACGGGGTGCGCCAGACCATCCCGGGCTGGCCCTACCAAGTGGCGGTAGCCCTGGGTGGGGGCCGCTCGTCGTGGACCGGCCCGCTGGACGCGGTGCGCATCGGGCCCGAGGACGATCCCACCGAGGTCACCGCCGCTCAGATCCGTGAGCTGCGCGCCCGCCTGGAACAGGCCGGGCAGTGGCGGCCGGGCGACCCGCCGGTCCTGTTCGTGATGGACTCCGGCTACGACCTCGTGCGTCTGACCTGGCTGCTTGCGCGAGGAGCCGGTCCGGCTGCTGGGACGCGTCCGCGCGGACCGGGTGATGTACGCGCCGGCCGGTAAGCGCCGCGGAACCAACCCGGGACGCCCGCCCCGCCACGGGGCGGAGTTCCGCCTGTCCGACGCGGCCACCCACCCGGCCCCGGTTCAGGAGTCGACCGGCGTCCACGACCGCTTCGGCAAGGTCACCGCCCGCTGCTGGGGCCGACTGCATCCCAAACCGGACCGGCGCGGTTCCTGGGCCGACCACCAGGGCGAACTGCCCCTCGTCGAGGGCACACTGGTCCACCTGGCCGTCGAGTACCTGCCCGGCAACCGCGCCCCCAAGCCCCTGTGGCTGTGGCACAGCGACCCCGACGCCACCGCGCACAACGTCAACCGCCTCTGGCGGATCTTCCTGCGACGATTCGACATCGAACACACATTCCGCTTCTTCAAGCAGACCCTCGGGCTGACCCGGCCTCGTCTGCGCACCCCGGAACAGGCCGACCGATGGGTGTGGCTGATCCTCGCCGCCTACGCCCAACTCTGCCTCGCCCGCCCCCTGGCCGAGGACCTGCGCAGGCCCTGGGAGAAACCACTGACTCCGGACCGGCTCACCCCCGGCCGGGTCCGGCGCGGCTATCCCCGTATCCGGCGGATCCTGGGCACTCC
>NZ_CBDRBL010000203.1:0-1374 GCF_965342175.1 Actinacidiphila sp. bgisy167
CCAGGGGCCGTTGCATGTTCGCGATCCGTCCGGAACGTCGTGCTGGTCCGGCCTTGGAGTGGACGTCCTGGTTCGAGCAGGGGCAAACGCAGTGCAGGCACGGTCTCGGTGATCATGTGAGTGTCGAAGTCCCATGAACACCTGGCGAGTCCGTGCCTGCTCCTGCATCTTCCCTCATTCCCACCGCGCTGGACCAACTGGGCCGGGCTGCCGCGCCGGTCCCGCTGGCGGACGCGGTCGCACTGTCCGGTTTCCTGGATCTGGTGCCCGACCCGCGAGGAGTCCGGGGCCGCCGCTACCGGTTGTCCGCTCTGGTCGCCGCGGCCGCGGCCAGTGTCCTGGCTGGTGCCCGCTCGCTCACCGCGATCACGGAATGGATCAGCGACATCCCCACCTGGGCCTGCCGGGTTCTCGGCTTCCCCACCGACCCGCTCTCCGGCACCGTCTCCGTACCACACCCCCACACCCTGCGCCGTCTCCTCGTCCAACTCGACGGCGACGCTCTGGACCAGGCGATCGGCGCCTTCCTCACCGCCCGCGCCGCCCCGGCCGGCCCCGGACTGCGAGCGATCGCCGTCGACGGCAAGGCCCTACGCGGCTCGCGCACCCCCGTCACCGGGCACGTCACCCTCCTCGCCGCGATGGACCACACCGGCCACGTCCTGGCCCAGCGCCAGGTCGCCGACAAGAGCAACGAGATCCCCGCCTTCCGGCCTCTGCTGGACAGCATTGACCTGACCGGCACGGTCATCACCGCGGACGCGCTGCACACCCAGCACGCTCACGGCACCTACCTCCGCGAGCGCGGTGCCCACTACATCGCCCAGGTCAAGGCCAACCATCCCGGCCTGTTCGACCGCGTCCGCCGCCTGCCCTGGCGCGAGATCACACTCGACCACTACGACCGCACCCGGGCCCACCACCGCCTGGAGATCCGGCGACTGAAGACCGCCGCCTTCGCCCACCTCGACTACCCCGACGCCCGCCAGGCCCTTCAAGTCGTGCGCTGGAGGAAGAACTTCACCAGCGGCAAGCTCACCATCGAGCGCGTCTACCTGATCACCAGCCTGCCGCCCGGCGCGGCTACCGGCGCCCAGATCGCGGACTGGATCAGAGGGCACTGGAAGATCGAAAATCTTCTGCACCACGTCCGCGACCGCACGTTCCGCGAGGACGACTCCAAGATCCATGTCGGCCATCTCCCGCGCATCATGGCCAGCCTGCGCAACCTCGCCATCGGCGTCCACCGTCAGGACGGCCACACCAACATCGCCGCCGCCCTACGTCACACCGCTCGCGACTGGCGAAGGCCCCTGGCCGCCCTCGGCATCACCGGATGAATCCGGACAGACCTCGATCATGCAAGGGACCCTG
>NZ_CBDRBL010000204.1:0-1291 GCF_965342175.1 Actinacidiphila sp. bgisy167
CAGGGCTGTTGCAAGGTCGGATTTTAGGCATGAATGTGCAGGTCACAGGGGATGCCGAAGAGATCGAGTGGGGCGGTGTGCGGCGCGATGGCCATCTCCCGACGCGCGTCAGCGATCGAACTACCCAGCTTGCGAAGGAAGTTCATGGTCACCGACCTCAACGTGGCCAAGTTCTGCGGCCCGTGACCGGTGCGGATGCGGGAGGCGTCCTCACCGAAGGTCACATCCCGCACGTAATGGATCTTGTTTTCGATGCCCCACTCGGCCTGAACGATCTCCCCGATGCGCTGCGGGTCGGCCTGGCCGGAGGACAGGTCGGTGATCACATACACCGTCTCCCGGCTGCGCTTCCCGCTCGCCCGCACGGTGCGGTACCGGGTGATACGCGCGACCTGACGCGCATAGGGGAAGTCCAGGCCGGCAAAGCTCACCACCTCCACCACCCGCGTATCGATGCGGCCGTGAGCACGTACGGTGGAACGGAAGGCTGCCCGCACACCCTGCCAGGGCACCTTCCGGCACGCCTTCCACAGCTCGGGCTGGTTGCGCTTGACCGGGAAGGCGTAGTGCGCGCCGAACTCCTCCACCAGCACCCGGGCGTGCTCGCGCTGGGTGTGCAACGCGTCCGCGACCACCACGGCGTCCTGAAGCTCCAGCGCAGCCAGCAGCGCGGCGAAGCCGGTGATCTCGCTGCCCTTGTCCGCCACCTTCTGCTGCGCGGCCAGCGTGCCATCCTGCAGCATCGCCCCCAACACCATCACCGCATGCCCGGCCGCATCCCGCGAGCCCCGCAGACACTTGCCGTCCACGGCCACCACCTGCGCCTTGTCCCGGAAGACCCGCAGCAGCTCCTCCAGACCGCCCGGCATGACCGCGTTGACCACGCGGCGGATCGTGTCCGAGCTCGGCGCCATCACCAGGCCGAAGACGCCGCGGCGGCGCAGCCCCAGCCGCTCCAGCGTGGCCGCAGGAGCCGCGGCCGCCCACTGCCCCATCGCCCGGAAAGAGTCGAAACGGCAGGCCAGCGCGCACAACGCGATCAGCAGCACCGCACCGAGCGGGTACTGACGCCCGCGCGCATCACGCGGGTCGCGCAGGCTGTTGACCAGCGCGAACACCCCGGCATCGGGGGACACGCCCCCAGTACACCCCGGACACCGGCAAGACATGGCAGACTCAGGAATCACCGAAGCTCCGTTGCTCATCGAAGACTTGAGAGGTCATCGATCACAACGGAGCTTCGTCCGTCTCGGACACGGCCGGTTGACCTGCAGAAACGCAAGATCAACTA
>NZ_CBDRBL010000205.1:0-1276 GCF_965342175.1 Actinacidiphila sp. bgisy167
TGAGGCCACGGTAGCGCAAGAGGTGTGGCGGGACGGCTTCGGGGAGGTGATGGGCCTGATGGCGGGCTGCTTCCCGCGCCGGGAGACGCGGCAGACCTTCGGGGGAGGTGGTCGAGGCGATGCTGATGGGCGTGGAGCGGGCGAACTGCTGGACACTGGCCGAGGCGCTCGGCCACAGCGGCCCGCACCGCCTCCAGCACTTCCTGGCCCGCGCGGTATGGGATCACGACGCCGTACGCGACCGCCTGGCCCGCTGGACGGTGGGCCGCCTCGCCGACGACCGCGCTGTGCTGACACCTCCCGCGAGTTGTTTCTTGTCGGTGGAGCGGCGGATCAGGAGATGATGGGCGAATCCCTCAGCGGGCTCTTGGTTGGGCAAGGTCACTTCGAACCAGGTCCAGTCGTAGTACCGCTGTCCCTTGGAGCCCTCGCCCTGGCTGCGGCGCTCCCACTGGTCGCGGCTCGCCGCGTAGTGCAGCAGCTCGCCGGCTTGGGTGACGGCCGGCTGGCAGGGCTTGCCGGGAGGCCCGGCCAGCGGGAGCGTCACCGGGACCGCGAGCACGTAGGGCAGGGCATGGTCGTGCAGGAAGGCGCGCAGGGCGGGGTCCTTGCCGTAGTCGGCATCGGCGGCCACCCACGCGAACGGCAGCTTTCGTGCCAGCGCCGTTTGGAGCATCGCGATGCCCAGGTGGGGCTTGGTGGCGAAGGTGATGTCCTCGGGCACGCCGGCGTCCCGGCGCCGCTCAAGGTCCGAAGCCCAGGCAGCGGGCAGGTACAAGCGCCGGTCGTAGAAGGTGTGCCCGGCCTCAGCGGCGTAGGTGAGCATCACCATCACCTGGCAGTTGCGCACGTCCCCGGTGGCGCCGCAGTGCTGGTGGGCTACCCCGACCGAGCGGGTCCCCTTCTTGATGACCTGGGTATCGTCCAGCACCAGCGTGGCCTGCTCGTGGCCGAGGTGGATGGCGATGTAGTCCTGGACCTCACCCAGCAGTGCGTCCACGTCCCAAGAGGCCTCACCGAGGAACTTCTGGATCCGGTGCGGGGTCGCATGCCCCGCACGCTCGGCCATCGTCCAGCCGTTCTTCCGGCCCAGATCCGACAGCAGGCCCTCGACCAGGTCCGCGAACACTTCACGCGGCTCCGGCCGCGCGAACAAGTGCCCCATTCCGGATGTCAGTTGGGCAAGCTCCTCCGCCCAGGCATCAACGTGCTCAGGTGCCACATCGACCAGCATGACCAGACAACGACATCAACGATCAGCAGTCACAAGATCTGA
>NZ_CBDRBL010000206.1:0-1249 GCF_965342175.1 Actinacidiphila sp. bgisy167
CACCTGCTCCCCCCCCCCCCCCCCTCGGCGCGTGTCACATCACCGCGCGCTTACGCCGGGGCAGCGCGCGGCGCTAGCGTCACGGTCATGTTCGCTGCCTACGCCGCCCGAATCGACCGCGACCGGCCCCTGAACGGCCTCGAACTCGGGGAGCGCCCCGAGCCGCAGGCCCGGCCCGGCTGGAGCACCGTCACCGTCAAGGCCGCCTCCCTGAACCACCACGACCTCTGGTCGCTGCGCGGGGTGGGACTCGGCGAGGAGAGCCTGCCGATGATCCTCGGCTGCGACGCCGCCGGGATCGACGAGCAGGGGAACGAGGTCGTCGTCTACCCCGTCGTGGGCCTCAGCGGGCACGGGGTCGGCCCCGACGAGCCGCGGAGCATCCTCACCGAGAGGTACCAGGGCACCTTCGCCGAGAAGGTCTCCGTGCCCACCTGGAACCTGCTGCCCAAGCCGAAAAAGCTCTCCTTCGAGGAGGCTGCCTGCCTGCCCACCGCCTGGCTGACCGCCTACCGGATGCTCTTCACCAACGCGGGCGTGCGCCCCGGTGACACCGTCCTGGTCCAGGGCGCCGGCGGCGGTGTCGCCACGGCCGCGATCGTGCTGGCCAAGGCCGCGGGCCTGCGGGTCTTCGCCACCAGCCGCGACGAGGCCAAACGCAAGCGCGCCGAGGACCTCGGCGCCGACGCCGCCTTCGAGCCGGGCGCCCGGCTGCCGCAGCGCGTGGACGCGGTCATCGAGACCGTCGGCGCCGCGACCTGGTCGCACTCCGTCAAGTCGCTGCGCCCGGGCGGGACGCTGGTGATCTCCGGCGCCACCTCGGGTCCCCACCCGAAGGCCGCCGAGCTGAACCGGATCTTCTTCCTGGAGCTCAAGGTCGTCGGCTCGACCATGGGGACCAAGGACGAGCTGGCGGATCTGCTGAGCTTCTGCGCGCTGACCGGGGTGCGCCCGGTCGTCGACACGGTGCTGCCGTTGGACCGGGCCCGCGAGGGCTTCGAGAAGATGGCGGGCGGCGACCTGTTCGGGAAGGTGGTCCTGACCGTCTGACGTGTCGGCCTCACGGTCCGGGGCCGATGTAGGCGGCCCCGGACCTCAGCTTGATCTTTAAGTGTGCTGCTCGGCTGTGTCACGTCGAAGTCTGTCCGCTTTTTGCTGTTTCTTGCCGACTGGGTGGCGGGGTGCGGGGGTGGAGGTGCGGCCTTTGGGGCGGCCGGGGCCGGGACGGGAGGCTTTCGGCGCGCTGGCT
>NZ_CBDRBL010000207.1:0-1242 GCF_965342175.1 Actinacidiphila sp. bgisy167
CCCGTACTTCGCGGGTCGCTGATTCGGCTGGGATCGGGGAGCGGGCAGTGTCCGGTGCACGCCTGCGGGCGTTGGTCCGGGTGTGTCGATGACTTCCCGGTCCCCGCGGCCACGGACGGAGCGACCTCGTATGGAGGTCGTGATCGAGTCCGTGGTGACCAAGCGTCTGGGCGCTCTGCCTGTCGCCGCCGAGTTTCTGCGCCGGCTGGATGTCGCGGGGATCGTCGACGGCTTGTGCCCGCCCGATCCGCGGGCTGACCTGACGCACGGCCAGGTGATCGAGGCACTGGTGGCGAACCGGCTGACCTCGCCGGCGCCGCTGTTCCGCGTCGGGGACTGGGCGCGTGAGTGGGCGGTGGAGGAAGTCTTCGGAATCGAGGCCGAGCTGCTCAACGACGACCGGCTCGCGCGTGCCCTGGACGCGATCGCCCCGCACCTGGACCGGCTCGCCGGCAGCGTCGGAGCGGCCGCGATCGGTGCCTTCGGCCTGGACACCGCCCGCATCCACTGGGACATGACCAGCATGTCCGTCCACGGCGCCTACCCGGTCCAGGACCAGGACGGGGACTACCCCCAGGTCAAGTACGGGCATCCCAAGGACCGCAGGGTGGACCTCAAGCAGATCCAGGCCGGGCTGGGGGTGAGCGCCGACGGCGGAGTCCCCGTCCATGCCAAGGTCTTCGACGGCGGGGCCGGGGAGGTTGCGCAGGTCGTCGACGCGATGAAGGCCCTTCGGCAGCTCGCGGACGAGCGACGGCTGCTGCTGGTCGCGGACTCCAAGCTGTACTCCTGGGGCAACATCGCCGCGCTCCTTCAGGCCGGGGTGGACTTCATCGCCCCGGTCCCCGCCGCCAAGATCGACGACGCCTTCTACGCGGGTCTGGACCTGGAGCGGGCCGCGCCGGTGGACTACACCGCCGGACGCGAGGAGCGCCTGCCGCCCGAACAGCGCGGACGCTACCGCGTGCTCGAGGACGTGCACCGCATCCCCGGGCCGCGCAAACGCGACCGGGTGCTGGAGGTGCGCCGCATTCTGGTGCACTCCACCGGCAGCGCCGAGGGCCAGCGCCAGGCCCGGGAGAAACGCCTGGCCAAGGCCGCGGCCGAGCTGGCCAAGGTCCAGCGCGGCGCGGGCGGGCGCTACTACCGCACACCTGAGAAGATCGCCGCCCGTGTCGGGGTGATCGCCAAGACCCGCCGGGTCGCGTCCTGCCTGCGCACCGCGATCACCGCCGACGAGCA
>NZ_CBDRBL010000208.1:0-1225 GCF_965342175.1 Actinacidiphila sp. bgisy167
TACTGCAACCGCATGTGTGGGTCGTGGCCTCGGCGTTGGTAGTGGCAGCGGCGGGCTCGGGCTTGGCTGCGGCGTCGGAAGTGTGACCAGTGGAGACGGTGCTCGTTGGTATGGCAGCGGGGCGTGATGACGACGTGCCCGATCATCCGGCGGATCTCCGGGACGCTGAGGGGTATGAGGTCGTGCTCGTCGTCTCCGCCGCCCCTTTTGCGGCTTCTGCGGCGCGGGTGGCGGTCAGGTAGGCGAGGGCGGCCATCGCGAGGGTGATGTGCCGGTACCAGGCACGGTAGAGACGGACCTGGTAGTGGTCCAGGCCGCATTCGCCCTTGGCGATCTGGAAGCATTCCTCCACCTGCCACCTCACACCGGCGGTCTTGACCAGGTCTTTCAGCCGGGAGGCGACAGGCCCGTAGCAGACGTAGTAAGCGATCTCGGTGGGGTCGCTGATGCTTCGGCGGGCCAGGACCCAGTGCCCGAAGCCGTCCTCCCACTGGGCCCGGATCGCGGTCCGGGCCCAGTGGTAGAACCGCTGGCCGTGCGCGCCCGCACCGGCAGAGATCCGCTTCCATGCCTGCCGGGGCAGGTCGGCGATCAGGTCACGGACCTCGGCGTCCGTGCCGCCGGTGGTGGGCACGGTGTCGTTGACCTTGGTGGCCAGGACATAGGCGACGTGCCGTTCCTCCAGCCAGGCCCGCATGTGCTTGACCTGGCCGTATGCCTCATCCGCGGTGACCCAGGCGAAGGGCACGCGTGCGTCGATCGCGCGTTGCAGCATCCACTTGAAGTGCTCGATCTTCGTGGCGAACGGGACCTCGTCCCCGATCCCGGCCGCCCGGCACCGCTCGCGGTCGTCCGTCCAGGAGGCCGGGATGTACAGTTCGCGGTCGATCAAAGCGCGGCCTTTTGCGGAGGCGTAGGCCAAGAACGTGCCGATCTGGCAGTTCTCCGTGCGTCCGGCCGTTCCGGAGTACTGCCGCTGGACCCCGGCCGACTTCACGCCCTTCTTCAGGAATCCGGTGTCGTCCCCGATCAGGACTGCGTCCTTCGCTCCGATCGTCTCGATGACGAAGTCACGCACGTCGTCCCGGACCGCGTGCTCGTCCCAGTCGGCGAAGTTCAGCAGACGCTGGAACCCGTCCGGGCGACGCTGGCCGGCCTGCTCGGCGAGCGTCCACCCGTTCTTCTTCTCCAGCGGTGCGAGCAACGTGCTCAGGTAGTCCAGAGC
>NZ_CBDRBL010000209.1:0-1155 GCF_965342175.1 Actinacidiphila sp. bgisy167
CCTGGGCGTCGGTGATGCGGGTGGTCTGCTGCAGGCGTCCGGCCGGGCCGGCGAGGGTGACCTGGTGGATTCGGTCAAGTTCGTTCCTGATGGTGCGCCAGGTGGTGCTGGTGCGGCGTTCGGCGACGCGTATCAGCAGCAGGGCCAGCCAGCACAGCAGGACGTGGGCGCGTATCCGGTCGTCCAGGCGGTGGAAGACCGGCCGCAGGTAGAGCGTGGACTTCATCGTGCGGAAGGAACGCTCGGCTTCCAGCAGGTTCTTGTAGCCGAGCGCGACGTCCTCGGCGGACAGGTCCGGGTCGGAGGTGGCCAGCAGGTACTTGCCGTCGAGCCGGGACTCGGCGGCGACCTTGGCCCGGTCGATCGACAGGCGTCCGGTGGTCGGGTGCTGCTTGAGCCAGCGCCCGAGACTGGGGTGGTCGCGCAGGGCGCATTCGGCCTTGCGGTGGACAGCGTCGTTCGGCTTCGCCGGGCGTTTGCCGGTCTTGGCCGCCTTGGCGCGGGCCTTGTTCGCATCGGCGGCGCGGGCCTGGGCGATGCGGTCCAACTCTTCAGTGATGGCGGCGAGTTGGTGCTCGCGTCGCTCGGCGTCGCGGGCGGCCTCGGCGGGGTTGTGGCAGACGATCCAGCGGCGGCCGGGGTCGCCGTCCAGGCGGACCTCCTTGACCCGGAGGTTGTCGCGGACCTCCTGGTAGCGACCCTGGCGGGCGAGGGCGGCGTCGGCCTTCTTGCTGGTCTCGCGCATCTTGACGCCGGTGATGTAGTGGCCGCCGGCCCGGGTGGGGTAGGCCAGGTTCGCCTCGGAGGAGAAGCCGGAGTCGGTGACGGTGACCACCCGGCCCAGGCGCCAGGACCGCAGGTCGTCCTTCACCTGCTCGATCACGGTGGTGTCGGAGGTGTTGCCGGGCCAGACCCAGCAGCGGACCGGGATTCCCTCGCGGGTGACCGCGAGCCCGATGACGATCTGCGGCAGGTCCTTGCGGTGGTCCTTGGAGTGCCCGAACCGCCGCAGGGCCTCGTCGCCGCCGTCTTCGTCCTCACCGTCGCGTTCGAAGTAGGTGCTGGTGGTGTCGAAGAAGATCAGGTCGACTTCGAGGTTGAGGAGGTGGGCGGCGGCGAAGAACACCGTCTCCTGCACGGCCCCGGTCGCGTCCC
>NZ_CBDRBL010000210.1:0-1148 GCF_965342175.1 Actinacidiphila sp. bgisy167
CTGGCCAGAGCGCGGCGCCGGGTGGGGACCGCGCCGTTGCGTCGCTTGTTCGAGGTCCTTGCCGGTCCCGTCGCCGACCGCGGCCGGGCCGGGTCCTTCTACCGGGGACTGCGCACGGTGGCGATCGACGGCACCCACCTGCACGCGCCCGACGACGAGCAGGTCACCTGGCGCTATCCGAAGCGAGCTGGAGAACATCTGGAGTTCGGCTACCCGCTGCTGCGCCTGCTGGCCGTGGTCGAGTGCGGCACCCGGGCCGTGCTCGCTGCCTGTTTCGGTCCGGAGAACGAGGGCGAGCTCTCCTACGCCCGCCGTCTGCTGGGCTGCCTCAACGCCTCGATGCTGCTGCTGGCCGACGCCGGCTTCGACGCGGTGGAGTTCCTACGCGACGTCGCCGGCACTGGCGCGCAGTTCCTGGTGCGCTCCTCCGCCCGGCGCCGCCCCACCATCCAACGCCGCCTGCCGGACGGCTCCTACCTGGCACGCCTGTCCGGTGCCTACGAGGCGGGGACGGGCTACCGGCCGCTGCCCGTGCGCGTGATCGAAGCATGGATCACCGTCACCCTCGCCGACGGCACCACCCGGTGCGAGCCGTGGAGGCTGGTCACCAGCCTGCTCGACCACGAGCGCTACCCCGCCCGCGAACTCGTCGAGCTCTACCACCGCCGATGGCAGGTGGAGACCGCCTACTTCTCGATCAAGGCGACCATGCTCGACGGGCGGGTCCTGCGCTCACGCAGCGTTCCGGGCCTGGACCAGGAGGTCTACGCGCTCCTGGCGACCTACCAGGCGCTCATCCGTGCCGCGGCCGACGCGGTGACCACCCGGCCCGGACTGGCCATGGAACGGATCAGCTTCACCGTCCTGCTGCAGGCCGCCGCCGACCAGGTCACCACCGCCACCGGCATACTCCGACCGGCAACCGCCGACCTCCTTGGAGCGATCGGGCGGACGGTCCTGGACAACCTGCTGCCCGCCCTACGACACCACCGCGTCAAGGCCCGCAGCCGCAAGAACCCGACAAGCAAGTACGGGCCGAACGCAGGAAAACACCCGCAAACCACCCAGACCTACACCCTCGCCGTCGAGATCCAGGTCATGGAAAGCGGACTTGCAACCCGCCACCGACGTTAAACGCAACGGTGTTG
>NZ_CBDRBL010000211.1:0-1109 GCF_965342175.1 Actinacidiphila sp. bgisy167
CTGCGGTCGTCGCGCGTCTTCTGCGGCGTCCTCGGGGGCGGCTGTTGGGAGCGGGGCGTCAGGGTGAGGCGAGCGGTGTCGGTGAGTCGTCGGGGCGGCACGCGCTTCAGGACACGGGGACCTCGTCGGCTTCCCGGAGCCGCGCGGGCAGGCGGCTGCCCAATCCGCTGGACCTCACCGCTTCGGCCAGGAGCGACGCGGCTCCGGACGTCAGTCCGTGGTCCGCTGCAGGTCTGCGAGAGGTTCGGCTGGATTCGGCCCGTCATGCGGGTGGAGCGTCGGTGCAGGAGGGCCTCACCTCGCAGTCGGTTTCTCACACGGCGGGACTGTCCGCGGCCTCGGACCGGATGTTCCTGACCCGGGCCTTCGAGGCCAGCGAAGCCGACGTGAGTATGTCGGTGAGGCGGGTGATGGAGGGCTATGAGCAGATGGTCGCGGTGGCGGGTCGTGTGGGTCTGGTGGCGCGGGACGCCGGTGGTGACGGGAACTGCTTCTACTACTCGGTGGCCACGTTGTTGGGGTTGGCCCCCAGGGCCGATTCGCAGATGTCGGTGGAAGACCATGCCCGGGCGATGAGAGACGTGGCGGGGGGCATGCGGCAGGAGTTGGCTGATGCTCTGCCGCAGTTCTGGGACGAGATGGGGCCCCAGCTGGTCATCATGTATGCGGATGATCTGGCATCCGACCCCGATGAGGCGGATCGGATTGTGGAATGGCTGTTCGCGATGCCGGATGGGGGCCGTGAGGAGGTGCTGTCCGGGCTGGATCGGCAGATCCGTACCATGGACAGCTATGCGAATGCCGGTGGTGATCTCGCGCCGGTCCTTGCGGCGCGCGTCTACGGCCTCGTTCTGAATGTGGTCGAGGCTGCGGGCTTGGCGGTGCACCGGTTCGGTGAGGATGGGGGGATCGAGCTTCACCTGGTCCGTCACGACGGGGTGATGCACTGGATGCCGGCTCGCCCCGCACGGCCGGGGGTGTGGGACCCGGTGCAGGCCCGGGCGATACTGGCCGCTCCGGTGGAGGCCGAGGGTCGGCAGGAGGGTGTCAGGCGGCTTCCGGCGCCTCCGCCGGTGCAGCCCCAGTCGGGGGAGCGTCTTGTTCAGGAG
>NZ_CBDRBL010000212.1:0-991 GCF_965342175.1 Actinacidiphila sp. bgisy167
CTTAGACCGACCGGCAAATGGATCACTTGAGGCGTCGGGTAGTGGGGCGGCCGTCCCAGCGATAGCGGTTCGTCGAGCGTCGGATAAGCATGCGGAGCGTGACGAATGCGGCGGCGAGGTAGAGGTAGAAGTCCACGACGCTGCCGTCCTTCTCGGTGCAGCGCCGCAGCTTGCCGTAGCCGTTCATCCACGAGTGCGACCGCTCGACCACCCACCGTTTGCCGGCCTGGATCGGTGCGGGCACGCCCTTGCGGGCGATCTCGCCGGTGAAGCCGAACTCGTTGAGCAGAGCACGGGTCTTGGCGCTGTCGTAGCCGCGGTCGAGGTTGATGTTCACTTGCTCAGGTAGTGCTCCTACCTGGGCTTTCGCTGCTTCGAGGGTGGGGCCGAGGAGCGGTGAGTCGTGCCGGTTTGCGCCTGCGGAGACGATCCCCAAAGGGACCCCGGCCGCATCCGAGGCCACTGATCGTTTCAGTCCCTGCTTGCCCCGGTCGACCGGGGAGCGTCCGGCTTTCTCGCCTCCCGAGGGAGCTTTCGTGATGCAGCCGTCCACGGAGATCTCGGCAAGTGAGAGGCCGATCATCTGGTCGTACGCCTGGAGCGCCAGCGCGTGGACCTGCTCTGATATGCCCATCTGCGACCAGAGCATGACGCGGCGTCGGATGGTGCGGTCGGAGCAGCCCGGACTGGCGATGCGCTCGTATCCGGTGCCGTGGACCAAGGCCTGCACGATGTGCTCGAAGACGATCCGGTCCGGGACCCGGCGTCGGTGACAGCCCAGCGGGTGGGTCGGCGCATACTCGTCGCGCGCCGGCAGCAGCGCGGCGAACTGGTCCCACAAGGGTTCGAGCAGGCAAGATGGCACAGCAGGCACGGGCCCTCCGGTGATCACTGAGCGTAGAGAACTCCATGATCACTCAGGCCCGTGCCTGTCTCGTAACGAGAGCGTCCAGTCGCCGGGCAGCAGCACACCATTTGCCGGTCGGTCTTA
>NZ_CBDRBL010000213.1:0-986 GCF_965342175.1 Actinacidiphila sp. bgisy167
CCCGCGACGGCATCCCGGTCCGCGTCTGGTCGTGGCCCGGCAATGCCTCCGACCAGACCCTGATCCGGCAGGTCAAGGACGACATGCGGGACTGGACCCTCTCCAAGATCGTGTGGGTCGCCGACCGGGGCTTCTCCTCCGACCGCAACCGCCGCTACCTGCGCAGCGGCACCGACGCCTACATCATCGGCGAGAAGCTCCGCACCACATCCCCCGAGGTCAAGCAGGCCCTGTCCCGGCAGGGCCGCTACCAGGACATCACCGGGAACATGCGTGTCAAGGAAGTGCGGATCAGCGACACCGAACGGTTCGTCATCTGTCACAACCCCGAAGCCGCGGTCCGTGACCAACACATACGCGAGCAACTCGTCGCCCAGCTCACCGAGCTGATCGCAGACTCCGACAAGCTCAGCGACTTCAAGCGCGGCGAACTGCGCGGCAAGATCGCCGACAAGCCCGGCCTGAACCGCTACTTGCGCACCACCCCCGCCGGCAAGCTCCGCATCGACCAGGCCAGGATCAAGACCGAGGAGAACCTCGACGGCAAGTACCTCCTGCGATCCTCCGACCCCAAGCTCTCGGCCGAGGACATCGCGCGCGGCTACAAGGCCCTCTTGGAAGTTGAACGCGGCTGGCGCGATATGAAGCAGATCATCGACCTGCGGCCGGTCTACCACCGGCTCGAGGAACGCATCCGCGCCCACGTCCTGCTGTGCTGGCTCGCCCTCTTGCTCATCCGCATCGCCGAGACCACCACCGGCGACACCTGGCCCCGAATCCGCCGCGAACTCGACCGTCTCCACCTGGGCACCTTCACCGGCCCCACCGGCACGTTCCAGCAGGTCACCACCCCCACCAAGCCTCAGCAGGACCTGCTCGCCAAGCTCGGCATCCCCGCCCCCAGGCAGATCGCCAGCCTTCAGCCCGCACCGCGCTGACCAGCCATAACACCACCGCCTAGAGACACGCCCTCCAGGCGGCCACAG
>NZ_CBDRBL010000214.1:0-963 GCF_965342175.1 Actinacidiphila sp. bgisy167
ACTTCAGGGTGACGCCGCTTCGGCACCTGCGGCGGATCCCCGGGCGCGGGACCGGCTCCTAGCGTGGAGCCATGACCACGCCCGTGTGCCCCAGCGCCTCGTCGGCCCAATTCACCCGTTACGTCATGGCCAAGGGCCCGGCGCTGCTGCGCACCGCGCGCTCGCTCACCGCCGACCCCTGCGACGCCGAGGACCTGCTGCAGACCGCCCTCGCCAAGACCTACCTGGCGTGGGACCGGATAGACGACCACCGGGCGCTGGACGGCTACGTGCGCCGCACCCTGGTCAACACCCGCACCTCGCAGTGGCGCAGGCGCCGGATCGAGGAGTACGCCACAGCCGAGCTCCCCGAGCCGCACTCCGGCGCCGCGGCCGGCCCCGACGAGGCCGAGCGGCAGGCCCAGCGCGACGCGCTGCTGAGGGCGATCGGCCGGCTGCCCGCCCGCCAGCGGGCGATGGTCGTCCTCAGGTACTACGAGGACATGAGCGAGGTGCAGACCGCCGAGGCGCTCGGGGTGTCGGTGGGCACGGTCAAGAGCGCGGTCTCGCGGGCCCTGGGCAGACTCCGCGAGGACCCGGATGTGCGCCCGGGGTAGTGACATACCGAGCGGTATGCCAGGACAATCACAGCACCCATCCGCCCACGCGTAGCCGCTTCAACGAGGAGGCGCCCCGGTGCTGAGCACGATGCAGGACGTACCCCTGCTGGTGTCCCGGATCCTGACCCAGGGTCATTGCATGATCGAGATCTGTCTGGGTTCGTCACGTGAGACCGAGGGTTCGTAGGGGCCGGTGGTAGTCGCGGCCGGTGTGGCGGAGGGCGGCGGCGATGTTGGTCTGGCCGTCCTGGCGGAAGACGCTGATGGCGAGGTTGCGCAGGGAGGCCATGGCGCGGGGCAGGGTGCCGGTGCGGACCTTGGAGTCGTCCTCGCGGAACGTGCGGTCCCGCACGTGGTGCAGGAG
>NZ_CBDRBL010000215.1:0-942 GCF_965342175.1 Actinacidiphila sp. bgisy167
ACGGCAGCTGTAGTTCGTGATCTTTGCGGTTGGTGGTCATGTGGTGGCGGCTGCGGTGATGTGGTTCCAGCGGCGGTGGCAGGCGGCGGCGCGGTGCTGGTGACGGCGTCGCCAG
Source organism: Actinacidiphila sp. bgisy167 (assembly GCF_965342175.1). GTDB lineage: Bacteria > Actinomycetota > Actinomycetes > Streptomycetales > Streptomycetaceae > Actinacidiphila. The sequence continues at coordinate 116 of NZ_CBDRBL010000215.1, forward strand.
CGTGACCAGTGCAGGACGTGCACCAGGTCGCGGCATGGCGCGGGCAGGATGGTGGCCCTGAGAAGGACAAGGAGCTCGGGTCGGGTGAGGGGGATCAGCTCGGTCTGGGACGACGGCTCGGTGGGGTGGTGGCGGGCGAGGGTTGCGGCCAGGAGGGCGGCGGCGATCAGGCTGATCAGGCTCCACCGCATCCAGGAGTTCCAGCAGGTCACCTGGCCTTGGTCGAGTCCGGTCAGGGACTTCGCGGCGCGGAAGTCCTCCTCGATCCGCCACCTCGTGCAGACCACCGCCACAAGGTCGTGCAGAGCGGCCGGCGTGGTGGAGTGGCAGCGGTAGAAGGACACCTCGCGGGTGTAGCGGTGGCGGCGGACGAGCAGGACGCTGTGGCCCGGCGCCTGTCCGGTCGGGGTGTCGTCGCCGGTGATGTCGATCATCGCCCAGTCGTAGTGGCGATCGCCCTTGGTGCCGTGTCCGGTCCGCAGCCGCTGCCAGGCCCGGCGGGGCAGCCTGGCCAGCAGGGCGGTGACGCTGAAACGCCCGGCTGGGGTGGTCACGTGGTGGCCCGCAGGAACGGCGATCGCGTAGTCGTAGCCCAGTTCGCGCATTCGGTATCGCAGTTCGCGTCCGCCGTAGACTTCGTCGGCGGCCACCCAGCGGGCGGGCAGTCCCGCGGCGCGGGCCCGGGCGAGCATGCCCGCGGCCAGCTCGGGCTTGGTGGCGAAAACCAGCTCGTCGGGCACGCCGGTCAGCTCGCGGCGCTCATCGTCGGCGGCCCAGTCCTTGGGCAGGTACAAGGCGCGGTCGATCAGGGCGTGCCCCGAACTGCT
>NZ_CBDRBL010000216.1:0-937 GCF_965342175.1 Actinacidiphila sp. bgisy167
GAGGTACCGGAGAAAAAAAAGGAGAAAGTCGACGACGAGGATGTAAATCTCGGAAGCTGGCTCGCGCAGGTACGCAGCGGCCACAGGCCGGTTGGCGACGCCACGCGGGCCGAACTCGACAGAATGGGCATGCGCTGGGAAAAAATACTCAACACTGACACCCAGTTGAAGCTGAAAGCCGCCAAGCAGTTCTACGAGAGAGAAGGCCACCTCGAGGTCCGGTCCGACTGGAAGGAGAAAGTCGACGACGAGGATGTAAATCTCGGATACTGGATCACGAGTGTACGCAGCGAGCACACGAAGGTTGACGACGCCACGCGGGCCGAACTCGACAGAATGGGCATGCGCTGGGAAAAAATACGCGACACTGACACCCAGTTGAAGCTGAAAGCCGCCAAGCAGTTCTACGAGAGAGAACGCAACCTCGAGGTACCGCAGGATCATAAGGAGCCAGTCGACGGCGAGAATGTATTCCTCGGAAGCTGGATCTTGAATGTACGCAGCAAACACACGAAGGTTGACGACGCCACGCGGGCCGAACTCGACAGAATGGGCATGCGCTGGGAAAAAATACGCGACATTGACGCCCGATTGAAGCTGAAAGCCGCCAAGCAGTTCTACGAGAGAGAAGGCCACCTCGAGGTCCGGTACGACTGGAAGGAGAAAGTCGACGACGAGGATGTAAATCTCGGACACTGGATCTCGAATGTACGCCTCAAACACGCGGAGGTTGACGACGCCACGCGGGCCGAACTCGACAGAATGGGCATGCGCTGGGAAAAAATACGCGACACTGACACCCAGTTGAAGCTGAAAGCCGCCAAGCAGTGGTACGAGGCGCATGGCGACCTCGAGGTACCGCGGGATCATAAGGAGCCGGTCGGCCGCGAGGATGTAAATCTCGGAAACTGGATAAAGAATGTACGCAGCAAACACA
>NZ_CBDRBL010000217.1:0-919 GCF_965342175.1 Actinacidiphila sp. bgisy167
ACTCTGCGGCGGCGAGTTCGGGTTCCTCGTGCAGGAGGAGGACCCGGGTCCATGCGTCGAGGTCGGCGGCGATCACGGCAAGCCGGTGATCCCAGCCGGTACTCTTCACCCGTTGGGTGCCTCTTCTCTGCGACGGTTTTGATCTCAGCAATCAGATCATTGCAGGTGGGAGGCACCCTTCTCCTGTTGGTGCGTCAGGTGACCGTCACAGCTGAATTCATGAGGTTGATGGTGGCGCCGCCAGGCGGTCCAGTGCAGGACGTGGTCACGGTCGCGGACCGGTGGCGGCAGGACGAGTGCGCGCACGAGGCGTACGAGTTCCGGGCAGGTCAGCGGGACGAGGCGGGCGGTTCCGGCGGAGACTGCGCGTGCGGTGGCGTCGAGGGCCAGGGCGAGCACGGCGGCGGCGATCAGGGAGAACAGCGACCAGCGCATCCAGGAGTTCCAGCAGGTCACCTGGCCCTGGTCGAGGCTGGTGAAGCCCTTGGCGAGTTGGAAGGTCTCCTCGATCTTCCAACGGCGACAGATCACCTCCACGAGCGTGCCGAGGGCGATGTCCCCAGGGGTCCAGCAGCGGAAGTAGGAGACCTCGCCGGTGTAGCGGTGGCGGCGGGCCACCAGCACGCTGGTGTCGTCCTCGTGCCTGTCGGGAGTGTCGTCGGGGCGGATGTCGAGCCAGGCCCAGACGTACTCGCGGGTGCCCTTGGTGCCGTGGCTGGTCGCCCGCCGCGTCCACTGCTCCGGCCGCACCTTGTTGATCATCTTGCGTGCTTCCCGCTTGCGCGCGGTCCCGTCCGTGACCTGGTGTGTGGCAGCGACACCGACGGTGTATCCGAGTCCCAGGGCGCGGATGTTGCTCAGGGCTTGATCAAGTTCCGGATTCGTGTGGCTGGGCCGGGAGATGACCGGTTGGGGTGCG
>NZ_CBDRBL010000218.1:0-898 GCF_965342175.1 Actinacidiphila sp. bgisy167
TCCAGCGCATACTCATTCCGTCGAGTATGGCCCGCTTGGCGTCGTCAAGCTCTATGCGGCCGCGGCGTACATCCTTGATCCAGCTTCCCAGAGATATATACTCGCCGTCGACCGGCTCCTTCCAGTCGGACGGTACCTTGAGGTCGCCTTCTCTTTTGTAAAACTGCTCGGCGGCTTGCAGCCTCAACTGGATGTCAATGCGCTTGCGTATTTTGTCCCAGCGCATTCCCAATTTGTCGAGTTTTTCCCGCGTTTCGTCGTCAACCTTCGTTTCGCTGCCGCGTACATGCTTGAGCCAACTTCCGAGAGATACATACTCGCCGTCGACCGGTTCCTTCCAGTCGGACGGTACGTTGAGGTGGCCTTCTCTTTTGCGAAACTGCTCGGCGGCTTTCAGTCTCAACCGGGTGGTGGCAGGGTTGCCTTCTACTGGCTCCCAGCGCATTCCCAATTTGTCGAGTTTTTCCCGCGTGTCGGCGTCAACCCCCGTGTGTTCTTTGCGCACATCCGCAATCCAGTCTCCGAGAGATATATACTCGCCGTCGACCAGCTCCTTCCAGTGGGACGGTACCTCGAGGTTGCCTTCTCTTTTGTGGAACTGCTCGGCGGCTTGCAGCTTCATCTGGGTGTCAGTGTTGCGTATATTTCCCCAGCGCATTCCCAATTTGTCGAGTTTTTCCCGCGTGTCATCGCTAACCTCCGCGCGGCCGCGGCGTACATCCTTGATCCAGCTTCCCAGAGATATATACTCGCCGCCGACCGGCTCATTCCAGTCGGACGGTACCTCGAGGTTTCCTTCTCTTTTGCGAAACTGCTCGGCGGCTTGCAGCCTCAACGGAGTAAGAGGGCTGTCTTCCACGCTGTGGTGGCGGGTTCCGCCGGGGAAGCCGACGGGGCC
>NZ_CBDRBL010000219.1:0-831 GCF_965342175.1 Actinacidiphila sp. bgisy167
CCCACTGCATACCCATTCCGTCGAGTACGGCCCGAGTGTTGTCGTCGACTTTCGCGCGGCCGCTGCGTAGATCAGCAAACCAGTTTGCGAGAGGTACATTCTCGCCGCCGACCGGCTCCTTCCAGCCGGACGGTACCTTGAGGTCGCCTTCTCTTTTGTAAAACTGCTCGGCGGCTTGCAGCCTCAACTGAATGTCAATGGGCTTGCATATTTTGTCCCACCGCATTCCCAATCTGTCGAGTACGGCCCGCGTGTCGTCGTCAACCGTGTTGCCGGTGCGTACATTCGAGATCCAGTGTCCGAGATTTATTTTCTTGCCGCCGACTGGCTCCCTATGCCTGAACGGTACCTCGAGGTGGCCTTCTCTTTTGCGAAACTGCTCGGCGGCTTGCAGCTTCATCTGGGTGTCAGTGTTGCGTATATTTCCCCAGCGCATTCTCAATTTGTCGAGTTTTTCCCGCGTGTCGCCGTTAACCTCCGTGTGCTTTCTGCGTATATTCGAGATCCAGTCTCCGAGAGATATATACTCGCCGTCGACCAGCTCCTTCCAGTGGGACGGTACGTCGAGGTGGCCTTCTCTTTTGTGAAACTGCTCGGCGGCTTGCAGCTTCATCTGGGTGTCAGGGTCCGCCTGCCATGGTGTGGGTTGCGGGTTCGCCTGCCATGGTGTGGGTTGCGGGTCCTGTTGCCAGGCCATGAGGTTGTCGGGCCACTGGGTGGTGTGTGTGCCGGTCTGCCGCCATGCCGTGACCAGGCCGGCCCGGTCACGGGGCGACAGGTGCGAGGCCTCGGTGGCCAGTCTGTCCTGCTCGTCACCGGTGACCGGTTCCT
>NZ_CBDRBL010000220.1:0-816 GCF_965342175.1 Actinacidiphila sp. bgisy167
GTGGCGAAGGCCGTCAGGCGCATGCCGTCGGCGTCGGTGATTCGCAACTGGGCTCCGGGGTGTGGCCGTTCCTTGCGGACGATCAGTCGTATCCCTGTCGGCCAGCCCTTGAGGCAGTCGCCGTCGAGTTCGGCGATCCAGGCGCCGTCGCGGATCTCGCCGGCGGGTTCGACGGCCGGCGTCCAGGCCGATGCCGGGGCCTTCAAGACGGCCTGGTGAATCTGCTCGGTGATGGTCATGCCGACCGAGTAGGACAGCCACCGGCCGCGGGCGGACAGCCAGTCGAGGAACTCGTGGGTGCCCCCGCCGGAGTCGGTGCGGATCAGCGTCTGCCGTCCGCGCCGATAGGTCTTCGGTAGCTGGGCCAGGGCCAGTTTGGTAGCGGTGATGTGGTCGGCGGCGGTGTTGGAGCCCGCGTTCCCCGGCCGCAGCAGCCCGGCCACCGGCTCACCGGACCCGTCCCGGCCGTGGTCGACGAACCCCATCAACGGGTGGTGCCCGTAAGTCTTCTTCCAGGTCGGCCTCGCGTCCTGCTTCTCGGAATGCGCGATCACCAGCACCCCGTCCAGGTCCACGACCACCTGCCCGGCCGCGTCCGGCGCCGCGTCACCGGCCACCTGCCAGACGTGCTCCCGCACGGCCGCGCGGGCCGCACGGATCGCGGCCAGCGCGCGGTTGCCGCCGGCAGCCAGGGTGTCGATCAGCCGGGACACCGTCGGATCGGAGGCCACCGGCCCGAACACCGCGGGCTCGGCCCGCAACATCCCCACATCGGCCAGGCAGTCTCCACCCAGCGCGACCGCCAGCGCCACATCG
>NZ_CBDRBL010000221.1:0-813 GCF_965342175.1 Actinacidiphila sp. bgisy167
GCACGAGGGCGTCCAATGTCAGTGTGTGAAGACAGACCTGGACACCCTCGCAACGGCACTCTACGCCCGGATCGACGATGAGTTGAAGGCTTCTCCCTGGTTGGCCCCGTGGCGTCCGAAAGTCGGGATCACGCCCAGGCTCAGTGACGCGGAGTTGCTCACGCTCGCGGTCATGTCAGCGTTGCTCGGCTACACCTCCGAGCGGCGCTGGCTTCGCCGCGTCGACCGCGACTTCCGCGGCCTGTTCCCCTACGTGCCCCAGCAGTCCGGCTACGGCAAACGACTGCGCGCCGCATCACCCCTGCTCACCAGCATGATCCGGATACTGGCCCAGGACACCTCACTGTGGACCGACGATGTCTGGCTGGTCGACTCCACCCCGGTCGGCTGCGGCTGCTCCCGGGAAACGGCCAAGCGCTCGGACCTGGCCGGCTGGGCCGAGTACGGCTACTGCGCGTCCCACTCCCGGTACTTCTGGGGCCTGCGCCTGCACCTGGTCTGCACCCTCGGCGGCCTGCCGATCCTGTTCGCACTCACCGGCGCCAAGGCCGACGAACGCGAGACCCTGCGCGACATGCTCGACACCGCGCCCGATGTCCAGGCCACCCATCCACAGCAGACGATCATCGGCGACAAGAACTACTACGGCCGGGAGTTCGAGAACGACCTCACCGAACGTGACCTGAAGCTGCTGCGTCCGGCCCGCAAAGGCGAGCCCGAGCGGGCTGGCGCACACCTGTTCAAGCCACTTCGGCAAGTCATCGAGTCGATCAACCAGACCCTCAAGGGTCAACTTGACCTGGAACGACACGG
>NZ_CBDRBL010000222.1:0-803 GCF_965342175.1 Actinacidiphila sp. bgisy167
TTGACCGGTGAGGGCGGGCTGCTGCAGCAGCTGACCAAGCGCGTGCTGGAGTCGGCTCTGGAAGGCGAGATCACCGACCATCTCGGATACGACAAGCACGACCCGGTCGGCGCCGGCAGTGGGAACTCCCGTAACGGGGTGCGGTCCAAGACGGTGCTGACCGACGTCGGCCCAGTTGAGATCGCGGTGCCGCGGGACCGCGACGGCAGCTTCGAGCCGCAGATCGTCAAGAAACGCCAGCGGCGGCTGACCGGCGTGGACGAGATGGTTCTGTCCCTGTCCGCGCGGGGACTGACGCATGGCGACATCTCCGCGCACCTGGCCGAGGTCTACGGTGCGAGCGTGTCCAAGCAGACCATCTCGACCATCACCGACAAGGTTATGGACGGGATGGCCGAGTGGCAGAACCGGCCGCTGGACCCGGTCTATCCGGTGATCTTCATCGACTGCGTGCACGTGAAGGTCCGCGACGGGCAGGTCGCCAACCGCCCGATCTACGTCGCATTGGCGGTGACCGTGGACGGCACCCGCGACATCCTTGGCCTGTGGGCCGGCGACGGCGGTGAGGGCGCCAAGTACTGGCTCCAGGTCCTCACCGAGATCAAGAACCGTGGCGTCGAGGACGTGTGCATGGTCGTCTGCGACGGGCTGAAGGGCCTGCCCGACGCGATCGGCACGGTCTGGCCGCAGGCGGTCACGCAGACCTGTGTGGTCCATTTGATCCGGGCGTCGTTCCGCTACGCGGGCCGCCAGGACTGGGACAAGATCTCCCGCGCGCTCAAGCCGATCTACACCGCGCCGAC
>NZ_CBDRBL010000223.1:0-730 GCF_965342175.1 Actinacidiphila sp. bgisy167
CTCGCCTTTGTTGGTGTCGACGGTGAACTCGTCGGCGGTGAACCCGCCGGGGACGGCCGGTTTGAGTGGTGGCGGCTTGAGTCGCAGGTCGTGGCCCTGGGCCTGGAGGTGTTCGCGTAGGTCGCCGGTGCCGTAGGCGGCATCGCCCAGGACGATGACCGGTTCCTCCTCCTCGGCGAGAAGGTCTTTGGCGACCGCGGCCTCGTGGTTCTCGGCGCCGCTGCCTGCGGTCAGGGCGACGTCGGTGAACACTCCCGCTTCGGGCTCGAAGGCCACGTGGGCGCGGAAACCCTCCTGGTGGCGGGTCCGGTTCTTATGGATGTGCCGGGCTTCAGGGTCGACCGTGGACACGGTGCGGTCGGGGACGGTCCCGCGGGCGATGCGCCAGCGCCCGTCGTGACCGTCGGAGTCCTCGGCCGGCTCCACGTCCTGGCCCGCGACCAGGGCCAGCAGCCCGACGGCGTTCGCCGCGGCCTCGCCCAGTTGCTGCTCGGGCAGGCGGCCCAGCAGGTTGAGTGCGTCGGTGACCAGGGCGTCGACCAGGTCAGCGCGTGCCCGCTCGTCGTTCCACGCGATCTTCGGTTTGCCGGGATCGGTGTAGTCGTGGGCGGTGCACCAGGTGGCGGCGGTCTGCTCGGCGCCGGGGACCTCACGGATGACCCGCCGAATCGCGGCGACCAGCTGGGTGACGGTGTCCTGGGTGGCGACCGCGTCGTCCAGCACGGTGGAG
>NZ_CBDRBL010000224.1:0-729 GCF_965342175.1 Actinacidiphila sp. bgisy167
CCGGAACGAACCAAGTGCTCGGCTGCCGCGCGGAGTGCCGATACGCCGTCGGTGGGCGGCCAGCAGGCGGGACAGGCTCCACGACGTGGCGCGGGACGTCGAGCGTGGCAACATAGGTGACCAACGTGAAGCCTCTGGTGGTTGTGGACATGATCTTGTGGTGAGACCTGTCCTACCAGGGGCTTTACGTCTGTCCGCAGCCGGGCCCAGTCTGTCCGACCTGCTCACACATACGGCGGCTGAGGGCGTTTCGCGTTTAGATCATTTCGCTGAGAAAACCTCAGTGGCTGCGAGATATGCGCTGAAGATATTCGCCGGAGTTGGGGGCCGGCCCCGATGCCATCCGCATCCTTCGCCCAAAGGGCGTGCCAATGCTCGGCAGGTATCGAGAGCAGGATACCGGGTGGTATAACCACGTCGTCGTCGTTTACAATGATCGGGTTTATGATGCTTGGACGGGGCGAGGCGGTGAGTCTATTCCTGAATGCAAGGCCCAATGGGGGAAGGCGCCGAATGTGTAGATTTTGGATTCTGGGGGCATCGTGGACGAAAAGCAGCTCATTGAACTTGCCCGCACTATTTGATCCGAAACGGTTTGGGTTCTGGGTCGTTGATGGTGTGTGAGTGATCTGGTGGGGGACGCGCGGCATCTGTCGCCGTCGGCGCAGGAGGCCCTGAGGTTGCGGGCGGTGGCCGCGTTGGTGGCGGGGCGGGACCGTGAGGATGTGG
>NZ_CBDRBL010000225.1:0-717 GCF_965342175.1 Actinacidiphila sp. bgisy167
CGCGGCCACGACCGATCCCATCCATGACGGCACCACCCTGCTTGCCCGTTACCGAGACACGCTCCTAGATGGAAGAGTCCGAGGGACGGCCTCCACCGGACGTGGCCGGTTGAGGTGGTGTGCTGGACGGAGATGTCCCGCCAGGGCAGGGCGGCGAGCTGCCGGTATGCGGTCGGCTGAGGTCTTGATCACCGCGTTGACAGTGGGCCTTTTGGTCGCGACCAGCCAAGTGACGTTCGCCTGGACCGAGTGCAGCGCGTCGAAGGTGACAAGGGCTCCGACCAGGTCCAGTAGCTCCAGCAGGGCCCCGGAAGTGCGCAGCCTCGTTCGTCTTCGCGCCGACCTCCGCTTGGGCGAGTGCCACGGCCCGGTGGTGGGTGACCGCGCAGAGCAGGTGCCTGCGGGCGGCCCTGAGACGGGCGGAGCCCTGGAGTGCCTTGCCGTCGACGGCGATCACTATCCGTTGCCCCAAGGAGGTCCCCGCGGCCTTCCGGGCGGCGAGGTGGTCACCGATGGCCCGGTCCGGAGCATCACCGTCGACGGCTGCGAGCACACGGCCGATCGTGGTCCTCGACGGAGAACGGCGCCATCTCAGCGGATGCCGCCGGATTCCGACGGCCGTCAGCATGGCGTCCGAGGCCCGCGGCCCGTTCAGCGATCTCGTCGAGAGCGCTCGCTCCCGAAACGGCCACGCATGCGCAGACGATGGAGGACGGC
>NZ_CBDRBL010000226.1:0-716 GCF_965342175.1 Actinacidiphila sp. bgisy167
GATGAGACGCGTGTACATCCGCGCACGGGCGTTGTTGCCGTCGTTCTGCGCGGGGAGGCCGCCGATGGACATGTTGACGATGTCCACACCGTGGTTGACCACCAGGTCGATCATGCCCTCGGTCAGTGCCACGTTGGTGCAGCCCGGCCCGAACACGCAGGCGCGCGACGAGACGATCTTCGCTCCCGGGGCCGCGCCGTTCATCTTGCCGCCGAACAGGCCGTTGGCGGCGGTGATGCCCGCGACGTGGGTACCGTGCTCGGAGGCCACCACACCGATGTTGACGAAGTCGGCCTTCTTGCCGACCCAGGTGCCGCCGTACGGGTCCGTGGGGACGTCCTTGCGGATCTGCACCACGAAGGGGATCCGCTCGGAGACGGGGGTGGCGGGGTTGTCGGTGCCGAAGTAGCCGACCTGGAAGCCGTCCTTGTACGGCTTCATCTCGACGTCGTCGGTGAAGTCCCCGTTGTCGTTCAGGTCGACGCGGACGGTGCCCTTCGCCGGGTCGTACAGGACGCCCCAGAAGTCGGTGGTGTCACCGTCGCGGTTGAGGTCGCCGCCCATGTCGCCGCCGGCGGTGGCGGATTCGAAGAAGACCGTGACCTGCTGCGTCGGCTTGGGGGCGGTCCAGGTCCGGCCCTGGTAACCGGCCTGGGGGCCGTTGGTCATACGGCGCCAGGTGGCGTCGCCGTCGGTGATCGGGTCGGTGCTGGTGA
>NZ_CBDRBL010000227.1:0-704 GCF_965342175.1 Actinacidiphila sp. bgisy167
CAGGCCGTGCTGGTCCTGCGCTGGTTCCGCGAACGCGGCTGCGTGCACTGCCTGGCCCGCGACGCCGGCATCTCCCAGGCCACCGGCTACCGCTACCTCCACGAAGGCATCGACGTCCTCGCCGACCAGGCCCCGGACCTGCACGAGGTCCTGGAGCGCTGCCGGCGCGAGGGCATGACCCACGTGGTCCTGGACGGCACGCTGATCGAGTCCGACCGCGTCGCCGGAGTCCGCGAGAACGGCAACGACCTGTGGTTCAGCCAGAAACACAAGGCGTTCGGCGGGAACGTGCAATTCCTGTCCGCCCCGGACGGCACCCCACTATGGGTCTCCGACGTCGAGCCCGGATCCACCCCGGACATCACCGCAGCCCGCATCCACGCCCTCCCCGCTCCCTACAAGGCCGCGGCCGACGGCCTGCCCACCCTGGCCGACAAGGGCTACATCGGAGCCGGCATCGGCATCCACGTCCCCGTCCGCCGCCCGAAGGGCCGCTCCGAACAGGCCCTGCACGCGGACACCCGCACCACGAACAGCCTGATCAGAGGCATCCGTGCACTCGGCGAACGCGCTGCCGCCGAGCTCAAACAGCGCTGGCGCACCCTGCAGCACGTCACCCTCAGCCCGAGCCGGATCGGCGACATCGCCCGCGCCGCCCTCGTCCTCAACGGAACCTGGAAATGATCACCGCTGAGAAAACGTCA
>NZ_CBDRBL010000228.1:0-651 GCF_965342175.1 Actinacidiphila sp. bgisy167
GGTCCTGGAGGATTTTCTGCTGGAGGGCGTCGGTGGTGTCGTTCTGGGTGAGGGCCATCCCGATGAAGGGGCCGGTGGTGTGCGGTGTGGCCGTTTCGTGGTGGGGGGCGTGGGTGGCGAATTCCTCGCGGAGTTGTTCGGACAGCTGCCATGCGGGGTGGAGCGGGTCGGTGATGTCCAGCCCGTGGGCGGGTTGGGCGAGGAGGTGTGCGGCGATCAGTGCGGTCATGTCCGAGTGGAGGGACTGGTAGTCGCCCTCGGCGGTGCGGAGCTCGGCGGGGGTGGCCGGTGGGGCCTGGTGCCGGCCCTGCATGATCACCAAGGCCTGAACCAGGAGTATGTCGCGGTCCTCGGGGGCCAGGCTGTGCAGGGCCGCGTGCGCGTTTGTGAAGTCCTGCGCTCTGGCGAGCCAGGCCCGGGGGTCGACCCTCGGGTATATCGGCCGGTCGTGACGTTGCGGATACATGACGGCGGGAGAGGGTCCCCCGTCCATGGCCGTGTCCGGCTGCCATGGTGCGGGGTTGTCGGGCCACTGGGTGGTGTGTGTGCCGGTCTGCCGCCATGCCGTGACCAGGCCGGCCCGGTCCTGGGGCGACAGGTGCGAGGCCTCGGTGGCCAGTCTGTCCTGCTCGTCACCGGTGACCGGTTCCT
>NZ_CBDRBL010000229.1:0-642 GCF_965342175.1 Actinacidiphila sp. bgisy167
GAGAATCCGCCGACCCCGTGTGCCCGCCTACTGATGAAGTCGGGGTTCTCGGTCACTTCACCCAGAGGCCCATGCATCGCTTGAAGACATCACGCTCCATCTCCAGCTCACGGATCCGCTTGTTCTTCTCCCCGATCTCCCGGCGCAGCCGCTCCAGCTCCGCCCGCTCGGCCTCCCGCAGCCGACCGCCATCGCCACCGCCACTGGCGGCTGTCGGTTGCACGGGCCGGTCCGAGGACGTCGTCCCGTTGCGCCGCCACCGCGACACCCAGCTGTGCAGCGTGCCCGGATTGATGCCGAGCTCCTCGGCGACCTCCCCGGCCGACCTCCCGGTCTCGACCACGATGCGCACCGCGCGGAACTCGGCGTCGTACGGCGGATTCTTCTTGGACCCCATGAATCCCAACTTCCCCTGCAATCACGGGCTTCACGCTACGAGGGGATGGTCAGGGGTGACCGCAGTGGACGCAGCCACAGTGGTACTGCCCAACTGATCAGACAACGGGCTTCCTTGGTCGTGCTGGTGTCGTAACCGCGTCACTACCAAGGGGCCCGTTCTCTCATGCCCACGGCCGCACCCGAACCTCAGTCCAGACGATCACCTGCTGCCGCTCGAACAAGATCCGGTTTGCCACAACGCAC
>NZ_CBDRBL010000230.1:0-629 GCF_965342175.1 Actinacidiphila sp. bgisy167
CCCTCAGGTGTCATAGACGGTGGAGCGATGCCCGACGTGTACGACCCACACCACCAGTTCGCCGTCGTCGATTGTGTAGATCACGCGGTAGTCGCCCACCCGGAGGCGGCGGCGGTCGGGCTGGGAGACGAGGGCAGTGGTGTTGACCCCCGTCGGGTCGTTCTCCAGCTCCGTCAGCTTGGCCACGATGCGGAGGGCCATGTCTCGCGGGATCTTGCGGAGTTCGGCCTGAGCCTCGGCTCGGAAGACGGTGCGGTACCTACTCACTGCGCGCCAGCGTCTCCCTCATGATGTCCTCGATCGGGATACCGGGTGCCGGGTTGGCCATGCGCTCGTCGATGATCCGGTTGATCTCGCGCTCTTCCCACTCCTGGTACTTGCGCAGCACCTCGATGGACACCACGGCGGCGACCTGCTTGCCGCGCCGGGTGATGACGGTAGGAACGTCGTCCCGGTCGGCCCGCTCCACGACCTCGGCCAGGTGTGCCCGGACATCGCGGATGGACTCTATCGGCATCGACTGTGTCATGCGCCCAAGAGTACCGAGTGCCTCATGTGTACACAACGGGGAGTGCGAACGAGGAATCGCCTGGGTCGTGGCGGACGCCTCCCTGATCGCCGCCGTCCGG
>NZ_CBDRBL010000231.1:0-623 GCF_965342175.1 Actinacidiphila sp. bgisy167
GTGCCCGCCGCCCCCTCCTTGGCGCTGGTGCAGGTCACGATGGTCGCGTCCAGGTCCAGGACGTACCAGCCGGTCAGGGCCCTGCCGCACACCGATATCCAGGGGAAGCCGCCGGGACGCAGGGCGAGCAGCGTCCACACCACGCGACGTACAGCGGCGCGGACGCGCTCCACCCGGGCCGCGACCGGGCCGTCGATCGTCTCCAGCGCGCGGCGCAGGGTGCTGTCCGAGACCGGCCGACCGAACACCGCACGCCAGTGGTACTGGAGCTGCTCGGCCTCCAGGACGTTCGTCGCGCCGAGCACGATCGCACAGGCCAGCTGAACCAGCGCCATGCCCCGATCCCGCCAGCCCGGCCCGGCGCCCTTCGGCAACGCCGCACTCAACGCGGCGGCCAGACCGAACCGGTCGGCGACCTTCCGCAGCAGCACCACACCCGCATGGCCGATCAGGTTCTTGCCGTCGGCCCGCACGGCAAGCCGGTGATCCCAGCCGGTACCCTTCACCCGTTGGGTGCCTCTTCTCTGCGACGGTTTTGATCTCAGCAATCAGATCATTGCAGGTGGGAGGCACCCTTCTCCTGTTGGTGCGTCAGGTGACCGTCACAGCTGAATTCATGAGGT
>NZ_CBDRBL010000232.1:0-612 GCF_965342175.1 Actinacidiphila sp. bgisy167
CAACCTGTCGCCGTCCCCGGCGGAACCCGCCACCACAGCGTGGAAGACAGCCTGTTCGGCGACGCCTCCACATCCAGCCGCGAGAGCACCCCCGGCCTCGCCCTCCCCGGCAGAACCGGCCACATCCAACCCGAACACCAGGCTCAACCCCCGCGGCAGCGGCTCACCGGCGCCACGAACGATCAGCCCCCCGTCACCACCACCCGACCCACCCCCATCGACGTCGACTCCCAGATCCCCACGCACTCCAGCCCCGCAGCCGAACGGGCCCTCGGGGCCGCCGCATACATGCTCTGGAGCACACCAACCCACAACCCACCCGCATGGGCACGCGGCGACGAACTCCCCACCCTCACAAACCAGCAGATCGACGACATCATCACCCTCGCCGAAACCAATCCCCACGCCACCTTCGGCGGCATCTGGGACCACATCGACGCCACCTACCACATCCAACTCCCACCAGAAGAAATCAACCGCCTCCACCACCAATACGCACTCCGCGCCCACGACACCCAAGAGGTCAGCCAAGATGTCAGCCAAGAAGTCAGCGCCACTGGCATACCTTACTTGCAAGCCGCCAAGCAGTGGTACGAGAAACACGGCAACCTC
>NZ_CBDRBL010000233.1:0-603 GCF_965342175.1 Actinacidiphila sp. bgisy167
AACGTCCCGTCCGACTGGAAGGAGCCGGTCGACGACGAGGATGTAAATCTCGGAAGCTGGCTCGCGCAGGTACGCAGCGGCCACAGGCCGGTTGGCGACGCCACGCGGGCCGAACTCGACAGAATGGGCATGCGCTGGGATAAAATACGCGACACTGACACCCAGTTGAAGCTGAAAGCCGCCAAACAGTTCTACGAGAGAGAACGCAACCTCGAGGTCCCGTCCGACTGGAAGGAGCCGGTCGACGACGAGGATGTAAATCTCGGATACTGGATCGCGAATATACGCCGCGAGCACACGGAGGTTGACGACGCCACGCGGGCCGAACTCGACAGAATGGACATGCGCTGGGAGCAAATACACCGCAACACTGACACCCAGTTGAAGCTGAAAGCCGCCAAGCAGTTCTACGAAAGAGAAGGCAACCTCAAGGTACCGCAAAAGCATAGGGAGCCGGTCGACGGCGAGCCTGTACCTCTCGGAATCTGGCTTAAGGATGTACGCAGCGAGCACACGAAGGTTGACGACGCCACGCGGGCCGAACTCGACAGAATGGGCATGCGCTGGGAAAAAATACACAAGCCCACTGACACCCAGTTGAAA
>NZ_CBDRBL010000234.1:0-594 GCF_965342175.1 Actinacidiphila sp. bgisy167
CAGGGTGCAGGACGAGCCGCGGGCGCAATGGTGCGCCGTCCATCCGATGTCCCACTACCGAGCCCGGGCCACGCCGGGCTGCCGGAGGCATTCGTCCATGTCCACACGCATACGGCGCAGACCGGTTCGCCGATCCGGCCGGACCGGTCTGTCCGTCCTGCTCGCCGCCGTCGCCCTGGGCGTCACCGGCCTGAGCGCTCCCGCCCAGGCCGCCGACCCCGCCCTCGAGACCGGCACGGCCCCCGCGCCGCAGCCGTCCACCAACACCCCCGCCCTCGTCGACGGCCTCGCCGACCCCGCCGACGCCTCGGTGCCCGCCGCCACCGCCGCCCGCGGCCACCTGGCCGGGCACAAGGACCGCTACCGCATCCCCGCCCCCGACCGCGACCTGGCCACCGTCGACGTCGCCACCGACGCCGACGGCACCGAGACTGTCCGCCTCGGCCAGCAGTACCGCGGCATCCCCGTCATGGGCGCCCAGTACGTCGTCCGCATGACCCACAAGGACGGCAAGCGGACCGTCACCGGCACCTCCGGCTCCTACTTCACCGACCTCGACGTCGACACCACCCGCCCCACCCTCCCCGCCTCCAC
>NZ_CBDRBL010000235.1:0-587 GCF_965342175.1 Actinacidiphila sp. bgisy167
CGATGGGCTCGTCCGGCTCCTCCAACTCGAAGTAGGTGCTGGTGGTGTCGAAGAACAGCAGGTCCACCTCCAGGTTCAGCAGGTGCGCGACCTCGTCGAAGACCTGCTTCTCCAGGTCGTCCTGCACCTCGTGGAGCCAGTCCATCGCCCGGTAGCAGGACTGCTCGCCGACCTTGGGCAACGAGTCGATGTGCACGTCGTGAGTGATCCATTCGGCAGCTGCGAGCTTCGAGGAGGGGGCCAGTGCGCGGTTGGCGACCAGCGCGAACAGCACCCGCTCGGTCACGGACATCTCCCGGGGCCGGCCCCGCTTGGGCTGCCCGACGCCGGACACGATCTGGTCGATCTTCAGTCGGTGCCACAGGTGGTCCAGGACGTAGGCGCCGCCGAAGGGGACCGAGCCGGTGAACTCCAGCCCCGGCACGGGGTTCATGGCCAGGGCCTCGCCGGGCTCCAGCAGGCGCGACAAGGACGCGACCAGGCGCCGGATCGCGTCGCGGTCCAACTCGTCCTCCCGGCCGAAGGTGAACAGCACCTTCGGCACGGCCCGGCCCTTGACCGGGTCCCACTCGTTGTGAGCCAGGTGC
>NZ_CBDRBL010000236.1:0-568 GCF_965342175.1 Actinacidiphila sp. bgisy167
ATGCTCAACGGCAACAAGCGGAGCATCACCTTGAACACCAAGACCCCGCGCGGCCGGGAGATCCTCACCGAACTCATCGCGCGCAGCGATGTGATGGTGGAGAACTTCGGGCCGGGCGCGGTGGACCGGATGGGGTTCACCTGGGAACGCATCCAGGAGATCAACCCACGGATCGTGTACGCGTCGATCAAGGGCTTCGGGGACGGCCCCTACACCGGCTTCAAGGCCTACGAGGTCGTCGCCCAGGCGATGGGCGGCTCGATGGCCACCACCGGCTTCGAGGGCGGCCCCCCGCTGGCCACCGGCGCGCAGATCGGCGACTCCGGCACCGGGATCCACGCCGTCGCCGGCATCCTGGCCGCCCTCTACCAGCGCACCCACACCGGACGCGGCCAACGCGTCCAGGTCGCCATGCAGCACGCCGTCCTCAACCTGTGCCGGGTCAAACTCCGCGACCAGCAGCGCCTGGCCCACGGACCGCTCGCCGAGTACCCCAACGAGACCTTCACCGACGAAGTCCCCCGCTCCGGCAACGCCTCCGGCGGCGGACAACCCGGCTGGGCCGTCA
>NZ_CBDRBL010000237.1:0-561 GCF_965342175.1 Actinacidiphila sp. bgisy167
ACCTTCGGCGACGGCACCGAGGCGGTGACCGCCCCCCTGACCGGCGGCCAGGCCACCACCACCCACACCTACACCTCACGCGCCGGCACCCCCTACACCGTCACCGCCGCCTACGGCGGCGACACCGACTTCACCGCGTCCACGGCGACGGGAACCCAACGGGTCTCCCGATCCGACACCGCCACCACGATCAGCTCCTCACCCGCGCCCTCCACAGCCGGCGAACAGACCACCCTCACCGCCACCGTCACCCCCACCGCGCCGGGCGCCGGGACCCCCACCGGCACCGTCACCTTCACCTTCGGCGACGGCACCGAGGCGGTGACCGCCCCCCTGACCGGCGGCCAGGCCACCACCACCCACACCTACACCACCGCCCGAACAGCCCCCTACACCGTCACCGCCACCTATGACGGCGACCTCGACTTCCGCACCTCCACGGCCTCCGGCACCCATGCCGTGGGCCGGGCGGCGTCGGTGACGACGGTGGCCGGTGTTCCGGATCCGTCGGTGGCCGGGCAGAGTGTGGCGTTCTCGGCGACGGTGGCCTCGGCGGTGCCG
>NZ_CBDRBL010000238.1:0-558 GCF_965342175.1 Actinacidiphila sp. bgisy167
AGATCCCCGTCATCCACCGCGACGACGCCCGCGGCCACGGCCGCCACGAACAGCGTCTCGTCCAAGTCGTCACCGTCAACGGCCTGCTCTTCCCCCACGCGGCCCAGGTCCTGCGCATCCAGCGCAGACGCCGTCTCTACGGCGCGAAGAAGTGGTCCAGCGAGACCGTCTACGCCATCACCGACCTGCCCGCCGAGGAGGCGAGTGCCGCCGAGATCGCTTCATGGGCTCGCGGGCACTGGACGGTGGAGAACACCGTCCACTGGTGTCGGGATGTAACCTTCAGCGAGGACAAGTCCCAGGAACCCACAACACGCCCTCAGTCCTCGCCGCCGTCCGCGACCTGATCCGCGGTGCGCTCAAGCTTGCCGGGTACGTCAACCTCGTGAATTCAGCTACGACGCTGGCTGGCCCCTGATCTGACGCCCTGATAGTAGAAGGGGTGCCCCCGACCTGCGATGATCTGGATTGACTAGATCAAGAACGTCGCGAAGCAAGGGGCACCCTCCGGGTGAAAGCTACCAGTTGGGACAGTGGGCTCGTGGTGCGGGCCGACGG
>NZ_CBDRBL010000239.1:0-551 GCF_965342175.1 Actinacidiphila sp. bgisy167
CGCCGCCAGCAGACGGTACGCATTGACCATCACCACCGGGTCGTTGTGCTTCACCGAGATCTTGATGTCCCGGAAGCCGTGCTCCTCGAACAGCGAGCACTCCCACAGCGCCGACTCCACCAGCGCCTCGGGCGTGGCCTTGCCGTACTTCTCCAGCAGCCGCTTGTCCAGCGACCCCGCGTTCACCCCGATCCGGATCGGCACCCCCGCGTCCGAGGCCGCCTTGGCGATCTCCTTGACCTTGTCGTCGAACTGCCGGATGTTGCCCGGGTTCACCCGCACCGCCGCACAGCCCGCGTCGATCGCCGCGAACACGTACTTCGGCTGGAAGTGGATGTCCGCGATCACCGGGATCTGCGACTTCCGCGCGATCGTGGCCAACGCGTCCGCATCGTCCTGCGACGGACAGGCGACCCGCACGATCTGGCAGCCCGACGCCGTCAGCTCCGCGATCTGCTGCAACGTCGCGCCGATGTCGGCCGTGACGGTGGTCGTCATGGACTGGACGGAGACCGGGGCGTCCCCGCCCACCGCCACCGACCCGACCTGGA
>NZ_CBDRBL010000240.1:0-547 GCF_965342175.1 Actinacidiphila sp. bgisy167
AACACCAAGAACGTCCCGATCGCCGCACTCGAACTGCGACACCGCCAGCGCGCGAGAGCCGAAGACCGCATCCGCGCCGCACGGGCCACCGGCCTGCGCAACCTGCCCCTCCACGACACCGCACAGAACCAGATCTGGCTGGAGATCGTCCAGATCGCTCTCGATCTCCTCGCCTGGATGCCGATGCTCGCCCTGAGCGGCGACGTCCGCCGGTGGGAACCCCGCCGCCTGCGGCTGCGACTGTTCTCCGCCGCCGCACAACTCGTCACCACCGGACGGCGCCGCGTCCTCCGCCTCGCGGCCCACTGGCCCTGGACAGGCGCGATCACCCAAGCCCTGCAAAGGCTCGCAGCCCTGCCAAACCCAGGATGACCAGCCACTTCCCGTCCCTACGAGCAGCACCACCCCGACCGGAGCCGTGGAACCCGGCGCCCACCCGACGCGACAGCCGGGCCACCAGCCTGCCCACCTGCAGGAATCTCGGCCCCCGAAGGAGCCGAAAGGGCCCGCCAGCAAGCTGACGGGCCCTCATGCAAGATCGAGGCTA
>NZ_CBDRBL010000241.1:0-532 GCF_965342175.1 Actinacidiphila sp. bgisy167
CACGGCAGCTGTAGTTCGTGATCTGTAGCGTGTCGTTGCTGGTCAGTGGAGTGGGGGTCCCTGCGGCAACAGGTACGGCCGCCGCGATCATGATCGTCTGTGACAACTGATCCAGACGCGGCGGCCGTTGAGGCCACGGTAGCGCAAGAGGTGTGGCGGGACGGCTTCGGGGAGGTGATGGGCCTGATGGCGGGCTGCTTCCCGCGCCGGGAGACGCGGCAGACCTTCGGGGAGGTGGTCGAGGCGATGCTGATGGGCGTGGAGCGGGCGAACTGCTGGACACTGGCCGAGGCGCTCGGCCACAGAGGCCCGCACCGCCTCCAGCACTTCCTGGCCCGCGCGGTATGGGATCACGACGCCGTACGCGACCGCCTGGCCCGCTGGACGGTGGGCCGCCTCGCCGACGACCGCGCTGTGCTGGTGGTCGACGAGACGGGAGATGAGAAGTCCTCCACGGACGCGGTGGGGGCAGCACGCCAGTACTCCGGTGCGCTGGGCGGAATCGGCCTGTGTCAGGTCGCCGTCCACCTCA
>NZ_CBDRBL010000242.1:0-500 GCF_965342175.1 Actinacidiphila sp. bgisy167
AAGGTCCACCTCGTGGTCGACGGACACTCCGCGCAGCGCTCGAAGAAGGTCCGCGACTGGCTCGCCGCCCACCCCGACGACGTCGAGCTGCACTTCCTGCCCCCGTACTCGCCCGAGCTCAACCCCGATGAGCTGGTCAACGCCGACCTCAAACACAGCCTGCCCAAGCAGCACCGAGCCCGAAACCATACCGAACTCGCCGCAGAGACCCGCCGCTTCTTCCGCAGACGCCAGCGTCAGCCACACATCGTCCGCGGCTACTTCGGCGGCCCGCACGTCCGCTACGTCCTGGACGAGAACTCCATGAGTTTCTGATCAAATAGACAAGTCCCATCGTTGCAGGTCAGGAGCCTCTTCGCGTTTCTGATCATCCCACCGGACGCCCCACTACGTGAAAGCGCAAGGCTAGGAGATCACTGAAAATCTTGTGTGGGGGCTGTCTGGCGGTGGGCCGGACGGCCCCCTTTGCGTTATGCGGGCGCTGTTGTGAGCGTCCAGGG